>NZ_VFUS01000006.1:0-467973 GCF_006441005.1 Mesorhizobium sp. B2-5-3
AGATCGAGCTGCCCGTCGACCACCCCGCGGCACAGAAGAGCCGGGTAGCGTTCCGCCCGGGCCGCTGGAAGCTGTTTCCGGCTGCTTGATATTAGACCGAGCACCACTCCAGCCAGTTCTCGATCTTGAGGTTGCGGATTCGCATGAACTCGCCCGTATTGGCCGTTACCAAAGTGATGCCCACAGCGCAGGCGTGCGCAGCAATAAAAAGGTCGTATGGTCAATGGGTTGGCCGGCGGCCTCCAGTTCTGCACGAAGGGCGCCATACTCTGCATCCGCCGGCACATCGAGCGGCAAGACCGGAATCTCGGCCATCAATTGCTCGACTTTTTTGAGCAGCTTGGTTGATCCCTTCCTGGCACAGCCATATCGCAATTCCGAGGCAACCACGATACTTGTGCAAATGGCGTCGTCTCCCTCGCGCTCCACTGCATTGGCCGCTTTGCCAGCCGGATTTCGAATCATGTCACTGATGATGTTGGTGTCCAGCATAAACCGCATCAAAAAATGTCCTCGGATTCGACCGGCGCATCATTGATTTCGGGAAGATCGCCCTCGGGGCCGAGCGGCGGCTCGTTTGCCCATTGGGCGAGCAACGCGCCGAGCCCAGCTTTGCGGATCGGCTCAATGACAAGGCGGTCGCTTTCACGGCTGATCAGGACCTCTCGCCGGGGAGCTCGAACTCGACAGGAATGCGCACCGCCTGGCTGCGGTTATTGCGAAACAGCTTCGCCTCCTTCGACGGCCGCGTTGTTGAATGGCGATGTCGGGGCATGGTTGCCTCCCTTTGTATATGCATATTGTACATGCATGCTGGCTCAGCAATGCAAGGGTAAGGAAGCGTTGGGAGGAACAGAATTCTAATGACAGCGCTCTTGACGACATTTTTTCTTACGGCGGCACCCGCGAAACCATTGCAGGTGCCTCGTCGGGCCAGTGGCGCAGGGCTATGGTCGGGCGATTAAGCACTACGCGGAGCCTTATTTCATGAAGCGATTTCTCCTCGGCGTCGCCACCGTCGCCGGCCTGTTCCTCGCATCTTCCCAAGCCTGGTCTGCCGACAAGCTGCTCAACGCCTCCTATGACGTCGGCCGCGAACTGTTCGTCCAGGTCAACAAGGCATTCATCGAGAAGCACCCGGGCGTGAGCATCGACCAGTCGCATGCCGGCACCTCGGCTCAGGCACGCGCCATCGCCGAAGGGCTCGGCGCTGATGTCGTCACCTTCAACCAGGTCACCGACATCGACTTCCTGGTCAAGAAGGGCCTCGTCTCGGCCGACTGGCAGAAGGATTTTCCCGACAACGCCTCGCCCTTCTATTCGCTGCCGTCCTTCCTGGTGCGGGCGGGCAACCCCAAGCACATCAAGGATTGGAACGACTTGGTGCGCGACGACGTGCAGGTGATCTTCCCCAACCCGAAAACCTCGGGCAATGCGCGCTACACCTATCTGGCGGCGACCGCCTACGCCAAGGAGGCCTTCAAGGGCGACGACGCCAAGGTGAAGGAATTCATCACCAAGTTGTTCAACAACGTGCCGATCTTCGACACGGGCGGGCGCGCAGCCACCACCACTTTCGTGCAGCGCGAGATCGGTGACGTGCTGATCACGTTCGAATCCGAAACCCGCGGCATCCGCAAGGAGTATGGCGACGACAAATTCGAGCAGGTCACGCCTTCCGTCAGCCTGCTGGCAGAATTCCCGGTGGCGATCGTCGACAAGGTCGCCGACGAACATGGCACGCGTGATCTGGCCAAAAGCTATCTCGATTTCCTCTATACGCCCGAAGGGCAGGACATCGCCGCTGACAATGGCCTGCGCGCCCGCGACACGGCCGTCGCCGCCAAACACAAGGCCGACTTCCCGGACGTGCGCCTGCTGACGGTGGAAAACGTCTTCGGCGGCTGGGACAACATCCAGAAAGAGCATTTCGCCGCCGGCGGCCTGCTCGACCAGGCCTATGGCAGCCGATAAGGTTTTCGCGGCGCGATAGCACGTTACGATAAGCAAATCAGGAAAGCCGGCGCTTTGCCGGCTTTCGCCGTTTGCGGCAAAATATGGCAAATACGACGCCAGCCGCGCAAAAGGTTACGAAGAATCAACGCGTTTGCGCCTAACGTGCCGACAAATCGGCTTGTTCGCGAAACGGCAGCGCTCCACAAGCCCCGTCATCATTTGCACACAAACAGCCGCCAGATGCGGATTGTTGGGGCTTCATGGGTTGACTCGGGCATGCTGACTAAAAAAGGCAAATACGGCCTCAAGGCCCTCGTGCATCTGTCCGGCTTGCCGGCTGGCCAATTGGCCTTCGTCAACGACATCGCGGTCGCCAACAACATCCCGAAAAAATTCCTCGATGCCATTCTGGGCGAGCTGCGCAATGCCGGCTTCGTCCAGAGCCGCAAAGGCAAGGAAGGCGGCTATCGCCTCGCCCGCCCGGCCTCGGAGATCAAGATCGGCCATGTGGTGCGTGTGCTGGACGGGCCGCTGGCGCCGATCCCATGCGCCAGCCGCACGCAGTATCAGCGCTGCGAGGATTGCGACGAAGCGACGTGCCAGGTCCGGCACATGATGCTCGAGGTGCGCCAGGCAATCGCCGAGGTGCTGGACAACCGCAGCCTTGCCGCCATGCGCGATGCCGACAATGATGATTTTCCGGTCGAGTTGACGTCGCAGATCTAGATCCTGCGCATGCGCCGCACTTGCCGGCGTAAGTCGCATGCCGGTATGGCGCCGATCAAGGTTCAGAACCGCCGCGTCATGCGCACCGCCTCGGCGACGAGGTCGGCGATCGGGCGCGTCGCATCGAGCGTCAGCGCCCGCTCATCCGCCGCCGGTGGCTCGAGAATGGCGAATTGGCTGTCGACCAGGCTTGCCGGCATGAAATGGCCCTTGCGGCTGGCGACCCGCAGCCTCGCCATGGCCGGATCGATCTCCAGATAGAGGAAGACGATGTCTCGGCAAATGCCACGCAGGCGCTCGCGGTAGCTTCGCTTCAACGCCGAGCAGGCAGCGACCACGCCCCGCCCCTCACCGGCCGACGCTGCGATGCGCTCGCCGATTGCATCGAGCCAGCCTTCGCGCAGTTGATCGGTAAGCGGCTGACCGCTTGCCATGCGGGCGACGTTCTCGGGGGGATGAAGACGGTCACCCTCGATGAAGACCGCGCCCAGCGCGGTTGCCAGCGCTGCACCGACGACCGATTTGCCGCATCCGGCGACACCCATAACCACAATGGCTGGGGGTACAGAGCCGGGGGCGGCCTCCGCCATCCGCTGAGCCTTTTCGTCCACTGTCAGCGGCTTGCCGGCGCGCGGCCGTAGAGCAGCAGCATGGCGACGATGACGACGCCGTAGATGATCTGCCTACCCGCCTCCGGCATCTGCATGACCGACAGTATGGATTGCAGGAGCGTGATCAGGATGACGCCGGCGACAGTGCCGAGATAGGAGCCGCGCCCGCCAAGGATCGAGGTGCCGCCCAGCACGACGGCCGCGATCGACGGCAGGAGATAGGCGTCGCCCATCGACTGCGCCGCCTTGGAGGCGTAGCCGGCAAGCAGCACCCCGCCGAAGGCGGAGAGCCCGCCGGAGACGGCAAAGGCGATCATCACCACGCGCCTTGTGTCGATGCCGGAGAGGTAGGCGGCACGCTCGCGGTTGCCGATGCCGTAGACGGTGCGGCCAAAGCCGGTGCGGGTCAGAACGAACACCATCGCGGCGCCGATCAGCGCCCAGATGATGACCGCGTTGGGAACTCCCGGAATGGCAAAGCCGGTGGCCAGGTAGCGCATGGCGCCGGTGGCCGAATCCTGGGGCGAGAAGCCGCCGGTGTAGACCACCATCAGCCCTTGCGCGACGGCGTTTGTGGCGAGCGTAATGATCATGGAGGGAATGCGCAGATAGGCGACGCCGATGCCGTTGACGATGCCGATCAGCACCCCGCACAGGATGCCGAATGGAATGGCCAACGCAACGCCGGCCGGGCCATACGCGGCAGCGGCGCAAGCCATCATCGCGCCCGCCGCCACCGACCACGGCACCGACAGATCGATCTGGCCGAGCAGGATGACCAGCATCATGCCGGTGGCGATGACGCCGAGAAACGAGGCCACCTTGAGCTGCTGCAAGAGATATTCAGGCGACAGGAAGCTGCGCGAATAAAGACTGCCCAGCAGGAGCAGGACCACGATGCAGGCAAAGGCCGTCAACACCGCGGGGTCGGCGCGGCGAATGAATTTCGGCATGCGGCCGGCAATGCCGCCCAATGTCGTCTCGCTCACAGGAACCACTCCAGCCGGTTGCGGACTCGAAACAGGGCGAAGGCGCCGAGGCTGACGGCGATCAGCAGGATAACGCCCTGGAACAGCGGCTGCCACAGCGGATCGAAATCGAAGACGAACAACAGATCGCCGATGGTGCGGAAGGCGAGTGCGCCGAAGATCGCGCCAATGGCACTCCCCTTGCCGCCGAACAGCGAGACGCCGCCCAGCACCACGGCGGCAATGGAAAACAGCGTGTAGGAGTTGCCGCTGGCATAGGCCGCTTCGCCCGTATAGGTGAAGAACGTCAGGAACAGGCCGCCGATCGAGGCCAGCAGCCCCGCCAGCGTATAGGCTGCGAACTTGCCGCGCCGGATGGGCACGCCTGACATGTAGGCCGCCATTTCCGACGACCCTGCCGCATAGGCCGCGCGGCCAAGCACCGAACGGCTGAACGGCACCCAGATCACCAACACGACGGCCAGGAGCACAACCATGCTGGCCGGCACCACGTCAAACACACGGCCCGTCAGCGCGTCAGCCAGATCCTCGTTGACCGATCCGCCCGGGAACGGCCGCAGTAGAAGCCCGATGCCATAATAGACCGCGCCGGTGGCGATCGTGGCGACGATCGGCTGCAGCCGCCCGTAGATGACGATGGCGCCGTTGATCGCCCCGCACAGCAGTCCGACGGCCAGTACCGCCAACACGCCAAGCGCCGTCTGCACCGGCGTGCCCACCACCAGCCACGAGGCCAGGCAGTTGGTCAACAGGAAGATCATGCCGACGGAAAGGTCGATGCCCGCGGTGATCACCACCAGCGTCTGCGCCATGGCGACGAAGGCCAGCAGCACGCCCTTGTTGGCCGCCGTCTGCACGACATTGGCGGTGAAGCCGGCCGGATGGTTCGCGGTGTAGATGACGAACATGACGATGAAGATGCCAAGCGCCAGCAGCGTTCCGCGCTGCTCCGCCAACCAGTAGCGCCAATCCTTCACGCCAAAATCCCTTTCACGCGTTCGCTCCCCGGTTCACCGGGCTATCCCCGCCAGGCATGTTGAGCGCGCTTGATATCAGAGCCCGTTCGGTGATTTCGGCGCCCACCAATTCGCGCTTGACCGCCCCGTCATAGAGCACCAGCACACGGTCGCAGCAGCCGATCAGCTCGTCATAGTCGGTCGAATAGAACAGGATTGCCGCCCCCGCGTCCGCCAGCTTGCGCATCAGCTGATACAGCTCCTGCTTGGTGCCGACATCGATGCCGCGCGTCGGATCGTTGAGCAGGATGATGCGCGGCTGGCGCATCAGCCATTTGGCGATGACGACCTTCTGCTGGTTGCCGCCCGACAACGCGCCGACCGGAATGTCGAGGCCGGCCGTCTTGATCGCCAGCAGGCCGACCATGTCGTCGATAAGCCGCTGCTCGGCGGCGCGGTCTATTATGCCGCCTTTCGACAGCCGGTCGAGTGCGGCGAAAGACAGGTTCTCGCGCACCGTCATCGGCAGCATCAGGCCTTCGGTCTTGCGATCCTCGGGAATGAGCGCCATGCCGATGCCGTTCTCGCGTGCGGCGGCGGGGCTGGCGATGCCGACCGGCTTACCGTCGACCAGGATCTGGCCGGAAAGGCCACGCAGGACGCCGAAGAAAGCGAGCAGCAATTCGCGTTGGCCCTGCCCGTCGAGGCCGCCGAGGCCGACCACCTCGCCTGCCCTGACCGACAGCGAGATGTTGTGCAGGCGATCCGTCCAGGAGAGCTTGCGGGCTTCGAGCACCGGCGCGGTGACGGCCGGCGCGAATGTCGGCTTGGGCGGGAAGATATGGCTGTATTCGCGCCCGATCATCAGTTCGACGACTTCACTGTCGCTCTTCGAGCCGGCGGGATAGCTGGCGACATTGCGGCCGTTGCGGAACACCGTGCACTGGTCCGCCAATTCGGCGATCTCGTTCATGCGGTGCGAGATGTAGAGCAGCGCCAGCCCTTCCGAACGCAGCCGCTTCAGCACAGCGAAGATCTTCGACACATCCGCCGCCGTCAGTGCCGAGGTCGCCTCGTCGAGGATCAGGATGCGTGGCTTCCTGGCCAATGCCTTGGCGATCTCGACCATCTGCCGGCGTGACAGCGGCAGGTCCTTGACCAGCGCCAGCGGATGAATGTCGGATGCTCCCGCACGCGCCAGCGCGTCCTCGGCGATGCGCCGCTGCGCCTTGCGGTCGATCATGCCGAAGCGTTTCGGCGGATCGGATATGACGATGTTGTCGGCGACGCTGAGTTCGGGAATCAGCGACAACTCCTGGAAGATGCAAACTATGCCGGCCTTGTTCGCGGCGCCCGGCGAGGCGAAGGTCGCCTCTCGCCCGTCCAGCACCATGCGGCCCTCGTCGGGCGCAACGACGCCCGCCATGATCTTGATCAGCGTCGACTTGCCGGCGCCGTTTTCGCCGAGGATGGCGTGGATGCTGCCGGCCTCGACCGACAGGTCGGCCTTCTCCAGCGCCCGCACGCCGCCATAGCGCTTCGATATGCCTTCCATGCGCAAGAGCGGAGCCGCACCGTCCATCAACCCTCCCAGGGCGCTCGAACATTCAAGAACCGGCGCCGCGGCTTAGCCGCGGCGCCGAAACGATATCCACTGGAAACTACTGATTTTCCTTGGTCTGACCCATGATTTCCTGGGCGCTGAAGTTGATGCCGCAGGTTGGGAAGGAGTTGCCGACGAAGAAATTGTCCGACTCTTTCGGGAAGTAATCCGTGCCTTCCTTCATGTTCGGATCTTCGGCGATCGCCAGCGGCAGCTTCACCTCTTGCGGCACCACTTCGCCTTCGAGCGCTGCAATCGCGGTCTTGATGGCGACGGCGACCTGGGCCGGGCCCGAGCCCGCGGAAGAGCACTTCAACCCGTCGGCCGAATGCGCCGCGCAGAACTTGCGGAAGCCGTTTTCGGTTTCACCGCCAAAGGGCACGAACGGATGCTTGGCATCGATCATCGCCTGCACGATGCCGGTGTCGCCGCCCTGGCCGGTGATGCCGTCGAATGGCCCGTTGGTGGCGATCGCGTCGGCGGTGACCTTCTGTGCCACGCCGTCGTCCCACTTGCCGGCGACTTCGGTGACGTCCCATTTCTTGCCGGAAGCGTCGAGCACCTCGTGGATGCCGTTGTGGCGATCGGTATCGACGGAGGTGCCGGCAACGCCGCGCACTTCGAGAATCTTGCCGCCATTCGGCACCTTCGCGACCAGCCATTTGGCCCACAATTCGCCGAGGCCCTTCTGGTCCACATTGACGTTGATGGCATCCTTGGTGTCGAGGATGTTGTCGAAGGCGACCAGCACGATGCCAGCCTGCTTGGCGCGCTTGATGACCGGGCCGAAAGCAGTCGGGTTCTGCGCGTCGGTGACGATCGCGTCATAGCCGGAATCGATGAAGTTGTTGATCGCCGAGATCTGCGCCGGCACGTCCTCGCCGGTCGAGACGACCTTGAATTCCTTGATCTTGGCTTTGACGTCCGGCTGGGCGGCATAGGCCTTTGCGGTCTGCACCATCTGGATGCGCCAGGTGTTGGCGATATAGCCATTGGCGAAGGCGATGCGGTATGGGCCTTCCTTTTTGGGATATTTGAAGAATTTCGTGTCCGCGCTCCAAGGCGCGAAGCAGTCGGCTTGGGCGGCCGGGCCCGGCACGATCTCGGGGCCGGCGGCCATGGCGGCCGAGTTGAGCATGACGAATGCGCTGGCGGCAACGATGCCACCTACCAGTGACTTGATCATCGATAATCCTCCCATTTTGTAATTCTGACGTCGTTTCGCGATGTGAATTTCGCACGGTCGGCTCCGGCTCCTCCTGCCTTGCCGTACCTGCCTTTCCGATGGCCAATGGTCTATGCGATGCCTCCTCCCCCGTCGTTCCCAGGTTGCTGGGAAAATAGCATATTATACATAATAAACAAGAATTAGTTGTCGCTTATGTATAATAGACAGGCGCCGTACCGTTGCATTTCTCTTTCCTGTCCGACGACGACGGTAGCGCTACCATGAACGGTGTGTAAAGCGCCCTTTCTCTTGATCGCGAAAGCGTGTTTAGCGCGCCGTGCTCTCGCGGCGCATGAGTTCGAAACCGAGATCCACGACGCGCTGCTGCGGAGGCTCGCCTCCTATCGCCGCCAGCGCCATGGCCACTGCCCGCCGTCCGATCTCGTAGCGGGGCGTGCGGATGCTGGTGACGGAGGGAAACGCCACCTGCATCATGTCGAGATCGTTGAAGCCGACGATGCCGATCCTCTTGGGCACACCGATCGAAGCGCGATGACACTCGAACAGCGCGCCTAGCGCGATGTCGTCATTGTTGCAGAATACGCCGTCGAGCGTCGGCATCTTGGCCAGCGCGTCGCGGAAAAGTTCGCGTCCCAGCGTCACACTGGACGGCACCGGCGTGGTGGTGATCAGTCGTGGATCGAATAGGCCGGCTTTCTCCACTGCCATGCGGTATCCGGCCAAGCGCCGCTGCGAGCGCGGATCCATGCGCGCACCGATGAATCCGATGCGGCGGTAACCCGCTTCGAGCAGATGCTCAGTCGCCGCCCTGCCCCCGTCCAGATGCGAGAAGCCGACCATCATATCGACCGGATCCGGGCCGGTTTCCATGACCTGGACCACCGGGCAGCCTGCATTCTCCAGCAGTTTTCGCGAGGCCGGCGTCTGGTCGATGCCGGCCACGATCAGCGCCGCCGGCCTTTGCGGCCCGAACACCTGCAGCAGCCGTTCTTCCTCGAGGCCGGAATAGTGGGTGTTGCCGAGCTGGATGCGGAAGGCGCTATCCGACAGGCTGTCATAGATGCCACGCACCACCTCGGCAAAGACGTTGTTGGTAAGCGACGGCACCAGCACGCCGAACACCTCGGCGCGGGCCGAGGCCAGCGCCCGCGCGTTGGGATCCGGCACATAACCGAGCTCGTCGACGGCGGCCTGGATCTGGCGGCGCAGGTCCTGCGAGACCCGCTCCGGCTCGCGCAAGGCGCGAGACACGGTGATGGCGCCTACGCCCGCCTTGCGCGCGACGTCTGATATGGTCGGGCGGCCGCCGCCTCGGCGCGAGCGCGGCTTGATCAAGGACAGGCTCCATGCGGTGCGTGGCCGCCAAGGCGCTGCCGCAATACGATCGACGTTGCTGTCGCCATTTCACCAGCCTGTGCCGCACCACTCGCCTCTGGCGTCGCGCAGCCCCGGCCCGTTGTCAAGCCGAGGCGCTTGCGGGCGAGTGCTTCCGCTCTGCCTCAGGCCATCGCCGTTGCGCCGCGTCTTGCCTTCCAAAGCACCAGCACCATCACCAGGATGTTCAGCAGGTTCCAGGCGATGCCGTTCAGGAACGCGGCGGCGTAGGAGCCGGTCAGGTCGTAGATCCAGCCCGACATCCAGCCGCCGATCGCCATGCCGAAAATGGTCGCCATGATGACAATGCCGACGCGTTGGCCGGCCTCCCTGGCGGGCATGTATTCCCGCACGATGATAGCATAGCAGGGCACGATGCCACCCTGCGACAGGCCGAAGACCAGCGAAACGACGTAGAGCGAGGCAAGCCCGTCGAAGGGAATGTAAAAGAACAGTGACAGGCATTGCAGCACCGAGCCGATAAGCAGGGTCTTCACTCCGCCGATGCGGTCGGCAACGAAGCCCGAAGCCACGCGGCTGACCACGCCGGCCGCCATCATGATCGACAGCATGTCGGCGCCATGCGCGACGCCGTAGCCAAGATCCATGCAATAGGCCACGATATGCACCTGCGGCATCGACATCGCCACGCAGCAGCCAAGACCAGCAATGACAAGCAGCACCTGGAGTGCCGTCGGCGACAACGAGATCGGCTGCACCAGCCGGCTGCCCGCGGAACCGGCGGCCGCGATCGGGGCGCCGCGCCGCAGCATCAGCACCAGCGGCACCATGGTCGCCAGGCAGAAGATGCCGATGGCCACATAGGTGAAGCGCCAGCCTTCCGCCTTCATCAGGGGTGGCATGACGGTAGGCCAGATCGTTCCGGCGAGATAGCTGCCGGCCGCGGCCGCCGCCACGGCGACGCCGCGCCGGCGGTTGAACCAATGCGAGATGTCAGCGATCAGCGGCCCGAAGATCGCCGATGTACCGACCCCGATCAGCAAGCCCTGGGCGAGCGTGAACTGCAGGATCGAGGTCGACAGCGCCGCCAGCAGGAAGCCGGCAACCAGCGCCATCGAGGAAACAAGCGCCGGGATCCAGTAGCCGACACGGTCGATGGCGCGCCCGACCAGAACGTTTCCGGCGGCAAAGCCGACCATGGTCGCGGTGTAGGGCAGAGCGGCGTCGGCCCTGTCGACGCCGAACTCGGCCTGCACGGCCGGCAGCACCACGACCACGGCCCACATGCCGACGCCGCCGACTGTTGACAAAAGCATCGACACCGCCAGCCGTATCCATGCATGCGAGCTGTCGACGACCGCATTGCCGGCTGCTGGTGAGGAGAAGATCGAGGCCAAGCTGTTTCCCATTCCGTCATCGACATTGACCATGGTCGCGGTCATGCGGCCTAGCGGCCGACGGTCCTTCCACCACTATCGGCGCATTCGCGGCGCCGAGCAGCGCCACGTGGGTAATTCCATGGTTCCAGGGTTCGCCGGTTCCGGGCTCACCGGAACGTGCGACGATGAAGGACGTTTTGCAATCGGCTCAACGCGAAGGAGATTGCCATGACCGCGAAACGGAAATGGTCGGCTGAGGTGACCGAGCACAGCAATGCCATGGATCTCGAAGACCATGTCTTCGAATCCCACGACCCGAAGAAGATCGCGGCTTCGCTCAAGCGGTCGGCCGAACACAGCGACCGGCGCAAGGCCGAACCGTTCCAGTCCGCCATGTCGATGCTGAACTTCTACATCAACCGTGCCGGCAAGAACCTGCCGGCGAAGCAGAAGAAGGTGCTCGAGGACGCCAAGGACGAACTGCGCGCGGCGTTCGGACGTGAGAAGGAAGAGTAGGCAGCAAGCCGCGTGACGGGTTCCTGGAACGGCTTATCGTGACCTGATCACGCCGTCTGTGTTGGCGAGCAGCTTGCGCACCGCGGCACGCGCCGCGTCGGGCCGCTGCAGGCGGATGTTCTTCTCGATCGC
Source organism: Mesorhizobium sp. B2-5-3 (assembly GCF_006441005.1). Taxonomy (NCBI): domain Bacteria; kingdom Pseudomonadati; phylum Pseudomonadota; class Alphaproteobacteria; order Hyphomicrobiales; family Phyllobacteriaceae; genus Mesorhizobium; species Mesorhizobium sp. B2-5-3. Next base: position 11,393 of record NZ_VFUS01000006.1, read on the forward strand.
CTCATGCATCTTCTGTGCGTGCTGCAAATCGTCGAGTTCCCGCGTCGTATAGGTGAAGAGATGGTCGAAGGCGGATTCGATCAGCACCCCGAGCGGCACCAGCAGGTCGTTGCCAGACGCCCGCAGGATCGCGAGATGAAAGCGCGTGTCGGCGCGGGTGCGCTCCTGCAGGCTTGGTGCCTCGCCCATCTCGCGGCAGGCCTGGCTGATTTCGGCCATCTGCTCGTCGGTCCGCCGCATGGCGGCAAAAGCGGATGCCTCCGGCTCGATGATGTGGCGGAATTCCTGCACCGTCTTCAGAAATACCTCGCGGTCCGGCGAGGTCGCGTACCAGGCAAGCACGTCGCGGTCGAGCAGATTCCAACGTTCTTTCGGCTCGACCCAGCTGCCGATCTTCGGGCGCGAGGCGAGCAGGCTTTTGGCCATCAGCATCTTGATCGCCTCGCGTACCGCCGAGCGGCTGACGCTGAAGGTCTCCGACCATTTGGCTTCGTTGGGCAGGATGGTGCCGGGCGGATAGTCGCCGCGCACGATCCTGAGCCCGATTTCGCTGGCCAGCGAGGTGTGCACGCTGGAACCCGGAATGCGCGCCGCATCGGTGCGGCGAACGCCGGCCTGACGCTCGGCCGATGCCGCTTTTGCCGGCGATTTTTCCTTGTTCGGCTTCGCGTCCCGCATAGGCTCCAGAAAGTCCGGATTGAGCAAGCTGTCAAGCACGGCAAGCGGGTTCACCCGCAACGCCGGCTTCTGTGCACAGCTCAACCCCCCGGCGGGGCCTGTTTTCAAGAGATCCTCACGTATTTGCGCCAGCTGTGTTCCGGCCGAAAGCCCAACATGTCGCGCGCCTTGCGATTGGACAGCAGCGTCTCGAATTCGCCGAGCTCACCCTTGACCGGCACACCGGGATAGAAGCGCTTCAGCAGTTCCGCGGTCGGCAGGTCCGACGACGTGTCGTCATTGGCAGCGTTGAACACCTGGTAGCCGAGCCCATCCTTCTCGATGGCGCGCAGCGTGATCTGGCCGAGGTCGCGCGCATCGACATAGCTCCAGGCGATGCGCTTGCGGAAACCGGGATCGGCGAACCATTTCGGAAACAGGGAGTATTCGTGCGGTTCGATGACGTTGCCGATGCGCAATGCATAGATGTCGGCACCGTCGCGCTGCGCAAAGGCCCGTGCCGTCTTCTCGTTGACCACCTTGGAAAGGGCATAGCTGTCCATCGGATCGACGTCGTATTCTTCGTCGAGCGGGAAATATTTCGGCGTGCGCGGCTCGTTGGCGAAGACCAGCCCGTAGGTCGTCTCGCTGGAGGCGATTATCACCTTGCGGATGCCGAGCTTCACCGCCGCCTCGATGACATTGTAGGTACCGAGCGCGTTGATGCGGAACACTTCGTTGTCGGGCGTGATCATGATGCGCGGGATCGCGGCGAAATGCACCACGGCGTCGACGGGCTGGGGGCGCAGCGACGGGTCGAATTCATGCAAGCCCGCATAGCTCGACAGCGCGTTGAACACCTGCCCGCTGTCGGTGATGTCGGTGATCAGCGTGCGCACCTTGGGATTGTCGAGCGGCTTGGTGTCGATGTTGAGCACCTGGCAGCCCTGCTCCACCAGATATTGCACGACGTGGCGCCCAGCCTTGCCGCTGCCGCCGGTGAACATGATCCGCTTCATTATTCTGGTCTCCACGAAAGCTCAGGAATTATGTGTATTGTCAGACAATATTGCTTTCTGCAACCGCTTGCGGCTAAAAGAGCGGCGACATTATCGATAATCGCAACACAGGACAGACAGAATGAACACGACCGCCGCGAGCGAGAAGATCGGCTTCATCGGCCTTGGCCTGATGGGTCATGGCATCGCCAAGAACATCGTCGATAAAGGCTATCACCTGACCTTCCTCGGCCGCAAGAATCGCAAGCCGGCGGAGGATATGGCTAATCGCGGCGCCCACGAAGCCTCGACCTCCCGCGACGTGGCGGCGGCATCGACGATCGTCTTCATCTGCGTCACCGGTTCGCGTGAGGTCGAAGCCATCATTCGAGGCCCCGGCGGTCTCAAGGAAGGATTGAGAAAAGGCTCGGTAGTCGTCGACTGCTCGACCTCCGACCCGGTCTCGACCGCTGCGCTGGCCGCCGAACTCAAGGCGCTCGGCGTCAACTATGTCGATGCACCGCTCAGCCGCACGCCGAAGGAGGCTTGGGAAGGCACGCTCGACGCCATGGTCGGCGCACCCGACGCCGTCTTTGCCAGGGTCAAACCGGTGATCGAAACCTGGGCCGGCCGTATCGTCCATATCGGCGACACCGGCGACGGCCACCGCATGAAATTGCTCAACAATTTCGTCTCGCTGGGCTATGCGGCGATCTATTCCGAGGCATTGGCCTTGGCCGAGAAGGTCGGCATCTCGCCGCAGCGCTTCGACAGCGTCATCCGCAACGGCCGCATGGATTGCGGCTTCTACCAGACCTTCATGCGCTGGACGTTGGAGGGCGACCGCGACGCCCACAAATTCACTATTGCCAACGCCTTCAAGGACTTGACCTACCTCGAATCGATGGCGGGTTCTGCCGGCATTGCCAACCCCCTCGGCAACGCCACCAAGAACGCTTTCGCCGGAGCACACGCCACCGGACCGGCCGAGCAGTACGTGCCGATGCTGGCCACCCATATCGGCAAGGTCAACGGTGTCGATCTGATGCCGATGAAAGATGGAAAGAAACAGACGATTTAAGGGTAAGAAGCGGTCCGCGCACCGGATGAAAGCCAATAGCTTGGCTTTTCGAGCTTCAAACGCCGGGAGCCTGCGAAAGGCCGCAGAAGGCTACGCATCGTCCATAGAAAGGTGATCACCAAGCGCGAGCGTCGATCACCCTCGCCCTCTTCCGATCCCTTCATCGGTATCGGCGAGTAGCTTGTGCACGGCGTTGCGCGCCGCTGAGGGGCGCTGCAAACGAATATTCTTCTCGATCGCCTCGTGCAGCCTCTGGGCCCGCCGTTGGTCGCCGACCTGCTGAGTCGTGAAGACGAAGAGATGGTCAAGCGCCGACTCGATGAGCACGCCGAGCGGCACCAGCAGGTCGTTGCCGGAGGCCCGCAGGATGGCGAGATGAAAGCGCGTGTCGGCCCGGATGCGCTCCTGAAGGCTTGCCGCCTCGCCCATCTCGCGGCAGGCCTGGCTGATCTCGGCCATCTGCTCGTCGGTCCGCCGCACCGCGGCAAAGGCGCTCGCTTCCGGCTCGATGATATGGCGGAACTCCTGTACCGTCCGCAGGAACACCTCACGGTCCGGCGCGGTCGCGTACCAGGCGAGCACGTCGCGGTCGAGCAGGTTCCAGCGCTCCTTCGGTTCGACCCAGCTGCCGATCTTGGGGCGCGAAGCGAGCAGGCTTTTGGCCATCAGCATCTTGATCGCCTCGCGCACCGCCGAGCGGCTGACGTTGAACGTTTGCGACCATTGGGCTTCGTTGGGCAGGATGGTGCCTGGCGGATAGTCGCCGCGCACGATCCTGAGCCCGATCTCGCTGGCCAGCGAGGCGTGCACGCTGGCACCGGGAAAGTGCGCCGCATCGGGCCGGCGCATGGCGACCGGACGGCGGCCGGCCTGTGCCTTGGTCCGAATGGCTCGCTTGTTTGACTTTTCGTCCGGCATCCACGTTCCAATGCGTCGGCCGTACCTGTTCCGGTCAGGAACTGTCGGTCCGCCGATGCCATTGCCGAAAAATTCGAACCTCGGGCGCGCCAAAGCCGGAGCCGCTGCCCCTGAAATGCGTGTCCCTGTTCGTCAGCAGAGGTGGCGGGGCGCCCGTTGGCGAGCGCCCCGATCGAGACGCCTACTTCTGGATACAGGTGTCGACCGTATCCTTGGTGCATTCGTCGAGGCCGGTGAACACCGGATCGTCGACCTTCTTGCCTTCGACCAGGTCGATCATCACAGACGGCGCCTTGTAGCCCATCTCGAACGGCCGCTGGCCGACCAGCGCCGTGACAAGGCCATCCCGCGCGATCGCCACCTCGTCGCCGATCGTGTCGGCGGCGCCGATGACGAAGTCGTTGCTGGCCAGCTTGTCCTTCAGCGGTCCGACCAGATCGCGATAGGGCTGCGGCGCGCCGAACAGCGGCCAGCCGCCCATGATGCCGAACGCATCGAGCTTGGGGTTGGCGGCAAGGATGTCGGTCATCGCCTGCACGCCCTTGGCGCCGTCGTCATTGGTGAACACCGGACAGCCCGCCACTTCCGTCCAGCCGCCTTCGCCGGCAAGGGCTGCAAGTCCTTCCTTGCCCGACAGCGCATCACGCATGCCTTGCGCGCGGCGAAGGATGTTGTCGGCCGCCGGATTGCCCTCGATGGTGCAGATCGTGCCGCCCTTCGGCTTGGCCTTCTTTATGTATTCGCCGATCTTCTTGCCCATCAGATAGTTGTCGGTGCCGAGATAAGTCTTGCGAAGTGCTGCGTCTTCCTTGGCAAGATCGGCATCGACGGTCATGATCGGGATCGACGGGTTGGCGCTTTTGATCGTTTGCGCGATCAGCGGCGCGTTGGACGGCGAAATCGCCATCGCCACCGTGTCCGGCTTGCTCAGCATATCCTGCACGATCTGCGCCTCGCCGGCCTCGTCGGAAGTCGACGCCGGACCGGTGTAGAAGCACTCATATTCCGAGCTGGCGTTTTCCTTGTTCCATTTCTCGCAGCCCTGGTGGATCGCCTCGAAGAACGGATTGTCGAGACCTTTCACCACGATGACGAGCTGCTTCTTGGCCAAAGCCGGCCCGGCGCCCAACGCCATGGCGGCGACGGCGGCGAGCAAAACTGTTTTCCTCATGTCAGTCCTCCCTTGGAAACAGACGGACACGGCGTGCCCGCCACACAGACCGGCCGAATGCGAGATGACAGAAGCAAGCGCTCGTGCCGTCAGGCCAGGCCGATAAGTATTTTCAGATGCGACCAGCCCGGCAACGATGCCGGCACGGTCGATAATCCTCTACCGGTTGCGCCGCCAAACAACGTCGTCAAAGCCGGCATATCTTCCTCCGACGCTCAACTAATAACGGCTTGCCGCCAACGTCAATTGCTATTTGTCCTACAAAACGGATTTTTCCCGAAAGGCGGGATCTCATTCGTCCGACAATTGCCCAAATCTTATTCGTCAGACAATTGACGCCCATGCAGGCATTTGCGTAAATGACCGCGTCGCTGCTTCCGGGAGGAGCTGGGGTAGCGAACCGAAGCCGTCGCCCCTTCCGGGACAGACGGCCAGACATGGGAGGCAAAAGGCTGGTGGCGGTTCTCGAACTCACCAACATCTCGAAGCATTTCGGCGCCATCCAGGCGGTGAACGACGTGTCGCTGTCGATCGAGCCCGGCCAGGTCGTCGGCCTGATGGGTGACAACGGCGCCGGCAAGTCGACGCTGGTCAAGATGATCGCCGGCAATTTCCGCCCGAGCCACGGCACCATGCAGATGGACGGCAAGGATCTGATCCTGCACAAGCCGGTCGAGGCCCGCCAGCACGGCATCGAGATCGTCCACCAGGATCTGGCGCTGTGCAATAATTTGACGGCGGCGGCCAATGTCTATCTCGGCCGCGAACTGCGCCGCGGCGTCGGGCCCTTCCGTATCCTCGACTATGCCGCCATGTACAAGCGCGCCGGCCAGATATTCGCCGAGCTCAAATCCGAGACGCGCCCGCGCGACCTCGTCAAGCAGATGTCCGGCGGTCAGCGCCAGGCGGTGGCGATCGCCCGCACCATGCTGTCACAGGCCAAGATCGTGCTGATGGACGAGCCGACAGCGGCGATTTCGGTCCGCCAGGTGGCGGAGGTCCTCAACCTGATTCGCCATTTGCGCGACCAGGGCATCGCCGTGGTGCTGATCAGCCACCGCATGCCCGACGTTTTCGACGTCGCCGACCGCGTCATCGTCATGCGGCGCGGCAGGAAAGTCGCCGACAAGGCGATCGCCTCGAGTTCGCCCGAGGAAGTGACAGGGCTGATCACCGGCGCCATCGAGCAGGTGGTGTGAGAGCGGCAAAACCGGATTTCATTGCGCTGGCGCGTTTCGCTGCCGGCAGGAAAGGTCGATAATGGCAGTCACCCTTGATCAGACGATCGCGCAGAAACAGCACAGTTTTCTGTCGCGGCTGCTCTCCAGCCAGACGTTCTGGGTGGTGATCGCCGTCATCCTCGCCTGTATCTTCCTGTCCTTTGCCACCGATGCCTTCGCCACCCCGAAGAACCTCTTCAACATCACCCGCAACGTCACCTTCGTCGCCATTGTCGCGCTGGGCATGACCTTCGTCATCATCACCGGCGGCATCGACCTCTCGGTCGGTTCGGTGCTGTGCCTCTGCTCGATGGTGCTGGCCGTTACCATGCATGCAGGGTTTTCGATCGAAGTCGGCATCCTGGCCTCGATCGCCACCGCACTCGTCATCGGCGGCTTCAACGGCATTCTGATCGCCTATCTCGGCTTTCCGCCCTTCGTGGTGACGCTCGGCATGCTGTCGATCGCCCGCAGCCTCGCCATGGTCGCCTCCAACAACACCGTCGTCTTCCAGTTCGGGCCCGATCACGACAAGCTGCTGGCGCTGGGCGGCGGCGCCTGGCTGTTCGGGATCGCCAATCCGGTGCTCTACATGATCCTTTTGGCGCTGATCACCGGCTTCATCCTGCGCTGGACCAAGTTCGGCCGGCATATCTTCGCCATTGGCGGCAACGAGCATGCGGCGACGCTGACCGGCGTTCCGGTGCGCCAGATCAAGGTCGCCGTCTACATGATCTCGGCGCTGTCGGCGGGAATTGCCGGCATCATCCAGACCGGCTGGCTGGGCGCCGTCACGACCAATCTCGGCAACGGCATGGAGCTGCAAGTCATCGCCGCCACCGTCATCGGCGGCGCCAATCTCGCCGGCGGCGTCGGCACCGCCTTCGGCGCCATCGTGGGTGCCGCCCTCATCGAGGTGATCCGCAACAGCCTCGGCCTGCTCGGCATTAACGCCTTTTGGCAGGGCACCTTCATCGGCGGCGCCATCCTGCTGGCGGTGCTGTTCGACCGCATCCGCAACTTCAGGCGAAGCGACTAAAAGCCTGTCTTCGCCGAAGCGGCGTTCATTTCGGTCCTATCGCTCAGTCTGAAAATCGGCTGAAGCGGCCTGCTGCGAATACCGGGCGTGCGGCTATGCCTTGACGGATACGGAAAACCGGCCGCACAATCCCCAAGCAGGCGAAGGGAGGCCAGTCGCCTGCGGGAGGATATACCCATGACGGAAGCGATCAGGCTCTACTGGGGCCGGTTCGGACATGTTTCTGTCCTGAATGTCGCGAGCGACTTCGTCACCCATGCCCATGTCGAGGCACATCTCATCATCTGGCTGGAAGGCACCGCCGGCGAGATGACCATCGGCCGTGAGACGGTCCTGCTTGGACCTGGCACGGCTGCCGGCATCAACTCGCTGCAGCCGCATAGCCATGTGCTGTCGCAGGACGGCACCCCAGGCCTGTTCCTCGCCTTTTACATCGACCCGGACTGGGCACGGCGGCGCCGTGACCTGCCCTCGTCCGCGCCGCTTTTCGCGCAGGCGGCAATCACGCTCGAACCCTGGCTGCACCAGGCTGCTGCCGGCCTGCTCGATCATCTGACCGACAATGAGAGCATCGACGATGTCGCCAGTTACGAGATCGAGCGCTTCATCGACTCGGTGCTGGATGCCGCCGACGCTTCAGCTCCGCAGGAGCCGCGCGGCCGCGTGAACACCATGCAGGATTTCCGCGTCCGCAAGGCGATCCAGCTGATGAAAGCCAATGTCTGCGAGCGTATCTCGTTCGATGACGTGGCGCGCAGCGTCGGCCTGTCGCGGCCGCATTTCTTCGCCCTGTTCAAGGAACAGACCAGTTTGACGCCCAACGTCTACTGGAACACGCTGCGCATGGAGGAAGCGGTGCGCCAGCTCCAGTGGTCGCATGAGCCGCTGATATCGGTCGCCTGCAATCTCGGCTTCACCACCCAGGGCAATTTCTCGCGTTTCTTCCGCGACCATGTCGGCGTGCCGCCGACGCTCTATCGCGAAGCGGCGCGAGCAGTGTCCTGACGGGCCGGAAAGCGGCTATTTTCAGACTGATTGATACGTGCCCAAGACGCATTGATAAGCACCGCGACCACGGTCGGCCTACCGTCCTAAGCAGAATGTTTGCAAGGGAAAGAGCATATGGCTGATGTCACCATCTCCACCGTCATCGACGCGCCGGTCGAAAAGGTCTGGGCGCGCATCCGCGACTTCAACGGACTGCCGAATTGGCATCCGCGCATGGTCGAAAGCCATATCGAGGACGGCAAGGACGCCATCACGATCGGCTGCGTGCGCAACTTCCAGCTGGCCAGCGGCGCGCGGCTGCGCGAAAAGCTGCTCGATTTCTCCGATGAGAATTTCCTCGTCAGCTATTCGATCCTGGAAACGCCGCAGCCGCTCACCAACCACAGGGCTACGCTGCAATTGCGGCGCGTCACCGACGGCGACCGCACCTATGCCGAATGGACCGCCAGCTTCGACGCAGCACCCGAAGAAGCCGACAAGCTGGCCGAGGGCATGGGCGCCAATGTCTTCCAGGGCGGCTTCAACGCCCTGAAGAGCCATTTCGCCGGCCAGGGTTGAGGAGCGGGCCGTGGCGCTGGCATTGCAGAGTTTTGCAACGGTGAAAGACGCCAGCGCGGCGCTGAAAGCCGCCGGCACGCGCTATCTCGGCGGTGGCACGCTCGTCTTGCGCGCCGCCAATGAGGGCGACGTTTCGGTCTCCGGCCTTGTCAGGTCGACCGACCCGGCCTTGTCGGTCATCACGGTCTCCGGCGGCACGATCCGCATCGGCGCTTCGGTGACCATGGCGGCGATCGCCCGCCATCCCGAGCTCGGCCAGCTTGCCAAGGCCGCGCGTGCGGTTGGCGGTCCGGCGATCCGCAACATGGCGACCGTCGGCGGCAATCTGTTTGCGCCAAGCCCCTATGGCGATTTCGCAGTCGCCCTGCTGGCGCTGGACGCCATGGTGAGCACCAATGACGGCGAAATGCCGATGGAAGCGTTTCTGGCCAAGCGGGGCGGGAGCCGCGCGATCGTCACCTCGGTCAGCTTCACGCGGCCGGCACAGGGAAGCTTTCGATTCGTGAAGGTCTCGCGGGTAAAGCCCAAGGGCGTCTCGGTGCTCAGTATCGCCGCTATCCTGGAACAAGCCGGCGACGGCACGATATCCTCGGCGCGCATCGCGCTCGGTTGTATGGCCGACCGGCCGATGCGAGCCAAGACAGCCGAAAAAGCGCTGCTCGGCAGGACACTGGACGCGGACGGCATCGCTTCGGCACTGGCCGCCGCGGGCGACGGCACCGCACCAATCACCGACCCGATCGCCAGCGCCTGGTATCGCGCGCAAGTGCTGCCGGTTCATCTCGGTCGGCTGCTGCTCAGCTAGTCACATTCGGGGCGCGCGCTTGCCCTGCGGGGCAGGCGCGCAAGGAGGAAGAATGGCAAAGGTTCCCGTCCAGTTCACGCTCAACGGTTCTGAGAAGGCCGAATTCGTCGAAAGCGGCACCACGCTGCTCAACGCCTTGCGCGACAAGATCGGCGACACTTCGCCGAAGGGCGGCTGCCATCAAGGCACCTGTGGCGCCTGCTCGGTGATCGTCGACGGTGAGCTCCGGCTGTCCTGTCTGACGCTCGCCGAAACCTGCAACGGCGCTGCCATCACCACCACATCGGGTCTTGCCGAAGGCGGCGTCCTGCATCCGCTGCAGCGCGCCTTTCTCGACGCCTTCGCCACCCAATGCGGCTTCTGCACACCGGGCATGCTCATGGCGGCCAAGGTGTTGCTCGACCACACGCCCGATCCCAGCCGCGACGATGTCGTCGAAGCGCTGTCGGGCAACATATGCCGCTGTACAGGCTACGAGCCTATCATCCAGGCGGTGCTCACCGCCGCTCGCGCCAACTCGCAGAACGCGGCCTGAGGGAAGCAAGATGGAACTGCGCAAAAGCTATTTTTCGGACGTCCGCAAGGATGACCTCAACGAGATCGGCCAGCCGAGGCCCCGCTCGGATTCGCCCGGCCATGTCACCGGCAAAACCGCCTATTTCGCCGACCGCAACTTTCCCGGCATGCTGCATCTGAAGATGGTGCGCAGCCCGCACCATCATGCCCGCATCCGATCGATCGATACGTCCGAAGCGGAAAAACATCCGGGCGTGGTGAAAATTCTCACCGCCAGGGACGTCCCGCACAATGTCTACACCATCCTGATCCTGATCCAGATCGGGCCGGAGGACGAGGCGGTTCTGGCCGACGGCAAGGTGCGCTGGAAGGGCGAGGCCGTGGTGGCGGTGCTGGCCGAGACGGAGCGCGCCGCCCAGGAAGCCGCGGCCAAGGTCAAGGTCGACTACGAGGTGCTGCCGGCCGTCTTCGACATGGAGGAAGCGCTGAAGCCCGGCGCGCCCCTCGTCAACGAGTATCACGGCCAGAACTACTATCTCTATGACAGCGGCGAGTGCCGCAAGGTGCGCTTCGGCGATGTCGAGGCGGGGTTTGCCGAGGCCGACTACGTCCTCGAACAAAGCTACCAGTCCTCGCCGATAGAGCATGCGCCGACCGAGACCACCGGCTGTATCGTGGCACCGGAGGGCAATGACCGCTTCACCTGCTATACCAACACGCAGGCGATGTTCTTCACCCTCGACAACACGTCGATCATTTTGCAGATGCCGGGCAGCAAGCTGCATTTCGTCGGCGGCACGGTCGGCGGCGGCTTTGGCGGCAAGGTCGATGTCATCGTCGAACCGATCGCGATCCTCGGAGCCAAGCTAACAGGGCGACCGGTCTGTTTTACCTACAGCCGCGAGGAGGAGATGCAGATCTCGTCACCTCGCGCGGCCGAAAAGGTCGTCATCAAGGACGGCGTGATGAAGGACGGCCGCATCGTCGCGCGCAAAGTCACCGGCTACACCGACGCCGGCGCCTACTCCCGCCATTCGCCCTATGGCGCCCAGAAGGGCGCGGGGCACTATCCCGGCCCCTACACCATCCCCAATGTCTGGATCGACACGTACTGCGTCTACACCAACCGCACCCCCTCCTCCGCCATGCGCGGCTTCGGCGTCACCATCGGTGACTTCGCGCTGGAGGTGCAGATGGACAAGCTGGCGCGGCTGATCGGCATGGATCCGCTCGAATTCCGCTTCATCAACGCCTATCGCGACGGCGATATGAAGGCGCATCGCCAGCCGACCGAAGGGGCGGCCCTCATAGAGTGCATGCAGGAGGCCTCGCGCGCGGCCAACTGGCCCGTGGCTGAGAAATACATGGCAATGTCCTCCTACGTGAAGGGAGCTTGAGATGGCGATCAGGCGTGGACGCGGCGTCGCCGCGATTAACTATCCCACGGGCATGAACCTTGGCGGCGATCCCACCCAGGCGCTGGTGCATTCGACCCCAACCGGCAATTTCATGGTGACCCTATCATCGGTCGATCTCGGCCAGGGCATGAAGCAGATCATGGCGCAGATCTGCGCCGAGACAATCGGCGTGCCGACCGACCGCGTCGTCGTCGACACCGCCGATACCGACACCGGCCCGCACTGCATGGGCACTTTCGCCTCGCGCGGCACGCACCGCGCCGGCAACGCCGTCATCCAGGCGGCGAGGGAAGCCCGCCAGGTGATGCTGGAAGTGGCGGCGGAGGAATTGGAGGTGAACGCCTCCGACCTCGAGACCGACGGCCAGGGCAACATCCTGGTGAAAGGGGCGCCGCAGAAATCGATCTCGATCTTCGACGTCGCGCTTTCGGCGCATTTCAAGCGCGGCCGCTCGATCTCGGGACGCGGCATGTTTCTCATCCCGCGCTCCTATCCGGAGAAGGAGACCGGCGCGATGAAGCCGTCGACCTGCTACGCGCATGCCTGCACCGTGGCGGAGGTCGAGGTCGACGACGAGACCGGCGAGGTGACGGTGCTGGCGGTGAAGAACGTCTTCGAGATCGGCCGTGCGCTGAACCCCAAGATGGTCGAGCAGCAGCTGGTCGGCGGCTCCTGGATGGGCATCAGCCACGCGCTCTACGAAACGACCGAGCCCTATTATCCCAGCCGTGACCACGGCGGCACCGACTTCAATCAGTATCTGATGCCAGGTCCCGGCGATCTGGCCGAAACCGAGGTCATCGTGCTGGAGCGGCCCTCGGCAGATGGTCCTTACGGCGCCAAGGGGCCCGGCGAAATGTGCGCCAATCCACAGATTCCGGCGGTCGCCAATGCCGTTTTCGACGCTGTCGGCGTGCGCATCGACACGCTACCGATCACGCCGGAACGCATTTTGCGTGCGCTCAAGGCGCAAGCGACGACCTGAGGACCGACATGCCCGAGGTAAACGCCGAAACGGTCGCGACTTCGCCAGAAGCGGTCGCCGAGCGCCTCGCTGCCTCGCATTATCTGGCTGATGAAAGCCTGGCGACGGCTATCTTCCTGGCGATCCGGCTGGGCAAGCCGCTGCTGCTCGAAGGCGCTCCGGGCGTCGGCAAGACGGAAGCGGCCAAGGCAATCGCCGGGCTGCTCGGCCGCGATCTGGTGCGGTTGCAATGCTATGAAGGCATAGACGCCGCGCATGCACTCTATGAGTGGAACTACCAGCGCCAGCTGCTCGCCATCCGCCATGCCGGCGAGCAAGAAGTCGATATCTACGACGACCGCTTTCTGATCGCCCGCCCGCTGCTGCAGGTCCTGAAGGCGCCGGAGCAGCGCATCCTGCTGGTCGACGAGATCGACCGTTCCGACCACGAATTCGAGGCGCTGCTGTTGGAGTTTCTTTCCGACTTCCAGATCAGCATTCCCGAGCGCGGCACCATCCGCGCCACCGCACAGCCGATCGTCATCCTGACCTCCAACCGCACCCGCGAACTCGCCGAAGCGCTCCGGCGGCGTTGCGTCTATCACTGGATTGGCTATCCCGATGCCGAGCGTGAGGCGGCCATCATCATGCTGCGCGCCGGCGATGTCGCAGAGGCAACGGCACGCGCCGTGGCCACAGCCGTGCAGACCATCCGCGCGCGTCCACTCGCCAAGCCGCCCGGCATCGCCGAGGCGGTCGAATGGGCCAATGCCGCGACCATTCTCGAAAAAGGCGGCAGTCCATGGCCGGAAGCCTTCCGCCGCGCCATCGGCGTGCTGATCAAGGACGAGGAGGATCTGTCCTACATCGCGCCCGAGCTCGGCCGGATCGTCGACGAGGTGCTGGCGTGAGCCGCGACGTCATTCAGCAACGCGGGCGGGACAGCGCCCCCCTCTGTCCTGCCGGACATCTCCCCCGCGCCGCAACGCCCTTGCTCAGCTTCGCTCGCCTGCTGCGCCGCTACGGCTTCGCTATTGCCCCGGAACAAGTCTCCCGTTTCATGCAGGCCGTGACCCTGCTGGGGCCGCGCTCGATGGCGGACATCCGTGAGGCGGCCCTGGCCACACTAGCGCCGCCGCCTGACCGCCGCGACGAATTCGAAGCGCATTTCCAGAGCCATTTCTATGGCAACGCGTCAGCTGTGATCGAAGGCGATGCAGACGAGGAAACGCGCATCAAGGATGATGGCGGTGCCGACGACGAACGGATCGAGGCCGAGCAGAAACAGGAAGGCGGCGAGTTGTCTTCCGCCCTGGAGCAGTTGAGCTCGCGCGACTTCCAGCGCGACGACGACAGTCTGACCGCGTTTCGCCGAAAGCTGTCATCGGCCCTGCCCGCCCGACGTTCCTTCCGCACCGTGCGTACCCATTCGCGCGGCAAGCTCGACCTGCGCCGCTCGCTCAGGGAAATCGTCGGCGCAGATGGCGATGTCCCCTCGCCGCTGCTGCGCCGCCGCCAGACCGTGCCGCGCAAACTGCTGCTCTTGATCGATGTCTCCGGCTCGATGAAGCTGCACACCGCCGACTATCTCAAGCTGGCGCATGCCGCCGTGCAGGGCGCGGACCGCGCCGAGATCTTTACCTTCGGCACGCGGCTCACCCGCATCACCTCGGCATTGCGCATCCGCGACCGCGATCAGGCGCTGGCGCGCGCGGCGGCCCAGGTCGACGATTGGGATGGCGGCACCCGCATGGGACCGACCCTGCTGGCATTCCTCTCGGTGCCGCGCTTTTCGTCGTTCACGCGCGGCGCCGCGGTCGTCATTCTCTCCGACGCGCTGGAGCGCGGCGACCATGCCGAACTGGAGATTGCCATGCGCAGGCTTAGCGCCCGCGCCTTCCGGCTGTCGCTGGCGACCCCGCTGGCCGGCGATCCGCGCTTCCAGCCGGCGACAGCGGCGCTGCGCGCCATCCTGCCCGACCTCGACGATCTGGTCGACGGCTCGTCGCTGGCCGGCCTCACCGATTTCATCCTGTCGCTCGCACGCCCCGCCCCGGCGGCCGCGACCATCTGGAAAAGGGTATCGTGATGCAGAAAGCCATCGACGCGCATTTCCACATCTGGCGCCAGAAGGACCAACCATGGCTGGTCGGCCCGATGGTGCCGCGCATCTTCGGCCTTTACGAACCGATCCGCCGCGACTATCCGATCGATGAATTTTTGGCCGACCAAAAAGGTTCGGGCGTCGAAAAAGCCGTCTATGTCCAGACCAATTGGGCCAAGGAGGATTTCGAGAAGGAGGTCGCCTTCCTGCAGAAGACCGCTGACGAGACCGGCTGGCCGCACGCCATCGTCGGCTATGCCGACATGACGGTGGACGATGTCAGGCCGCAGATCGACCGGTTGATGAAATACAGGCTGCTGCGCGGCGTGCGCATGCAACTGCACTGGCACGAGACTCCGGCCTTCCGCTTCGCCGCCTCGGCCGACCAGGTGATCGACCCCAAGGTCCGCGCCAACGTCGCGCGGCTGAAGGATTACGGCCTGTCCTTCGACCTGCAGCTCTTCCCCGCCCAGATGAAGGACGGGCTGACGCTGGTCGGCGAAAACCCGGAGACGAATTTCATCCTGACCCACGCCGGCATGCTGACCGGCATGGAACCGGAAACCACCGAAGCCTGGAAGGCCGGCCTGCGCACACTGTCGGCGGCGCCCAATCTCTACGCCAAGCTGTCTGGCCTCGGCACCTTCGTTCACCGCAACGACCCGGCGCTGATCGCCTACATCATCGACAATGCGATCGATATTCTTGGCAGCGACCATCTGATGTTCGGCTCGAACTTCCCGATCGAGAAGCTCTGGACCGGCCACGCCGAACTGATCAAGGCGCACCGCGATGCGGTGGAGAAGCATGGCACGGCGGCGGAAGCCGACATTTTCTGGAACGCGGCGGAGAAGGTTTACAGGCCGGTGTAGCGCGTCTTTCCTCACTTCACCTCGAACTGTGGATCGACCGGGATCTGCATTGCCGTCACCAGATGGTTGGTCTGTCCCGCCAACCCGATGATCGACACCAGTTCGCCATGCTGTGCGTCTGTCATGCCCTTGGCGCGCGCCGCCGCGGTGTGCGAATGGACGCAATAGGAGCAGCCATTGGCGGTCGACACCGCGATGTAGATCATCTCCTTGGTCAACGGATCGATCGCACTGTCTGCAACCATCACCGCCTTGAGCTGTTCCCAGATACGCTTCAGCGCCGCAGGATCATTGGCCAGCCCGCGCCAGAAATTATTGACGAAATCGGATTTGCGCGTCGCGCGGATGTCGTCGAACACCGCCTTTAAGGCCGGGATTTTCTCCACCTCGGCATCGCTCAGGAGTCTGGTGGTGGCCATGGTGTTTCCTTTCGTTTTTTCAATGCCGAACGTTTGAATCGGACGCTGAACAGCCGCCGCCAATCCATTCACTTCATTCGCCTATTCGCCTTTTGCGACGCAAACAGCACCGCGAGGGTGTGTCGAGATTCAGGTCAGGCCGAGTCGAAAACGACGGGTTCCGAGAACCGGAGCGGAGCGTACTTGAAGTACGTGAGCGCCGGAAGCGCAGGAAGTCGGCGTTTGCAGGCCGGCCTCACCTGAATACCGACACACTCTCTAATGCACCGCCGCATACATAATCTTCTCCTCCGTCGCCTCGGCCGGCGAAAACTCCTCGACGATACGGCCCTGGCGGCAGACCAGGATCCGGTCGGACAGGTTCATGATCTCCGGCAGGTAGGACGAGATGACGACGACGGCCAGACCCTGGTCGGCTAGCCGGTTGATGATCTGGTGGATCTCGGCGATGGCGCCGACATCGACGCCGCGCGTCGGCTCGTCGAAGATGACGACGCGCGGCTTCTGCACCAGCCCCTTGCCGATCACCACCTTCTGCTGGTTGCCGCCGGAAAGCTCGACCACGCGCGCATTGTCGTTGATCGCCCTGATGTTCAGCGTCTTGGTCCATTCGGCGGAGAGCGCGCGCATCTCCTGCTGATTGATCACCCAGCCTTTTTCGCGGCCGGCCGCCAGCAGCCCGCCGAACAGGTTCTCGGCAATGCCCATCGTCTCGAAAATACCTTCGCTCTTGCGGTCCTCCGTGACGTAGACGATGCCGTCGGCCACCGCTTCGCTCGGCACGAGATAGCGCACCGGCCTGTCGTCTAGCTCGATCGCCCCGCCGCGCAGGAAATCGCGTTTGTAAATGCCGGACACGATCTTGAACGTCTCGGTGCGGCCGGAGCCGATCAGCCCGAAGACGCCGGTGATCTGGCCTTCGAAGATCGAGAACGAATTGTTGCGCACGACATTGCTCATTGAGATATCCTGCACCGACAGCACTTTCTTGCCCGCCTTGCGCAGCTTGGCCTCGTCGCGCTGGCGATAGATCTGCCCCGATAGCGTGCGCCCGACCATGGCGGCAACGATCCGGTCGCGATCGAAGGCCGACGTGTCGTCGGTGATGACCAACTCGCCATCGCGCAGGATGGTGATGCGGTCGGCAATCAGCAGCGCCTCCTCCAACGCATGGCTGATGAAGACGATGGAGACGCCGCGCGCCTTGAGCCGCCGAATCAGCGCGAAGAAGTGCCGCTTCTCCTCCGGCGTCAACGTCGCGGTCGGCTCGTCGAAGATAATGATCTCGGCATTGTGGTGCACGGCGCGCGCGATCTCGACCATCTGGCGCTTGGCCGCGCCAAGCGTCGCCACCATGGCGTTCGGGTCGACCGGAAAATTCAGCGACTGCAGGAACTGCTGCGCCGAAATGTAGGTGCCGCGCAGCCGGTTGAGGAATTTCTCGGTGCCGAGATAGAGGTTCTGCGCCACCGTCATCGACGGCACCAGGCTGGTCTCCTGGAACACCATTGCGATGCCCGCCTCGAGCGCCGCATGCGGCGAGGCGTAAGCGATCTCGCGTCCCTTGTGGAACATCTTGCCCGAACTGGCGTCGACCACTCCGGCGATGATCTTGGTCAGCGTCGATTTTCCAGCGCCGTTTTCGCCGAGCAGCGCGTGGATCTCGCCCTTGCGCAATTCGAAGCTGACATTCTTGACCGCGGGCACGCCGCGATAATTTTTGGTGATGTTCTCCAGGCGCACGATCGGTTCCATCAACCCCCCCCGGCATCGACAGCCAACACGCAGTCGCCGCCCTTCGAGGCGACGAACAGTTCGCCATCTTTTTCAACCACGCTGCAAATGCCGTGACGTATGCCGTTGGCGCGGCTGTGCAGGCTGAACCGAGGCTGCATGTTCTGGTCGAGCCTGACCACCAGACCGTAGGAGCGGCTCGGCGACCAGGGCTTGTGGATGCCCATCGTGCGGATGCCGCCGCATTGCAGCGGTTCGAGGAAGCTGCGGCTTGAGGCCAGAGCCGGTGCGATCCAATAGGCCGGCGGCACCTGCTCGATCATGTCCTGACGGTAATGCGTCTCCTGCAGCACGAATTCGATCAGCCGGTTGCGCGGCGCAAACAGGGTCAGCCAGGCGCCGCCATCGGCTGCCGGCGACAGCCGCGCGGGATAGCCGGGCAGATGGGTCAACACCGTCGAGCGGCTGCCGCTTGCCGCCTCGAAGCGGATGAACTGATGGCGCCAGCTCTCGCTCACCAGCACATCCCTGCCGATGGGATGGAGCCCATAGGGAAAGGCGATGGCGCCGGCCACCTTGCGGAAGGTCCTGCCTGCCGCATCCTGCTTCCAAAGCGATCCGGACGCGCCTTTCTTCATCAGGTCGGCCGCCCATTGTGATGGTGCGAATTCGGCCGAACCATTGGCCAGCCACAGAGCGCCGTCATCGGCATAGGCGAGCGCGTTGATGCAGCTGACACCGGCCGGTAGCGAAACATCCCTGCCGCCGACCAGCAGCTTGCCGCTTTCCAATCCGACCGTCAGCTCGCCCGATGGCGAGAGCGCCAGCGCGGAAATGGTGGACGAAAAGGTCTCGACCAGCTTGGGCGCGGTTCCGGCGGCAATCGAATAGACTGCGTTGCCGCTGGAAACGAGCAGCTTGTCGCCAGCACTCAGCAGGTTGTCCGGTTCGGCCAGTTCGGCAAAAGCCGGCGCATCGTCGAGCTGCGTGTTGGGTCGGAAAGCGCCATCCAGCGGCGGGATGGTGACGGCCTTGCCGCGA
This sequence comes from Mesorhizobium sp. B2-5-3, assembly GCF_006441005.1. Classification (NCBI taxonomy): domain Bacteria; kingdom Pseudomonadati; phylum Pseudomonadota; class Alphaproteobacteria; order Hyphomicrobiales; family Phyllobacteriaceae; genus Mesorhizobium; species Mesorhizobium sp. B2-5-3. The sequence goes on from NZ_VFUS01000006.1 coordinate 29,916, forward strand.
AAGATATCCAGGACCGGATCGAGGATCATGGCTTTGCTCCCCAATAGGAAGCCGGGCTGGTCCAATTCGGGTCGGCGCCAGCAATCTTGTAGCGGCCGATGCGGTTGTTGAGGATGCCGCCGACGAAGAGATATCCCTTGTGCTCACGCATCGAGGTGACCATCGGATGCGCGCCGCCCGAGAGGTCGCCCATCGCTTCGACGATGTCGCCCTCCTCCGTGAATTTCACCACGCCCCCGGTGTTGATGTTGGGGAACAGCCATTCGTCCTGCGGCAGCCGCCGTGTCATGCGCTTGCGCATGTCGGGATGGCGCAGCGACAGGTCGAAGCTCGGGGTGCGCATGCCGAGCCACGCCATCCAGTAATTGCCGTCGGAAGCGCGGTTGATGTTGTCGGGGTAGCCCGGCATGTCCCGGATGACGCATTCGGCGGTGCCGGCCTTCGGCCCTTCCAGCCAGTAGCGATGCACACGGCAGGCCCAGCTCTCGGCGAAGAACAGCGACTTGCCATCATGCGCCATGCACACGCCGTTGGTGTAGCGGTAGCCGTCGAGCAGCGTCCTGGTCGATCCGTCCTTCGGATCATAGACCAGCAGGCGGCCGGTGGCGCGGTTCTCGATCGAATCCAGCGCCCAGTCATGCGCGTCGTAGCGCTTGGTCGAGTCGGTGAAATAGATGCGGCCGTCCGGTGCAATGTCGCAGTCGTTGGGATCGCGCAGCCGTGCGTCGTCGACGACCGATGTCCAGGAGCGCGACGTTTCGGCCGACAGGCGTTTGACCTCACGATCGGGCGAGACGGAATAGAGCCCCATGGCGCCGACACAACTGATCAGATTGCCTGATTTGTCGAAGGCAAGGCCGAGCGGAAAGCCGCCGATATGAGCGAACACTTCCGACTTCACATAGTCCGGTGCGAAGAAGCGTACGATCTCGCCATGGCGCGTGCCGCAATAGAGGTGGTCGTCACGGTCGAGGATGACATCTTCGGGTCCCTCCAGTTCGCCGAGCCCGATATGGTCGGCGCCCGACAGCCTGTCGTCGAGTTCGTATGATGTGCCGGAGCCGGGCGCCGCCGACTGCGTCTCGCCCATCCTGAGATAGACCGGCGCGACATAGACCTCGTTCAGCACCTTGTGGCGGTTCTTCAGCCAGCGGATGTCGATCGTCACCGCCACCGCCAGCATGATGCCCAGCACCATCTGGTTGGTGCCGGTACCGTAGCCCAGCCTGATCAGGCCGTTGGTCATGGTCAAAACGATGATGGCGCCCATCAGCCCCTTGATCACCGAGCCGCGCCCGCCTCCGAGGCTGACGCCGCCGACCACCGCCGCGGTCAGCGCCATGATCTCGAGGTTGAGGCCGGTGCCCGGCCCTGCTCCGCTCAGCCGGCAAGCTATGAGGAAGCCGCCGATCGAGGCGCAGAAGCCTGAGAAGACATAAGTCATGAACACGGTGCTGCGCACACGGATGCCGGCATTGTGGGCAGAGCGCCGGGAGCCGCCAACCGCCAGCACATGCCAGCCGGGCCGCGAGCGCGTCAGCGCGATATGAGTGACGATGGCGAGGATAATGGCCAGCCACACCGAGACCGACAGGCCCCAGAAGGTGCCGTCGCCGATGAAGTCGAGCACATCGGAGGTGGCTTGGGACAGCTGCACATCGGCGGCATAGGTGGTGACCAGGATGTCGAACAGCGCCCGCCCGAAAATGAAGGTCACCAGCGTGGTGAGGAAGGCGCGCAGCCTGAGGTATCCGACGAGATAGCCGTTGACGGCGCCGAAGACGAGGCCGGCGGCAAGCGAAGCGGCCAGCGCCAGCCAGATCGACTGTTCGAGGATGAAGAAGACATAGACGGCCGAAAAGCAGGACAGCGCAAAGATCGAGCCGACCGACAGGTCGATGCCGCCGCCAAGCATCACCACCGTCATGCCGGTGACGACCATCGAGAATTCACCGAGCTGGCGGGTCGATTCCTGCAGCGAGGTCAGTTTGAAGAAGCCCGGAATGATCGAACCGAACACGCCGAGTGTTGCCACCAGTGCCAGGAAGGGAATGGCATTGTCGGTCCAGCGCTTGGTCAGTATCTCGCCGACCAGATGGTCGGGCACGAGATTGTAGCGCCAGGCCTGGAGGCGTTCGCGAAAGGACATCAGGTCACTGCTATTGCGAGAGAAGAGAAAAAGGTGGCCGGGTAATCGCTCCGGAGCAATTCTCAACTTCGCCGCTGCCCCTCATCCGCCTGCCGGCACCTTCTCCCCGTGAAGACGCCCCCTCTCCCCGTTTTTTCGAAGAGAGGGTAAGGTGAGGGGCAGCGCCGAGGTTGGCGATTGTCCACGTACAACCCGGCCGCCATGTTGATATCAGGCGTAAACTCGCGACCTACTTCGCCGCGGCTTCCGCTTGCAACGCCTTCAGGTCCCAGCAGCTGTCGGGCTTGAGGTCGGCCTTGGTCGTCGCCTTCTCCAGCGTGTAGATGTAGGTGTGCGACGTGCCGGCCGGCTGGCCGCTCTGCAGCAGGAACTTTATGATGGCATTCATGTCGCCCGACTGCCGGGCAAGGTCGGTCATGACAACCGCGCCATAAGTGCCGTCCTGCAGCTTGTCGCAGTCGGCCGCCTTTTCGCCGCCGCCGGTGGTGACCAGGAAAACCTTGCCGTCGAGCTTGGCGTCACGGATCGCGGCCGACGCGCCGGTAGCATCACCATCCCAGAAGTCGATGATCGAGCAGATGTCGGGGTTCTGCTGCAGCATCGTCGTCGTGACATTGCGCGAGGTGGTCGCATCCCAGTTGGAGTCGGGCTTGGCCACGACCTGAAACTCGGGATGCTTTTCCAGTACCTTCATGATGCCGGCGTACTGATAAAGGCTGGAGGAGTTCGCTTGATCGCCCTGCACAAGGCCGATCTTTTTGGACGAGTTCTCGCCGCAGCCCTTGATCGCGGCTTCCGCCTCGAGTTGGCCGAGCCGGTCCCAATCGCTGCCGACAAAGGCATCGGCCGGGAAATTGGCGGGATTGTCGACCAGGATCACGTAGGTGCCGGCTGCCTGCGCCTTCTTCATCAGCTTGGAGTAGGAATTGAGGTCGGGCGCGTGGATGATCAGCACGTCAGGCCTGGTGTCGGAGGAGATGGCATCGGTGATCGCCTGCGCGCCGGCATCGACGACCCAGTTCGGATCGCGCGTCTCGAACGTGCCGCCCCAGGCCTCGACTTCGGTCTTCAAATAGTGCGCCCAGCCCTGCGCCAGGTCGAAGCCCATCGCCAGCGGCACCAGCATGACGCGTTTGCCCTTGAGTGCCTGCGCATAGGCAGCGGGGCCCGGATCGTCGGCAGCGAAGCTCGGCGCCACGAACGCGGTGACCGCAAGCGCCGTCGCGGCGGCCATCAATGTTTTGATCAGTTTCATGTCACATCCTCTGGTTGGTCGTTGTTATTTACGGCCGGCCCCAACCGTCCGCTTTGGTCTAGTCTTCCTGTTTGAGCATGATCTTTTCCGAAAAGTTCCCACTTTTCGGGATCATGCTCTAGATGTCGCCCTGCTGCGCCGTCTGTTCGTCACGCGGATTGATGATGCCGTCGACGATGATGGCACCGAGCAGGATCGCCGCCTTGATCAGGTTTTGGTAGAGCAGCGGAATGTCGATGATGGTCATCGCATTGAGCAGGATGCCGATCAGCGCCGCTCCGACCAGCACGTTTCGCACCCCGCCTCGTCCGCCCGAAAGCCCGATGCCGCCGATCACCGCCACCAGCACGATGTCGTAGAGCAGCGTCGAGTTGACGACGCGGGTGTTGATCGAATGCAGGCTGGCCGCTGTCAGCAGGCCGGCGATCAGCGCCACGAAGGCGGAAAGCACATAGCGCAGCACCAGCATCGGCCGCACTGGAATACCGATGTTGCGCGCGGCGACCGGATTGTCGCCGGCGAAATAGACGTAGCGTCCCCATTTGGTGTAGCGCAGGAACAGGAAGAACAGGAAGGCGAGCCCAGCGAAGACGAACACCTCGATGGGAATGTCGAGGAAGCGCAGGCCGCCAAGCAGTTCCACCCAATGGCCCTGCGGCACCGGAACCGCATCCTGCGTGATCAGTTGCGAGCGCACATAGCCGAAGACGAAGGAGCCGGTGGCAAGCGTCACGAAGATCGCCGGCACGTCGGCGTAAGCGACGAGAAAGCCGTTGAGCAGGCCGATGGCGAGCACGCCGGCCAGCACATAGGCGAAGGCGAGCCCGTCAGGCGTTCCTGAATTCATCAACTGCAGATACCAGGCGACCGACATCGCCATGATCGCCACCGCCGAGAGGTCGATGCCACGGCCAATGATGACGACCGCCATGCCCAATGCCAATATGCCCAGTACCGAGACCGAACGAACGATGGCAACGAGATTGTTCGGAGCGATGAAGCCCGGCAGGCCTATGGCCGCGGCAATGAACAGCATCACCGCTATGGCAAAGACAATACCTTCCTGGTTCAGGCTCTTGAAACTCGGCCGACCGATCGCGTTCATTGTCTGTCTTCACCCCGGCGGCAGCGCTGCCGCCCCTGGGAAGAAAGCTAATCGGCTCAACGTCGGTTCGTCAAATGAATCCGCGTTCAAAACACGGACTGCCGACGAGACTCGGATGTGGACGCATTGATTGCTGATGCTGGCGCAATGCCTGGAAACTTCAGCGCTTTTAGCAATTGTTTGCGCCATCCCTGCGTCTTGCGCAAGCACGACACCAAGGCGCAAGGCGAAGATGGAATTTAACCCTGCGGTGGATGGGAAAATTCAATTTTCGGTTCCCGGCCATGTGGCCGGAAACCTCGGCGCCGGCGGTCCTCGGCAACACCAGGAAACGGAACGACGCCACCAGCCCGATGACGCCGATCACCAGGAAGGTGACTCGAAAATCGACAAGGTCCAGCGCCGGCTGGGCCCTGGCGATCTGCGACAGGTTGAGGATCGCCGCAGCTATCGCCACACCGAACAGCATTGCCACCTGCTGCAGCATCGAGGACAGGGTCGCCGCCGAGCTGCGCTGCGCCGCGGCGATATCGGCGAAGGCCAGCGTGTTCAGCGCCGTGAACTGCATGGAACGCGACAGGCCGGCGATCAGCATCAGCCCCACCACGAGCGCCTGCGGCGTCTGCGGCGAGATCGCCGCGCAGGCCATGATGGACGCGGACGCGATGATACCGTTGACGACCATCACCGAACGAAAGCCGAAGTGGCGCAGCATCGGCGTCGTCACCGTCTTCATCCCGAGATTGCCGAGGAAATAGGCCAGGATCATCATGCCGGCATCGACCGGGCTCATGCCAAAGCCGACCTGGAACAAAAGCGGCAGCAGGAACGGCGTGGCGTTGATCGCGACGCGGAATATGGTGCCGGCCGCAAGTGTCGAGATGGCGAAGGTCAGCACCTTGAACGAGGACAGGTCGAGCAGCGGATGGGGCGCGCGCCGGAGATGCCGCACCGCCAGCCAGCCGATGACGATCCCTGCCGCGACCAGCAGCACCGTCGGCAGCACGCCGTCGTCGGGATGCGCGATACGCTCGAGGCCGCAGAGCAGGCAAGCAAGTCCCGCCGATGTCAGGAAGAAACCCGGCCAGTCGAGTGGCTTGGGATCGGCTTCACGGTCACCGGGAATGAAGCGGGCGACCAGCGCCAGCCCGATCAGCCCAAGCGGGATGTTGATGAAGAAATTCCAGTGCCAGGAGAGATAGGTGGTGATGAAACCGCCAAGCACCGGACCAACGACAGGCGCGAACAGCGCCGGCCAGGTGATGAGCGCGGTTGCGTTGAGCAGTTCCGATTTCGACGCGTTGCGCAGCACCAGGATGCGGCCGACCGGCGTCATCAATGCGCTGCCCAGCCCTTGCGCGGCGCGCGCCGCGACGAACTCGGTGAGATTCTCGGAGAAGCCGCAGGCGAGCGAAGCCAGCGTGAACAGTGCGATCGCCACCAGGAAGATGTTGCGCGCGCCGAACCGGTCGGCGAGCCAGCCCGACAGCGGCACGAACACCGCCATGGTCAGCATATAGATGGTGATGCCGATGCTCATCGCCACCGCCGGCACGCCGAAGGAGGCGCCCATCTGCGGCAGCGACGTCGAGATGATCGTCGAATCCAAGAGCTGCATGAAGAAGGCAATGGCGACGATCAGCGCCACACGCCGCGAATTCCTGGCTGGGTCGGCTGAAGCTTCAATCTCGGGAATGGCAGTCATGACGGACCGCTTTGAACAGCATTTGACCGACGGCGTCCAGATCCGTGTCCATTCGCGCCGGCCGGAAAGCCGCGACGGCTTTGCCGCCAGGCTCTCCACCGATCTCGGCAAGCCGGTCAAGGCTGTGGCCGATTGGCAAAGTTGCGTCGAGGGCGCCGACATCGTCGTCGAGGCCTCGCGGCTGCCGGAACCGCAGCCGCTGCTGAAGACCGAGTGGATCAAGCGTGGGCGCTGGTCCTGCCCTATGGCACGATGAGCGCGGTCCGAAATACCTGTCGGTCGGCGGCGCGTCGGCCGGCTTCGTGCCGCTGCAGAAGACGGTAACATCGATCCTGGCCGCCATCCGCCACGAGGCCAATCCGGTGATGCTCGATTTCCTGCCCGTCTCCGAGGGCGTCGAGGACCATGCCACGCAGACGCCGCTGGCCATTTCGAAATGCGCCGCCATGATCGCACTGTGGCGCCGGTTGATCGCTTTCGAACTGATGGCGGCCGCCCAGGCCGTCGACCTGCGCGACGGGCTGACGCTGGCGTCGCGCACAGTCGCTATCCATACGGCGATACGCGCGCTGGTGCCGGCGCTGAAGGAGGATCGGCCGCTCGGCATCGAAGCCGAAACGCTTCATGCTGCGCTCGCCAGCGACAGATGGCAGCCGATCTTAGCCCCGGCCGACCTTGTCCAGGAACAGGCGTAGCTCGGCCGGGTCCATGTGCACCACATGCCTGTCCTCGGGATAGACGCCGCTGTTGACGTCGGCGACATATTCGGAGAATGCGGCCACCCGCTCCGCCTGCAACCGATCATATTCAGCGGAGAAGTTGCGATAGACCTTGGAGTGTCGTGGCATGTGGCCCCGATTCTGCCCGAGGATATCTTCGGCGAACAGATATTGCGCGTCGCAACCGGTGCCCGCGCCCATCGACAGCATGATCAGCGAGGTACGCTCGGAGATCGCCTTGGCGACCTCGACCGGCACCACTTCGATTTCGGCGCCGATCGCGCCGGCGCCCTCGAGCTGTTTCACCGCTTCGAACACCTGCATGGCGGTGTCGGCGGTTTTGCCGACCGCCTTGAAGCCGCCGGTCCATGTCGCGCGGGATGGAATGAGGCCGACATGGCCGATGACGGGGATGGCATCGTCCGCCATCCGCTTGATGGTGGCGTAGCCCGCGCTGCAATAGACCGCGTCGGCGCCGGCCTTGTAGAGCCGGAAAGCCCAACGCAGGAAATCATCCGATGTGCCGATTTCGTAGAAATTGTCTCCCGGCATGGTGAACAGGCTCGGTGCCGCATCGCGGTATTGCGGGTTGAGCACGAGTTCCGGCGGCACGGAGACGATATCGACCCCTGCCCGCTCGGCAGCTTCCGCTTCGTCCAGGGTCAGCACGCGCAGCATGGTCAGCTGACGCTTGCCTTTCATGGCGCGCAGGTCGGCGACGGTCGGTCTCTTTCGGCTCATTAAACGTTCCTCTTTTGCTTGCCGCGGTGCCGGATCGGTGTGCCGCGCTTCAGATCTCGATCATCACCTTGCCAGCTTCGATCTTCACCGGATAGGTCGCAAGATTGACGCAGACCGGCGCGCCCTTGGCCTGGCCGGTCTTATAGTTGAAGCGGCCATTGTGCTTGGGACATTCGATGATGTCGTCCATCACCAGCCCGTCGGCGAGATGTGCCTTCTCATGCGTGCAGAAACCGTCGGTGGCGAAGAATTCATTGTCCGGGGAGCGATAGATCGCGAAGGTTCGGCCACCGTGGTCGAAGCGGATGACATCCTCTTCCTCGACATCGTCCACCGCACACGCTTCAATCCAATCGACCATCTCTGTCTCCCGCAAGCATTCGCGATCCTTATTCAGCCGCCGCCGACATGTCGAACTCATGGAATTCGCCGCGATAGGGCCTGGCCGTCGGCGGCAGCTCGCGCTTGAGGTAGTAGTCCTCGTATTTCAGCTGCCTGAGCAGGACCGGCCAGACCTCGCGATAGGCATGCCACATCGACGGGTTCGGCACGGGCAGGTCGTGCTTGATCAGCTCATGCAGCCTGGGCAGCGCATGATAGGGCACCATCGGGAACATGTGGTGCTCCACATGATAGTTCATGTTCCAGTAGATGAACCGGCTGATCGGGTTCATGTAGACGGTGCGCGTGTTGAGCCGGTGGTCGACGACATTGTCGGCCAGCCCGATATGCTGCAGCAGGCCGGTGGTCACCATGTGCCAGGTGCCGTAGAGGCGCGGCAACCCAATCAGCACCACCGGTATCCATGACCTGAGGACGACCGCGACAGCGATCGTCGCAATGTACACGGCAACATGCCACCGCGCGGCCGTCACGGCCTTTGCCCATTCCATTTCCGGAACATAGCTCTTTTCCTCGTCGGACAGCTTGCCGAACGCCTGGCGCACGAGCGTCGGCAGCGAGTAGCGGAAATCGAGGATGCCGGTGAAGGCCAGCGCCGCCTTCAACAGGTCCGGCGGCCGCATGACGGCGATCTCGGCATCGCGGCCGACGATGATGGTGTCGGTGTGGTGGCGGGCATGGCTCCAGCGCCACTGCACTGGATTGCGCATCAGCATGAAGGAGGCGATGTGGTACACGACATCGTTCATCCAGCGCGTGCGGAAGGCCGTGCCATGGCCGCATTCGTGCCAGCGCGAGTCGCTAGACGAGCCGTAGAGCACGCCGTAGATGAATAGGAACGGCACCACCCACCATGAGCCCCAGAACCATATGATGCCGGCGGCCGAGGCCAGGATCGCAACAATCCAGATGATGGTGTCGCGGATCGCCGGCCCGTCGGAACGCTGCATCAGCTCCTTCATCACCTTGCGGGGGACATCGGTGTGGTACCATTCGGCGGAGGCCAGGCCGGTCTCGATCGCGGCTCTGGTGCTTTCACCGACCAGACTGTAATCCCGCTTTTTTGCCATCGTCTTCACACGGGCCTCCAAACTTCTCGCACCGCTCACAATCCGGTCCGCCGGCCGGAGGGCTTGCTTTGAATACATGTCGCGCTCATGCCGGGCCCGCCAGTCTCCGGAAATTGCCGGAAGGCCGAGGATAATCCTGTTCGGGCTGGCGGGCGATCGCCGCAATCCTGGCTTCGGCGCCGGCGATCGCTTCCCTGCCGTCCAGGACCCGGAACACGGCATCGTAGGCGCGGCCTTCGTCATGCTCCAGCCAGATCATCTCGCCGCGTTCGCGCGCGGCGAGATCGCCGAGCACATGATGCGTCGATGGCTCGATGCCCAGCGCATAGTGTCCGGCCTGGAAATTCTGCCATTGATAGGCGCAAGGCAGCTGGTCTTTCCGCGTCACCATTTCGAAGCCGAGGCCGAGCCGGTCGTTGACCACCGCCACTGGTACCTCGCCCTTTCCATCGGCGTCCATTTCATGCTGCCAGACCTGTTCGCTGAACCCCATTCGCGGTTCCGGCACGGTGCGGTAGCCGACCTTCTGCGCCTCATAGCGCTCGCCGGCATGGCCGGCCCACACCACGTCGCGGATTGGCGCGAGGTAGCGTGAGCCCTCGTCAAGCAGGGGATGACTGACATTCACATGGTAGAAATACATATGCGGCGTGCGATTGAAGCCATGGTTCACGACGCGGTCGGACAGCCGGATCTCGTTGCCGCCGACATCCGCCTCGATCCGCCGGATCAGATGCAGATCCTCGCCGAATACCGCCGATTGCTGGACGATGCCTTCGGCCCACAGCACGCAGCGGTCGCCGTCCCACGCCTCACCGTAGCCGGTCAGCCGCGCCGGGATGGTGCCGACACGGCCATGCAGCGAATGGATCACGGTCTTCTTGCCGGGATAGTTGTAGTTCTCGGCCGGCACCTCTTCCCGACCCAGTATATGGTCGAGGCCGCAGGTGACCAGCAAACCGGAAAAGGAGCGCGCCCAGGCCAGCCCCCCTTCCCCCTCATAGTCGTGAAGACCGGGGTTGCGAAAACCGCCCGGCGAGTGCCAGCCGATCGCCTGGCCCTTGAAGTCGCAATCGGCGATGTCGAGCGCGCGGTCGACGAGTGCGGTGAAGCGCAGGCCGGAGCCGGTGCGGAACTCCAGCATGCGGACACCGCGCTCCACCCCGTCGCCGAGCGTCATCAGCCGCACGCCGGCGAACTGCGACAGCATGCCGGAGCGTTCCGAGACCTGCCGGCGCGAGAGCGTCTTGCCGTAAAGCTCTACCATGCCGTCACTGCGCCCTCATCATCAGAGCCGACAGGTCGGCGCCGGTGATGATGCTTTCCACGGTCAGCAGATCGGTATCGGCGACCGTCTGCTCGGCAACGATCTCGCCGCGGCGCATGACGATGATGCGGTCGGCAACCTCGAACACGTGATGGATGTTGTGGGTGATGAGCAGCACCGAATGGCCGGCCTGACGCATCTCCTTGACGAAGCGCAGCACGCCATGGGTTTCCTCGACGCCGAGATTGTTGGTCGGCTCGTCGAGGATGATCACCTTGGCGGCGAACTGCATGGCCCGCGAAATGGCGATCGACTGGCGCTCGCCGCCCGACAGCGTTGAGACCAGCGCGTCGGCGTCGAGTTTCTTCGAGATGCCGACGCGCTTCAGCAGGGAGGAGGCAGCATCGCGCAGCTTGGCGAGATCGAGCGGCGCAAACACGCCCAACCATTTGAAATTGACCGGTTCGCGGCCGAGGAAGAGGTTGCGCGCGATACTGAGATCCGGCGCCAGCGACGTATCTTGGTGGATGGTCTCGATGCCGAGATCCATCGCGTCGCGCGTCGAGCGGATCGAAACCTTCTGCCCGCGCACATAGATGTCACCGCGATCGACCGGGAAGACGCCGGAGATCGCCTTGATCAGCGTCGATTTGCCGGCGCCATTGTCGCCGAGCAGGGCCACTATCTCGCCTTCTCTCAGCGTCAGCGAGGCATTCTTCAGCGCGCGCACGCTGCCGAAGGATTTTTGCAGGTTCTGCAGCCGAAGCACTTCTTGCATCATAGTCAGCTCCTTGCCGCGTTTTTCTGCAGCAAAGCATGCAGGATGAGCATGGCGAGGATGATCACGCCGACGAAGATGTTGTAGGCGAGGCCGGGCACGCCGACGAGCACGATGCCGTTACGGATGGCGCGCAGCATCAGCGCGCCGACGATGGTGCCCAGGATGGTGCCGCGTCCGCCGGTCAGCGCCGTGCCGCCAACCACCACCATGGCGATCACTTCGAGCTCATAGCCTGTGCCGGCCACCGGCGAAGCGGCCGAAATACGAAAGGCGCTGATCATGCCGGCAAGCCCGGCCAGCACCGAGGTGGCGATGAACAGCCATATCTTGACGGCGTCCGCCGGCACGCCGCGGGCCACTGCCGCGTTGCGGTTGGAACCGATGGCGCTGATCCAGTTGCCGAGCTTGGCATAGCGCAGGACGTAGATTGCCAGCAACGACAGGCCGACGAACCACCACAGCGAGGTGTAGAAGCGGAACGAGCCGATATTGAAGCTGCCGGCAAGCAGCGTCACGAAGAAGCCAGGCTGGTCCCACGACTTCAGCGGGAAACCCTGCGTGATGTAGAGGGCCGCGCCGCGCACGATCAGCAGCATGGACAGGGTCACCAGGAATGACGAGATGCCGATCTTGGTGACGATCACCCCATTGATCGCCCCAATCGCGATGCACAGTAAAAGTCCAGCCAGAAGGGCGACGCCGATATCCACCCCGCCGTTCTGCACCAGAAGCATCACGACCACTGGCGCCAGGCCGAATACGGCACCGACCGACAGGTCGAACTCGCCGGCCGTCAGAAGCAGCGTCATGCCGAGCGCGATGATGCCGAGCTCGGGCAGGAACGCCATCATGTTGGAGATGTTGAGCGGCGACAGGAAATTGCCGTCCGCGATCGCGAATACCACGAGAAGGACGACGAGGATGATGAACGAGGAAAATTGCGGCGAGCGCATCAGCCTCGACCTGCTCCTGGCGCTTGCTGCGCCCTCTTCCGCGGTGATTGCCATGACGTTCTGAACCATGCTGTTTGCAGGCGCCCGCCGCCGGCGCGGCGGGCGTCCATTTTCACTTCTTCTCGTAGAGTTTGAGGATCGGCTCGACGCTCGACGCGTCGTAGAGACCGAAAGTGTGGATGTCGTAGCCGATTGGCTCGCCCGAGGCGGCAAGCCCGAGCAGTGCTACCGGCATGAAGCCCTGCGCCGATGGGTACTGCCAGGCCGCAGCGTTGACGAAACCGTCCTGGACGGCTTGCGCCGTCTCCTTCGAATTGCCCCAGCCGACGACCGGGATTTTGCCTGCCGGCACGCCGGCGCCGTCGAAGACCCGCTTGACGCTGGCCGCCACGGAATCGCCGAGCGCGATGATCGCCGGCGGATTGTTGGCAACCATATAGTCGGTCATCTTGGCGATGATGCCGGCCGGATCGGTGCCGCAATCGACCACGTCATATTTGATGCCGAGCGGATCGAAGACGCTGGCGATGCCTTCGGTCTCGAGCTGCTGGTAGCTTGCGCCGGGGACTTCGACCGGCAGAAAGACCTTGTCACCCTGCTTCACCATTTTGTGGTCGACAAGATACTTTGCCCAGATCGTGCCGGCCTCCTTCAGGTCGGCGCCGACATAGGCCTGCCGCCCCGTCGCCGGATCGTCGGTGTTGAAGAACACGATCGGGATGCCGGCGGCCTTCGCCGCCTTGACCTCCTCGGTCCACAGGCCAGGCTGCGCCGAGGTGGTGGCGATGCCATCGGGCTTGGCGGCAAGCGCGGAATTGAAGGCTTCCTTCTGCGCCGCCATGTCGCCGCCGCTGAAGGAGATCTTGCAGGTCACCTTGAGCTGGTCGCAGGCCTTTGTGGCGCCGGCGTTCCAGTCGATCCAGAACGCATCCGACGGGCCGCCATGCGACAGTAGATAAAAGGTCTTCTGGCCGTCCTGTGCCTGCGCGGCCGACCCGAACGCGATGCCGGCAAGCACAGTCGCGGCGGCCGCCAATTTCAATGCAAATTTCAACATTGCTTTCCTCCTTGTTTGGAGCCGTGCCGCCATGCACAGGCGGCGCGGCCGGCCGTCACAGGCCGTTGGCGCGGAACTTCCCGTCGAGGAATGTCTTGGCGCGCGGCACGTCGTCTTCCGACAGGTGCTCGATGATGACCGGAATGTTCGGGTGCTTCTCGGCAAGCCGCTGAAGATAAAGGTCGTAGTTGAGCGAGCCGAGGCCGGGCGCCGGCAGTTCGATCTCGCCGACGCCGCGGAAGGTGTGGCTTTCCATGGCATCCTCATCGCCGATGTCGGCGTGCTTTTCCGACTTGTCGCTGCCCGAGCGCTTGACGTCCTTGGCATGCGCTATCCTGATCTTGTCCGTCAACGTGTCGAACACCTGGTTCAGGATCTGGTCCATCCGGTCGATGTTGTGCGTCTCGAAATAGTTGGTCGGGTCCATCAGCAGGCCAAGGCCCGGGTGATCGACCTGCGCGAACATCTTGACCGTCTCCTCGACCGAGCCGACGACGTTGTTGACATAGGTTTCGAGCAGGAAGACCGCGCCATGGTCATAGGCCGTCTGGGCAAGATCTGATATCACCTTGCGGCATTCCTCGAACCCCTCCTCGGTCTTGTTCTTGGGGTGGTGCACCCAGTCGGATTCGGTGTTGTAGGTGCCGGTTTCCGAGATCACGTAGGGCGAGCCGAAATGGCGGGCGTTGCGGATGATCTCCTTGAGGTAGCCGACGCGCTTGTCGCGCTCTGCCTTGTCGGGATGGATGATGTTGGTGTAGCCCGACACGCAGCAGACCGGCAGGTTGTGGTCGCGGAAGACATCGCGCACGGTCTTGGCCTTGTCCTTGGTGATCTGCCCGGCGGACAGGTCGATATCCCTGAAATGCAGGTCGAGCTGCACCGTGTTGAAACCGAGCCCGCGGATCTTCTTCGCCGTCTCTTCGAGGCCGTACGGGAAATAGCCCGTGAAAATACCTGCCTGCATCATGGTGTGAATTCCTCCCTGTAAGCGATTCAGTTACCAGTGATTTCAATTGATCGGGTTTGTCGAGATTTCGGAAAGCTTGACCGTGCGGCCCGAAGCGATCGAGCGATAGCCCGCCTCTACCAGCGCCATGGTCTTGACGTTGTCGGCGACGGAAAGCGCCGGTGGCGTGCCTGTCTTGACGGCGTGCTGGAGTTGTTCCATCACGCCGATGAAAGCATGCGGGAACCACATCGTGTCCCAGCTTGGGCTGACCCACTCGCCATCCGTTGTCTCGGCCGAGGCATAGGTGAGCGTCGAGGCCGCACCGGTCGGCCAGCCGATCGTGCCCTTGGCGACGCCCTTGGTGCCGTCGACGCGCCAGTTGATGTGCTGGTCGTCCTTGTAGCCTTCTTGCCGCGGACCGGACCAGACATCCTCCAGCGACACGGCGAGCACGCCGGACGGGAAGCGCAGCGTCGAGACGGTGATGCCGTCGGTGTGTTCGAAAGTCGTGCGCGGATCCTTGCGCGTCAGCGTGGTGATCTCATCGGGATCGCCGAACAGGAAACGCAGCACGTCGAGATGATGCACGCTCATGTTGGCAAGCGTCAGCCGGTCGTACTCCTCGAGGAAGCCTTGCCAGTGCGGGATCGCATGCATGTCGATCTGCGCGAAGACGACGTTGCCGAGCGCGCCGCTGTCGATGATCTGCTTCAGCACGCGCATCGACTGGTCGTAGCGCATGTTCTGGTTGACCGAGAGGATCTTGCCCGCCTTCGCCGCCTCGTCGCGCAGCTTCACCGCTTCCTCGACCGACAGCGCCAGCGGCTTCTGCGCCAGGATCGCCTTGATGTGCTTCTGCTTCAGCGCGTGGCGGATCAGCGCCGGCTGCTGGTCCGGTGGGAAAGCCAGGTCGATGATCTCGACTTGCGGATCCTCGATTAGTCGTTCCGGCGTGTCGTGGACGGTCGGAATGCCCCAGCGCGTGGCGACCTTCTGCGCATTCGCCCTTGTACGCGAAGCGATCGCCACGACAGGAAAGCCTGCTTCCTTATAGGCCGCGAGATGGCATTCAGCCATGATCATGCCGGCGCCGACGCAGCCGATCTTGAATTCGCTGGTGCGAACCTTCACGTCCGGCTCGAAGCCTTTGCCTGCCATGTCTTCCTCCCAGAATTCTGTCTTCGCGGCCGTCGTCATCTCGCCAACGCGCCTCCAGATGCTGGCAACCGGAGCCGCGGCATGCGGATCGGATCAGGCATTGGAATTCCCTCCCTCGGGGCCAATGTTTCCTCCACGAGCCCATGAGGGATATTGACGGCAGTCACGGAAGGCTGTCAACATCATGAATAATCAAAACACCTCACAATCTAGCAGAAAGGCGAAGGAATGCGTCATACCGGAATCCATACACCGCTCCTGATGCCTCGATTTGATGGGAAATCTATCTTCCCACGGCGATGCGATCCTGCCGGGCGGTCTGATTTAGCCCGGCGGCTTGCGCATCGGCCAAGGCCGGATACATCATTTCCCATCAGAATCGCGGATGGCGAAGAGCAGTCGCCACCCGGCCGGCGGTCGGCATTGCGTGATCCTGATGCATTGAGGAGATGAAAGACGGTGCGTTCCACCCTGACTGACATAGCCCGGGAAGCCGGCGTTTCCGCCGCCACCGTCGACCGTGTTCTCAACAACCGTCCGGGGGTGCGGGCGCGCACGCGCGAAATCGTGCTCGAAATGGCGCAGCGTCTTGGCTACATCGCCGAAGGCGCGAACGGGGCACCTCTCAAGCCCTTGTCCGGCGATGTCATCCGGCTCGACTTCGCGCTGCCGGCCGGCACCAATTCCTTCATCAAGATGCTGCATCGCCACATCGAAGCCCAAGCCTTGGCGCGGCCGGATCTCGATGTCCACATCGCCACCATAGAGGGCTTCAATCCCGACCGGCTCGCACGCCTTTTGCAGGATCTGCGCGGCCAGACTCAGGGCGTCGGCGTCATCGCGCTCGACCATCCGACGGTGCGCGAGGCGATCCGCTCGCTGTCGGCCAACGACGTCAAGGTGGTGACCATCGCCTCCGACATCCTGCATGTGCCAAGGGTCGCGTATATCGGCATCGACAACCGCGCCGCCGGGCGGCTGGCGGGCTATTTGCTCAACCGTTTCATGGGGTCGGAACATCCTGGCAAGGTGGCGCTGTTCGCCGGCTCGCTCTCCTATCGCGGCCATGAGGAACGCGAGATGGGATTCCGGCACATATTGGCCGAGGAATCGCCCAATCTGGAGATCGTCGAAATGCGCGAGATGCTTGACGACCGCGAAAAGGCCTATTCGGAGGCATCAGCCCTTCTGGAGCGGCACCCCGACCTGGCCGCGATCTACAATGTCGGCGCGGGCAACACCGGCATTGCCCGCGCGCTCAAGGAGCGCGGCCGTGCGATATCGATGGTTTTCCTCGGCCATGAGGTAACCGAAGGCACCAAGGAGCTTCTGCTCGACGGCACGCTCGACGCGGTCATCGACCAGAACCCGCGCGTCGAAGCGCGCGAAGCGCTCAACACCTTGACCCATGCGGTCCGGAGACTGCCTTACGAATTGCACCAGCCGAGGCTCCAGGTGATCTTCAAGGAGAACATCCCGGAGATCTGACACTCTCTGAAATGGAGCGGCGCCGGAACCCCTGCCCGTTCAGCACGCCCGCTACTGGACGGCCGCGACTTCCGCGCCGGCCGCGTCGACAAAGCTCTTGTCGATCCATTTGCCGTAGTCGATCGAGCCCTTCAAAAGCCCGGCACCGGCCATGAATTTCTCTTCGCCCTTGAGCGCCTCGATCGCATCGTCGGTCAGCCTCGGATCCTGGTGAAAGACGCCGTCCGCATAGGTCTTGCGTACCGATTTCTCCGACGACTTGGTCGCCTCGACGAATGTCTTGATCGTCTCGTCGGGATGGGCATCGGCCCAGCGCGAAATCTCGATGTCGACCTTCAGCAGCCGCTTGACCAGGTCGGGATATTTCGCCGCGAAGGCGCCGTTGATCGAAATGACGTTCGGCACGTTCCATTCCGGATGGGTGCTGGTGTCGAAGAGCACCCGTGCCTCGCCGGTGTCGACCAGCTTGGCCGCGGTCGAATCCGTTTCGACGAGGGCGTCGATGTCGCCGCGCAGCAGTGCCGGGCCGGATGCCTCGAAAGGCAGGTTCAATCCCTCGACATCACCGGTCGTCAGGCCGACGCTGTTCAGCGCCTTGCTGAAATTCGAGTGCCGCACCGTACCGGTGAGATAGGCGACCTTCTTGCCTTTGAGGTCCTGCAGCGTCTTCAGTGGAGAGTCGGATTTGACCACGATATACGAGCCGCCCGACCGCACATAGCTCGACAGGCCAATCAGCTTGACATCGGCGCCGGAGGCGGCGACGCGCAACGCGGGATTGTTGCCGGTATAGGTGAATTCGATGGCGCCTGTCGCAAGCGCCGTCGTCGCCTCGGAGCCGCCATTGAAGGTGACAAGTTCGACCTTGATGCCGTCCTTGGCGAACTCCTTTTCCCACCAGCCGTCCTTCTGTGCGAGGACGAATTTGAGGTGCCCCGGCGCGGTGCTGCCGATGCGGATGAATTCGGGCTTGTCCTGCGCGAAGGCGGGCATGCCGCCAAGGCCGATGACGACGGCAATGGCGCCCTTCAGGAACAGCCGGCGAAATCCGTCGAATGCAATGTTGGACATGAGGAAAATCCTTGCTGATTGGAATGAGTGAACGGCTCAGATGAGCGAGGACTCGGACTGGCCTTTCCAGGCGGTCGCCCAGCGCTCGAACCAGACGAGCAAATAGTTGACGGTGAGCCCGATGACGGTCAGCGTCAGGATGCCGGCATACATGTCCGCCGTTTCCATCATCAACTGCGAGTTCTGAATAAGGAAACCGAGGCCGGATTTGGCCGCCAGCATCTCGGCGCCGATCACCGCGAACAGCGACGACTTCACCGCCAGCCTTGCGCCGGCGACAACAGAGGGGATGCTGGCCGGCAGGATAACCTTCCGGAACAGGTCGAAGTCGGACGTACCCATCGAGCGCGCCGCCTTGATCAGCAGCGGATCGACCGACTTGACGCCGCTGATCGTGTTGACCAGCAGAAAGAAGACCGAGGAGTAGAAGGTGATCGCCACCTTCGATTCCTCGCCGATGCCGAGCAAAAGGATGAACACCGGAAGCAGCGCGAATTGCGAGGTGTTGCGCAGCGTCTGCACAAGCAGGTCAGAGACCTTCTCGAACAGCGAGTAGCGCCCCATCAGCAGGCCGAGCGGAATGGCCACCACCACGCCGAGAGCGAAGCCGATCGCAGCGCGCTGCAGGCTGATGCCGATATGTTTGACCAGAACGCCCGAGGCGAGCAGGTTCCACCAAGCGACCAGCACCTCGCTCAGCGGCGGAAAGAAGATGCGGTTCAGCCAGCCGAGCCGTGGCGCGATTTCCCACACGAGAAAGAACAGGCCGAGCAGCGGCAAGCCGTAAAGGAAAGTCCCGTGGCTCGTCCCTTTGCGCCGGACCTTGGCACTGTGGGCGGTGATGGCCGGGACTCTTGCGGCGGCCGCCGTCTCGCCGGCGCCGGCAAACAGATGAAGAGCGCCGTCAGGCCCGAACTTTTCGGTAAGATAAGCCATGGCTCTACCTCCTCAATGACTGAAGGCTGGCGACAGCGTCCAGTCCTTTTGCGCCTTGTTGACCTCATCGCGCAGCGCGTCCCAGACGCGGCCGCGATATCCGTTGAATCCGGCGCTGGCGCGGATGTCCCCGTCGCGCGGCCGTGGCAGGTCGATGTCTATGATCTCCTTCACCGCGCCCGGCCGCGCCGTCATCACCACCACGCGGTCAGCGAGGAAGATTGCCTCGTCGATCGAATGGGTAACGAAGATCACTGTTGTCTTGATCTTGCCCCAGATCCGCAGCAACTCGCCCTGCAGGAGCTCGCGCGTCTGCTGGTCGAGTGCGGCGAAGGGTTCATCCATCAAAAGCACTTCCGGGTTGCTCGCCAAGGCGCGGGCGATCGCCACGCGCTGCTGCATGCCCCCGGAGAGCTGGTTGGGGAAACGGTCCTCGAAACCGGCAAGACCGAACAACGACAACAAATGGCGCGCCGTCACCGTGCGCTCGGCCTTGGCGACGCCACGCACCTCCAGCGCGTATTCGATGTTGGCCAGCGCCGTGCGCCAGGGAAACAGCGCATATTGTTGGAAGACATAGCCGGTCTTGGGATCCGGCCTGGTGATGCGCCGGCCGTCGAGCTGGACATCGCCGCCGCTCGCCTGCGTCAGCCCGCCGATGATGTCGAGCAGCACAGATTTGCCCGAGCCGCTCGGGCCGACCAAAGTGATGAACTCGCCTTTGCGGATCGAAAGATCGACGCCGTCGAGCACGGTGACGCGGTCGGTCTCCTCGCCGTCGACGGTGACGAACTGCCCCGGCTTGAGCAGAAAGGTCTTCTTGATATCGCTGACGACGATGCGGTCCATGTCCTGTCGCTTCCTATTGCGCCACGCGGATGCGGTGCGTCGGGTCGAATTCAGAGCCGCCGGCCTTGCCGCGCTTCCAGCCGAGCGCGCGGGCGTAGCCGCCGAACAGTTGACGTGCCTCGACCTGCGCTTCCGTGATGCCGGTCGGCCCCTCGGCGAACTCGGCCACGTAAAGCGCGTCGGTCGGGCAGTAGATTTCACAGAGAAAGCAGGTCTGGCAGTCGTCCTGACGGGCGATCACAGGCGCGCCGTCCTTGGTAGCGTCGAACACATTGGTCGGGCACACCTTGACGCAGATGTCGCATTCGACGCAGCGCGCGGCCGAGACGATCTCGATCATGACGCCAGCTCCGCCAGGCGCTCCGGCGCCCCGGCAATGCGGAAGTCGTCGACGCCGGTGATGACCAGCCGATGCGCGAGGGCCGGGTTCTTGCCCTGCAGATCGGTGCGCCGATGCATGCCGCGGCTTTCTGTCCGATGCAGCGCGGCCGCCACCGACCAGCGCCCCGCGGCGGCGATCGACGCCGCCTCGCGCGCGCGGACCCGGTCCACCCCTTCGCCCCGCAGATGGTCGCGCACGTCGCGCCAGACACTCTCCAGCCGCCCCCGGCTTTTCTCCAAGCTCTCGCCGTTGCGGAAGAAATTTTTGTCGAGCGGCGTCACCTCGTTGCGCACCGCCTCGATGACCTCGCCTGCAGCGATGTCGGCACGCGGCGAGGCCGCCGGGCGCAGGCCGGCCTGACCGAGTGGTTCGACGGTGTCGCGGAACGCCCTGCCGCCGCGACGCTTCGAATGGGTCGAGGCGCCCTTGCCCGCCCACCAGCCGCTGGCCAGCGCCCAGGAGGAATTGACGGCGCCGCCGCCCGATACCGCTCCGGTCATGATCTCGCGGCTGGCGGCGTCGCCTGCGACATAGAGGCCGGGCACGCCGGTGGCGCAGTCGTCGGAGACGATGTCGATGCCGCCGGTACCGCGTACCGTGCCTTCGGCGCGCAGGGTGATGCGGAACAGCTCGGTGAATGGATCGACACCGGCGCGGTCATAAGGCACGAAGCAGTTCGGCTGCCCTTGGCGCAACCAGCCTTGCAGCGCCGGCTCCGCCTGATCGAGCCGCGCATAGACCGGTCCCCCGATCAATGCGCGCGCCACCTCGTCCTCGCGGTCGCCGATGCCGTTGCGCAGCGGCTCACCGGCAGGGCCCAGGATCGGCGATCCATCCTCGCGATGGAATGAGGCCCAGCGGAACGGCAGCCCCTTGTTCAGCGAAGACCCAAAGGGCGCCAACGTGTATTTGCCGGTAAACTCCATGCCCGACAGGCTGGCACCGGCCTCCGCCGCCATCAGATAGCCGTCGCCGGTCAGTCCAGTCCCGCCGAGGATGCGCTCACGGAAAGCGCAGCCGCCGGTCGCCAGCACCACTGCGTTGGCGTCGACGCGCCAGTCCTGGCCGGCCTGCCGGCCGATACCGGCCGCGCCTACGACGGCATCGCCATCCGACAGGAGTTCCAGCGCCGGATGATGGTCGAGCACGGTAACGCCAGCCAGAAGCACACGGCGGCGCATGAAGCGCATGTAGTCGGGCCCGCGCAGATTGGCGATGTAGAGCCGGCCGTCATCCTCGCTCGGGAACGGATAGCCCCACTCGGAAAGCCTGAGCAGGTTGCGATAGGCCGTGTCGACGCAGCGCAGCATCCAGCGCTGGTCCGCAAGCTCGCCGGTGCGCTGCCAGCGTCGCTCGACCACCGCATGCCTGTTGTCGCCCGGCGGTACGCACCAGGTACCCGTATTGGACGGCGCGGTGGCGCCGCTGGTGCCGAGATAGCCCTTGTCGGCCAGCACCACCTGCGCGCCGCTTTCGGCAGCGGCGACCGCCGCCCAGGCTGCGGACGGGCCTCCGCCCAGCACGAGCACGTCGGTCTGGAGTTGCAGCCTGTCGGACGCGGATCTTTGAGGCATGGACATGGATGCTCTGCGAAGGAGTGCGAGGCGCTAAGCAGCGCGCGCAGCGCCCGAGAACCACGCCGGCTCATTGCCGGCGCTCCATTTGATGTTGCAGCCGATCGACGGCACCTGGTCGGCGGCGGGCCTGCCGCCCTCCAGCACCGCGTCGACCGCCGCGCGCAGGTCGTTACCCGTCACCGCCTTGCCATTGCCCGGCCGCGCATCGTCGAACTGGCCATGATAGGCAAGCCGCCGGCCGGCGCCGAACAGGAAGAAGTCGGGTGTACAGGCCGCGCCATAGGCTTTCGCCGTCTGCTGCGAGGCATCCTTGAGATAGGGGAAGGAATAGCCGAATTTCTCCACTTCCTCGCCGATGCGGGCCAGCGTCTCTTCGGGATGCGCCTCATGGTCGTTGGCATTGATGGCCACCACTTGCAGCCCCTTGCCCGCATATTCCCTGGCGAAAGCGGCAAGCTGCTCGCGGATCAGCACGACGAAAGGGCAGCGGTTGGAGATAAAGGCGACGAGCAAGGCGGGCTTTGCATCGAAATCGCCGAGCCGGTGCAGCACGCCTTGTGCGTCGGGCAGCAGGAAATCGGCCGCTTTGGTGCCAAGCTCGATCGAGTTGGATTCTGTCTTCGGCATCAATGCGCTCCCTTCTTGCTGCCGCTCAGACGGACCATGCCGTGCAGCGCCGGACGAAGTTAGTCTATGAATTTAGTAGAATTATAGGCTAGACAACCCGCCTCCGGTCAACCGCGCCGCTTGGAATATCGTGCCAATGTTTCGGGCCGGGCGAAAAGTTTGTTCGAACGGAAGGCCGTTTTGAAAGAAATGAGATTTGGCGGGGAGCGAAGCCGCAACTGCCTTCGTCGTCCGCGTCGAGCTTGGTCAGGAAACGGTTTCCTTGCGGACAATTGCCCTGTCATCCCCGCCGACATCGATCGCGATCCGCTCGCCGGAAACAATGCCGTTAATGTCGCAGACCACCAGCGGCATGCTGATCCCGTAGAGAAATTCCGCGACGATGGCGCCCACTGCCAGGATCGGGTCAGGCCGTTCCAGGAGGATGCCGGCCGGAGCCGTGCCCCTGCGGATTGCCTCGGCCAGCACCGAGGATGAGGACGAGGAGCCGCGCCCGCTCGGCATGATCAGGATTTTCCCGGCGACGTTCTGGCCGAGGCCAGGATGCGAGTGATCCGTTATGTCGCCTGTCGTGGCATCAACGCCGCCCCAGAAGCTCAGCGGTTGCGAGAATACCAACGCCCGGCCCTCGGCACTCCCGGCCAGTTGGAAGGTGCCGGATCGCTGGACGACGCCCGGTTCCACCGGCGCGGTCATGACGCGCCCCGCATGACATGCCCCACCGCGGCGGAGCGGATGCAATCCGCCATATCCGCGAACGCAACCGTCACGCCGATATTGCCCGGAGCGTAATGCGCCCATTTGCCGGAATTGGTCATCACCACGCCGTCGAGCCGTTCCAGAATCGCAGTGACATAGGTGCAGGTGTCGGCGACGGGGATCAGGCCGAACGCCTGTGTGCCATCAAGCGCGCCCTCCTCCTGCAATCGCGTCAGCGTCGCGCGACCGGTGTTGACATAGATCGGGATGCCCCTGCCCGGCGCGATGGCACGCAGCAAGGGCAGCAGGCGCATCCATTCCGCATGCGAGAAATGCGGAGTGCCCAGCGACACGGCCGCCAGCGGCGCCCCGTCGGGTACGCGCGACAGCTTGGCCAGTGCATGATCGATATCGGCGCGCGTGATGCGGATCGTCTCTTCCGGCGCTTGACCATGGAACGCCTCGTCGAGCGTTCCCGCTTCGGGCGTGATGCCGACCGCATGGAACAGCGCCACGGCGCCGGTAGTCGCTGCTGCCGCGCCCAGCGCCTTCAGCTGGTCCTCGTCGCGCGGCCGTGGCAGACCTGTGACAACCGGAACGCGATCGCCGCTGGGTTGCCCGATGATCAGTCCGACGCCGACGAACAGGGCGTCGCTCGGCTCTGGCTCAGCAAAGTCCAGCTCGAACAGGATGCGGCCGCGCCGGTTCTCGCTCAGATGCAGGCCCCAGGCCGGCGCGCGGCCCGTCATGGCGCAGCACAGGTCGATGAAATCGCCATAGCGGTTGGTGCGCGCGCCGATCACCGAATTTGCAAACACGATGGCGTTGGATTCGCCCCAGGCGATCTGCTGCCCGAAATCTGGCCGGAACCGCGTCTGGTAGGGCGCGCAGGTGAAGGTCGCCTGGCAGCCGAGCTCGATATGCGCCTTCATCAGCCGCCGCGCCGGCGCTTCCTCCGCCGCGGGCATCTTCACCATGCCGGGATGGATGAGATCGAATGAGCCGACATTGAGCGTCGTCGGCACCTGCACGCGGCCGCCGCCCTCGACCAGCCGTTCGACGAAATCGAGCCCTGCCGTGCCATGGTAGAGGCAGCCATCGATATGGGCGCCGGCAATGTCGAGGAGGCTGTCCGCTCCGACGGCTTTGGAAAAGGCGACGAGGATCTTCATGGCCGCGGCCGCCGACGGCCCTTGCTCGCCGTCGAGCATGGATTGGTCCTCGGCAGTCAATTCCAACGTCATTGCCGCTCTGGCCCCTACTCGATCTTATGGCGCGAAGGAACGCCAGCAGTTCAGTGAACTACCCCGCAGGGATCAACACCGTGCTCTGCGGGGACCAGCGTAGTACGACATGCTGACCTTCCGCCAGCCTGTCAGCGCCGGTGTTCTGGACGATGACCTTCAGCGTCTGGCCGGCACGCTCGACAAAGTAGGTGCTGTTGTTGCCGGCGAAGATGCGTTTGCAAACCTGGCCCTTCAGTATGTTGGCATCGCCGCCCGAAGTTCCGGCATCCAGGGCAATCCGAATACGCTCCGGACGCACGGCGCAGCTTGCCTTTGCGCCGGCGGCAAGCCTGGCGCCGGCCCCGGCGGCGATCGTCGTGCCGTCCGCCAAGCGGATGCCGTTGCCGGTGGTATCGCCGCGAAAGATGTTGGCATCCCCGAGGAAGATGGCGGCGAATTCGCTTTTCGGCCTGTCGTAGATCTCCTCCGGCGGCCCTTCCTGCACCAGCCGGCCATCGCGCAAGATACCGATGCGGTCGCTCATCGTCAGCGCCTCTTCCTGGTCGTGGGTGACGAAAATGGTTGTGATGCCGATCTCGCGCTGGATGCGCTTGAGCTCGATTTGCATGTCGACGCGCAGCGCCTTGTCGAGCGCGCCGAGCGGCTCGTCGAGCAAAAGCACGCGTGGCTTGGTGACGATGGCGCGCGCCAGCGCGACCCGCTGGCGCTGGCCGCCGGAGAGCTGATGCGGCTTGCGACCGCCGAGCGAGCCGAGCTGAACGAGGTCGAGCGCGCGTTGCACCTCGGTGGCAATCACCGCCTTGGCCTCGCCGCGCACCGACAGGCCGAAGGCGACATTGTCGGCGACGCTCATATTGGGGAACAGCGCGTAGTTCTGGAACACCATGCCGATGCGCCGCTTCTCGACCGGTACCCGCTCGACGCTCTCGCCGCCGATGGCGATGCGGCCGCTGTCGGGAAAATCGAAGCCGGCGATTTGCCTGAGCAGCGTGGTCTTGCCGCTGCCTGATGGCCCAAGCAGCGCGTAGAAGCCGCCATCGACGAAATCGATCGAGACGTCGTCCAACGCCTTGTGCGCGCCGAAGCTGCGCGAGACGTTTGATACCTGAACGCCCGCCATTATTTCTCTCCGCCGAATTTGAAGAAGCGCGCTGTGAGCAGCATCAGCGCCATCGACACCACGATTATGATGGTGGAGACCGCGTTGATCTCGGGCGTGAAACCCTTGCGGATCGCGGCGTAGATCTCGACCGGCAGCGTCGTCTGCCCCGGCGTCGCCAGGAAGTAGGACACCACGAACTGGTCGAACGACACGGCGAACGCAAACAAGCCGCCCGCGATCACACCCGGCATGATCCACGGCAGCGTAACCCGGTTCGTTACCTGCCACTGATTGGCCCCCAGCGAGCGCGCCGCCTCTTCCAGCTCCGGTGCGAAAGTTTGCAGCCGGGCCGAGACGACGACGATGACATAGGGCAATGCCAGCGCGACATGGCCGAGCAGGATGGCGAACAGGCCGCGTCCAATGCCGATGCCGAAGAAGAAGATCAGCATCGCCGTGCCGGTGATCAGCCAGGGAATGGCGATCGGTGGGAACAACAGCGCCTGCAGGAATTTCTTGCCGCGGAATTCATTGCGGTAGAGCGCCAGGGACGCGGCCGAGCCGAGCACGGTCGAGATGACCGTGGTGATGACGGCGATCTCGATGCTGTTCCAGGTGGCGGCGATGAGCTGGTCGTTCTGCCACAGCGAGGCGTACCATTCCGTCGTCCACTCGAACGGCAGCTGGTAGAATGGCGAGACGTTGAACGACATCAGCGCCATGATAATGATGGGCAAATACAGGAAGGCGAGCAGCACCGCGATATAGAGGCGGCCGAGCCACTCCAGGATACGCGTCGTCGCCATCACGCCACCCTCCGCAGCACCGGTGCGGCCAGCGCCAGAATGATCAGCACGACGGCCAGCAGAATGAAGGAGAGTGCGGCTCCCAGCGGCCAGTTGAACACGGCGACGAACTGGTCCTCGATCACCGTGCCGTAAAAGGTACCGCTGCGGCCGCCGAGGATCCGCGGCTCCATGAAGGAGCCGACGACGGGCACAAATATGAGGGCCGCGCCCGCCACCAGGCCCGGCATCGATAGCGGGACAATGACCCGCTTCAGCACCTGCAGCCGCGAGGCGCCGAGCGAGCGTCCGGCCTCGAGCAATGAATCGTCGATCGCCTGCAAAGTGAGATAGCAGGTCAGCACCATGTAGGGCACATAGGAGTGCACCAGTCCGATGATGATCGCCGGATAGGAATACATGAGGTCGATGTTGATCTTGAACGGCAGCACAGCGTTGAGCGCGGTGTCGAGAATGCCGCCTTCGCGCAAAACCATCGCCCAGGAGAAGATGCGCACCAGCCCGTTCGACCAGAACGGCAGGATGACGAGCAGGAAGATCGCCTCGCGGCTGCGCCCCTTCAGCACCTTGGCCAGTACATAAGCCGCGGGATAGCCGATGACGATGCACCACAAGGTCACCTCGAGGCCGAGGCGCAGCGAGGCAAGCAGCAGTGTCAGGTACAGGCTTTGCGAGAAGAAGGCGGCGTAGTTGCCAAGCGTGAACGCCCACGGCTTTCCCGTCAGCGGCAGGTCGGTCATGAACGAGAAGAACACCATGGCCGACAACGGCAGGAAGATCGCCACCGTCAGCCAGAGATAGGCGGGCGCCAGCAGCGGCAGTGCCGACCTCAGCCCGCCGCGCACTGCGACCGCACCCTCTGCTGCCATGCTATCCTCCTCCCCGGATTGGAAGGACCAACCGGCGCGAACGCCGGCTGGCCCTGGCGCGGGTTTTACTTCACGTCGACCTTGAGCTGCTGCCAGAGCGCCAGATAGGCCTTGCGCTGCGCATCGGTGATCGGAGCCTGGAACTGGATGCGCTTGGCGACTGTGGGATCACCCATCACCTTGCGGTTGAACGAATCCTCGGGCAACGCTTCCACCGCCTTGGTGTTGGCCGACACCGGTGCACCGACCTTGGTGACCCATTCGACATAGAATTTCGGATCGATCATGTAATTGATGAAGGCTTCGGCGCCCGCGACATTCTTGGAGCCAACCGGGATGGAGAAGGCGTCCAGCCAGGCGACGGCGCCTTCCTGCGGGATCACGAGCGAGACCGGCAGCTTGAAATGCGTCTTGGCGCGGTCGGCCGAACCGCTCCAATAGGTGCCGATGTCGATCTGGTTGGAAGCCACCATCTGGTTCCAGTCGTTCTCCGAGCTCCAGAAGGTCTTGATCTGCGGCATTAGCGAGGTGAGCTTCGTCTTGACCGCGTCCATATCCTTGATGTCGTTGATGTTCTGGCCCGTCGCGATGGCGCCGAACTGCACCGCCTCGACGGCGTCGTCGCGGATGACGACGCGGCCCTTGTGGGCGGGGTTCCACATTTCGGCGATCGACGTCGGCGGCTTGTCGAAGGACTTTTCGTTGATGGCAAGGGCGGTCAGGCCCCACACCCACGGCACGCCATAGACCTTGCCGTCATGGTCGAGCATCGGCGAGCTCGCCTTGTCCTTGCTGATGTCGGCATAGTTGGGCAGCTTGGAGGTGTCGATCGGCTGGATCAGCTTTTCAGCCATTGCCTGGTCGTTGAAGGCGGCGTTGATCATGACGACGTCATAGAGGCCGGGATTGGTGCGGATCTTGGTCAGCATTTCCTGTTCGGAATTGAAGAAGTCGTTGACCACCTTATGGCCGGTCGCCTTCTCGAAGGCGGCGATCGCCCATGGCTCGTCGGCGCCGTAGCCCTTCCAGTTGAGCACGTGCACTTCATCGGCCTTGGCGGCAAAAGTAAGTGCGGAGGTGAAGACGGCCGTCGCCGTCAGCAGGGCAGTGAAGTCAGGCATGCGCATGTTCGTTCCTCTCTTTTGTTTGCCCGCTTCCCGGGCTTAGTCAGGCTGTCTGATGGGCCTTCCGGTTCTGGCCTCGCGCGCCGGTCGAGCCACCGTCGGCATGACTCAGGAAAGTCTGGATTTCCGCGTCTGTGGGCGCGGAGGAACCGCCATGGCGAGTGACCGAAATGGCCGCCGCCGCATTGGCGTAGCGCGCCGCCTCGAAAGGCGGCATGCCGCGCGCGAGCGCACTTACGAAGGCGCCAATATGAGTGTCGCCGGCGCCGTTGGTATCGACCGCCGCCACCTTGAAACCGGGAATGGTCCCGGCGGAACCGTCCGCCAGTCGGATATGGCAGCCCCTGGCGCCGCAGCGGATGACGACGCCGTCGGCCTTGGGACAATGATCGGCAAGCAATCGCGCCGCAAGGGCGTCGGCATCGCCCGGGCCGGCAATGTCGGCGGCTTCCGTCGTATTGCAGCTCAGCCAGGTCGTGCGGGCGAGCACCCGCGACAGGGTGGCGCGCGAAATGTCCGAAACGACCGGCGTCGGGTCGAAGACAAGTGGAATGTCCGCCGGCAGCGTCTCGATCCAGTCGGTGAGCGCGTCGCGGCTGCCGGGATAGCTCAGCGTATAGCCTGACGTGAACACCCAATCCTCGGTCGAGACCAGCACCGGAGCCATCATGTCGAGGCTGAGCACGCTCTCCGCCCCCGGCCACGACACGAAGGTGCGTTCGGCATCGCTGGAGATCATGGCGACGCAGTTGCCGCTATCCATCAGAGGCGAAGGCTGCGTCAGAATGTTGATATCTTCGACGGCGAAGGCGGCGCGCAGGAAGTCGCCATTGGGTCCGCTGCCGAGTTGGCCTGCGAATACCACCTTCATCCCGGTGCGGATTGCCGCGACCATCATGTTGAAACCGCCACCGGCGACCTGCGCATAGCTCGAAGCCGTCTTCTCCGTGCCCGGCGCCGGCAAGGCATCGATACGGTAGACATAGTCGACCACCGCGCTGCCGATATGGACGAGACGCGCGCTCATGCCGCCGCGTCCTTGCCGGGGCCGGCCTGCTCCAGGCGACTGTGCGAGGTCCGCGCCGCGACGAGATCGGCGGCGAGCGCACGAACGCCCGCCATGTCAAAGCCTTTGAGGCGGGCGATGCGGTCCTGCGGCAATCGTGAAAGGCCGGTGCAGGCGCCGGCCATGCCTGCGGCGATGGCGCCGATCGTGTCGGTGTCGCCGCCGAGATTGGCGCTGATGACCGCCGCTTGCCAAGCATCGCCGCCGGCGACCTCCAGCACAGCAAAAGCGGCCGGAACGGACTCCTGGCTGGCAACGCCGGTGCCGACCAGATCGGTGATCAGCCGGACCGCGTCTCGTGGCGCCTTGCCGCGGATCAGATCCTGCGCCCAGGCGACGCGCGCGGCGATGTCGCCGCCGGTCACCCAGTGGCCGTGTGTCGCCCCCCGCCTCGCCGCCGCGACGGCGCTGTCGGACGCGGCGCGCCAGTCGCCGCCGGCGATGCCGCGGCTGACGGCGGCCGCGACCGCCGCGGCGGAGGCAATGGCGATCGAGGTGTTGTGTGTCGCCCGGCAGGTTTCGGCCACCTTGTCGACGAGCGCATCCAGCGGCTCCGGCTGCATCATGATGCCGAGCGGCGCGATGCGCATGGCCGCGCCATTGGTGTCGCCGCCGCGCCCAGCCTCCTCGGCTGGCACGCCCTTGTTGATGGCGTCGATGGCGCGCTTGGTCGACGGTCCCAAAAGGTCGTAGCTGCCGCGCGCCTTGACCTCGCGCTCCCAGTCGAGCAGCGCGTTGACCCAGCGCGCATGGTCGAAGCGGTCGCCTGAGGCAACCAGGATGCGGCCGAGCAGCAGCGCCTGCTCGGTATCGTCGGTGATAGTCCCGGCCGGCAGCCCTTTCGACACCGGATGATCGGCAAAGGGCGAGACGAAATCCTCGACATGGCCGTAGAGTTCGGCGATGCGCTGAGGCGACAGAAGCTGCGTCGGCATGCCGAGCGCGTCGCCCAGCGCCCCGCCGACGAGCGCACCCATGGCGCGGTCCATCTCAAGCTCGTTCTCCGGCATCGCTCAGAACCTCATATGCAGCGCGAAATGGGCGGGATTGAGCAGGCTGGTGACATATTCGACCGGCCGCTCATCGGCCGCACGCGTCAGGCGACGGCCGCGCAGGAAGGGTGTGCCTTGCGGGCACCCGAGGATAGCGGCGTCATGGGCGTTCAACATCTCGATGTCGACCCACTCCTCGCCATGGTCGGGTACAAGCCCCGCTTCGCGTAGCGTCTGGTGCAGCGAGCCTTCGCGCAAGCCCCGCAGAGGCACGTCCTCCAGCTCTGGCGACAGTGGCAGGCGGCTGCGTTCGATGGAGATGGCATGGCCGTCGCTGGCATTGGTGCGGACCCGGTCGACGGCGATGAAGAGCGGACTTTCGACGCCTAACAGCACGGCAAGGTCGTGGTCTTCGATCACCTCCAGCCGCAGCGTCCGCGTTTCGGCGTTGGCGCCGGCATTGGCCAGCGCGCGCGACCAGCCGATCGCATCATCGACCGGCTTGCCGTCAAAGGTGACGAAGGAGCCGATACCGACCTTTGTGGTGATCAATCCGCGGCTGGAAAGTTCCTCCAAGCCTTTGCGCACCGTGTTGCGGCTGACGGAGAAACGCTGCACGAGTTCGTTTTCGCTTTGCAGACGGTCGCCGAAACCCAGCACGCCGGAGCGGATCTCGTATTCCAGAACGGTGGCGATCTGCTCGGGCTTGCCCGTGCCGGGAGACAGTTTGATCGCGCTCCGCTTCATATTCGTACCTGTATAGTGAACCTGTCTAGTCCTGTTTAATCTCTCCTCGTATAGCGGACTTGTCAATGGGACGGGTCATGTGCCCCGATGCACTGCTTTCGACGATCCGCCGGCCGCAGCGGCAACGAAGAAGGAATTTCCCCAGTGCTGGACGCGTCGCACCGTGTCGCGATCCTGCTGCGGTGACCCTACCGGCAGAAGAACGAAAGCCCGCTCCGGGAACCGGGGCGGGCCTTGGAGGAGGACAAGGGGTGGGACCTCTCCTCTTGCTTTCCACGGGGGGTGTGGACCGAAATCACCTTACGGGAGTTTCGCCAGAGGCCCGATCACAAGCCTGTTTGCCCGCATCACGATCCGGTGCGCACCGGCATCGACATTGGTCACGGGATCGCGATCAGCGACCAATGCATGTGCCCAAACAATGCATGTCGCCCAAAAGCGGCTCTCGCCTTGTGAGAACGACGTGCACGACGCGCTTTAGATGCGTCCGAGCACGACCAGAATAATGACGATCAGCAACACAAGCCCCAGCCCGCCGCCACCATAATAACCGGTTCCGTAGAACGGACCGCCGCCGAGGCCGCTGAAGCCGCCGAGCAGGGCGAGGATAAGGATGATGATAAGGATGGTTCCAAGACTCATGGCTTCCACTCCCGCAGGCACTTGCGCGCCGGTTCGGCACTTCTGGGTTGAGAATGTTGCTCACAGACAACGCTTTGAACGCGTTCGCGTTCCACCTAATGCATGACGTCGAGAAGGCGACGGCGCAATTCGTGCAGCAGTCCTGCCGCAATGGCGGGGCTTTCCGACCGGCCGACGCGCAGGATGCGATAAAGCTGAAGGAACGTGATTACGACGTAAACGGCGAGATTGTAGAAGGATAAAGCCGACAGCAAAAACAGGCGGTTGAGCGTCAAGATCGGATCCACTTCGACTTATCTCGATCTTGCATCGTCAGATCTGTGAGAGCGGATTTGCAATTCATGCTTGCATTTCTGGAACAAATAAGGAACAGTAGGAACCTAGCTGCCAAGGCGGATTAAAGTTTTGGGGGGACCAGCGATATGATGAGGTGGAAGGATGCGGGGCTCCTCGCCGCCGCGATCGCGCTGACAAGCCTTGCGCCCGACCGGTGGCCCTCAGCCGGGCTTGGCGCCGCTCTCGCCCGGAACACGCCTGCGCTCGCAGCCGAGAAGGATTATGCAACCTGCTTCGGCGAGGACATCGAGCCGGACAAGCGCATTGTTGCCTGCTCCGCGATTGCGGAGGACGCCGCAGAGCCAGCGCGCAGCCGCGCCACAGCCTATTTCCAAAGGGGCGTCGCTCTCGGCGACCAGAAGCAATACGACCGATCGATCGCCGACTACAGCGAGGCGATCGCGCTCGATCCGAACGACGCTTCCGCGTATCTCAACCGCGGCGCCGACTGGTTCAGCAATGGAGACGACGACCGTGCGATCGCGGACTTCAACATCGCCATCAGCCTGGAGCCGTCCTCCAGCGATGCCTACAGCAACCGTGGCCTCGCCTTCCTGCACAAGGGCAAGATCGACGCGGCCATCATCGATTTCCAACAGGCAATCGAGGCGGACCCTCAGAATGGCAAGGCGCATGCGGGCCTGGGCATCGCCTGGGACAGGATGGGCGACCCGAAACAGGCCCTGGCCGAGTATGACGAGGCGGTCCGTATCGATCCCAACAACATATTGGCCAATGTCAAACGCGGTATCGCCCGCGCCGCCGAGAGTGAGTTCGATCCCACTGTCACCGATGACGATGCTGAACAGGCGCCCGGCGAGGACTTATCCGCCGCCAAGGATACGACCAGCAATCGCGCAGCCGCAAAGACCTTGATCGAGCGTGCGGGGATGCGGCTGTCGAAATATGGCCTCGAAGGCGCGCTTCTCGATTTCGACAAGGCGATCAGCCTCGATCCCGACAATGCGGACGCCTATCTCGGGCGCAGCCGCGCAAGGACACTCAAGGGAGACAGCGCCGGAGCGGCGGCGGATTGCCTGCGCGCCATCGAGCTTGATCCGACGCGGGCAGGAAGCTGCGGCGCTCAGCTCGCCGCCGACCAAAGCAAGCCGGCACCGTTGCCGGACACCCAACAGCAAAAGCAGCGAGCCGTCGTTCCGGATATCACTGCTACCCAAGACACGCTGGCCGCAAGGGTTCTGGAGGCGACCGATCCGCGCGCCCTCGAAGCGATCCTTGGCGGCGATGCCTTCCTGGACATGGGCAAGTACGATCAGGCGATCGGCGCCTACAACAAAGCGATTGCGCTCGATCCGAACAACCGGTTCGCCTATTACGGCCGCGGCAAGGCCCAGGCCGCCAAACGCGTTTACGAGCAAGCGATCGCCGATTACGACACGGTCATCCAGCTCGCCCCCAATTTTGCTGCGGCTCATTCTCGCCGGGGCCTCGCCAAGATCACGTCAGGCGATGCCGAAGGCGCTCTTGCCGATTGCAGCCGGGCTTCAACACTCGATCCAAAAGCGCGCGACGCCTACTTCTGCATGGGCATGGCCTGGCACGCCAAGGGCGACGCGGGGCGCGCGATTGCCGCCTATTCGGTAGCCATCGAGATCGATCCGAAAGACGACGCCAGCCATTACGGGCGCGGCATGGCGCGTGCTGACAGGAAGGACTATGACGAGGCAATCGCCGACTTCGGCCAGGCGATCAAGCTCGATCCCGACAATCGCGATTACGCGGTCGCCCGCAAGGCGGCTGTGGCTGCGAAGGGACAGGGCGATATGGCGGCCGCCACGCTCGGCGCCGTCAGCTCGGCGGCGGCCACCGCCAGTTCAGCCGCCGGTTCGGCCGCACCGAGCGATACTGATTCGGCCGCCAAGGCGCTTTTCGCCAAGGGTCGGAGGCTGCATGAGAAAAATGACTATGACGGCGCCATAGCCCTGTATGGCAAGGCGATCGCACTGGTCCCGGCATTTCATGACGCCTATCTGGCCCGGGCCATGGCTTGGGAGGCCAAGAACGATTATGCTCATGCTGTTGCCGATTACACGCAGGCGATCGCGATCAATCCGAATATAGCCGAGACCTACTACAGTCGCGGCCAGAACCTCAGTTTCCAGGAAAACTACGACGGGGCGTTTGCCGACTTCGAAAAGGCCATCAATCTCAACCCCGCGGACGCAAGGGTCTATGCCGATCGAGGCCTCCTATGGATGGGAGGGCACGAGGACGTCGCCGCGCTGCACGATTTCGAAAAGGCCATCAGCCTCGATCACAAGAACCCCTTTGGCTATTTCGGTCGAGGCGTGATCCGAACCAGCAGAGCGGACTATGAAGGGGCCATCGCGGATTTCAGCCAGGCGATAAGGCTTAAGCCGGATTTCGCAACCGCCTACGAGGCGCGGAGCCGGGCGTGGGAAGCCAAGGGCAACCGCAAGCGTGCTCAGGCCGATCGCAAGAAGGCACTGAGCCTTGGGGTAGATTAGACGGGCTTTTCGGGAGGGCGCGGATTTTGCGTTGGAGTGGTTTGGGCGTAATGGCAGTCGCCGCTCTGTGCTTTATTGCGGTAAAGGTTTTGCCTTGGGCGCAGCTCTGACGAGGCTGACGAAAGGCAATCAGCTTGAGCAGCGCTGGCGCCCGATGCGGTTTGATCCCTACCCCAAATAGAAGTTACTGAAATAGTTGCCAAAATCCGGTTGCCGGGCAACGGGCTCGCCGTCCCCGTTCCGGAGGATGCCGGCGGCGAAGAGATAGGAACCGATCGCTTCCATCTTGGCCGGGTCCATGCTGCCTATGGCGCCGTTTCGCCGGCGCAGATAGTGCCCGTCGATCAGCGTCTTCAGCGAGGCGTGGATCAATGCCGGATTGGTCAGGGCGTCCTTGTTGGCGGCGATCAGCAGTGTGGCCGCTTCTTCGGGATGATCGACGGTGAACTGGTAGCCGCGCCGCGTTGCCCGTATGAAGCCCGACGCCAATTCCGGATTTGCACGCAGATACGCATCGCTAGAGGAGATCAGCGTGGTGTGCTCGTCGGGCACGCCGTAGTCGGCATAGACGAAGCTTCGCTGTTTAACGCCTTTCAGTTCTGCCTCGACGCCTTCCCAGGTCGAGACCTCCAACGTGAAGTCGACCGAACCGTTGGCCAGCGCCTCATAGGCGGACGTGCCGAGCGTCACCGTTTCGAAAGCCCCCTTGCCGCCGTCGTGACGGATGATGGTCGAGATCAGCGCGTTTTCCCAGGCACTGCCGAAACCGCCATAGGTCAGGCCGTCAAGATCCCTGGGGGTTTTGATCTCGTCACGCGCTGCATTGAACACCAGCCGTCCGGTTTCGGACTGCACCACGGCATAGACCGCCTTGAGATCGGCGCCGGCGGCTTTCTGGGTGAAGAGGCCGATGGAGCCGTTGATGCCGAAATCGGCAACGCGGTTGGCAACCAGCGTGCCTGCACCGGTATCGCTGTAGGGCAGGATGTCGACCTCGAGGCCGGCCTCGCTGTAAAACCCTTTGTCGCGAGCGACGAACAGGCCGATATGGTTGGTGTTGACCGTCCAGTCCAGCGCCACCGTTACTTTCCGGGCGGCCGCCTGGGCAAGAGATCGGCCTGGCCGGGCTATAAGGGGAAGGCCGGCAGCGGCAGTGAGCAGCAAGGCTTGCCGGCGCGTCAGGTCAGTCATGGTCCGTGTCCTTCTGGTGGCTCGGGTTGAGGAGGATGTCGAGGATCTCGGCTTCGAGGGTGCCGGCCTGCCGTGCAGCGCCGCCGGCCAGTTCGCGTGGACGCGGCAGCGGCACGGTGATCTCAGCGACGACGCGCGCCGGCCGCGCCGAAAGCACATAGATGCGGTCGGACAGGAACACAGCTTCGCGCACGTCGTGGGTGATCAGCAGCGCCGTCCAGCAGTGGCGCCGCCACATCTGTTCCAACCAGCGTTGCATGGCGGCGCGGGTCAGCGCATCGAGTGCGCCGAACGGCTCGTCGAGCAGCAGCATATCGCGTTCCTGCACCACGGTGCGCAGCAAGGCCGCGCGCTGGCGCATGCCGCCGGAAAGCTGCGCCGGAAAATGCCGTTCGAAACCGGCAAGCCCGAATTCCTCGAACAGCGGAGCAACGCGAGCGCGGGCAGCCTTGCGCCTGACACCTTGCACCTCAAGCCCGAGCGTGGCGTTGTCAAGAATGCGCCGCCAAGGCATCAACGCGTCGCGCTGCGGCATGAAAGCGAAATGCCGGCCGTGGTCATCGAGCGGCTTGCCGTCGAAGAATATCTCGCCCTCGCCGTGAAGCGCGCCGGTCAGAAACTGGAACAGCGTCGACTTGCCGGCGCCGGAGGGGCCCAGAATGGAGACGAATTCGCCGGCGCCGACGCTGAGCGAAATGTCGGCAAGCACGTCGAGTCCTTCGAAGGCCTTGCGCACATGTCGCAGTTCGAGCCGGTTCATCGCCACGGCCCCTTTCCTGCGGCCCGCCCGCCGGCGGTCCGTTCCCATGGCATGGCAAGGCGCTGGACCAGCATCGTCAGCCCGAACAGGACGAGCGTCAGCACGGCGCTGACGGCGACGGCGGCCAGCACCAGGTCCGGGCGGAAGTTGTTCTTGGCGTTGAGCATGTAGATGCCGAGGCCCTTCGCCGCGCCCGCATATTCGGCGAAGATGGCGCCCACGACAGCATAGGTGATCGAGATCCTGACACCGGCGAAGAAGTAGGGCAGCGCCGAGGGCAGCCGCGCCAGGACGAAGACACGCCAGCGCCCTGCCCCCATGGCGCGCAGCATTTGGCCGATCTCAGCCTCCGTCGCCTCATATCCTTCGGCCAAAGCCACCAACATCGGAAAGAAGGTGACCAGCGCCACCAGCATGATCTTGGGCATCAGCCCAAAGCCGAACCACAGCACCACCAGCGGTGCAATCGCCACCAGCGGCAAGGTCTGGCTGACCACGAAGACCGGAAAAAGGGCGCGCCGCAATGGCTGGGAGAAGTCGATCAATATCGACAGCGCAAAGGCACCGCCGAGCGAACAGGCAAAGCCTGCGAGCGTGGCACGGAGGGTTGGCACGGCGTTATCGGCCAGCGCGTGCCGGTTGAGCATTGCCTGAGCGAAGACGCGCGATGGCGCCGGGAGGATTGTCGGCTTGATGCCACCAAAGCGCGCATAGAGTTCCCACGCGGCTAGCAGCAGCCCCACCGAAAGCATCGCCGGAGCGGTTCTGGCGATGAGGTCCACGATCGGACGCGAAGGGGCGGACGGGGAGGACACGCAGGTACCCGGAGCGGATGGCGCGCGGCGCGCCGTCAGACGGCGGTGGGGCTGTTGGCCGAGACGGTGACGTCGAGCGTTACGTGGCCGGCACCCGGCCCGAAGCGGCAAAAGGCCTCGTTGAGTGCGGTAAAAATGGCGCCTGCGTCGCCGCGCAACTTTGTGCAGAAATGCTTGGAGCGCTCATATACGCCCGACTGCTTCAGGAAGTCGATGCAGCCATAGATCTCGTCCATGTGGTCGTCGGTGCCCATGACATAAAGCGAGAACTGCGCCGCCGCCGGCTGGCCGGTGGCGGCCACGCCGCGCACGGCGGCGATAGCGGCTTCCTTGCGCGGGCCGAGCGGCCCGGCAGGTCCGCCAAACGCGTCGGAGCGGCAGATCAGATCGTCCGGCTCGCCCGGGCAGCCGCGCGAGATGGCGGCCGAAAGCACGCAATGCTTGCCGCTGCGCGCTGCCGCCACGAACAGGTCGCGCATGGCAGGAAACAGCACCTCGGGCGGTCCGACCAGCAAGGTCGAGATATCGTCGGTCTCGATCCGCAGTCGATCACGATAAGGGTCCAGTGCCCCGAGCGCGCCAAGGATGACGCCGACAAAATCGCTGGACATGGGATATAGGGAAATCTGTGCGCCTGAAAACATCGCCCGCCTCGCTCCGCTGGTATTACCCAGATCAGCTTCTAGGGTCTGTGGGCTTGCCGCCCCCGTCTCAGCCCCGACCGTACGGAGCACCCCTGTGGATGGACGCGTTAAAGCACCAATCGGGCGGCTATGAAAGCTGTTTTTTCAGGACCATCGCCGGAAATGCATTGCGCCAGGCCTGATTTATGGGCGGTTCCGTCGGGCCCGGTCTTGAGGGAAATTTGTCCGGAACCTTAGCCACGACGAGTGGTTGTCCCTATAGTCGCAAACGCGACGAACTTCGTGGAAACGAGCGAAGACTTCACAGAAATGGAGACAAACCATGCTCATGAAAATCCTCGCAGCTTCGGCTCTTACCATTGGTCTCGCGACTTCGGCGATGGCGCAAAGTGCTGGCGGAAACGGCGCCAATAATGGGCCCGGCAGCGGCCAGTCGGTCACGGTCGACCCGAACACGCCGGCATCGCCGAACACGGTGGATCCTGGCACGACCGGCAGCACGACCGTCATGCCCGACGGCATGAATTCGAACGCGGACCGGAACTGTCCGGCCAGCCCACAAGGTGCTCAGCCGGATGCCAGCCACACCGCTCCGGGCACCGCTTCGCCGACCGTCAATGACAAGCATTGCGGCAAGTAGCCATTCGCCGAAACTGCTGGAGAACGCCACGGGGCGTCTGTTCCGTGGCGTTTCCGTCTCTTTATGTTTCACCCTCGCCGAACAGGCAGGCGCCTGAGACGTAAACCGCCATCGGCCTTCGTCTCGGTTCGGGCGCCGTCTACGATACAGCCTTTTCGCGAACCGGCAGCTTCCAGCCCGGCCTGACGAAATGACAGGTGTAGCCGTTCGGGTATTTCTGCAGATAGTCCTGATGCTCGGGTTCGGCTTCCCAGAACGCGCCGGCCGGAGCCACCTCGGTGACCACCTTGCCGGGCCACAGGCCCGAGGCGTCGACGTCGGCGATGGTGTCTTCGGCGACGCGCTTCTGCTCATCGCTGGTGTAGTAGATCGCCGAACGGTAGCTCATCCCCACATCGTTGCCCTGGCGGTTGCGTGTCGTCGGATCATGAATCTGGAAGAAGAACTCCAGCAGCGTACGGTAGCTCACCCTGGCGGGATCGAAATTGATCTCGATGGCTTCGGCATGGGTGCCGTGGTTTCGGTAGGTGGCATCAGGCACGTCGCCGCCGCTGTAGCCGACGCGCGTGGACAGGACGCCCGGGATGCGTCGGATCAGATCCTGCATGCCCCAGAAACAGCCGCCGGCAAGCACCGCGCGTTCGCTTGAAGTCGCCATATCAAATCTCCCCAAAGCAACTCCGGGGAAAGGTTGTAGCCGTTTCCGTCCGGAATTGCGCACGATAAAACTGGAGGCCCGGCGCTATGACAGCCGCTCCAGGATTTCCCATAGATGGGCATTGTCGTCGGCTTCGTCCAGTCGACGGGCGCGTCCTGCTGCCGATCACCACGGACGCGCGGCGTCACTCCCCAGGCCTGAACCTGCGCACCACGACCTCGAATACGATATCCGATATCCACATCGCGCAGACGCCGATGAGGAATGCGGCCGCCAGGGTCGTGGTGTCGTCATTGGCCATCGGCAGGCCCATGGCGCGGGAATACTGGACCACGGGCAGCGTCAGATAGGCGGCGGCTAGCGCGCCGCAGATCGGCGAGGCCACCATCTCGCGCGGTTTGTAGCGGTGGCGCGACAGCGCGCGCAATATGCCGCCGGAAAGGCCGGCGACCACCACCGGCACCTTGATACCGAGCAGGTCGAAAAGATCATGCATCATTTCATTGTCTCGCGATCAGGAAACAGAACGACCGATCCGGCACCGAAGATGAGCGGTCCCCGAGCAGCAGGGCCCGAATCGAGCGGCAACACGATCGTCATGGCTTCCACCCGCACAGTTTCTCGCCCTTGCGGTTGTGCGCCAGCAGCGTCCGGACTTCCGCATCCGACAGTGCTGCGACGGCGGATGCGGACAAGCGCAGCGGGCTCGAGACCGCGCAAAATCCGCCGGTGACGGTGGTGCAGCCGGCTACCGCGACAAGTGCTGCGGCCGCTGCGACAATCAATCCCTTGCCCATGACCTGAGCTCCTTTCGGGCAGTGGCGGCGGGTAGCGCGCCGATGTCGTTGTCAACCTGGTCGGCGACGTCGCGCGCCGCCGCCTCGGCCGCGGCCTGCCGGCTACGTTCGGCGCGCTCGCCGGCAAGCCGCTGGCGAACACCCCAGCCAAACGCAGCGACGATGGCTGCGCCGATGCCGAGAACGGTCGAATTGCTGAGCAGGAAGGAGAGGAGCGCGCTCATTGGTTTGGCGCGTCCTTGACGAGATAGCCGACGGCAAAGACGGCTAGCGGCAGCAGCGTGGCCCATGTCTCGGCATCGTACCAGGATGGCCAGACATTGCGCACGAAGACGCCGGAAATCGAAACGGCGGCGGCGGCGATGGTCGCGGCCGTCAGTTTGTTGGTCGGGCGGATGGTCGGCTGGGTTGTGGTGGCCATGATCAGAACATTCCTTGCAAGGCGGCGGCGATGTGGTGCCAGGCGGCGTAGGCGACGAGCAGGCACGCGACAATGATCCCGCCCGCCTTGGTGGCAGCTGGGATGTTGGCGCCGGCAGGCGCCGCCGCGACCGGTTCGACGGCATCTACGGCAGCAGCGCCGCCCGGCGCCGCCGCAGCAGCGGCCGGTGCAGGATCTGGCCGCGTGGCCGATGCCTCGCCTGCCCCGACAGCCGTCAGCAGCAGCGCCTGTGCGCGGACGGATCCGACCCGCCTCGACCAGCCTTTGCCGAAAGTCGGCCAGGTCGGAAGCCGCTTCAGGAAAGCCAGGCGGGCATCGCAGAGATTGTCGATGACGACGGCGGCCGGTCTGGAACCGACGGCAGCGAGCGTCTCGGGCCCGATGCGGCCGTCCTGGGCGGTGCCGACCACTGCTTGAAGATATTTCGCCGCCCTGCTTGGCCCACTGTTCACGGCATAGTCGAACACCGCGTAATCCACGCCGTCGGGCAACTCGGCGCCAGCCACCGCATCCCAGTAGAAGCGGCGGTACACCGTGGCGAGTTGGGCATCGCTGATCTTCCTGAGATCCGCCTTGGCGGCATCCGCCTTCACGTAGCGGCGGAAATTGGCGAGCGTGACGCCCTTCATGGTGGCGCCGCCCGGATCGGCCGGATTGTCCGACCAGCCGCCTTCGGATTTGAGGACGAGCGCAAGCGCCCGCGTAAAATTGCGGTCCATGATATCCCTTTCGATTTCTTGGTGGATGAGGTGAGTGGGTGATCGCCGGCAGCACAGGGGTGCGGATAGTCGCCGTTGCGCGCGCCTCGGTGCCTACTTGCAGTGCGTCAAAACCGGAGGTCGCCTTGCGCGCCGGCCGGCGCATGGTTAGAAAAAATACAATTTTGGGACGAACAGGTCTGGGATGAGAGACTTTGTTGGCGCCGCGCGGCGCCTGGCCTTCAACAGGCTGTCGGCCGCCATCGATCGCCGCTGGAACGTCGACCCGCTGGGCTCGGCGCCGCGTGCCTCGAAAAAGGAATATCTGAGGCTGTTCGAAGCCACCCGGCGCGTCTCATTCGCTGAGATCGACAGGCTCGAGGCCGAAACCGGCTTTGCCGTCGATCGCGACTGGCTCGACGAACTGGCCCTCCACACCCAGATCGCCATCAAGACCAGCGCGCTCGCCTACCCGCACGGGCGGGTGCTCTACAGTCTTCTTCGCCGCCAGCTGGCCGACAGCCCAAGGCCGTTCACCACCGTCGTCGAGACCGGCACCGCGCGTGGTTTCTCCGCGATCTGCATGGCCAAGGCACTCGCCGATGCCGGCGCCTGCGGGCATGTCGTCACGCTCGACGTCCTGCCGCACCATCATCGCTTCTACTGGAATTGCATCGACGACCATGACGGCAGGAAGTCGCGCGCCGAACTGCTTCGGCCTTGGCAGCCGCTGGCCGACCGGATCATTTTCCTGCAAGGCGATTCACTCCTTCAATTGCCCAGGGTCGGCGTGAACCGGATCCACTTCGCCTTCATCGACGCGCAGCACACCAGGAAGAACGTGCTGGCCGAGCATCGCTGCGTTTCGGGCGTTCAGCGCGAGGGCGACATGGTCGTATTCGACGACGTCACGCCAGGGTCCTTCGATGGCGTGGTCGAAGCGGTCGCCGAGATCGAGCGGCAGGGCCGGTACGAGGTGCGCCGTCTGAACGCGTCCAAGCAAAGAACCTATGCCTGGGGCATCAGGCGGTGACGAGACGACAGCCCGGATAAACCATCGGAGGCGAGACCTTGCTCAGAAATATCGCCCGCAGGCTTTATCTCGGCATGCGCCGGAACATCGACACCCCGCCCCATGGCGGCCGATGACTACCTGAAGGTGCCGTACTTCCCGATGGCGACGAAGCATTGCTGATCCTGCAAGAAATCGAACTAGCGCACCACCCAGCGATTGAGCCTGACCGCGCGGCCATGGGTTTCAATCGCCGGCTCGGCTTGGTTTAGGTTGGAAAGCTACCGCTCTGTCCACCAGCGATAATTGTCGATGTGTGTCAAACTTAAGATCGCCTTGCGCGCCTGACCGCACATGGTTAGAAAATTGCAACTCAAGACGAACACTTTGAGAGAAGACTATGCTGGCGCGTCGGGCATGAAATGTGGGTGAACCAATCGTATGCCTCCCAGACTCGTCAGACTATGGGGAAGCTACAAAGACTGACAAAGCCCACGATCGGCGTAGCGGTTGCCCTGTGCATATGGATGGTGAACTGGGTGATGGTCAGAGGAACGCCGTTTCCCGATCTGCAGAACTACATCCAGAATTTCGACAAAAGGGCATACTATGTTTCTCCTGATACCGCTTCACTGATCGATTGGTATGCCCAAGAATACCTTTGGCGGAAGGGTATCTACGCTCTCAAAGAGAGCTTCGAACTAGCCAGCATCTTTTCTACCCTGACCTTAATCTCCTTGGTAGTCATCAGCGTCTACGTGGCAGTCAAAGCCTCGTCCCCAGCCTACATCCTTTTGCTAATCCACCCTCAATTAATCGATCTCGTATTCTCTCAAGTACGGTCGGCTGTCGCCATGGCCGCAATCTATCTGGCCCTCCTATTGCCATGGCGCCTGGTCAAATATGCATTGGTGGGAATTGCACCCTTTATTCATTCTGCGGTTCTGGTCTTTGCCGGCGCGTTCGCAGTGGGCCAAATTATCACGGGCTCCGATATTTGCGGGCGCCGACATGTGCTAATTTCGACATGCTATATAGCGGTCATAGTTGTCGCCGTGACCATCCTCAAAAGCTACCTTCTGGGCTCGATCGGCGACAGGCGAGCGACGATAGAAATTACTACGAGCGGATTCCTGCTGACGATGATGGTAACGGCGTATGCTGTCCCTTTCCTCTTCTTTGATCACCTGTTCAGCAGGAAGTTTGCCGCGTTTGTTGTAGTTCTCGCTTCATCACTCTGCTTCGGGATGTACCTCTACAATCAGAATGGCATCCGGTTCGTCGCTCTTGCGATTCCAGCGCTTGCGGTTGCAATCTCCAGCATTCCCGATCTTCACTGGCGCCGCCTTACACTAATTGCGGCTCTCGCGTCACAGGTTGTTTTCTTCGGCTATTGGGCCAAAGGTATTCTCTAGTGAAAACCTTGCGATGGATGGCCCACCAGTATCTTGCCGAAGGAGATCGTTGGCGGATTGCATGTGTCGAGGTGTTCGGCTTAGTCTGGAGGAACGCGTTTTTCCGAGCCTTCTTCTGGTTGATGGTCGCCGGCAACCTCCTGGCTATGTTCTTTGGTGATTCGTTGATCCGTTGATTAGCCTCCGAACTGCCATTTGCGGACCACAACAGTCATCACGCCGCTGCCAGGGTCCTTCGTTACCCCTGTATCGTTTGCAATGATTATGTCGACAATGTCAGCGGTGACGACCCCGGCGTACTTAATCGTGCAGCCCAGCAGGTCGGCGCTAAATCCAATGCCCGTTACCAAGTCACCACGAACGGCACCTGGTACGGCAACCTGCACAGTCAGACTTGTCCCCGTCGGGATGCCTGGCGTCGGATTGAGGAATACCTGTCCAATGGTGCGGAGCTCGCTTTCAGATATGCCGTTGAAGGGCGTGGTGATCGTGCCCAGGCTAAGGTTCATCGCATTGCCCGCGAGCCAGTTCTTGCCGCCATCG
Source organism: Mesorhizobium sp. B2-5-3 (assembly GCF_006441005.1). Taxonomy (NCBI): domain Bacteria; kingdom Pseudomonadati; phylum Pseudomonadota; class Alphaproteobacteria; order Hyphomicrobiales; family Phyllobacteriaceae; genus Mesorhizobium; species Mesorhizobium sp. B2-5-3. The sequence goes on from NZ_VFUS01000006.1 coordinate 73,894, forward strand.
GTGACGTTGGCAAAGCGGATGCCGTTGGTGAACGTCACTCCGTTTGTGGCATCGAAGACGTTGTTACCAATACGACACCCGATAAGCTTGGCATTCTCCACAAGAATGCCGTTGTCGACGGTGAGGCCGGAACTCGGTGGGAGGAAGCCGCCAAAGACGTTCCCCTCCACAATCAAGCCGCTGAACAGGCGATTGCCTGAAGGTGCCCCGATGCGAATGAAGGACGAGATACCCATGCCTGGAGAGAACGTAAACTGGTTGCCGCGCACCGATCCGCTCACCGGGTCGTTGGCCTGATCGTTGGTGATCTGAATGCCCTGGTTTTTCTGACTAGCCACATAGGTAGACTGAGACATCGCGAACGTATTGTTGTCGCAAGAGAAGCCAGTCGTCCTATGGATGATGATGCCGTTGTGCGGCACATCGTTGAGCATGTAGACTTGGAGCCAGTTTTTATCGACCTTGATGCCAGCCCCGTGGACGACATAAATCTGGCAGTTGCCACCGGCCCCCTTCGTCTTCACCCCTTCGATGATCGTCCCATTGCCAAAGAAAGAGATAATGTTGGCGCAGGGCATCGCCTCTGGAACGGTCAGATTTGTGCCGTCGCCACAGCAGTCCTGCACGTCGCCGTTCTGAATACGAAGTGATGCCGCACGGTAATCGAGAATGCCGAAACGGTCGATCTGGGAGAAGAGCGGGCTGTCGATGAGGCAATTTTGGGTGTAGCCCATGTACATGCCGCCGCCACACCGAAGTATCTCGATGTCACGGAACGTGCAGCCGAGGCCGCCCTTGTTGTTGACACCACAAGCCGCGATGGTGCCCAAGCTGTCGAGCGGCCCCCCCTCTGGCCCAGTGCCACGGAAGCCGTCGATGCAGATGCGCTCCATGACGACGCCCTGCGGCAGTGCAGAGCCGCTTTGAAAACCATCCGTATCCCATAGCGCGAAGGCATGGCCGTTGCCGGCGGCCCCGGTCAATTGATTGCCAAGCGCTTTAAAATCGCGAAATCCGAGCCGCAATGTGTGGCCGACCAGACGGAACAGCGGCGCGCCATTGATCATTGCGCTTGTGATGGTCGAAACGTCGCGGCCGAAGCCTTCAACATCGAATAGTCCGAGAGCGATGTCGATCGTTTGGTTGATCGTGATATTCGTTGGTGGCAGGCGGATTGTGCCGCGATCCTTGCCGTCGACGATCTGGACCGCCGCAATCAGCGCCGCGGTGTCGGCCGCTGCGTTGCCGAACCCACTGCCCAGTTGACGTAAGTCAACGACGCTTTCATTCAATACCCAAAAGCCGCCATTGACCGCATCGGTCGTGCCGTCCGGCATGAAACGGTCGGCGGAGCGGAAATAGGCCAGCGCCGGGTAGCCGCCGGCGGTGATCGCCGCGCGCGACATGCGGGCATAGTTGGCGCCGCCCACCAGGGTTGCCGGGGTCGTGAAGACCGGGGCGTAGAACTGGGTCCTGATGCTCTTGACGCCGGCAGCGATCGTCGAGCCCGATGCCGTCGCCACGGAAGCGTAGATCGGCACGTTGACGCCCGAAACCTGCGCGGCGTCGGCGGCGTATTGCTGGGCCAGGTCGCGCGCGAGTTCCGCGATGTGGATGACTGCCGCCAGCGCTCCGCCGATATCCCCGAGCGGATCATCCGACAGATAGTAGGAGATCACGATGTCGCTCGTGCCGATCACAGGATTGAGGGTCTGGAAAGCGTAGACCAAGCCACCCGAAACAACCCCCTCCTGCACGTGAACGGTCGTTCCCTTCTGCATCGTGCGCGCGGTGCGGGCGTCGGCCGCGCGGTACCAGTAGCCCTCGCTCGCCGTATAGATGCCGTTCAGCCGGGCGTCCGACTGGTTCTTGACCAATACCCGGTCGCCGACGGCGGTCAAAACCCCGTCGATCGTCTTCAGGCCGAGGATCCAGGCAACGCCGTCGACGATGACCGTCTCCAGGTTTGCCGTCGTCGCCAGGCGCACGGGTTCGCGCTCGCCCGTCAGCAGGCGAACGGCGGCAGTTGCGGGTCGGGCCATGAGGCTTGCTCCATAAAAAAAGCCTCGCGAAAGCAAGGCTTGGAATTCGGGTTGGTTGGCGGCTTGGCGATGGGTTCGGAGGGGATAAGCGCTGGCCCGTGCGGCCACGGCGCCACGGTCATTCAGGTTCTTCCTTGAGAAGTTTGGTCACGATCGCTCGGCCAGGCGAGAGACAATTCAGCGGTCGGTTTTCCGTCCTCGGGCACGCACTTCCTGAACAAGCAGCAATGCCGGCTTGCTCCCGGACTGGCTGCCGTGTTAACACCCGCGCACTGCGGTGGCTTGCGCTATGGGAGCGTCAATGTCGCAGCGCTTCCACAAGGTGTGATTTCCGATGAAAAAATCCGCGATTGTCGTCGCTGCAAACGACAACCGCACGGCAGAAGAAAGGCCGTTCGCTTCCCGGTACAAATCCGTTGGAGCGGTAGCGGCGCCGGCGGATTCACAGGCAGCAGGCGAAGAGCCGACCGAGGCCCGCGCCCTGACGGCTTTGCAGATGTTCTGTCGCGTAGCGGGCGTCTAGATCGCCTTTGAGGCTTCATCCAGACGGCAAGGACAGGCTCTAAAGTCCCGACCCGCTGTATCTGGTGGCCTCCTTCCACAATGCGAGCGCAAGGGCGGGTGTCCGCCCCTTCACCGCATAGTCGCGGTCCCGGTAGCTTCCGGCCGCAATCCACACCGTTTTCGAGCGTTGGTAGATCGTAATGCCCCGCTCGCTCGCCCGCGCGAACAGTTCTGTGTCATTTCGATACATCGGTTCCAACCCCTGTGGCCCCCTCAAGGGGTAAGGTGCAACGAACATGCCAAAGTTTACGCCTAGCTAATATTATACATCGCAGAGCTGCCAGCTGCGCCATCGAAGTGCACTGGCAGCCCTAAAGCCAAGGTGTTCCGTGGGTGTTTCCGCTGTATTGCACCTGAACTGCCCCCAGGTAACAGAATAGACCAATCCGGAAACATTTGCTTAAAATTGTATTCTTTGGCCATCGGTGCCGCCATCGTCGGTCGAGGAGTTCGTGGAGCGCCGACTACCTGTCAACAAGCGCTGGCCGGGCGGCTTCACATGCCCATGCTGCGATTCCAGAAAAGCATGGCGCCTCGAGGGCCGGCCGTGGCTTCGGATGCGCAGGCAAAGGGGGCCTGGGTGCTGGAAACAGCCTCCATGATCGCTGGGACCGTCATGCAGGGCACGCACCCGCTGCTGCGCAAATGGTTCCTGGCGGCGTACCTGAGGGCGACGCACTCCAACTCCATTTCAGCGCTGCAGCTCCAACCTGAACTGGGTGTCTCTACAAAACCGCCGGCTGGTGCTCCGCAAGCTCCGGCGGGTAATGGTAAACCGGACACCGCTTTTCGGAACTGTCGACGTGGACGAGTCCGCCATCCCATATCGGCGCAAGGAGGACGCGCTGGAGATGGATGGCAGCAGCAGCAAAGCCAACCAGATATGGATCGCCGGAGCGGTCGAGACGGTCGGCAACCGTGGTTTAGACTACTAGGGAGACGGCGCCGCCACTTCGTCCTCCATGTCGAGCGATTTTTCGACTGCCTCCGGATTCCGGGCGATGGTCCAAAGGAGAGTATTCGCAGCTGCATCCGGTTCCGAACGGCCTTGCTCCCAGTTTCGAAGCGTTGCCAGATCAAGGCCATACCTCACGGAGAACGCCTCCTGGGACAGCTTCGTGCTATCCCGAACTTCGCGAACGCTTATCGGCCGCGGCGCATGAACCTTCGCGATCACTCCTGCGGACGAGAGTTCGTCCTTCAGTGCTCGCAGGTCGTCGACGCAAGGAACGGTCACGAACGCCTTGCCGTGATCGACCATCTCAGTGAGGACCGCATGGGCCGTCCTCAGCGGCAGATGCCTCCTGACGAGAACCCGAGCAGCTTCAGGAGTATTCGCGCCGTGTAGAAAGCTGAGGCTCAGCCGGACGGGAGAGCCTGACGACACCCGGACGACGTCCCGGGTTCGCACCCGTTGTCCGAACCGCTCCATGAACTTCGATGTAGTCGACATTAAGCTTCTCCGCGATCACTCGACCGAGCCTGCGCAAGTTGGACCAACCCCATTGGACCTGGGCATCGCCCCCAATATGGAGGTCACGGACGACCAGATGGTTGCCGCCCATTTCCACTTCTCCCAATAGCTGAAGCACGCCATCCGGCGTGACGACATCAAAGAGGAGGCATGGGTCCTCCGAGATGTCGGCGTCCAGAATGAGTTCCACGTCATCGGGCTGCAAACGCGATCCCTACGCAACTTGCTTATAGAAAGTATGTCCGGTGCTGGCGAGCGTCAAGGCCTGACCGATCTCCGAATTGGCGAGATACTGACAACACCCGAATCGTGCCAACTTAGCCCCAGCCTACGCTAGTCGACCGGGAGAAGGGGACAGACGCAGCACCATATATTGTGGCTACCAAAATTAGGTCGCCTTGATCAACTTCAGCTTCATCTCCGTAGAATTGCCACGACTCATCATCGGCATCATGTGAGGCCTAGGCAACCCAGCCGCCACCACCAAATATTTTTCCGGTCGATATGACGGCCAAATTTTCTGGATCTTCGAACTTCCATTTATCCATATCTTAGGCTCTTCTGCCTGCCGAGACATCATTCTTGAAGCAGCGGCAGAATCTTTTCGTCGAGGAATTTAAGCCGTCCACTCAACATCTCGGCGTTGGCGGGATTCGCCGGGACATTAACGGGAATGAGCTTCGCCACGGACTTCCCTTGCCGCGCAGCTTCAACCCACTCATCCATTGCACCGATATATCCGTCCAGCGCCTCGTACGGGGTCTCCAAATCGTCACCGGGCATGTACGCTGGGGGTACATCACCGACGAGCACCCATATCCATCGTGGCACATCTGGTTTCCCGGGTGAAATCTCGAAGAGAAAAATGTATATTATCCCTTCGGCACCATATCCGAAATACTCGCCTTCGATTCTCCTTACCCAGTCGTAAGATTGGATATATTCACGAGCTTCCAGAAGGGCGCTGTCAAGGTCATCATCTGCACCTGGGTCGTCTGCTGGTAGAGGAAGACGGCTTACTTTACCGAGATCCGGGGTAATTTTGCTCACAGTTTCTCTCCACTACTTATCTTAGTCCGCAGCCATCGTCTCCTAGCCCAGCGCTGAAAATCGCCGGCTTCCATGTGGAGCCTTATGTGCTCTTCCCTGGTACGAGGCTTAATATTTGATACGTGATCTAGCCCACCATTGGCGACGATAAGATCTTTTCGTCGAGCCCGGCTGACATTAAACCGAAGGCAGATGTGTGACGCTGCTCAAAATTGGATTTGGCATTGATCGTCATGATTAACTCGACACTTATCCGAGGCGCTTTAACGTTCGTCGGCAACGACGCGGGCGACCCCACTACTTATTGCCGACGTCGAACGGTTGGATGGATGCGGAAGGAAGTCCCAGTTCATCAAGCACATCGAAGGCGCGCTCCGATATCACGAGGTTCAGTTTCTGATTGACGCCGAAGTCGTCGTGACCTGCTCTACCGTCCACCTTGAGCCAAACAAACGGAGGGAGCTCGACATCGGGCTGCAGCTCCAGAAAATTTTCGGATTTGGTCACTTCGGCAGGAGCGAATGTAGCGCCGGAGATGCCAATATCGAGCAATCCGCGCTTGGCTTCTTCCGTCACCAGGAAACAAGGAAAAGTGGTGACAAGCGCGTCGCCGAACCATCCCTCAACCTGATAGTGGAGCTTGCTCACGGCAGGCGGATGGACGCTGGTGTCCATAACAGTGTTCTCACCCAGCCCACCAGCCACGTCAGGCCTAACTTCATAATATCGCATTATTCACCTATCGGTGGGTCGAACAGATGCCCATATTTCTTGTCTAACTCAGTTGCGTAGTCAAGCACTTGCTGCCGGGTTGCCGTGATGTGCGTCTTATAGAATTCATCCCACTCGGCTCGAATCACTTTTAAATGCAAATTTACGTCGAATTCCTTTCGGACACCACGGAGATTTTCGAGTGAATGTATCTCTTCACTTGCAAAAAGCCCTGGGTATCTATCAAGAACGTTTTGCTCGACACTATGATGAACAACATAATCTCCCTCGTTGAGTGCGGGATTCGCTTTAAAGAACGTTTTTCGGTAGTTTTTTGATTTCGTCCACCCAACCTTTGCACCGGCATATTTAATCATGGAGGCGTCCCTAGAAAGCAGAGAAGCCAGCATTGCAGCTTCAAAAGCACTTTCGGATATCTCACCGGATCGCGTTCTACGGCGTCGAGACTGCCGAGAGACCGACCGAGCAATGGCTTGTTGGGATCGAAGGGTTTCGGCGTCGACGCCACGAACAAGTATCTCGCCGCCTTTGGCAAGTTCAGCCGATCGCTTCGAAAATACGGAAGAGCTCTCGACCCAGGGCTTGGCAATACTTTTGGCGCCCTGGAAAACCTCACCCACCAACTTTTCGCCGGGAAAGGTACCTAAGGCGTCGAGCACTGCATCGCTGTAGTTTCCATCCAGGGCGGCATTCAGGGCTTCGTCGAGCGCCAACGAAGCTCCCACGACAGGTGTGAAGTCGGCTACCGAAATACCGTCATTGCCGAGGCCCTCAGAGCCTACAAGCTTTTGCGCGGCGAACCGCCACAGACTTCCCGGTTCACTATCGCCAGCTATTAGGTTCCCTAACCGCTCTCGAGCCGTCAGGTACCGGTTGGTTGCGTACCCAGTTGGTACCGACCATCCCGACTGGACGGTGTTCTGCAAATCGAGCACGCCCATCGGGTCGACGCCTGCTGCCCGAAGCGAGCTGTTCGCGGCATCGTTGTCTGCTTGCGACGCACTGGCCTGCAAAAGATGGCCAAGCACCGCTTCAAGCGCCTCTTGATTCGGCAGAGCGGCAAGCACATTGCGCAGCTCTGTCTGCTGAGATTTGGGCGGGTGAGCTTCGTCTTTAAATTTCCCTACAACGCCTTTTGCCACAGAATTCGGCAACGGCTGGACGGGGTTGAGGCCCAACTGCTGTTGGGCGGCAATCGAGCCAACGATCGCGGTCTGATAGTCCTCCGGCTTCGAAAGATTATTCCAAGCTGCGTCGAGGGCCGCGAATGTCTTGCGTACATAACCGCCCGGATCGCCTCGCCTCGCTTGAAATGTCAGGTCCGCCGCGGCGGCTATTGCATCATAACGCGCCCGATCCTCTTCTGGCGTCGCACTATCGGCCTTGGGCGCAGACTCTTTGACCATGGCCTGCACGGCGTCATTGGACATTGTGCGCATGCCGTGGAACTGGCGACTGACATCAAGCGCTTGATGGAGAGCCTGAAAACGCCTGAACCCTTCCGTCGCCCCGTAGAGCCCCACGAACTGTTCTGGCGTGAAGGTCGGGCCCGAATAGCTGCCAGTGTCCCTGATCGCCCTAGGTGCGTTCTGTTCGGCGAGGCCAATACGGGTGCGCATCTCAACTTGCTGAGAAGCGTGAGCCGCCTGCGCCTGTTGGAGCAGCGCCGACCGGTCGTCTTGTGGAATGTCTTCCCCAAATGCTTGTGCCACAATTTCATCCGGCGCGAGCTTGCCAACACGATTGCCTTTCGCTGCCGCCGTATCTGAACTGCCGGCAAGACGGATCCAGCTAACGTCGGAGGCATCGCTGCTGGAAGAGTCTGCCGGCGCCCCGCCCAACATCTCGGCGGCCCGCTTCGGATCCTGGGCGATCATCGCCTGAACCAGTGCCTTGGCCGTGTTGCTGCGCCAGGCCACTTCCGCCGCTTGCCTGATAACCGGGTTTCCGATCTTGGCGATCAGATCGGACCCGTTCTGCCGGATCGCCTCGAAAGCTCCGATGTCGTTCGGGTCGCCTTTTGCGATGGAGCTGGTGGACATGGTGTCGACCTTCGCCCACTCCGCCAGCTCATATTCATCGCGCTGCTCCTGCTGCCGCTGCGCCATGCGCGGCGAGCCGGCCGCGCGCATCGGCTCCTTCTGCCTAGCGAAAGCGGCCCGCCGGCTCTCGGGTATCTCAGGCAGAGTCTCGTCGAACAGCGTGTCGAACAGGCCGGGCTTGACGACCTGCCCGGTGCGCGGATCGACCTCGCCATACATCGCATCGTGCAGGCCGCTGCCGTCGGCCGGCGCGTTCGCCGCCACCTCGTCTTCCGCCTGCGCGATGCGGTCGGCGAACCGTCGGCGCGCCAGCTCGGCGTCGAACGCCTCCTGCCGCTCCTTCATCTGCCGGTAGCGCTCGGCGACGGCCGAGAGCTCGTCGCCAAGATCCTGCATCGCCCTGCCGGCCGGCGACCCCTCGGGATAGGAAACGCCATTGCCGGCCTCGAGCCGGCGCTGGGCAAGCTGGAGAGGAATCGTCGCCATCAGTAGAGCCCTCCCGTGAAGGCGCCGCCCGGCGCCGGCGGGAAGGCGCCCTTGCCGAAGGTCACGGCCTTGGTCGGGTCGTAGAGACGGGAGAGCCCGGACACGAGGCTGCCGCCGGCCTTGAAGATCGACGCCGCCGCGGCCTGCCTGCCGGAGTAGCGCGCGAGCGCCGCCTGGCTGTCGAGAGTGTTGCGGCGCAGCGCCGAGCCGTACTGGATCGCCTTCAGGTCGAGCTGGCCTTGCCTGGCATTGGCCGCCAGCACCTCGGTGGGCGAGCCCGATAGGCCGACGCCGGAGGCGCCCGCCCGGGCTCGCGCCTGCGAAAGCAGGAGATCCTGCCTGTGGCGTTCCTGGCTCTGTTCGAAGGCGGCACTTTGCGCATCGGCCTGCGCCTGCTGCCCGTAGGCCTTGGCCTGATAACCGGCCGCCTGGTTTTGCTGCCGGCCTTCGATCAATGCGCCACCCACCGAGATGGCCGTGCCGAGAAGGGCTAATGTGCACATGGTCAGCCTCGCTGGGATGCGGCAATGGGGGGTTTCCTGGCTGCCCGCGCGCCGAGTGCCGGTCGCGGGTCGAGCGCGCCGCCGGGGTTGGTGAACGACAGAAGCAGCCTGTCGGCCTGGATCGCCGGGCGGCTGAGGCGCGCCGGCGCCGGCGCGCGCGGCCCGGCCATGGCGGCGCGGCGGGCAACGGCCAGGTTCACCTTCAGGTCAGGCATGCCGGCGGCGTCGAAGAGGCCGTTGGCGGTGGCGAGCGCGCGGGCGAGCGCATCGGCCTCGAACAGTTCCTGGCGCAACAGCTCGACCAGGCGGCGCACCGCGCGCCAGCGCTCGGTCAGCACCTCTGCCTTGGTTTTCGCTTGCCCGCCCAGCGCCTCGACGGCCGCGCGCGCCTCTGCCGCGGCGGCCGCGGCACGGCATTTGTCCGCGGCAGCGATAATCTTCTCCAGCAGCGCGACGACGTCGTTGCAGTCGTCCAGCGCGATGCGCGCGGCGGAAAGATCGCCGTCGCCGAAAACGGCGCGGTCCTCGGCCTGTTCGCAGCCGCGCCGGCGGGCGATCGCATCATTGAGGTCGGCATCGAGCAAGGCGATGACGGCAGCATATTCGGCAGCCGTCCGCGCCCTGCCGAGCTGTTCGGCATGGGGGGATGTGGTCACGGGATGGGTTCCTTGTGGTGGGCTGGAGGCGGTGGAGCGCCGATCTCCCCCCTTGTGGGGGAGATTGGCAGGGCAGAGGGAGGCGCGAAGGATCGCGGCGTTGATTCAGCCTGGGTTCCTCGCCCCCCCAAGTGGGGAGAGGTGGCTCGGCGAAGCCGAGACGGAGAGGGGATGGCGCCGACCTGTGCCGGACTCTCCGGCAGAAGCGCCTGCGCCTTACGAAGGCCCCCTCTCCGACCGCTTCGCGGCCACCTCTCCCCCGCCTCGCGGGGGCGAGGAACGCCAGCTCGCCCTACGGCTCGGCGTCGAACACTGGCGTAAATGCCCTTATCGTGCAGGGCGTCGGGTTGACGTGGCGGATCCGCACCCGGCCCTGCCCTTCCCAGCTGTCGTCGATGGGCACCTCGACATTGCCGGTGAACAGGCTTGCCTTGCCGTCGGGCGCGACGAGGGAGGGCATGCGCACGCTTTCCCAGCGGCCGCGGATCAGCGACTGCACCTGAAGCCCTGTCGTGTCGGTCTCGAGCAGGGACAGGATGACACCCGCCACCTTCTTGCGCCGCCCGAGGATCGAGCCGTCCCGGCCGGCGACGTCGAGCTCCAGCGTGTCGGCCTGCGACTGGAACGCAAGCCCGGCCTGCCATCTGGCCGCGACGGCGCCGCCGGGCAGCGTCACCTGGCCGGAGGCGACCGGCAGCCCGCGATAGACCTTGCCGCCGGCCAGCACGTCGACCTTTTCGCCGTTGAGATGGGCAAGCCCGGACACGGTGTTGACGGCGGCGCCCGAATAGGTCAGGCCGCAATCGACCTGGAAGGCGTCCTCCAGCGCCCCATATTCGAACGGCGCCGTCATGATCTCGATATAGCGCCTGGTCACGCCGCCGATGGTCCGCCTGACGATCAGCCAGATGTCGTCGACGCCATCCTGGCCGGGCGTCACCACAGCGCTTTCGACGGCCGCCCAGCCGGAACCGGCGACGGTATCGCCGAGGCGGTGGCGGTGCATGCCGCGCACCTCCTGCGAGGGCTGGTGGGTGTAGCCGCCGAGCTCGCCATTATCGAGCGGAAACCAGAGCATCGGGTCGGGGTCGGTCTGGAACGCCAGCTCGACCACGCCACGCTTTGCGATATGCTCGGAGATCTGGCCGATATCGTCGGAGGTGAAGCGGCCGGTCGAAGCCTGCGTCAGCTCGGCGATCGAGCGGCGCGAGCGCGTGACATAGAGGAACGACTGGCCTGCATCGACGGGGCGGATGCGGGCACAGCCCGATGTGCGCGAGCGCCGGTTCTTGAACGAGGAGGGCGTCAATGCCTCGTCGATGCCGGAGCCGGAGAGCGCGCGGACGCCGCCGAGCGTCCCGATCAGCAGCGCGCCGTCCGATTCCGCGATCCACGTGATGTCGTTCGCCTGGCCGCCGCCGGCCTGGAGGAATTCCAGCGCGTCGTCATCCTTCTCGCCCAATGCGAAATTGTTGAAATCCCCCGTTGCCGAGGCGTAGACCGAAAACTTGCGGCTGAAGGCCAGGCGCTCCTCGTAGAGCGATCCGCTTTCGACATATTTCCCCGGCACAAGCGTGCCCAGGCGCCAGCGGGATATCGGGCTGAGGTCCGGCAGGGCAAATCCATGCAGTTGGACTTTCACCGCCGTGGCGCTGGTGCGGCTGGTGATCTTGGCCCAGCGCCAGCGGCCGTCGGACGCTAGCAGGCGAATGGCCCGGCCGACGTCAGAAGCCTGGAAGCCGGCGCCGCCATTGATGCCGGCGGTCGATGACGCCGTGAGGTCGAACGGGGTCTGGCTGGCCGCCGCCCGGTTGAGGTTCAGTTCGGAAAACGCGCTGTCCGAAGCGCCGTTGATCGCCTTCCACGTAAAGCGGTGATACTCGAACGCCAGCTTGTTCAGGAATTCATAGTAGCGGGTTTCGCCGCCCGACCAGCCGGTCTCGCCGGTGCGGCTGTCGAGCGTCACCCATGTCGCGCCGTCATTCGATCCTTCAAGCACCCAGATAGTCGGCGTGCGGTCGACCGTTCCGCCGGTGCGTGCGGTCAGATAGTAGTTTTCGACGATGGCCTGCGCGCCACCGGCAAGCTGGTAGGTGACCGAGCCGTTGGTGGCACCGGCGATGCCGCTGTCCGTCTCTGTCGCCTTGTCGAAAAGCTGGAAGGCGTCCCCTGCCCCGCCCATGCCTGAGACCGTGCCGGAAGGCGCGGTGTTCGACGTCATCTTCGGCGTCAGCGCCCCATAGTCCGCGGGCGTCAGCGTGGTCGGCCTATCGTTGATGTCGTCATAGGGCCCGTCGTCGATCGCGTAGTCGTCGAGCGCCCATGCCGTATGGGCGGTGCGCGTCAGCACCTTGAGCGGATAATCCCTGTGGGAAATCCACATCTGGTCCGCGGACTGCACATAGTCGAGATCGAACAGGTCGGCTTCAAGATAGGGCGAGGCCACCTCGACCGTGCCGACACGCGCGCCATAGGCGTAGACGCGGATGTAAAGATTGCCGAACTCCAGCATGTAGGCCTGGTCGGCCGAGAAGATGAACGGGATCGCCCGCGTCGCCTTGGCGGACGTCTTGACTTCGCCGACGAAACAGGTGCCGCCGCGCTTGCGGATGCCGCCATGCGGCAGGGTGACGAAGTTTTCGCATTTCGACAGCGCCGCGCGGTAGAGATCAAGCGAGGCGCGCGCGTGCAGGCGTGGCGAGATCTCGCCGCGGGTGAAGACGTCCTGGACCGGATAGAGCGTCGCCATCAGCGCATGGCCCCCGCATAAAACCGGCTGTCGCCGCGCTGCCGCGCCCAACTCGATGTCGAAAGCCGTCCGCCGCGCTGGATGGCCTGCGCGGTGAAGGCGGCGTCCAGCGCGCGGTCGTAGGCCGAACGGGCAATGTCGATCATGCCGGCCTTGTGCGTCAGCGGATGCGCGATCTTGACGGCGAGTGCCGCCACCAGCACTTCGGTGAACGGCGCGTCCCAGTCGTTGGGGTCGGTGAGGTTCGCGACATAGCGGATGGTGAGCGGTCCCGCCCGGTCGCTGTAGACCAGCCCCGCCTCCTGCCGCCACGAGATCGCGATGCCGTCCGGCTCGCCATTGTGGGTCAGCGGCAGCGGGCGAAGGCAATCGACGGGGAGTTCATAGACCCAGTTCAGCGTGCAATCGCCGGAACCGGTATCGCTGCCGGCCAGGGATGCCGAAAGGATGGCGAACACCCAGGCGTATTTCGTCAACTCGGCCTCGCGGGTCAGGTCGAAATGCATGTTGAGCAAGCGCGCGGCCTTGATGTCCTCGTCAAGGCTGTCGATCGGCGCCTCGTCGAGGACGGCCAGCGCCATATTGGCGATGTCGGTCGGGGTTATGGCCATGGGTAAGGCCTCCGTGGGTTGTGATTGGGGGAAGTGCGTCTTTCTCCCCGTTCACGGGGAGAAATGCCCGGCAGGGCAATGAGGGGCAGCGCCGGCATCGACGGTTGGCGTCAATGTTCAAGCGCCGGCGCTCGCAGGAAGGAGGTGGGCCTGGCCCACCTCCCGGGAGACGAAACCCTATGCCTCGGTCGTCTTCAGAGCGATGAACGTCATGGTCTTGACGCTCGACGCGGTGCGGTCCCAGTTCGCCGCCAGCGCCAGCTCCGCGTCGGTGGCGAATTCGCCGGCGGTGGAGGCGTCGAGGAAGCGGGTGCCCGGCACATGCGGCACGAAATGCCGGCGGCCGACCATTTCCGTCACCCCGCCGCCATGGCCCTGGCGCGGCTTGCGGTCGAACTCGAGCGGCCCGCCTTCGGTGTTCACGGGCAGCTCGTTCCACAGGATCGCCTTGTCCTTGAACATGAACGCGGTGTAGACGCCCGCCGCCTGCGGGATGTCGTCGTCGACCACGCAGCGCAGCCCCATGTAATAGGGGATGAGCGGCCCGCCCTGCTGCGAGGACGGCACATAGTCGATGAGGTCGGCGAGCTTCAGCGCTTTCATCTGCTTGGAATGGATCCAGAGGGTGCGGAACTTGTCGGCGCGGTCGCCCATCAGGTAGGCCGCCTCGATGATGTCGGTGTCGACGATGGAGGCGCCGGTGGCGCGCACCAGGTCGCCGCCGTCATTGGCCAGATTGTCGGCGACGACGCCCTTGAGCATGCCGATGAGGGTCAGCTTGTTGGCGCGCTGCCAGTACTCGGTCTGCCGCTTGACGATCAGCTTCTGCGGATCGTCGCCCGCCAGGATGGAGGTCAGGTCGGGAACGCCCCACGCCTGGGCGCGGACATTGCGGGCGGCGACCTCGCGGCGCGAGCCGATCTTCTTCATCTCGATGGAATCGGCCGGGTCGTCATTGACCGGCTCGGACGGATCGTTGCCGAGGTCCTTCCAGCCGGGCATGTCGACGGAACGGCCGCCCATCGACAGTTTCGAGGAGATGGCCGGATCGGAAAACAGGATGCCGGCCTGGTAGATTTCGAGCGACTGGACGTGCTCCTCGAAAGCGTATTGGGCATAAACGGACGGAACGATCGCGTCCGCGATACGGGTATAGGCGTCTGCCATTTTGTCTTTCCTTTGAGAGATTGATCGGCGGCTGATGCGTCGGGATCAGAGCGGGTTGTTCGGCATCCAGAGATCCGGGTTTTCGCCCGCTTCCCTGGCCAGCCGCCGGGCGCGTTGAGGGTCGCTTTTGACAAGGGCTGAAATGGCCGAAACGTTGCGCTCGCCGGCGGCGTTGCGCCGGAAGGGGTTTTGCCCCCGCGGCGCCGCGTCGGCGTCGATCGTGTCTTCGCGGAACATCGCCTCGCCGATCGCCTGGAAGGCCCTGGCGATCTGCGGATCGGTCAGGGCGCCGTCGGGCAGAAGGATGCCTTTCTGCTTGTAGGCATCGACCAGGCCGAGCTTCTTCATCGCCCGGTTGGCCACCTCCAGCTTCTGGCGAAAGCCATCGCTGTCGGTAGGCCCCCAATCCCTGACAAGATCGTCATGGGTGGCTTCGACCGAGCGGGCGAGCGCTGCCTGCTGGGCCGCCGCCTGCTCGGCCATGTAGCCGACGAACCTGTCATGATAGGCCTGGGCGATCTTCGGCGTGGCGCCGGCTTCGACCGCCCAGGCCTTGGACGCCTGGGCGAGTTCGTCCGAATAGGCGAAGGTTTCCGGCAGGCCGTCGGGCCGCCGGTATTCGACCTTTTCGGGCGATGTCAGCGGACGCATCGCCTCGGGCAGCCGGGCATGGAATTTGTCCCAGTCTTCCTTAGGCGCGTCCCTGGCTGGAACGCGCAGGCTTTCGCCCTGCCGCCGCTCCAGCTCCGCATAGGATGTGAAAACCCGATCGAGGCTTTCAGGCTTGGTCCAGCCCTTGGCTTCAGCAAGCTTGCGGTTGCCTTCGGAAAGACCGTCAAACCAACTTTTGCCGGCAAGCCCGGCGGACCCGTTATCCGCGCCTGCCGGTGGCCGTTCCGGGTTGCCCGCCGGCTGCGACGAGGCAACCACGGACCCGGCATCTGCCAGATCTGTCATGTGATGTTCCTTTTGAGGGTTAGGTTGAAAGTGAGCTTGGTGGCGCCGCCAATCGTCCTTGTGTGAGGGTGAGGAGCGGTCTACGCGGCAGGAAGGGCGGCCAGACACGGCCGGGACCGCTCAGGCTGAATCATTTTGACAGGCATCGGCGCTAGCGCCTTGTTCGAAAGAGGTGTTTTCGCCTCCCGGTTCATCAACGCCCGAGAAACCATGTCTTATATCGTGAGAGCCTGTGCCGCCGTTCCGCCGCAATGCGGCCGCACGGGACGACCGATAGGGATTTCAATCCTTCAAGGGAGACGTCACATGAACCTTCATAAAGTCATTGCCGCCGTTTTGATGACCGCCGCGCTGGCGGGCTGCGCGCAGACGGAAGGCCAGCAGCGGGCCGGAACCGGTGCGCTGATCGGCGGCGCCGGCGGCGCCCTCGTCGGCCAGGCCATCGGCGGCAACACCAAGAGCACGGTCATAGGCGCGGCCAGCGGCGCCCTGCTCGGCGCCGTCGTCGGCTCGGCCACCACCCCGCAGCGCCGCGGCGACCAGCTCTGCCGCTACCAGGACCGCTACGGCCGCATCTACACCGCGCCTTGCGACGACCGCTATTACAACGGCAATTATTGATCGTTAGCCGCCTTCTCCCCGTTCACGGGGAGAAGGTCCCGGCAGGGGGTTGAGGGGCAGCGCCGAAGCTTGAAAAAGCTGGCGCTGCCGAACCAGAATTACGGTGACAGTGCACTCTTTTCCATGTGGCAGTACGGCGCTTCACTCCAATCACGTGGGTGCAATCTTTAAAAGTGCACTGTCACGGTAATTCTGCACGATGATCGGCCGAAGCGGGTCGTGGTCACCGCAAGGTCACAGACCGCCGTTGCCGGGGCGGCGGCGCGGGAGCCAAGGGGCAAATAGTGGGGCGCGGCATGCACGACGGCCGATCTCCCCCCTCGTGGGGGAGATGTCCGGCAGGACAGAGGGGGGCGCCGTAGAGCGCCGACCTCGGTCGCCGCCGAACTTTGAACATGGCCATATGTTTGTCGTCTAGGGCCCGGCTTGAGCGACCGCTCGTGATTTGATCGCCGTGCGATGAACACGGCAAGGCCGGCGGGACAGCGCCCCCCTCTGCCCTGCCGGGCATCTCCCCCACGAGGGGGGAGATCGGCGCTTCAGCGCCTCACCTCTCCTCCTCCCGTGCCGCCTTTTCCAGCGCCACGAGCTGCGCCTCGTCCAGCGTCAGGAACCCCATAATGTGCTGCACCACTTCGGCGCGCGCGTTGCTGAGCGCGCTGTGCAGCTCGAAGCCATTGGGGGTTCTGGTCCGCGCCATCCACTCGCCGTATGACGGGCGCCTGAAATAGCCGACCGTCGCCGCGAGATCGGCCAGCACCATTTCGCCGTCCTCGCCGGAGAACACGCGCAGATACGCCTTGACCAGCGCCTCGCGTGCTTTGGCGGGGCCACCGTTTTGCGACGCGTGGGCGAAGCGTTTGCGGCTCATGCGCGCTGTCCGGCCGGCATCGCGCCCTGGGCGCCGGCATCAGGTGCCGGCCCATCGGCGGTGCCGCCCTGCAGCATGCCTTGCAGGCCTTCGAGCAGGCCGCTGTCGCGCGCCTGCACGGCCGCCGGCACGGCATCCTTGGCCACCTTGCCGGCGGTGGCGATCGCCGCCATGCCGGCCTGCGCCTGGCTGGCCTTGGCCCTCGCGTCGCGCAGGCCCGCCACCTCATCCTTGCGGCGGAAGATGCGCTGCGGGCTGCGGCCGGCGCTCTGCACGATCTTGAGCGCCTCGTCGCTGTCGATATTGTCCATCACATCAGGGTCGAACTGCGCCATCTGCATGGCCGTGGTCACCAGCTGGATGGTGTCGCGCGCTTCCGCCGAGCGGCGCAAGACATCGAGCGGACCGGTGAAGGTCGGCCGCACCGCCTTGCCCGCCAGGCTCGCCGGCGGCAGGAACCGGCTGTCCTCGTCATAGAGGCCCTTGTCCTCCAATATGCCGAGCTCGCGGTCGAGATTGGTGGCAAAGCCCGCCTGGATGATCGAGCCCGACGGCCCCAGCAGCGCGCCCTTCTCCTCCTGGCGGATCAGCGCCTCGGTGGCGGTCATCTGCGGGTTCTGCACCAGGGTCTGGAACAGGTTGACGAACATCATGTCGCGGATCTCCTCCGCCCGGCTCGCCGCATAGTCGAAGGCGTAGCTCGGGTTCTGCCCGGTGGTGATCGGCGCGATCAGCGGCCTTCCATTGTCGTCGATGAGGCCAGGATAATTCTCGCCCGGATCGAGCACCGGCACATAGTCGAGCCTGGCCTTCGACGCCGTCGGCGGATCGGTGATCTGTTGCAGCGCGCGCAGGCCCGAGCGGCGGACCGCGTTTTCCTCGCGCACGGTCGTCAAGGCTTCGATGGTCGGCGAGATGCCATAGGCGTCGCCCTCGTAGCGGCGCCAGTTGAAGGCCGACACCGGGAAGGTGCGAAAACCGCTCTCGCGCACGATCTCCTCCTCGTCCTCGATGACATGGTAGGAGGCGAAGGCGGCGTCGAGATAGCGGTAGCTTCCGCCCGATCGGTACATGCGGCGCTCGTCACGCGGCTGGATGCACTGGATGAGCGCGATCTTCTCCTCGCATTTGGCGGGGTCGTCGACCAGCGTCCTGATGCGCGCCGGCAGTTTTTCATAGCCGAGCAGCTGCGCCGCCTGGCGCGCGGTGCGTTCGTAGCGGCGGTGGAAGATGTCGACCTGGCCCCAGCGGTTGCGCGAGAGATAGCCTTCCACCACCGGGATCGAGGCGTAGCGGATCAGCGTCGAACCGAACCCTTCCTCGGCATAGAGATAGGCCGGACCGTAGCGCACGACATTGCGCAGGCAGGCTTGCGTCGCCGGCACGAAATTGGAATTGGCGGAGTAGCGCAGCGAAAACAGGAAGTCGCGCAGGTTTTCCGCCCATTCCTTTTCCTCGTCGGTCTCCTCGTCGTCCATCTCGGCGGTGGTCAGCCCGTGCCATTTCTCCGACTGCGGGATGATCAGGCTTTCCAGCCCGGCGGCCAGCCGGTTGGCGGCCGAGTTGATGGTGTTGGCATAGACGCGGGCGCCGCGCCGCTCCTGCCGCTCGGCCTGGCTGTCGCCGCGGCGGGCACCGCGCCCGGACAGGATATCGGGCGCATCGGGATCGCAGAACTCCGCCACCGCCTCCCATACGGGCTCGTAGGCGGCGCGCTCGCTCTCGAGCTCGGACTGGCGGGAAAGAATATCGCGGGCACGGGAATCGCTGGTCATGGGGGCCTCGTTAAAACTGGGGGATCTCCCCCCTTGAGGGGGAGATGGCCGCAAAGCGGCCAGAGGGGGTCGGATCGACCGGGTTCGGCCTTCTGCAACAGAAGGAGGTTAGCGCTTCATGCGAGGCGACCCCCTCTGTCGCCTCCGGCGACATCTCCCCCTCAAGGGGGGAGATCGGCAGCTTCAGCCGACGATGTCATTCTTTTGCGCGGTTCTTGGTCTAGGAACGTCTCGCGGCGGGGTTTTGCAGGAGGTCGATGTGACGACGACAAGCCTTGCCGCCCTGAAGAACCAGAGCAAACGTACCGTTAAACGGCTCATCGGCTACGATTCCCGCAACTGGCTGCGCATCCGCCAGATCGAGGCCTTCACCACCTTCCTGACGGCCGCCAACCGCAAATCGCGCGACGTGATCGAGATCTCGCCCGGCTGGAATCGCTACTGGAAGGCGATGTGCCCCAACTATCGCTCGGTCGACTTCCCCGATTTCGACATCTGCAAGGATCGCACCGACGAGCAATATTCCATCGTCATCGCCGATCAGGTGCTGGAGCATGTACAGCGGCCGCAGGCGGCGGCGCGGAACATCCACGCCATGACCCGCGAGGGCGGCTGGGCGATGGTGGCGACGCCCTTCCTGTTTCGCGTCCACGCCAGGCCGCACGACTACAACAGGTGGACGCCGGCCGGCCTGAAGCAGTTGATGGTCGATGGCGGCTTCGCCGAGGACAACGTCCAGGCGTTCGGCTGGGGCAACAAGGCCTGCGCCCGCGCCCACATAGGCGGCCCGGTCCGCGCCTACGGCCTGTGGCGGGACCTCAGCAACGACGAGGAATACCCGATGATGGTCTGGGCGTTCGCGAAGAAGGGATGAGCGGTGGAAGCTGCCAATCTCCCCCCCTCGTGGGGGAGATGGCCGGCAGGCCAGAGGGGGGCGCTCTCCCGCCGACCTGTCAGCTGAATGGTCGATCCCTCAAGCCATCGCAGGTTGAAAACTGAGAGGTCGGCGTTCCTTCACGCCCCCCTCTGCCCTGCCGGGCATCTCCCCCACGAGGGGGGAGATTGGCAGCGTTCACCCGCCACGCCTTTTCACCAACCTTGCATGCCGTCTCCAATACCACCAGTCCAGCACGCGCCGGCGAACACTGCGCTTCATCGCGGTCATGGTTACACCCCCAAAAGCACGCGGCGCTGGCCGGCGAGGCTGCCGGGCGCCAAATCGGTCTTGATGGTGCTGGCCGTGCCCTGGCGTTGTTCGAGCTCAGCCCGAAGTGCTGCTTCGCGCGCCTGCACGTCCTTGTCCTGCGCCGTCGGCACTGCCGGCAGCGGCTTCAGTTCCGGTGGTTTTTGAAACAGACACATGGTTCCAGCCTTCTCTTGTCCAGTCGTAAAGGAAAAAATCTTCGCCGTTCCTGCCATATCCAGGCAGCAGGCAGCGCTGCGTGGCGCCGAGCCGCCCAAGCCAGCGCAGCGCCAGTTCATTGCCGGCCAGCGCCCGCGCCTCGACCCGCCAGGCGCCGCGGGCGGAAATCTGCGGCCCGAGCACAGTGTGAAAAAATCCGGTGATGCCGGGCACGCAACGCTTCATGCGGCGCGTGCCCCAGCTCCAGGCGATCCAAAGCCCGCTCCGCTGCTCGGCCGCACCGAAGCCCGCCTCCGGATTGCCGTCGAGCTCGGCCACATAGGCAAGTCCTTGCAGCGCGGTAAGCGCCAGCAGCGCCGGCGACCAGTGGTCGAGCTGGCAATCGATCTCGGCGCGGTCCTCGGGCCGCAAATTGGCGGCGATGTAGGAGAGGTCGCGCAGGGTGGCGGGGACGATGCGGAAGGTCATGCGGATGCCAGAGCCGCGGGAATGCGGTTCATCTTTGTGAGTGCAGCGGAGCCTGTGAAAGGCCCACGCCCTTGACCGGTCTCCTCGCCGGTGACCTACTTCGACCATCGAATGCGGGAGCAAAGACATCGGTCATCCAATTGAAGGGAGACGGGCGAATGGACATTCGATCGACGCTGACGCAGCTATGCGAGGCCTTCAACGCGCACGATCTCGATCGGATCATGGCGTTCTTTTCCGACGACTGCATTCTGGAGATGCCGAGGGGAGGCAAGCCCTGGGGTTCTCGTTTCGAGGGCAAGGCAAACGTACGGAAAGCACTGGCGACACGCTTTGAAGGCTTGCCCGATGTCCACTACGGCAACGCCGAGCATTTTGTGGATTCGACCGCCAATACCGGCATCTCGAAATGGATCCTCACAGGTACCACCCGCGAGGGGGAGAAAAAGGAGGTCAGGGGTTGCGACTTCTACACGTTTCGCGACGGCAAGGTGATCCGCAAGGATTCATATTGGAAAATCGTGGAGTAGGCCCCGCAGGGACATCGCAGCGCGGGCTATCGGGCCGGCGCCGGAGCGCCCGTTCACTTCAGCGAGAATTGCGCCGCCGCGACGCTCCGAAGTCACGGTATGGGATCGTTGCTCGAGGATGACGAAGTGAGGGCACTTCGCCCTACCGAAACGCTCCCAGCGGGTCGCTCTGCCCCACCTTCCGCTGCGCCGCCTTGAACTCCGCTGGATCCACCACCGCTTCCCTGAGCATCATCACGCCATAACGCGTCGCCGCCATCAAATCGTCGCGCAGTTTCACCACCTGGCCGTCCTTGCGATGGTAGAGCCGGAACTCCTCGAACCAGGGGACAAGCGTCGAAAACACCTTGAAGCGGCCGGATTGCATACGGTCGAGCATCTCCATCAGCCCGGCCTCGACCGAGACAGAGCCGTCGGGGAATTGCGCGTGGCGGGTCAGCATGTTGAGCCCATGCGCGGCATATTGCTTGGCGAGCGCCGTGCCCGCCCCTTCCAGCGTCTCGCGGCGGCCGTCGCGCGGCCACGCCCAGGGCAGCCATTCGCCCCAAGGCTTCAGGGTCAGCGCCTGCATGGCGGGAGTCTGCTGCGAGGCGCGCGCGGCCTTGGCGACATAGACGACGTCGGCCTCTGTATCCCAGGCGAGCTCGACCGCGGCGGAAGGGTGGTCCCAGCCGAAATCGAGCGCCCCGATGCGCGGCCAGTAGCGCGGCAGCCGGAACGGCGCGCAGGCAATCAACTCCTCCGCCACCGGAAAGATGCGGCCGGACCCCAGCACGGGAATGCCCCGGGCGCGAGCCTCGCGCTCATGCGCGGGATAGGCGGCAACGATCGCCGCGCGCTCGTCCGGCGAATAATGCTCGGCGTCGTCGATGGTCATGAAGGTGACGTGACGGGACATGGGGGATCCTGAATCACTTTCGAGATAATCGATGTAGCGTCTTGTGAAGGCTAGGTTTTTCGGACCAACGTCGCGCCGCCCCTCACCTGCCTGCCGGCATCCTCTCCCCGTATAGTGACGGGGAGAGAGGTGCTGTTGTCGACGGTTTCGCCAATCGCGAACGTTCAAGAATCGGCGCCGAGATTGCGGCCAGCTCCCTTCTCCCCGTCATTACGGGGAGAAGGTGGCGGCAGCCGGATGAGGGGCAGCGCCGACGAAGGCGAGCAAGCGCCAAGTGCGATGCCGCTCGTCCCCAATCAGTTTCTTCTCATCACCCCTTCGCCATTCCCTCCACCTCCGCCGCGCTCAAAAACAGCAGCACCACATCGCTCATGCCGAGCAGCGGCGTGAAGGTGACGATGGTGATGCCGCCGGTGGCGTTGGTGCGGGTGAGGCCCTCGGAATAGATGTCGAGCGGCGGTTCCTCGTCGAACCAGACGCCGTGCAGCGTTTCGCCCTGCCATTTCTCGCGGCCTTTCTCGAAACTCTTGAACGACAGCACGCTCTCGCCGGCCTGAACATCGCCGCCGCCGCCATGGCGCACCACGACGCTGTCGAGCGCGCCCGGCGCGCCACGGCCCATCATGGTGTCGACGATGGCATCGGCCGGGATCATGCCGGTGCCCCATTGCGCCTGCTGCTGCGGCGGGCCGACCAGCACGCGCTGCGGATTGTCGCGCGTGCCCTCGCCGGTCACGCCGGCGGCCCACAGCCGCACCGGCGCATCGAAAATCTTGCCTTGCCACCACGCGGGATAGCGGCCCGTCAGGTGCATGGCCCATTCGGCGCCGCCGGCGCGGGTCTTGCCGAGCTGGTTGCCGGCCATGAACAGCCGCTCGCGGTTGGCGGCGCCTGCCGCGTGAAACGCCGCCTGCCTGGCATAGGGCCGGTAGGCGGCAAGCTGGTTGGTACGACGCCTGCGGTCAAGCTCCGCCAGCAGCGCCAGATATTCCGTCCTCGCCGCCACCGGCGATGTCTTCGAGGAACGGTTTGACCGCGGCTTCGAGCGCGCGGATGCGGCTGCGGATCTCTTCATCGCTCAGGGCATCCAGATGGTTGACGGCGACATCGAAATCCTTGGGCAGCACCGAAAGCACGATCTTCAGATACTGGTCAGGCTTGTCGGCCCGCACTTCGGCGATGACGCCGGCGCCATGGGCGCGGAAATCGGCGCGCACGGCGGCGAGAAAGTCGTCGCCCAGCGTTTTCTTCCGGCGTTTGCGGCGGGTCTCCGGCGCGGCCTCCGGGCTTGCGCTCCGGCTGGCGGCCGGCTTGCGCCCTTTGCCGCGCGCCGGCACTGCGGCGGTTTCGTCAGCCATGGCCCGTCACCGCCTCGGCATCGCCGGCCTTGGCCTTCGACGGCACGGACTTGACCGACCGGACCCGCTTCTTCTTCGAGCGGGTGGATTTCCTCCTGACGTTCCTGGCGCCCTTCGGCCGCCGGGCAGGTTTTGCGACGCCCGGCAGATCCTTCAGGCCCGCCATGGCGAGGCCGATGGCGCCGCTATGAATTGTCGCCTGCGGGAAAGCGAAGCCGCCGGCCGCGTCCCGAACCATGCCGATCAGCACGCCGGGCGCGACCTGCTCGATCCGGCCGAGCCGCGTCTGCGGTGCCGCACCCTCGAATTCGCCAATGGCGCTGACGACCTCAAGGCCGTCATCCCCGGTGATGATGGTGGCATAGCGTGGCATGGCGGGTTCTCTGGTAAGCAGCGTGGCCGCAAGGAGAGTGCATGTGATGTCGCGTCCCTTCGCGCCCCCCTCTGTCCTGCCGGACATCTCCCCCACGAGGGGGGAGATTTCAGCTTCGGCGCCTCGCTTTTTCTCCAACGTTGGCGATTGGCGAAAGCCGGGACAACAGCCGATCTCCCCACCCGTGGGGGAGATGGCCGGCAGGCCAGAGGGGGGCGCCGTAGAGCGCCATCATTCGAGGAGAAAAGCAAAACCAAAAACAAAACCCGCCTCGGCGGCGGGTCATCGGCGCAACTCAGCACCATAGATAAAAACATAGCATAGTTGCCTTCACCCCGTCAACAGCTTTTAGGAAAAAATTCCTTATCGGCTTTAGGCATCCCCGCGCAGCGAATGCACGCCTTCACGGCATGGGCGAACAGGATCAGCCCAACTAATGAACCGGGGCTTCGTCACAATCTCGCTGTGAAGGTCGCCAAGCGCGTTGAATGAAGATCCGCTCGAATATCGCGCCAATACCCAGCACGACCGGCGCTCTTGTTTCGGCGGCGCCAGAATCAAAAACCCGCCTCAGCGGCGGGTCATCGGCGCAACTCAGCACCATAGATAAAAACATAGCATAGTTGCCTTCACCCCGTCAACAGGTTTTAGGAAAAAATTCCTCAAAACTTTCAGCACTGCCCCGCGCAGCGAACGCCGCCGTCACGGCAATGGCAGACAGGATCAGCCGAACTTACGAACCGGAGCCTCGCTGTGGAAATCGCGAAGCGCGTTGGCAGAGAATTGATCAGAAGACAGGCCTGAAGCACAGCACCCGCCAGAATCAAAAACCCGCCTCGGGGGCGGGTCATCGGCGCAACTCAGCACCATAGATAAAAACATAGCATAGTTGCCTTCACCCGTCAACAGTCTTTAAGAAAAGAATCCTATCTTGCCCGTCCCAGCGTGATCCTCCCCCGGCCTACCCGGCTTTGTCAGTTGGGTGCTGGAGCATTGACCGCGAATTGCGCGGCGAACGCCCTGGCATAGGCGGGCCGGGCTTCGCCGCGGGCCACATAGGCAGCCAGGTTTTGATATTCGTCCAGAATGCCCGACATTCTGAGCCGCAGCAGCACAGATACCATCAACAGATCGCCCGCGCTGAACGCGCCGTCGAGCCAGTCGGCGCCGCCCAGATGGGCCGAGAGCCTGTCCAGCCGGGCGCGAACGCGGTCCTTCACCAATGGCAGGCGCTCCTCGCTCCAGGGCTTGTCGGCCTCGAATATTTTTGCCGTCGTCAGTTCGAGGATCGGCAGCTCGATGGTGTTGAGCGCGGCAAACATCCAGGTGATGGCGCGGGCGCGGGCATCGCGATCCTCCGGCAGCAGCCCCGGATACCGCTCGGCAAGGTGGAAGACGATCGAGCCGGTCTCGAACAGGCAGAGCGAACCGTCCTCGTAGGTGGGGATCTGGCCGAAGGGCTGAATGGCCAGATGGTCGGGCGCCTTCATCTCGGCATGGGAAACAAGACGAACCTCGTAGGGCTGGCCCACTTCCTCGAGCGCCCAGCGAACGCGCGTGTCGCGCGCCAGTCCCTTGCCGCCGTCGGGCGACCGTTTGAATGCCGTGATGGTGATTGTCATTGCATCCGCTTCCTTGCCTGTTTCCTGGGCTTCCTGGCGATGACGAACAAGCCTGCGCTGCAGCCCGACATCGGTCTTGAACTATTTTCCTTGCCGAGCGCGGATCGCGAATGGATGTCCGCGCGTTCTGAACGCCTATGCACGCCGCCTCAAAGTGACCTCGGTTTTGGGCGACATGCGTAGGCCGATACCTGCAAGTGCGTCGCACGGGCCCTGTTCAGCGTGACGCGCCTCACCGATGGGAGCAACCGCCATGAACGTCGCCAACCTGCAACTCGAGGGCCTGCTGATGGCCGTCGCATCGATCAACCACGTCCTGGTCAGGAAGGGCGTGCTGACATCAGAGGAGATCGACATCGCCCTGCGCAAGGCCGAAGCCGGCGAAACCAGCGAGGAGCGGTCCGAGGGCATGTCGGCGTCGAGCCGCGACGCCGTCAATTTCCCGATCCGGCTGCTGGAGCTCGCCAACCAGTGCCAGCCCGAAGCTGACATGCCGTCCTTTTCGAAACTGGCGCGCATGGTCGGCCAGATGAAGGAACCCTACAACGACCAGATGTAGCTACGCCCTGCCCGGCCATCCCGGATTGAGCGAAAGCACGCGGCCCGGCCCGTGCACGGCGGCGAACAGCAGCCCGGCCAGGAAGGAAAAATGATCGACGAAGAAGCCGAATTCCGCCTGGTTGCCGGCCCAGTGGCTCGGTCCGTGGAAGGCGAAGCCGAGGAACAGCACGTAGACCGCCGCGACCAGTGCGGCCGGCGTGAAGAAGGCGCCGGTGAGGAAAGCGATCACCAGCAGCACCTCCAGTATCGCCGCGCACCAGGCCAGGAACAGCGGAAACGGAAAGCCGGCGGCGGCGATATAGCCGGCGGTGGCGCCCATGCCCATGAACTTGAACGTCACCGCCATCAGGAAGACGGCGGCGAAGATCAGGCGGGCGATGAGCAAGGCGGCGGTCTGCCACGGCGATTGGACGATTGGCGACGGCATGGTTGTTCTCCCGTTTCGTTTGCTTGTCTTACCCAATTCCGGATGGAACCTAACTTTCCTGGAATTGCTCCTAGGACGCGCCACGCACCGCGCATCCGACATATCCGCCGAAGTTTTTTCCGGATGTCGCGATCGGCGCCACATGATCGGGCCGCTGCCGCAAAAACCGGAGTCCGGTTTGCCGGCTCCTTGATGAAGTGGGCCACATCGGCCCTGATGTATCTCGCCGCCATGCGCCTGAAGCCGGCCTGAGGCAGCGGAGCCGATATTCCGGTCGGTGATCGCCAAAGCGCGCAAAAGCCGCTATGGAACCAGCGGCGTCAAATGCTGTTATGTATGACCGCAGGGTCGCGCCGCGACGGCGGCGCGCCGGGGGTGGAAAGTGAGGCTCGGCATGGCGGACGACAAATCGAAGATCAAGCAGGATCGCAAACTGGTTTCGAGCGAGGAAACCTATGAGGTTGCCGCTTTCGCCCGCAAATACGGCATCCCGCAGAGCGAGGCCCAGACCATCATCAAGCGCTACGGGCCCTCGAGGAAGAAGCTCGACAACCACATGGCCGCGCGCGGATAGCTCGGCGCGACTGGCTTTGGAAGCGTTGCCCGGGCAAGATCCCGGGCTCATTGCGGCACCGAATGGTTGGAGGCCACGGCCATGCCCGACACCGCGCGCAGAACCGGCAGTTGCCTTTGCGGCGGCGTGCAGTTCACCGTCAGCGGTCCGCCCCTGCGGGTGGGTCTCTGCCATTGCAAGGATTGCCGCAAGACCAGCGGCTCCGCCTTTGCCGCCTTCGCCATCTGGCCGCGCCAGGCCTTCGAAACATCGGGCCTCCTCGGCACCTATGCCGGCCGCGGCTTCTGCCCGACCTGCGGCAGCCGTGTCGCCTCGCTCAGCGACGACGAAGCCGAGGTGATGATCGGCAGCCTGGACGTGGCGCCGACCGATCTCATGCCGGAGTACGAATTGTGGATCGGCCGGCGCGAATCCTGGCTGCATGCCTTGCCCGATACGCGGCAGTTCGAGCACGACCGGCCCGCCGCGCAGGCTCCCGGCCCGCCGCCGCCGAGGCCGCTGTCGGACGCAGCTCCCGGCGGCTGAAAATTAGTCGAAAAGTTTAGCGGCTGCGACGGAACCCCGGAACGGCGGCCGGCGTTATTGGGCGCCTCAGTTTCAATGGAGATCGCCGTGAACGACAAGTTCTTTCCCCGTCCGGTCAGGCTGAAGGTCGAACCGGCCCGCGAGCGCGTGGTGCGCAGCGCCTGGGAAGGCCTGGAATGCCTGCGCGACTGGCCCGGCAAGCACGGCCGGCGCTACCGCGCCGCATGGCGCAGCTGCCGCGATGCCCTCGATGGCTGGACCCCGGCCGAGAAGGCGATGCGGGCCATGATCGATGCCGGGCGCGAGGCGGAATTTCTGCCCGGCAACGGCAAATCCTGAAAGCCTGCCGCCTCAAGGGGCGGTCCGGAACCCGATAGCTGCATCGCGGCAAGCCGCCGGCTACTGTTTCGGCGGCTGCGGCGGCACTTCACCCGGTTTGATCACCGGCGTCTTGCCTTCGTTGGGCGCCGGCGCGGCCATGCCCTGGTCGCCTGTCGGCGGCGGCTTCAGCACGCCGCCGCAATCGTTCAGCGTCTCGGTCAGCGTGTTGTCGGTCGGCTGCTGGTTGCCGTCGGGCTTGGCCCGGCATTTTTCGCTGGGCGCCTGCTTGTCGGGGTTCTGCTGCTCGGCCTGCGCCAGCGCCGCGGCGGGCGCGGCGAGCATCAGGCTGACGGACATGATGGCGAGAAGTCTCATCTCGGCCTCCTTTCCAGGTTGGGCCGCCCTCACCGGCCGCCCAATGGTCGATGGCGTGCCTTCGACAGGCTTGCCTCAATAACCGCCGACGATCGGCAGGATTTCGCCGGTGATGTAGCTGGAGCATTGCGGCGAGGCCAGGAACACATAGGCGGGCGCGATTTCCTCCGGCTGGGCGGGCCGCTTCATCGGCGTCTTGGCGCCGAACTGCGATACGTCCTGCGCCTCCTTCTCCGACGGATTGAGCGGCGTCCACACCGGTCCCGGCGCCACCGCGTTGACGCGGATGCCCTTGCCGACGAGGTTGCCCGACAGCGCCCGGGTGAAGGCATGGATGCCGCCCTTGGTCATGGAGTAGTCGACCAGGTCCTTCGATCCCTCGATGCCGGTGACCGAACCGGTGTTGATGATGGCCGAACCCGGCTTCATATGCGCCACCGCCTCCTGCGCCATATGGAAGTAGCCGTAGAGGTTGGTCTTTAGCGTGGTGTCGAAATGCTCCTCGGTCAGGTCGGCGAAATCGGTTGAATGGATCTGGAAGGCGGCATTGTTGACCAGCACGTCGAGCCGCCCCAGTTCCTTCACGACCCTTGCCACGGCCTTGGCGCAGAAGGCGCGATTGCCGACATCGCCGCGCAAGGCGAGGCAGCGGCGGCCCTCCGCCTCGACCGCTTGCTTGGTCGCCTCCGCGTCGCGGTCCTCGCTGAGATAGACGATGGCGATATCGGCACCTTCGCGCGCGAACAACACCGCCACCGCCCGGCCGATGCCGGAATCGCCGCCGGTGATCAATGCCGCCTTGCCCTCCAGCTTTCCCGAACCGCGCCAGAACGGCGCGTCATAGAGCGGGGCCGGCTCGATCGCCCATTCCTCGCCGGGCTTGGGATGATGCTGGGCGGGAAAAGGCGGCGCGGGATATTTTCGCGCGCCGGCCTGCATGGCGCCGTCGCCCTTGGGCTTGGCCTTGGCGCGGTCCTTGGCGTCGACCTTGCGCTGGATGCTGCGCTGCTTGCTGGTTGCTTTCGAACTGTCGCTCTGGGTGCTGGTCGGCATGGTCATCTCCTCTGTGTTTGGACCGGAGACATCCCGAACCTCCTCGCGCAACGCGCGGAACTGTTCGCGATGTCTTCGGTCCAAACGTTTTGCTCGCAGGGACAACGCATGTCGGCGGAAAAAGTTGGCGGCTTTCGCAGGCGCACATTGCAACCCTCGCATCCTGCCGCCGTTTCGCCTGCCGGAGGCAATCATGTTCGAAGGTTTTCAGACCCTCGAGGTCGACTGCGGGGATGCCCGCATCTTCGCCCGGCGCGCCGGCGACGGGCCCGCCGTTCTTTTGCTGCACGGCTTTCCGCAGACGCATCTGATGTGGCGCGACGTGGCGCCACGCCTGGCGGACCGGTTCACCGTCATATGCGCCGACCTGCGCGGCTACGGCGCCAGCTCATGCCCGGCGTCGAGCGCCGATCACGCCCCTTACGCCAAGCGCGCCATGGCCCGCGACATGGTGGCGCTGATGGCCGAGCTCGGCTTTTCCAGCTTTATGGTCGCCGGCCATGATCGCGGCGGACGTGTCGCCTACCGCCTCGCGCTCGACCATCCCGACCGCGTCGAAAGGCTTGCCGTGCTCGACATCGTGCCCACCGCCGACGCCTGGGACCGGGCCGACGCCAGGCTGGCGCTCGGCTATTGGCCGTGGTCGTTGCTGGCGCAGCCGGAGCCGCTGCCGGAAAAGCTCCTGGCCGGCGCGGCCGACGCGATCGTCGATGCCGCCCTGGGCGGCTGGGGCTCGGCGCCAGAGACGTTTTCCGCCGGCGTGCGCCAGGCCTATGTCGAGGCGCTGCGCGATCCCGCCCATGCCCATGCGATCTGCGAGGAGTACCGGGCGGCCGCGAGGCTCGACCGCGAGCACGACCATGCCGATCGCGCCGCCGGCCGGCGCATAGCCTGCGCGGTGCTGGCGCTGTGGAGCGGGCAAGGCGCGCTCGCTGAATGGTATGCCGGCGAAGGCGGACCACTGGCCTTGTGGCGCGGCTGGGCCGGCGATCTGCGCGGCCATGCGGTCCAGGGCGGGCATTTCTTTCCCGAAGAAGCACCCGCGCAAACGGCCGCCGAATTGAGCGCTTTCTTCGCCGGCCCCGAAACCACCGCCCGAGAGGGCAATGTCAGGAAAAGTGCCTAGCGGTTTCCCACGTACCACTTTCCCTGGGGAATCGCGTCGAAACGTCTGGAGCGGTTCAGCGGGAACCTTCCCAGCCGGCCGCGACCAAGGGAATTGGAACCACATCCTTGGCTGCGCAGTTGCAGGGGCATCGAATGAACCCGGGAGCAGAACCATGCCACGCGGAGAAAAATCCAAATACACCGACAAGCAGGAGCGCAAGGCAGACCACATCGCCGAGGGCTACGAGCATCGCGGCGTGTCCGAGAAGGAAGCCGAGCGCCGCGCCTGGGCCACCGTCAACAAGGATGATGGCGGCGGCAAGAAGGAGGGCGGCTCCGGCCGCGGCAAGCACACCGGCCATCCCGCCGCGCACAAGGGCGGCGAAAAGGGCGGCAAGGCTTCCGCCTCGCGTTCGGCCGCGAGCCGGTCGGCATCGGCCAGGAAGGCAGCCGCGACCCGCAAGCGCAACGAAGCGCACGCCCATTGATGCGCGGGGCGACCGGATCGCGAAATTCTTATGCGCCTTGCCTGCCCTCGCCCGGGCCGCTCTTGATCAGATCGTCGCCCGGCGGATCATCGAAGTTGGGCTCGGCCGGATTGTCGGACGACGGCCTTTGCGGACAGTCCTCGTAGCCGTGGTCGCGGCCGCCGCAGAACGAACAGCACATGGCTTCGCGTTCCCTGTTCCCGGGCGGCCATCGCGGGGTTTGGTAAGGCTTCCTGCCGAGCATGCCCAGCAATGCGCGAGGCGCGATTTGGTTGCGCGCCCGCGCCGTCCCTCGCAAGAGAAGACGCCGGCTGTTGCGCAACCGCCAGACAAAGTGCGAATCTCCCCGGCATGCCGCAACCAAGCTTGATCGCCCGGCGTTGCGGATCATGCCTTGGAGAGACCGCCATGTCCGTTCGAATCCTGTTGCCGACCGTGGCTGCCATGCTTGCCGCCACCGGCCTGGCCGAAGCCCGGCCCGACAGCCGCGCCATGAGCTGCGCGCAGATCCGCGCCATGATCCACAGCCACCGCGCCGTCGTGCTGACCACCGGCCCCAATACCTATGACCGCTATGTCAGGCAGTTCGGCAATGAATGCGATTGGCCCGAAGTGCCGATGTCGGCCTATATCCCGGCCCGCGACGGGCACTGTCCGGTCTACCGCTGCGAGGAGCCGGTCAACAATTTCCCGAATTGACCGGTCGGCCAGGCGCCGGCATCGACGTTCGGGGATTGCCGCATCCCTGCCTGAAACCATTCCGAGGGGGCCGCGTTGACGCGTGGGGTGGCCGCCACAGGAGATGCCCATGACGTCAACTGCCGCGTATCCATCGACAACCGGCCTCAATCGATCGAGGCCGTTTTCCAGGCCGTGCCCCGGATCGGCGAGAGCGTTTCGCTGTCCGTCGACGGAAACGCCCAGGACCTGCGCGTTTCGCGTGTCGTGCATGTGCCCGACGGCTCGCTCGAAGGAGCTGCGATCATCGTCGAGGTGACGGCCAACATCCTCTAGCCCCCTGAATCCGCAAATGCGGCGCGCCTTGGCCACGGCGGCGGCTTTCAGATGCCTAAGCCGATCGTCTGGCCGGCGTCTTCCATAGGGTGCTGCGGCACGATGATCGACGCCAGCGGCGCGTTCAGCGTCCATCTGAAATAGCCGGGCGAGCGCTCGATCACGGCGGACCCGCCGAGCGACTGCGGCGCCACCCTTTGCAGGACAACGGTGCCGAACCCCTTGCGCGTGGTGTCGTCGCGCTCGTCGCCGCCGCTATAGGGGGGCGACCGCTCCTCCCAGACAAGTTGGAATTCGCGTTCGGCCAGAGCGTCGTCGCTCATGCTCCAGGTCACCTCGACCCGGCCGGAATCGCTGGCGAGCGCTCCATACTTGGACGAATTGGTGCCGAGCTCGTGGAAAGCCATGCCGAGATTCTGCACCGCATTCGACTGCAAGGTCAGCAGCGGTCCCGAAAGCAGTATCTGCTCCTCGCGGCCGAACGGTTTGAGATGTTCCTGGACCAGGTCGAACAGGCTGGCTCCCGCCCAGTTCGAGGTGACCAGCAGATCGTGCGAGCGTGACAGCGCCATGATGCGGGCGCGGATCATCTCCTCGAACTCGCGCGGGTCCTGCGAGCGCTTGCTGGTTTCCCTGACCATCGACAGGATCACCGCAAACTGGTTCTTGACGCGATGGTTGACCTCGCGCATCAGCATCTTGATCCGGCGCTCGTTCTCCCTGCTGGCGCTGATGTCGCGGGCGATCTTCGAGGCGCCGACGATCTCGCCGCTGGCGTTCCTGATCGGCGACACCGTCAGCGAAACGGCAATGAAGGTGCCGTCCTTGCGCTTTCGCGTCGTCTCGTAGCTCGCGAGGCGTTCGCCGCGGCGGACCTTGGCGATGATCTCGGTTTCCTCGTTCTTGAGGTGGTCGGGGATGAGCATCAGGATCGACTGCCCCAACGCTTCCTCCGCGCTGTAGCCGAACATGCGTTCGGCCGCCTGGTTCCAGCTTTTGATGATGCTGTTCAGGTCCTTGCTGATGATGGCGTCGAAGGAGGAATCGACGATCGCCGCCAGCTGCGCATCGGCCGTTGCGTCCTGTTTTTCACCGCTTGCTATGTCAGCCATTGCCCCGCCAGGTGTCAGCCTATAGCCACTAGATAACGCGTGCGCCGGACAAGGCAATCACCTTGAAGCGGCCTGCTGCTTCAACTTCATCGAAATCGCCTCGCCGGCTAACATAATCGAGGGGAGGTCGTTCCGCAGATCAGGCGGAGCCGGCATCGAAGACGCCAGCGACCATACAAAGGCTTTTCGAGCACCAGGACAGGGCGGACATTCAAGTCTATGGGCACCGGAAGCGCAGAAGCCGTCCTTGCGGGCCGGCATCACCTGAATGTCACCGCACCTCAGTCAGAGTGGCCGTCGCCCACATTGCCGTTGCCGCCGGGGGTGGACAGCAGTCCGAAGTCCTGGGACTTGACGCCCTGCTCCGCCGCCAGGAATCCGTCCGAGGCGAGGCCACGCCGCAAGAGCTCCCTGACCGCGGCCGAGCGGCTCGGCATGCGCTTGTCGAAGCGCCAGTTCTCCAATGCCGCCAGTTCATCGGCGGTCAGCATGACCTGCAAGCGTTCAGGACGTTCCAGTTCAGTCACGGCACTTCCTCGCACAACCGAATACGTGAATGAGTATCTGTCTCATTCCACTAATAATTAGGATAGCAATCCTAACACGTCAAGGCCGGCACATACGCGACCTCCCCATCCTGCTCATGATGACTATAAAGCGTCGGGCGCGCCTTTGCGTAACCATGCTAACTAACTGATATATATCGAGTATTTTCAGATTTCCGCTTGCCACACACCGATGCGAGGCGCATGCTACAAAGGCAAAACCAGTCCAGGAGGTTTCCATGCGGTATGACTACTCGACGCGGTTGCGCGATGACGTTCAATCCGCGGTCACCACGGCTTTCAGGACGTACGGCATCGTCAACATCACCGCGGTGGCCGAACGGATCAGGCTCAGGAACCTCGACGAAAACGTTGCTCTCGAGGACGTCGAGCACCTGGTCCTGGCGGCCGCCCAACTGCTTGGCGCCGCCATCGAATTCGAGGGCCTGACCATGATCGACCGCTTGCCGGACGCTCATGTCAACGGCCGCCCCGGCGGACCGGCCCCTGCCCTGAAGCGCCTCGTCTGAACAGATTTGAGGCGACGCGCTAAGTCATTTCGGGCGACCTGCATCAGGGCTCCGGTGGCCGGGCGAGCCCGCTGGACGCGGCCTACCTGTGGAAATTGAGCGCGCGCGCTATATGGTGTTGAATTCCCCTCCGGAGAACACGCCATGACGCTCGACACACGCAAGCTCGGCAGCCAGGGGCTGCGGGTTTCTGCCATCGGCCTCGGCTGCATGGGCATGAGCCAGTCCTACGGCCCGGCCGACGAAGCCGAATCCATCGCCACGCTGCACCGCGCCATCGAACTCGGCTGCACCTTCCTCGACACCGCCGAGGTGTATGGCCCTTACGCCAATGAGGCGCTGCTCGGCCGCGCCTTGAAGGGCAAGCGCGACCAGGTGACCATCGCCACCAAATTCGGCTTTCGCATCGAAAATGGCCGGCAGGTCGGCACCGAACGCGACAGCAGGCCGCAAACCATCAGGGCGGCGGTTGAAGGGTCGTTGAAGCGGCTCGCCACCGACCATATCGACCTTCTCTACCAGCACCGTGTCGATCCAGCCGTGCCGGCCGAGGATGTCGCCGGCACGGTCGGCGAACTGGTCAAACAGGGCAAGGTCCGCTTCTTCGGCCTGTCGGAGGCGGGAGCCGCGAACATCCAGCGGGCGCACGCCGTGTTTCCGGTCTCGGCGCTGCAGAGCGAGTACTCGCTGTGGGAGCGCAATCTCGAGCCGGAAATCATTCCCCTGCTGCGGCAAACCGGCATCGGCCTGGTGCCGTTCTCACCGCTCGGCCGCGGCTTCCTGACCGGCGGCGCCAAGCGCGCCGAGGACTATCCGGAAGGCGATTACCGCCGCGGCGACCCGCGCTACCAGGGTGCGAACTATGACGCCAATGTCGAGGCCGCCGCAAAGGTCCGCGACATCGCCGCCGCCAAAGGCGTCAAGCCAGGGCAGATCGCGCTGGCCTGGCTCCTGGAGAAGGGCAACGTCTTCGGTGTCGACATCGTGCCGATCCCCGGCACCAAGCGGATCAAATATCTGGAAGAAAATGTCGCCGCTGCGTCGCTGAAACTGGAGGCCGCCGAGATGGCGGCGCTCGACGACGCGCTGGCCCCGGGGAAGGTCTCCGGCCCGCGCTACGGCGACCGCACCATGATGATGATCGACCGATAGGTTCGCACGTCGCCGGTGAATCGGGCCTATTCCACCGGTGCGGGCTTTTGCCGAGGATCGGGCCGCAACCGCTGGTGAAGTTCCCTGCCGGCGTGCAGGGTCCGGTCCGCCAGCGCGGCGAGTGTTCCGCGCAAGGTCCTTGTTCCCAGCACCGAATCCAGCGTCACCGACTGGGTCGCGAAGCGCCGCTTGAAGTCCTCGCCGCCGCACAGGAAGTCGACCATCGTCAGCCCTCTGTCGATCGACCACTGGATGTAGTCCATCATCAGCACCATGCCGGGAGACGCCCGTTCGACATCCGGATCGTAGGTCGTGACGAAGGCCATCATCGTGTTGCGCTGGACGAAATTGATCGAGACCGCCACCACCATCCCGGCGCATTCCAGCACGAAGACATGCAGGAGCCCTTCCCTGGCCAGCACCGCGACCAGCGCGGCCAGGGCCGGCGACCCCTCATCGAACAGGTTGGATTCGTGTCCGCGCGCGGCGAGCCATTTGCGCTTGAACTCGGCGAGCCTGTCGAGGACGGGCTGCATCGGCTCGTCCGGCGACATGAGGCGGAACCGCACTTCGCCGCCTTCCTCGAGGAATTTGCGGCCACGGCGATAATTCTGGCGCATCTTCTTCGTTTGTTCCCCGAACCAGTCCGCGCCCGTACGCCATGGCCCGGCGACCCGGAAGCTGGTTTCGCTGCGGCGGTTCGGGCGCAGCGCCATCTTGGGCGCCGAAGCGGGAGCAAGCAGCGTGCGCATCGCGGCGTCCGGCAGCAGGCGGTTCAGATAGACGAGATCGAAGCCGCCCGCGGCCGAAATTTCCTGCCATAGCGCCGCGACCGCCGCCGGATCGCAGTCCGGCGCGACCAGCACGTCGCCATAGTCGCTGTGGTCCTTGGCAGCCCATTCCAGGACGTTGACGCCCTTGCGCCGCACCGTCGCCAGCGGGATGACGGCGTCGATCCGGCCACCGTTCCAGACGAGGCCGATCCTGAGACCACGCAGCTCCCGGTCCGGGGCCGTCTGCCACCACGCCGTGACCCAGGCGTGGCTTTGAAAGATCAGCCCCTCCGCCCGGCGCCACAGCTCCGTCCAGGCCGGCCCGACCGACGCGAGGCGCTCCTCGGAGGTGACGATCTCCAAAGCGCCGGCCTTCCGGCCCTCGATCGCGGCGTGAGCGTTCATGGCTGCGGGCTCCGTGTCGGCTCGGACGAAGCGCGGCGGCGAAACCGCCGGGCGATGTGCCCCCACATCTTCTTGAGCGGCAGCACGTAAAGCCCCGACAGGGATTGATAGTCGCGCGCGCCGCGTTCCATCAATCCGAACCTGAAATCCTCATCGGGCTTGGGCACGCACAACGTTCCGAATAGCCGGTCCCAGAACGAGAACAGCAAGCCGAAATTCTTGTCGTAGTGTCTTGGATCGACGCTGTGGTGCAGTTGGTGCCAATGCGGGCACAGCACGATGTTGTTGAGCGGCCCGAACGATATCTTGAAATGGGTGTGCCTGACGAAATCCATCATCAGGATATTGCGCATGACGTAGACGTTGACGCCGAAGATCGTCACTTCGACGAGGTTAAGCGACAAAAGGGTCCAGATGCCGAAGCAGATCCCGGGTATGACGCCGTCCCAGGCGCGGTTCATGAGCTCGTCGAGCGGATGAACCCTGTCCTTGGTGATCCCGACCATCACCTCCGCCGAGTGATGCACCTTGTGCAGTTCCCACAGGAAGGGGAAGCGGTGCTGGGCCACATGGTAGAGGTAATAGGATATGTCGTAGGCGATCAGCATCGTCACCGTGAAGATGACGATCGTCACCGCTCCCGGCGGTCCCGGCAGCAGCGGCGGCTCGATCTGGAGGAGTGCCGCCAGCGTCCGATTCGTCGCGTAGCCGACGGCGACGACGAAGGTCACGCCCGCGGGCAGCATCAGGAAGGGCATAATCGCCTTGCGGGTGATCCAGAAAAGCAGGTCCGCCCGCGCCGAGGGATGCGTGACGATCTCGTTGGGAAAGACGAAATCGAAGAATTCCCTGAAGCTCTTGCGCTCCGCCGTCCGCCAATAGGCGATCAGGGCGCTGCCCAGCGCGGTCAGCAGCAAGAGGCCGGCCGCAAGCAGGCTGGAGCCGGACAACTTGTCCAGGATCCTTTCGATGATGCCGGCAATCGACATGGGCCCACTCATTTATGCAACCGAAGCTTGACTTGTAGAAAGCGATTTACCTGACAGGCAGGGCAAGCCGCCACGCCGTCAGGGCTCTCGATCATTTCGCCGTCACCCTAGTCGAGAATCCATATCGAAAGCTTAAGCTAATTAAAAACAATGAATCCGCTAAAAAGCTCGCTATATATTGCCGAATTCTGAATAAAACTCCTAAAATTGACAGCAAATGACCGGCGGCGCTTGGCGTGGAGATCGCAACTTCGGGGAATCGCCGGGTGATCATGCCGGTCCCGAGCTCGCCGGCCCGCGGCCAGGCTGCCAAACCCCTCCCAGGCTTATTTCCCGGCGCCCGGCTGCTTGTTGAAGATCGTGAGCAGGTCCATCGGCAGCGGAAACACCACCGTCGACGAGCGCTCGCCGGCGATGTCGTGCAGCGCCTCGAAATAGCGCAGTTGCATGGCCTGTGGCTCCTGCGCCAGCATCTTGCCGGCCTCGACCAGCTTTGCCGCCGCCTGCTGCTCGCCATCGGCGTTGATCACCTTCGCGCGCCGCAGCCTTTCAGCCTCGGCCTGCTTGGCGATGGCGCGGACCATGTTCTCGTTGAGGTCGACATGCTTGATCTCGACATTGGACACCTTGATGCCCCATGCGTCGGTCCGCTGGTCCAGGATCTCCTGGATGTCGCTGTTCAACTTGTCGCGCTCGGCCAGCATCTCGTCGAGTTCGTGCTTGCCGAGAACCGAGCGCAACGTGGTCTGCGCGAGCTGGTTTGTCGCGGCCATGAAGTCCTCGACCTGGATGACGGCCCGCTCGGCGTCGACGATGCGGAAATACAGCACCGCGTTCACCTTCACCGAGACGTTGTCGCGCGAGATCACGTCCTGCGGCGGCACGTCCTGGACCACCACGCGCAGGTCGACCCGCACCATCTGCTGGACGAAGGGGACGAGGAGGATGAGGCCGGGGCCCTTCACCCCGGTGAAGCGGCCGAGCGTGAAGACCACGCCGCGCTCATATTCCCGCAGGATGCGAATGGCGGCGGACAGGAAGATCAGCACGATGAGGGCGAGCACCAGATAGGCGACGTAACCGATGATCATTGCCTTGCTCCATTGTTCCTGCGCCGGACCGTCAGCACGAGATCCCTGACGTCGGCCACCTCGACGCTGTCGCCGGGGGCGAGCGGTTCATCGGCTTTCGCCCGCCAGCGCTCGCCCTGCGCGAGCACATGGCCTTCGCTACCCGACCAGTCGAGAATCCTGGCCGGCAGCCCGTGCATGGCCTGCGCGCCGACACGCGGCAGGCTCCTGCGCGCCCTCCACAGATAGCTGCCGGCCAGCAGCGCCAGGCCAAGCGTCAGCGCCGCGGCGGTGCCGATGAGCGCCCACGACATCTCGAAGCCCGGGCCCTCGACCTTGAGCAGCATGGCGGCGCCGAGCAGGAAGGCTGCCACGCCTCCAAGCCCGAGCACCACGGTCGGGTTGAAGGCCTCGATGACGAGGAAGGCGATGCCAAGCAGCATCAGGGCGAGGCCGGTATAGCTGATCGGCAGTAGATTGAGGGCATAGAGCCCGAGCAGCAGGCAGGTGGTCCCGATCACGCCGGGCGCCACGGCGCCTGGGCTGGTGAACTCGAAGACGAGGCCGTAGACGCCGGCCAGCATCAGGACGACGGCGATGTTGGGATCGGTGATGACGGCGAGAAGCAGGATCAGCCAGCCGGGATCGAGCGTCTCGACCGCCACGCCCTTGGTCGCCAGCACCTGTTGCTTGCCGGCCACCTCGACCGTGCGGCCGTCGGCAAGCTGGAGCAGTTCGGCGGTGTCGCGGGCGACGAGGTCGACTACATGTGCCTGAAGTGCCGCATTGGCGGAAAGGCTGGCTGCCTCGCGCACCGCCTTTTCGCCCCAGTCGGCATTGCGGCCGCGCAGTTCGGCGAGCGAACGGATCAAGGCGACCGCGTCGTTCGTCACCTTTGTCACCATCGGGTCGCCGGCCGGAGGCCCGGTGGCATTCTTCTGGTCGCCCTTGTCCTTCTCGTCGCCACCGGGAAGGGGCGGCAACCCGCCAAGCTCGACCGGCGTGGCGGCGCCCAGATTGGTGCCGGGCGCCATCGCCGCGACATGGGTGGCATAAAGGATATAGGTTCCGGCACTTGCCGCATGCGCGCCGGCGGGCGCGACATAGCCGATGACGGGAACCGGCGAGGCAAGGATATCGGCGATCATTTCGCGCATCGAGGTGACCAGCCCGCCCGGCGTGTCGATCTCGAGGACAACGGCTTCGGCGTGCCGCTCGGCGGCTTTGGCCAGCGCTTCGTTGAGCTGCCTGGCGCTCGCCGGGCCGATGGCGCCGTCGATCACGACGCGCAACGCGACCTTCTCCGTAGCCTCCGCGGTCACGGAAGAGTGACTGGCGGCCGCGGCGGCCATGAAGGCCGCTGCCAGAACCGCCATCCGCGCGAGGGTCACGCTCAAAACTCCCTGGATTACGCGGGATATGCTGTGCAGGATATGGCGTTCGGTCCGTCGAAATCCATGGCCTGGCCTCAGATTGCAAGCCGGCGACCCTGCCCTTCGCAGCCGGCGGCAAACGCAATGGGCAGACGTTCAAAGCCGGAAGGGGCCCCGCTCGCGCGCCGGCCCCGTCCTTGGTCAGCGGTCACGCATGTGCGTGCGGGTGACGGACGTCCCAGACGGCCCAACCCGATACGGCAACCACCAGCACGCCGAGAATGACGTGGGTGGCCATCGCATTCGTGTTCGCCATGAATTTGAGCAGCCAGGGCGACACGATCAGCCAGAGCCCGAGAACGACACCTACCCATTCCTCCCACTCGGCGAAGGCGGCAAGCGCCGCCACGGCCACCGCGCCCAGCACGACGCCGACAATCCAGGCGTTCCATGCGGGAGCGGTTTCAGCAGCGAAGCCGATTATCCAGGGTGAGATGAACAGGCAGACGGCAAGGACCAGATTGAGCCAGTCCTGGCCTTTCTTTCCTTCCATGAGTGTATTTGCCATGACAACCTCCATAGATGAAGCTTGGCCAAAGCGTTGTATTCGCGTGCAAACGCACGCTTAATGGTTGATGTAACTATGCCTCACATGGCCTTCAAGGCCTGCCCCACGGACGGGTCGCCTCCGCGTGGATCGAGCTCCCTCCACCCGATCGGGATCAACGAGACCGGCCACATCAAGGCAAAACCACCCGCCTCTTGTCGGCGCATTCTAGAACGTGATTTTCACCGAGGCGGCACTGCGGTTGGCCGCCCCGTGATGCACCGCTTCGATGTTGTTGCCGTCCGGGTCGAGAAGGAAAGCGGCGTAGTAGCCGGGGTGGTACCGGCGTTCACCCGGCCCGCCATTGTCCCTGCCGCCGCCGTCCAGCCCGGCCTTGTAGAACGCATCGACCATGGCGCGGTCCTTCGCCTGGAATGCCAGATGATGGCGACCGGTCAACTCTCCCCGGGCCGCGCGGCTGTCGGCGGTTGAAATGAAAAGCTCGTCGGCCCAGAAATAATCGGCAGCGCTGCCGCCGATCGGAATGTCGAGCACTCGAAACACCGCCTCGTAGAAGCGGCGGCTGGCGGCGATGTCCCTGACCACCAGTTGGATATGATCGATGAGCCGGCCGCGATGCAGTTCTTCCATGCAAGCTTTCCTCTCGCCAAGGGTTCGAATCTAGCTTCGCATGATCCGGCGTCAATGCCGCGCCGAACGTCAGGACTTTCGCGCGGCATGCCGCGCCAGTGCGTGCTCGATCAGCACGTCGATGACCTGGCTGTAGCCGATGCCGATCGCCGCCAGCGCCTTGGCATACATCGAGATGTCGGTGAAGCCGGGCAGCGTGTTGACCTCGTTGACCAGCAGCGAGCCGTCAGCCCGCAGGAAGAAGTCGACGCGGGCCATCGCCTCGCAGCCGAGCGCCTGGAAAGCCCGTGCCGCCATCTCCCTTGCCTCGTCGGCGACCGCGGCCGGGACATCGGCGGGCACGTTCACCACGGCGCCGTCGGCGTCGAGATATTTGGCTTCATAAGTGTAGAAGCCGTGCTTGCCGGCCGGAATGATTTCGCCGGGCAGCGATACGGTCAGCGCTCCGTCGGCTCGCTCCAGCACCGAGCATTCGATCTCGCGGCCGTCGACGAACTCCTCGATCAGGACCTTGCCGTCGTAGCGGAAAGCCGTCTCGACGGCCCGTTCGAAGCCGTCCCGGTCGTTCACCTTGCTGACGCCGAAGGACGAGCCCTGGCGCGCCGGCTTGGCGAAGAAAGGCAGGCCGAGCGCGCCGGCGATCTCCTGGAACGGCCCGACATCGTTTCGATGCACGGTGACGGAACGGGCAACCGGCAGCCCGGCCTCGCGCAGCAGCCGCTTGGCGATATCCTTGTCCATGGCGGCGGCCGAGGCGAGAATGCCGCAGCCGACATATGCGACGTCGGCGACCTCGGCATAGCCCTGCACCGAGCCGTCCTCGCCGAAAGGACCGTGCAGCACGGGAAAGACGACGTCGACCGGCGGCAGGTCGGGCTGTGCTCCGCCGCCTGGTGCGGCCACCAACCTGCCTCTGCCACCGGGCAACAATGCGACCTCCACGCCTTCTTCTGACACCGGCGCCCCTGCTCTGTCGTCGCCGGCTTCGGACGAAGATTGCAGCAGCCATCGACCGTCCCTGGAAATGGCGATCGGCACCACCTCGTAGCGCGTCCGGTCGATGGCCTTCAGCACATTGGCGGCCGAAAGGCGCGACACGTCATGCTCGGCCGAACGCCCGCCATAGAGGACGGCGACCCTAATCTTGTTCTTCATTGAAAAGCCTTGTCCTTCATCGAAATCCCTCGAGATCAAATGCTGACGGCAATGCCGCGATTGGCAAAGAAGCGGTCGAAATCGGCCGGCGCCAACACTGCATTTGCCCGTGTGGCGCCGGTATGGCCGGACGGATTGTGAAAACGAAAACCCTCATCGGATGCCGACATGACCAGCACCAGATGGCCGCCCTTGGACGGGGGCTCGCGCTCGGGCCAGCGGATCGAGCTGCTGACCGAGGCGATGAAGAAGCGCGACCGCCCGAGGATCGCCTCAATGTCGGCTGTCGCGACATTGGTCATCACCTCTGCCTCGAGGCCGAATTCCGCCTTCACGAAGCTGACGAACGGGGCGTAGATCAGGCCCTTGATCGATCCCTCGGTGACGACATAGCCGCCATATCCGGTGCAGCGCCTGGCCAGTTCGATCGTCGGCACGATCTGGCCGCGCGCCGCCAGGATCATCTTGAGGCACGCCATGCCGCAGACATTGGCGGCCCACAGCGCGTATTCGTCGAGTGTGCGCGCGCCCGAGTTCTCCCACAGCGGATCGTGCCGCAGCGCCACCTCGGCGCCATCGGCAAGGACGGCCGAAGTCATATCGGGCGTCTCCCACTGGCTGAAAAACGGCACGGTCCCAGGCGGTGGGCTCATCAATTCCTCAAAACAGATCATTTCAATTTCGTATACAGGGATACGAGAGCGGAGAACAGTGCTTCAAACCTGATCAGGCGATGGTCCGCGCTCGGGTTTTGCCCGCCGGGCGAAGCTTGCCAATGCCCGCCGATCGGCGCACTCTCAGCCCTACGAAGCCGGTCGCCGGGCGTCGGTTCCTCTCCTCGCCCGTCGTGTTAGGATTGCGCAATGACCCGCGACCAGATGCTCGCCCACCTCCGTGCTGCCGACGCCGTCGCTCGCGACGCGGCCGTGCACGGCCATCATCCGTTCGGCTGCGTACTGGTCGGGCCGGACGATCGCGTGCTTATGCGCCAGGGAAACCTCGACACGGTGCGCCATGCCGAGACGGAGCTCGCCCGGCGCGCCGCGGCTGCCTACGAGCCGGATTTCCTCTGGTCCTGCACGCTGGTCTCGACCGGCGAACCCTGTGCGATGTGCGCCGGAACGCTCTACTGGGCCAATATCGGCCGCCTGGTCTACGGCTTCGAGGAGACGAAGCTCCTGGCGCTCACCGGCGATCACGCCGAGAATCCGACGATGAGCCTGCCCTCGCGCACAGTGCTCGCCTCGGGCCAGAAGAAGATCGAGGTCTTTGGCCCCTTCCCCGAGATCGAGGACGAGCTGATCGCGCCGCATCGCGATTTCTGGACGCGCTGACGCGCCGGCCGAGGCCGCGCGCAAAGCCGCCAGATGGCCACCGGAACGGAATTCAAACGATCTCTTGGAACGTGTTTGCCAAC
Source organism: Mesorhizobium sp. B2-5-3 (assembly GCF_006441005.1). NCBI lineage: Bacteria > Pseudomonadati > Pseudomonadota > Alphaproteobacteria > Hyphomicrobiales > Phyllobacteriaceae > Mesorhizobium > Mesorhizobium sp. B2-5-3. The sequence continues at coordinate 116,970 of NZ_VFUS01000006.1, forward strand.
AGCGTCGTCAATGCGCTGGTGGCCCGGGCGACTGCCTGAACCGGTCATGCCTACCGCCCATAGGTGTACGTCACGCTGGTCTCGCCGAGCGCCTGGCTCTTCGCGGCCACTGCCACCATTTCCGGAGAGGGATTCTCCGGCGCGCGCAGCTTCGGCGCGCCGAGCGCATAGAGCGTGAAGACATAGTGATGCGTGCCGCTGCCGGGCGGCGGGCATGGCCCGAAATAGCCTGCGCGGCCGATGCCACCCTTGCCGAGCACCGTACCCTTGGGCAAGCCTTTGCCGCGCTTCGAGCCAGCCCCTTCGGCCAGGCCCTTCGCGCTTGCCGGGATGTTCCAGGCCAGCCAGTGCCAGAAACCCTTGCCGCCGCCGGCGTCGGGGTCGAACATGGTGAGCGCGTAGCTCTTGGTGCCTGCCGGCGGGTCCTTCCATCTCAAGGCGATCGATACGCTTTGCCCGCTGCAGCCGCCGGCCTTGTCGCCGAGATATTTTTCGGCCCATTTGCCGTTGGAAACCGACGGGCTTGAAATCTCGAAAGCCGCCGCCTGATTGGCGAGGCCGAACAGCACCAGCACGGCGAAACCGAGGCGCAAGCTCATGGCTTCCTCCACTTCCAGCCAAGATGCCGACGAGTTTAGCCGAAAAGCGGCCCGAAATTAGGCAATTTGGCGTGAAACTGCTGGTGGGAGCCGCGGGAACCGTCGATCCTCCCGACATGGGCTGCCGACGGCGCTATTCCGCCGCGCTGCATTCTTCGGTCGGCTCAGCCGCAGGCGGACCGATCGCCGAGATCCAGAGCCGGTCGATGTCGGCTAGCTGCGCGCGGTCGATTTCGTCGAGATGGTTCCAGTACATGCCATCCTCGTAGAAATAGCCGAGCTCGCGCTCGATTTGCTCGGCCGCCTCGACCCTATGGTGATGGATGCCCGCACGCGCATCCATCTTCATGCCGGCGAGGCGCTCGGGGGACAGTAACCGCAATTCCTCGAAGGACAGCCTTGGGAAGACCAGGCGGCTTTGCGGCAGGTCCGACAGGTTGATGCAGAGCGTGCCGCGTCGCAGCGCATGAATGAGCAGGCGGGCGGATTTGGCCTCGAGGCTCTGCAGCGTGACATCGTCGCGCAGCGGGTCGGCGCGGCCGATGCCGTAGAAATGGGTGTCGCCGGCCGTGTCGTAGATCATGTCGCAGCCGAGGAAGGCGAGCACGTCCGGCCTCTGGCTGTGGACGGCCCAATAGGCCGCCGTCAGCGACATGGTGGCGCCGGCATAGACGAAGCCGCCGAAAGTATTCTGGGCCGGCACGTAATGCGCGGCGCTGAAGATCTCGGCCTGCCGCAGCGGTTCCAGAGGCGGCATCCGGTTGGACGGGAAATCGCCGGCATGCACCAGCACGTCCCAGTCGGGGCGCACACGCCAGGCATTGTTGATGGCGACGATGCTGGCGAAGGTCTCCTTCGGCCAGGCGGCGCAGCGCACGACGTCGGGCGCGCTGCCGAGAAGCAGCGTCACTCTGGGCGTTGCGGAGACCATGACATCCTCATTCGACCGGCAAAGGCACGCCCGCATTTACCGCACGCCTTGCCAGGCGCACAAGGGCCGCCGACAAGCCGGCCTGACGCCCCGGGGCCAGGAATCCGGTCGGTTGCTAGTTCCTCAGCAGCTTGGCCAATCTGGGAATGCCCTTGGTCACAGCGCGGCGGTCGGCCAAGGTGAAGGACAGCCGCAGCGTGTTACGCCCGGTGCCATCGGCGAAGAAGGCGCTGCCGGGCACGAAGGCGACACGCGCTTCCTTCACCGAGCACGCCAGGAGAGGTTCGTGGTTCAAAGCTGGGCTTCGATGGCGGCCTTGTCGATGATGGACCACACGAGCCGGATCTTCGCGCCGCGAAATTCATAGAAGACGTTCTCGGCGAAGGACACTTTCCGGCCGTCTACGGCAAGCCCGAGGAAATTTCCCCTGGGCGTGCAGTCGAACATCAGGCGGCTCGCGACATGAGGCGGATCGCAGACCAGCAGCCGGATATCGAAACGAAGATCCGGAATGTCGTCGAAATCCTTCTCCAGCATCGCGCGGTAGCCGGAGAGACCGATCCGCCTGCCATTGTGGGACACGTCGTCGTCGACGAACTGCCCGAGGTTCGGCCAGTCCTGCCGGTTGAGGCAGGCAATGTAGTCGCGGTAGATACCGGAAAGGTCGGTCATGGCGCATGAACCCGCGTTCGTGGACACAAGGCTATTTTGCACCCGCAACAAGTCAGGGCAACCCGGGTTTGTTCGCCGCTGGAGCGATGCGCCGTCGTTTGGCCGGCGCCTTAAGCCTTGAGCAGCGCCGCCAGCCGCGGAATGCCCTCGCTCACCGCGCGCCGGTCAGCGAGCGTGAAGGACAGCCGCAGCGTGTTGCGCCCGGTGCCATCGGCGAAGAAGGCGCTGCCGGGCACGAAGGCGACACGCGCCTCCTTCACCGAGCGCGCCAGGAGCGTGGTGGCGTCAGCGCCTTCCGGCAGCGTCACCCAGACGAACATGCCGCCTTCCGGGCGGCTCCAGGTCACGCCTTCCGGCATGTTGGCCGCGAGCGCGCCGAGCAGGCCGTCGCGGCGTTCGCGATAGGCGCCGATCAGCTTTTCGACCTGGGCCTCGAACACCGCTTCGGCCGCCCGGTGCATCACCATCTGGTTGATCGACGGGCTGTGCAGGTCGGAAGCCTGCTTCATCAGCACCAGCTTCTCCACCACGTGACGCGGCGCGCAGACCCAGCCGACGCGCATGCCCGGCGACAGGATCTTCGAGAACGAGCCGCAATAGAGCGTGCGCGCCTTGTCGATGCCGCCGGATCGGGCGCAGTCCAGCGCCAGGATCGGCGGCACGCTTTCGCCATCATAGCGCAGCGCCCGGTAGGCGGCGTCCTCGACGATGGCGATGTCGAGCTCGCCGGCAAGGTCGAGCACCGCCTCGCGCTGCTGCCTGTCCAGCGTGTTGCCGGTCGGGTTGGCGAAATCCGGCACCAGATAGGCGAACTTGACCCGGCCGCCATTCGCCGCCGCCGCCGCGCGATAGGCATCCGGCGTCATGTTGCCGCCTTCCGGCCGCAGCCGGTCGTAGCGCGGTTCATAGGCGTTGAAGGCTTGCAGCGCGCCGAGATAGGTCGGCCACGTCACCAGTGCGGTGTCGCCGGGCGACAGCAGCAGCTTGCCGATATAATCGAGCGCCTGCTGCGAGCCCGAAGTGATGAAGATGTTGGCTTCCTCGCAGGCGACGCCGAGCTTGCCCATCTGCCCGGCGATCCATCGCCGCAGCGGCAGATAGCCCTCGCTCACCTGGTACTGAAGCGCGGCCCCCGCCTCGCCGCCGCCGAGCACGTCGGCATAGGCGTCGCGGATCGCCTCGGCCGGAAACAGCGCCGGATCGGGAATGCCGCCTGCGAAGGAGATGATGTCCGGCTGGTCGAGCAGCTTCAGCAGCTCGCGGATTTCCGAGGCCTTCATGCGCGACGAGCGCGACGCCAACAGGTTCATAAGGGTCAAGCACGCCTCCCCGGACGCATCGAATATAGGTCAACTTAGCTGACCTATATCTGGTCTCGCCGCAAATTGAATAGGGCCTGCTAGCCTTCCCGCATGCGCCAGCCGCCCGCCTTAGCGGAAAGCGACGGCCCCGCCTGCGCTACAAGGTCTTCTTGTAGCCGAGATGGGTGCCGGTGAAGCCGAGGCTTTCATAGAAGCGGTGCGCGTCCGCTCTGGTCTTGTCGGTGGTGAGCTGGACGAGGCCGCAACCGCGCGCCCGGCATTGATCAACAGCCCATTCGATCATCAGCCTGCCTATGCCTTCGGAACGGCGGTGCCCGGCGACCCGCACCGCCTCGATCTGACCGCGCCAGGCGCCCTTCCGCGACAGCCCGGCAAGGAAGCTGATCTGCAAGGTGCCGACCACGTCGGCGCCATCGACCGCCACCGCCAGCAACTGGTTGGGGTCGGCATCGATGGCGTTGAAGGCATCGACATAGCCCTGCGCCAGCGGCAGCGAGGCATCCTCTCTGGCCGCGCCAAGCGGATCGTCCGCCAGCATGGCCACGAGGGCAGGCAGGTCGGAGGCCAGGGCCTTGCGGAAGGTGATCATGAGCACGACTTACGGCGACGCGCCGGCGCCGGCAAGGCCGTTGGTTTGGAAGCCTCACCCTATCTTCGTCATCCTAGGGTCTGCGCCGCGTCGCTTCGCTCCTTGCTCCGCCCTAGGATGACGAACCGAGGGAACTTCTTCAACCCCATACCCATCCTGGTCTTACCGCACGGCGCCAGCGCCTCCCCCCAACACATTTGCAGCACCCGCCGGCAGCATATAGGAAAAGCCACAAGATGGCATTGGCGTCGGCGCCGGTCCTGGTTTCGCGGAGAGCGGTGTTGAGAGCGTGTGTTCGTCTGTGCCTGTCGCTGGTCGCGGTGCTCGCCTTGCCGCTTGTCGCCCATGCCCAATGGAAGCCCGTCGAGACGGTCGAGCCCTACGCCATTTCAGGCCGGACCGGACAGGAGCTCTACCGGTCGATCGGCGAGAACGGACCGCTGATCCGCGGCGCCAAAACGCGCACCATCGCCTACACCAATTTCAAGCTGACCTGGACCAGGGACTACCAGAACAAGGGCGGCGATTGCGTCCTGGCATCGGCCAGGCCGAAGCTGATCATCACCTATGCCTTGCCGAAGCCGTCAGGCTCCCTGCCGCCGGCCGTGCAGAAGAGCTGGGACAGCTTCATCGCCGGCGTCGCCGCCCATGAGAAAGTGCATGGCGCCGATATCATCGCCATGGTGCGCAAGATCGAGGCGGCGACCGTCGGCCTCAGCGTTGCCGACGATCCCAAATGCGCCAAGATCCGGACCGAGATGACCAGGCGCCTCTCCGAATTGTCGCAGGCGCAGCGGCGGGCAAGCCGCGATTTCGACCGCGTCGAATTCGGCAATGGCGGCAATTTGCAAAAACTGGTTTTTGGCCTCGTGACCGGTCCCTGAGAGGAAGGCGCCACCCTCACCGCGTCTGCGCGCTCGCCGCGAGCTCCGCCCGCTTCTCGTCCGACACCACGGCCAGATCCAGCACCTTCTGCAGTTCGGCGGCGTGGCGGAAGGACGGTTCGGCCTGCACGCCGGTCCGCACCGCGTCGGCGAAACGCTGGTAGTTGGTGGCCACCGTGCCGGCGTCGAGCTCTTCCCATATCCCGTCGTCGACATTTTCGCCGAGGCAAGCCTTGAGCGACGAGCCGTCGAGATTGTGCACCACTTCGAGACCGCCTCGATCGCCATAGATGCGCAGGCGCAATTCGTTGAGATGGCCGGTCGCCCAGCGGCTGGCATGCACCACGCCGAAGGCGCCGTTGGAGAAATCCACCGTCATGGCGAAACTGTCATTGGCGTCGAGCCCGTAGTCGCCGATGCGGTTGCCCGGCGCCTTGTCGAAGGAACGCAGCCGGCAGAACACATGATCGATGCCGAGGGCCGCGCCATAGCTGGCGAAATCGAGGATGTGGATGCCGACATCGCCAAGCACGCCGTTGGAGCCGTGGCCGCGCGACAGCCGCCAGAGCCATTTCGGGTCGCTGCGCCAGTCGCCCCAGAATTTCGACACCAGCCAGCTCTGCAGATAGGACGCCTCGACATGCCGGACCGTGCCGATCTCGCCGGCCTGCACCATCCGGCGGGCTTTCTGCAGCGCAGCGACATTGCGGTAGGTGAGGTTCACCATGTTGACGATGCCGGCTTTCTCGGCGGCCTCGGCCATCTCGATCGCCTTGCCGAAATTCTCGGCCAGCGGCTTCTCGCACAGCACCGGCTTGCCGGCCGCGATCAGCTGCATGGTGGTCGGGTGGTGGATGCGGTCCGGCGTGACATTGGCCACGGCGTCGAAAGCGCCCCATTTGAGCGCCTCGTCCAGCGCGGTGAAGCGGTTGGGGATGTTGAAGCCGTCGGCGAATTCGCCGACGCGCGCCGGATCGAGGTCGACGGCCCCGACAATGTCGACGCCATCGATGGCGCTGAATTGCCGTGCATGTTCCTGCGCCATCCAGCCGGTGCCAAGTATCAGAAGCCGCATTTTTCCTCCTTGGTGCGAGATGTCGTCGCGCCAGGCGGGATGCCGGACCCCCTCCGCGGCGCGCGTCGGACAGGCCTCCCCTCCCGGACCCGCCTCAAATAGCGCGAATGATCCCGCCGTCGACGCGGATGTTCTGGCCGGTGATGTAGCCGGCGCCGTCCGAAGCCAGGAAGGCGATGGTCGCGGCGATCTCTTCCGACGTGCCGTAGCGCTGCATCGGCACGGAGTCGCGGCGTTCTTCCGTCGCCGGCAGGCTGTCGATCCAGCCGGGCAGCACATTGTTCATGCGCACATTGTCCGCTGCATAAGTATTGGCGAAGATCTTGGTTAGGCGGCAAGGCCGGCGCGGAACACGGCCGAGGTCGGGAACATCGGGCTCGGCTCCACCACCCAGGCGGTCGAGATGTTGATGATGGCGCCGGCCTTCTGCTTGACCATCTGCGGCGCCACGATGCGCACCGGCCGGATGACGTTGAGCAGGTAGACGTCCATGCCGGCGTGCCACTGTTCGTCGGTGATCTCCAGGATCGGCGCGCGCGGCCCGTGGCCGCCGCTGTTGACCAGAACGTCGATGCGGCCATAGTGCTCCAGCGTCAGGTCCGCGAGGCGCCGCAGATCCTCGTTCGACTGGTTGGAGCCGGTGACACCGATGCCGCCCAGTTCCTTGGCCAGCGCCTCGCCCTTGCCGGACGAAGACAGGATGGCGACCTTGAACCCGTCCGCCGCCAGCCGCTTGGCCGCTGCCGCCCCCATGCCGCTGCCGCCCGCCACGATGACAGCCACTTTTTCTGAACTCATTGGGTTTTCCTCTCAAGGGGGTTGGCGGGAGTTGCGGTCTCAGCGGTCATATAGCCGGTTTCGTCGGCCGCTTCGAACCAGAAAGGCTGAACCGACCTGCAGAAAAATGCGACGCGCCAACCGCCCTAGCCTTCCACCGTCTCCAGCACGCTGAGCAGCGTGCCTTCCATGTCGGGCTCGTCGCCGGAGCAGACGCACAGCATTTCGGCGTCGCCGTCGCCCACAGAGAGGTAGGCGTGGCCCATGGTGGAATCGATATAGACGCTCTCGCCCTGTTTCAGCCGCACCGGCGCGTACTGGTCGGTGTGCAGCTCGATCTCGCCCTTGAGCACGATCAAAAATTCCTCGCCGGCATGTTTCGTCAGCGGCCCGAACTCCTCGGGCGTGCGGGCGCGCGCATAGGCGTGGATCGGCACCATGCGCTTGCGCACCAGGTCGGTGGCCAGGTACCGGTAGTCGTAATTGCGGGTCAGTTGGCGCAGTGTGTTGGACGGTGACGTCACGGAGCGGCGGGTGCGCGCCGCCGGCTGCTTGCGGTCGCCGCTGAGCAGTTCCGTTACATGGATGCCGAGCCCTTCGCAGATCTGCAGCAGCTTGTCGTAACTCAGCGACATCTGGTCGTTCTCGACCTTGGACAGCGTCGACACTGCGACCCCGGTGAGCCTGCTCACCTCCTGAAGGGTCCAGCCATGCGTCTTCCTCAAGCCGCGCAGGCAATCACCCAGGTTCGGTTGCTCCGACATGTCAGCTCCATGCTGCGGGATCGCGCAGCTCCATCCCTAGGTAGTTGAACTCCCCGTCGCCATCAACAACATCAACAATTTTCTTATACGCTAAATATTGACCGGATAAGAAATTATTTTTACGACTAATCGATGCAGTCGAATTCCCTCCCAAAAATCGTTGTCATCGGCGGCGGCATTGCCGGCCTCTCGCTTGCCGCCGAGGTGGCGGATTGGGCTGACGTCACCCTGATCGAGCGCGAGAGCCAGCCCGGCTATCATGCCAGCGGCCGCTCGGCTGCCCTGTTCACCGAGACTTATGGCAACCGCGTGGTGCGAGCGCTGACGCTGGCGAGCCGCCGCGCGATCTTCGACGGCGGCTTCGTCGCGCATCAACGTGGCGCGCTGCATGTCGGCCGCGCCGATGACGGCGCGGCCGTCGACCGGCTGGCCGGCGAATTGCAGGCCATGGTGCCGAGCGTACGCCGCCTCTCCGCCGCTGAGCTGCATGCGCTGGTTCCCGTCATCGATCCGCAAACCACATGCGGCGGTGTCCATGAACCGGGTGCGGTGGACGTCGATACCGGCAAGATGCTTGCGGCCTGCGCTTCGGCACTGAAGGCCAGGGGCGGCATCATGCGCACGGGCGAAGAGGTGCGCGAGATCGCGACCGCCGGCAATGGCTTGCGCGTCGCCACCAGTGCCGGCGCCTATCCCGCCGACATCGTCGTCAACGCCGCCGGCGCCTGGGTCGATGTCGTGGCCGGCCTGGCGGGGCTCACCGGCCTCGGCTTCCAGCCCAAGCGGCGCACCGCCTTCCTGTTCGACCCGCCCGCGGGGGCCGACATTGCCGGCTGGCCGCTGGTGGTCGATCTGCACGAACAATTCTACTTCAAGCCAGACGCGGGCAGGCTGATCGGCTCGCTGGCCGACGAAACCGATTCCGAGCCTTGCGACGCCTGGCCGGAAGACATCGACGTCGCCATCGCCGTCGACCGGATCGAGCAGGCAACGTCCATGCGCATAGGCCGCCCGTCGACGCCCTGGGCCGGCCTGCGCACCTTCGCGCCCGACCGCACGCCGGTCGCCGGCTTCGACCCGCGCCTGCCCGGCCTCTTCTGGCTCGGCGGCCAGGGCGGCTATGGTTTCCAGGTGTCGCTGACATTGGCGCGGCTCGGCTCGGCGCTGATGCGCGGCCAACCCTTGCCCGACGATGTCACCGCGCTTGGCGTCACCGCCGCGGGGCTGGCGCCCGACCGCTTCCTGGCCCCGGCGGCGACGCCATGAATTTCATGCCCTTCCCTCAACCAGAAAAAGTGTCATCAGGAGCGTTTGCGATGAAATCCACCATTCTGCGCACAGTGCTTGGCTCGACCCTTCTGGCCTCGTCCGTCCTTCTCGGCGGGCAGGCTCATGCCAAGACGCTCGTCTATTGCTCGGAGGCCAATCCCGAGACCTTCAACCCGGCGATCGGCATCGCCGACTCCACCATGGATGCCGCCGCCAAGACGATCTTCAACCGGCTGGTGGAGTTCAAGCCGGGCACGACCGAAGTCGGACCGGCGCTGGCCGAGAGCTGGGATGTCTCGCCGGACGGCAAGACCTACACATTCCACCTGAGCCAAGGCGTGAAATTCCAGTCGAACGAGCATTTCACGCCGACGCGCGAGTTCAACGCGGACGACGTCCTTTACACGTTCAACCGCCAGCGCGACGCCAACAATCCCTACCACAAGCTCGGCGGCGGCTCTTACGAATACTTCAACGCGCTGGGCATGGGCACGCTGATCGACAAAATAGACAAGGTCGACGATTACGCCGTGCGCTTCACGCTGACGGCCCCCAACGTCACCTTCCTGGCCGGGCTGGCGCTCGACTACCTCTCGATCTTGTCGCTGGAGCAGACCGAAAAGATGGTGGCCGCCGGCACGCCGGAGCTGATCGACAGCCAGCCGGTCGGGACCGGCCCGTTCATGCTCGAGGCCTATGTGCCCGACAGCCAGGTGCGCTACGCCGCCAACAAGGATTACTGGCGCGGCGCGCCGAAGATCGACACGCTGGTCTTCGCCGTCACGCCCGAGCCGACCACCCGCGTCGAGCGCCTCAAGGCCAATGAATGCCAGGTGGCGGCCCCGCCTCCGCCCAGTGCCGTCGCCGAATTGCGCGCCGATCCAGACATCACGGTCCTCGACCTCAAGGGCCAGAATATCGGCATCCTCGGCTTCAACGTCGAACATCAGCCGCTGGGCGATGTCCGCGTGCGCACCGCGCTTGCCAAGGCCGTCGACCGCAAGGCAATCGTCGATGCCGTCTATGCCGGCGCCGGCACCGTTGCCGGCAGCGTCGTGCCGCCGGCGCAGCTCGGCGCCGTCACCGATGCCGGCATCGACTACGATCCCGACGGCGCGAAGAAACTGCTGAAGGAAGCAGGCCACGAAAGCGGCCTCAAGATCAGCCTGTGGGCGATGCCGGTGTCGCGCCCCTACAACCCCAACGCCAAGCGCATGGCTGAGATGATCCAGGCCGACTGGGCGAAGGTCGGCGTGCAGTCCGAGATCGTCAGCTTCGAATGGGGCGAATATCTCAAGCGCACCGCCGCGGGCGAGCAGGACGCTTTCCTGCTCGGCGGCAGCAGCGACAATGGCGATCCCGACAACATGCTGAGCTATCTCCTGTCCTGCGACGGCGTGAAGGGTGGCTCGAACCGGTCGCGCTGGTGCGACAAGGATTTCGAGAAGCTGCTGGATGAAGGCCGCATCGCCGCCGACCCGAAAGAACGCGCCGCGATCTACGGCAGGGCGCAGGCAATCCTGAAGGCCGAGGTGCCGGTGGCGCCGATCGCCCATTCGCTGGTGGCGATCCCGATCCGCAAGAGCGTGCTCAACTACATCCTTGACCCCTTCGGCCGACAGAATTTCGCCGCGGTCGATGTGGCTGAGTGAGGGCAGCGCTCCCTGTCCTTCCCCCATATGGGGGAAGGTGGATCGGCGCGCAGCGCCGAGACGGATGAGGGGTGTTCCAGCGGAATGAGACGTTGGTGTTCCCTGGAGCACCCCTCATCCGACCTCGCTTCGCGAGGCCACCTTCTCCCACAGGGGGAGAAGGAAAAAAGAAAGCGATATCAATGCCGAAAGACCTGACCTCCCTCCTCAACAGCTACCTCGCCGACGGCGCGGTGGGTGCCTCGCTGGCCTATTCGACAGGCGCCGCGCCAATCGCCCTCACCGCGGGCCTAGCCGATCGCGCACATGGCACATCAGTCACACCGGACCAGTTGTTCAAGATCGGCAGCTGCACCAAGACCTTCGTCGCCGCCGCCCTGGTCAAGCTCGCCGAGACCGGCAAGCTCGAGCTCGGCGCGCCGATCTCCTCCTGGTTCCCGGATCTGCCGGGCGCAGGGAATATTTCGGTGCGCCAGCTGATCAACCATCGCAGCGGCCTGCCGGAATTCGAATATTACATACCGATGGATCCGGGCCGGCAATGGACGCCGCAGCAGCTGGTCGACATCGCCTTCGCCTCCGACAAACAGAAGGCACCGGGCGGACCCGCTGTCTACAACAACACCGGCTATGTGTTGGCCGGCATGGTGATCGAGGCCGTCACCGGCCAGTCGCTCGGCGCCTACGTCAGAAGCGCGGTCCTGCGGCCGCTCGCCCTGGAAAACACCTGGTCGCCAGCCGCCGAAGCATTCCCGGAAAGGTCGATGGTGCGCGGCTACTACCACCGGCCGCCGCTGGCGCCGGGCGCACCGACAGACATCGCTTCCGGCGGCGAGATGTGGCGCATGGACGGCGTGCTGCCCTACTCCGACGAATTGCAGGATTCTTCCGATTCCTTCCCATTCGGCGCCGCCTATGGCTGCGGCGACATGGTGTCGACGCCGTCCGACATGGTGAGCTTCATGCGCAGCCTGTTCTCCGGCAAGCTCTTGTCGCCGCCTTTCTTCGCCGAGATGTTCGAACGCCGCGTGCCGGCGAGCTTCCCGGGCACCCGCATGCGCGAGACCGGCGCCGGCATGTTCCAGAGCGCCTATGCCGACCGCGCCTTCTACGGCCATCAGGGCAGCATTCCGGGCTATGTCGCGGTCATGCTGCATGATCCGGCGACCGGTCTTACCATCGCCATGACCAGCAATGTCGGCTCCGGCAACCGCCTGTCCTTCCAGGCCAGCGGCCTGCATCCCGTGGTGGATCAGGCGATCCGGATCATTCTGGAGCAGCCAAGCCGGGCAGCATCTGGCTGAGCACGCGATCTCGCAGAAGAACGTGGTGGAAGACGGCCGCCGCGGCGTGCAGGCCGGCCAACCACATGAGGATGTCCCCAAGCGTGCCGTGGATTTCCGCCAGCGAAGCGCCGACGTCCCATGGGGCGAAAAGCGGACCGATCGGACCGAAGCCGTACACCGTGACCGGATGGCCGCCAAACCATGCGCCGAGCATGGCGGTCACCGGCACAGCGAACATCAACGCGTAGAGCGCCCAATGTACCGCCTTCGACCCGACATACATCCAGGCGGGCATGGACGGAGCGTCGGGAATGCGATCGAACAGCCGCCAGGCCAGGCGGATCACCAGCAGCCAGAAAACCGCGAAGCCGAGCGACTCATGAAGCAGCAGCATCGAGGCCCTGGGCGCTGAATAAACGCGTGTAGGAGGACCGCCTGCCGAGACCAGGAAGGCGATGAGCACGAGCAGTGCCGTCAACCAGTGGAATGCCTGGGCAAGGCTTCCGTAGCGAGTTGTGGTACCGGACAGTGACATGCAGGAACTCCGCGGCAGTTGCACAAGGCTCCCCGCGCCAGGCCGAATTTGCCTTTATTTAGTGCGCCTCGAGTGAGAACGATTTATGGCGGAGCAGGTCGGGTCGGCTTGTCGCACCGGCTGCACAGCCAAGGCGCTTGAGACCCTTCAGGTTTTCGACCAAAACACCGCCGCCGTCGCCGCGACGATCTCCGCATTGTCCAGCGCCACCTTTCCATCGGGAAGCGTCCTGCCGTCTTCCAGTCCGACCCGCGTCGACCAGCGCCTTCGACGCGCGAGCTCCACGAACGGCCAGACCGTGGCATCGGCGCCGTGCAGCAGGATCGGCCGCCGCACCCCGGCGCGGTCCAGCGCGGCGGCGATGCCGTGCGCCTCGGCGAGTGCGGCGGGCAATTCCTGTATGTCGATCTCGATCAGGATGCGCAGCACCCGGCCGTGATCGGCAAGACTGACGAACCGCTGGGCATCTTCCGTTGTGGCAAGGCCGGCCTCGATGCCGACGCCGCGCTGGCGCAAAAGCTCCATCACGGCGGGCGCGTCGGCCTCCGAAAGATTGACCGAAGCATAATCGGGCAGTTCGCGCCAGCCGGCGATCGCGGCGCGGGTGCGCTCGACGTCATTCTCGATCCAGGCGCCTGTCGACACGCCGATCAGCGTGCCGGGACAGGCCCGGCGCACCGCCAGCACGGTCGTGTCCACGGCGGCCAGGCTCTCGCGCCCGTCCACGCCGCGCGGATGGATGTGCAGCTCGGCCGCGCCCGCGGCGATGCAGGCGGCCGCATCGCTCGCCATCGCCTGCGCCGTCAGCGGCAATTTCGGATGAAAATCGCGCGGTCGTGCGCCATTGATGCAGGCCTGGACGATCATGGCTGCCATCCTCGTACAAGGGAGCCAGCACTCTAGCTGCGTGGCAAGGCATGGCAAAGAGTTGGGCGTTGTCTCTCCTGACAGCGGCCGGTGGAACTGCCGATCTCCCCCTTGTGGAGGAGATCGGCAGTTCCACGGCCTCGCTCTTCCTTATCGGAATCCCGGCATTTGAATAAAATCCGCCTGTGGATATTTACCCTGTGTTCCGCCAGACCGGCCAAGATATATTAGGGCGAGGTAATGGAGGGATCATTGACCAGCGATTTTTCAGCCGCCCGGGTGCATCTCGAACGCGCCTATCACTATTTGCGCGGCGATGACGAGACAAGCCGCTCGGCATGCGAAGCCCTCGACCTGCTGATCGAAGCGGTCGCGGAGGCGCAGCACAGGCGATCGGAGGCAGAGGTGTTGGAGTTTCCGCGATCGGCACGGTTCGCCGACCGCCAGTGATCGTTCCGCCGCGCCCGGCCGACCGCCCGGAGCCGTTCCAGGGGCCGTGCTTAACAGCTCTTCGGGATTGCCTAATACAGCTCTTCGGGATTGCCTAATGGAGTGTTGGAGTGGCTCGGCGATTCTGGCGGGCGGCTTGCCCGCTTCAGGCGCGCCGCCTGTCGGGCGTTCCGGCCGTCGCGCGCGAAACGATCGCCTCCAGCGGCTCGGGACGATGCAGAAAGAAGCCCTGACCGTAGGCGACCCCCATGTCCTGGAGCATGGCCAGCGTATCGTGCCGTTCGATCTTTTCGCCCACCACGGCGAAGTCGAGGCTCCTGGCAATGCCGGTCATCGCCAGCACGATCTCGCGGTCGAAGCGGCTGTCGGTGATATGTTCGATGAACGAGCCGTCGATCTTGATCGCATCGACGGGAAAGCGCCTGAGATACTCGAACGAGCTCATGCCGGCGCCGAAATCGTCGAGGCTGACCCGGCAGCGTCGCTCACGCGCCTTGCGCACGAAGTCCTCCGCGGCATCGAAATTGGTGACGGCCGCGGTTTCGGTGATCTCGAATCCGATGCCGGAATGCGGCGCACCGGTTTCCTCGATGGTGTTGTCGACGAAATCCCACAGCCCCGGATCGCTCAATGTCTGAGCCGACAGGTTGAAGCCCAGCGTCAGCGCCCCGGCACGCAGCGCCGGTCCGTGCCGCAAAAGCGCCGTGCGGATGATCCAGCGGTCGAGTTTCGAGGCGATGCCGAAACGCTCGGCCACCGGGATGAATTCGCTCGGCGGCACCAGCCGCCCGTTGCGCGCGGCGAGCCTCGCCAGCACTTCGACGTGCCGGCACTCTTGCCATGGCTTTCCCAGGAGATGGATTTCCTGGCCGAACAGTTTCAGCCGCCCGTCGTCCATGGCATCGACGGTGTCGGCTGCGATGCGCGCCGCATTGAGGCCGGCGGCTCCCGATCGCGCCGCGGCCGAAAACACCGCGAAGCGGTTGCGCCCCGCCGCCTTGGCCGCGTAGCAGGCGTCGTCGGCGCAAGCCAGCGCATCGGCCACGGTGGTCGTGGCGTCATCGATGAAGGCGATGCCGATCGAGGCCGCCAGTCGGCGCGATGACGCGGCCGGACCGAGATCGGCCTCGCGCACCGCCCCAAGCACGGCCCCGGCGATCCGCTCGGCCTGCACCGCGTCGCAATGCGGCACCAGCAGCGCGAACTCGTCACCGCCCAGGCGCGCCGCATGCGCCGACGACGGCAGGCAGCCGCGTATGCCCCCCGCGACGCTCTTCAGCGCCAGATCGCCGGCGGCATGCCCGGCGAAATCATTGAGCGCCTTGAAGTAATCGAGATCGACATAGAACACCGCCAGCGGCGCCCCCACCGCAATATGCTCGCCAAGCAGCCTGTCGAAGGCGGCGCGGTTCCACAGGCCGGTCAGCGCGTCGTGGCGGGCGGCATGGGCCAGTTCCTGTTCGCGCAGCTTGTCTTCGGTGATGTCGCGCACCGTGCCGAGGATCTGGCCGGCGGCACCGGCGGCGGCGACGAAACGCACCAGCGATTCGACATGACGGATATCGCCGTCGCGCCTGATGATGCGATATTGCGCGGCAATGACGCCGTCGGTTTCCAGCGGCGCCCTGTGGGCGCGTTCGGCCGCCTGCTTGTCGTCGGGATGCAGGTAGCTGTGCCACAGGTCGGCCGTCACCTCGTCGGTAACGGCGACAAGGCCGAAAATTTCCCTGGTGCGGAAATCCCAATAGCTTTTGTTGCTGGCGATGTCGTAGTGCCAGATGCCGGTGCCGCTGGCCGCGAGCGCCAGGCGGAAGCGGATGTTGACCTGTTCCAGCGCGGCCTCTGCCGCCTTCTGTTTCGAAATATCGGTCTGCACGCCCATCAGCCGGATCGGCTGGCCGTCGCCGTCGCGTTCGACGATGCCGCCGCGGTCGAGCACCCAGACCCAGTGGCCTTGCTTGTGCCGGAGCCTGAGCTCGGTCTCGATGGTGTCGGTCAGGCCGGCGATGTGACGGTCGCCGCTGGCCAGCGCCTGCTCGCGATCGTCGGGATGGGTAAGCCGCAGCCAGAGGTCGCTGCTGTTGGCGAGCTCGTCCTCGTCATAGCCCAGCATCCGCGCCCAGGTGGCGGAATAGAAACACTCGCCTGTCCGAAGGTCCCAGTCCCAGACGCCAAGTTGGGCGCGCCCCAGGGCCTTCTCCCAGAACGTTCCATCACGGCTTTTCTTGTCCTGACCCGCCATCTTCCGTTTCGTCCAACCCCGCCGGGGACAATCTGCGGCAAAACCAGAGAAGAAAGCGTTACCACGCCGGTGCCTCCGCCGCGTTCCTCGCTTGCGGTCCCGACTTTCGATTGGCGGGCAAGAAGCGGAGTTTGCCCGCCCGCCGATCCTCCTAGTGTTTGCGCGGGGTCGCCGCCCGCCCTGGCGATCTCGTGCAAACACAAGAGGACTTTTCCCATGACCAAACAGGAAGACAACAAGGCCGTCGTCGTTAGATGGTTCACTGATTTCTGGGGTGAAACCTGCGATCTTTCCGTCGTCGACGCCATCGCCGCGCCCGACATGCTCCTCAAATATTCGCTGCATGAACCGCGCCGCGGCCGCGAGGACATCAAGGCCTTCATGACCGATTTCCGCGCTGCCTTCCCGGACCTCAACTTCTGGGCCACCGCCGACCTCATCGCCGAAGGCGACTATGTCGTCGGCCAGTGGGAAGGCGGCGGCACCCATGCCGGTCCGGCCTTCAGCGATTTCCTCGTCGGTTCGCTGCCCGCCGCCACCGGCCGCACCATGCGCTTCACCGGCACCACGGTGCTGAAGGTGATCGAGGGCAGGATCGTCGAGGAGATCGGCCTCGACGACGGCGTCGCGGCGTTGACCCAGCTCGGCCTGATCAAGGCGGCTTGAATGAGAGGGACCATCGCCGTCCAGGCAGTGGTCCCTCTCGATTGCACGTGCGTGACGAAAGGCCTCTTGGCAGCAACCCAACACAGGGCCAGCACCGCCATCGTCCTCAGCCCGTATTTGAATACAATACTACACTATTGAGTATTACATTGGAAACCAGACACCATTACGGGTGCAACAAGATATTAATACGTTGCCGCCAGAACATTCATGACAAGTTCGAAAGCTGGCGGGACCTCCCTGATGAGTGGTTACACCGGAACACAGGGCGGCGATCTCCGATCGGTTTCCACTGTTGATCTTGGCGTGGCGACAACCAGAAGCAGCTGGCTGCTGACGGGCCTGTGCCTGGTCTGCGTCGCGACGGCGCTTTGCCTGCGGCCTGAGCGATATCTTCTGCTGTCCATAAAGTACTTCGGGACATTCCTCGGCTTGCTGCCGGTGCTGCTGGTGGTTGGCCTCGGGTTAACGGCATTGGTGTATGGCGGGCCCAGGCCGACAAGATTCATGGTGCACATACTCAAGGAACGCGGGCCGGCGGCCGCGCGGGTCGTCTTGCTATTCTTTCTCGGCATCATCGCTTTCACGACATTCAGGATCACCATACCGGAGATCGTGCCTTACTATGCCGATCCCATGCTGGCCGACCTCGATCGTTGGCTGCACGGCGTCGATCCTTGGGTATGGACGCACGGCATCGTTTCAGAGCCCGCCTCCATGCTGGTTTTCAAGGCCTATATGTCCTGGTGGTTCATGCAATGGCTTGGCGTCGTGCTCTTCGTCGCCTTCTGGAACAGTCCCGCCCGGCGCATCCGCTATCTCTGGGCGTTCGCGCTCACCATGATGTTGTGTGGCACCGTTCTTCCAATCATGCTGTCATCCAGCGGGCCGATATTCTACGACCGGTTCTATGGCGGCAGCCGATTTGCCGGGGTGCTCGCAGCGCTGATGGCAGACCCGTATGCCTTGCCGGTGCGGTTCGCCGCCAGCTATCTGCTCGATGCACACGACAGCGGCAGCTCCGCGCTGGGCAGCGGCATCACAGCAATGCCGAGCATGCATGTCGCCATCGTCACGCTCAATGCCTTCTTCCTCACCGGCTTTGGTCGCCGCTGGGCCGTTGCCGGCTGGTCGTTCGCCGCACTCATCCTGTTCGGCTCGGTCTATACCGGCTGGCACTATGCCGTGGACGGCTACCTGTCGATCATCGTGGTCTCTCTGCTCTGGTACCTGACCGGACGCTTCGTTCTACCGGCATCGGGGCAGCAGGCTTCCGACGTGGCCCAACAGTCTTCCGATACGGGATCGGCGGCCCCCAATCCCGCGCCGCGATAACGGGCCGGAGCGGACAGCGTCGAGCCAGGCGGCCTTCACCGCCTGGCTTCATTGCTTACTGGCTGGGCGCCACCGCGTGTTCGCACGACACTTTCGGGTTCATGTCGGCGAAGGTGCCGGTCGGGTTGCCCTTCCAGGCCCAGACATGCAGCTCGTAGAATTCGCCCAGGCCGTAACGGTTGGGCGCACTGTTGAAGTTGAACAATTGGCCGTCCAGTGACGCCGGCCCCTTGGCGGTGATGTATTCGACCGCCACCAGCTTCAGTGTGCCGTCGGCCATCGGCTCGTACATCACGGCCTCGGGACGGGCGATGTCGATCTTGTCGTCCTTCAGGTATTGCCCGTTGACATAGTGAATGCCCATCGCGCCGCCGGTGATGCCGCTGGCGCAGGGAATGGGCGCATAGCCTTCGTCCGTGGCGACCTTGACGTCGAGGAACCGGCCGTTCGCCGCCCGCACCTTACCGGCCAGTGGATTCGCGCCGGATGTAAATGCGACCTCGTCCTGATGGGCCTGGGCGAAAGTGGCGCAGACGGCCAGCATGGCCCCCGCCATGAGAAGCCCGTCGTGGAATTTGCGTATCATGTTCATTCCATTCTTCTTGAAAAGGCCCAGCGCGCCGGCCGCCGGAAATACGGAGGCGCGGCAGGCAAGCGCCGTGATTGTCGTTGCTCGGAGAGCCCGAAAGCGATGCGACGGATGGAGGAAAGCTTCATCCCTTCGGCAGATACGGGATCGTCCCCGCCAGGTCTGTGTTGTCGATCATCTGGAAGCGGCTGTCGCTACCGTCCTGACGGGCCGAGACGAAGGGCGCGTAGGCCGGATCGTTGGCGAAGGCGCGCGCCGCCGCTTCCGACGGGAATGCCATCAGCGCGATCAGAGTGGTGTCGAGCGGCTTGCCTTCAAGCGTCTTCACATTGCCGCTGCGCGACAGATACTTGCCGCCATGCTTGTGGACGAGGTCGTGCACCGATGCGGCGTAGGCCGGCATCCACTGCGGGTTCTTCACCTTGATGTCTGCAATGACGTATGTGGTCATGGTCTTCTCCCTGTTACGGCGCACAGGGGAGATCCCCGCGGCCGGTCAAAGGGCTCGCATGGCAGGGCCGGCGCCGGCCAGTCCGCGATCTGTACCGGGCCGGTACAGTTTCCGTACTGGCCGCTTCCTTCATGAAGGCCTAATGTTCAGCCCAGTTTCGAGGGAGGACGTCGGATCATGGCCCAGCACGGATACAAGCAGTTCTGCCCGCTATCGATGGCCGCCGAGGTGCTGTGCACCCGCTGGACGATGGTGCTGATGCGCGAATTGGTGGCGGGTTCGACCCGTTTCAACGACCTGCGCCGCGGCGTCCCCAAAATGTCGCCCAGCCTTCTGTCGCAACGGCTGAAGGAGCTCGAGCTCGCCGGGATCGTCGAGCGCAAGGAGGTGCCGGGCGAGAAGGGCATCTCCGAATACCGGCTGACGGAGGCCGGCCGGGATTTGCGCCCCGTCGTCGAGGCGATGGGCTTTTGGGGACAGAAATGGGTCGAGTCCCGGCTGTCCCTCAAGAACCTCGATCCGTCGCTGCTGATGTGGGACATGCGGCGCAATCTGAACCCCTCGCCGCTGCCCGACGGGCGCACCGTGATACAATTCCTGTACCAGGAGCTGCCGGCGTCCAAACGGTCGTGGTGGCTGATCGTCGAAAAGCATGGCGAGGTCGATCTGTGCTGGTACGATCCGGGCTTCGATATCGACCTCTACGTCTCGACCGACCTGCACACGATGACGGCGATCTGGATGGGATTGATCACCGTCGAGAAGGCCGGCGCGAAGGTCGCCTTGACCGGAGATCAGCACATCGCAAGGAAGATGCAGACCTGGCTCGGCCTCAGCCCGTTCGCGGTCGAGCCCAAACGGGCGGCGTAGAAACGAGGGCTCGGGGAACAGCGATCGGGCACCGGGTGCGGCGGCTTTCGCCTTTCGCGACAGGTTGAATGTGTGAGTGAATAACCTTCAACGGGATGTGGGTGCTTCGATAGGGTAGTGCTTATCCTCATAAGCGTCGATCAAGGTCGCGAGAACATCAAACCGGTAATCGCCAAGAGAGCCGATTTCCGGCTCGTTCTCGAAATATTGGATGATTTCGGCAATCGCCCGATCGTAATCGGCCTCGGTCTTAAGGGGTCGAATGTTTTCCATCACACCTTCTCCGGATCAATCTTGTCATATCCTTTGTGTGTCCCGACGAATACGCTCGCGTCCACCTCTCAATTGGCAGGAAACGGGTGGCGACGCGGGTCGTCTGCGGCTTCAATGCCGGCCATGTTCATCACCCTTGCCAAGGATCTCAAACCCGCGCCGCTGCCGGTCGCCGACGATCCGCGCTGGACGCAAGTCGTGGCGCGCGACAAATCGGCCGATGGCAGCTTCTGGTATTCGGTGGCGACGACCGGCGTCTATTGCCGGCCCTCCTGCCCGTCGCGGCGCGCCAACCCGAAGAACGTGCAGCTCCACGACACGCTGGACGAGGCCAGGGCGACCGGCTTTCGCGCCTGCCGGCGCTGCAATCCCGACGGACCTTCGCTCGAGGCCTGCAACGCCGCGATGGTGGCCGAGGCCTGCCGCAGGATCGAACAGAGCGAGGAGGAACCGTCGCTCGGTGAACTGGCCGCCGCCGCCGGCCGCAGCGCCGGCTATTTCCACCGCACCTTCAAGGCCGTCACCGGCCTGACGCCAAAGGACTACGCGGCCGCCCGGCGCGCCGAAAGGGTGCGCCGGCGCCTGGAAGACGGCGCCAGCGTGACAGCGGCGATCTACGATGCCGGCTTCAATTCGAGCGGACGCTTCTATGAGAAGTCGGCCGGCATGCTCGGCATGACGCCGACGCGCTACCGCGCCGGCGGCGCCAGCGAGGAGATCCGCTTCGCCGTCGGCGAATGCTCGCTCGGCGCCATCCTTGTCGCGTCGAGCAGGAAGGGCGTCGCCGCGATCCTGCTCGGCGACGACCCGGACGCGCTGGTGCGCGACCTGCAGGACCGTTTCCCCAAGGCGCGCCTGATCGGCGCCGACCGCGATTATGAGGCGCTCGTCGCCCGCGTCGTCGGTTTCGTCGAGGCTCCAAGGCTTGGTCTCGACCTGCCGCTCGACCTGCGCGGCACCGCGTTCCGGCAGCGCGTCTGGCAGGCCCTGCGGGACATCCCGGCCGGCCGCACCGTCTCCTATGCCGAGATAGCAGGGCGCATCGGCGCGCCGAAGGCGACCCGCGCCGTTGCCGGCGCCTGCGCCGCCAACGCGCTCGCGGTCGCCATTCCCTGCCACCGCGTGATCCGCAAGGACGGCGCCCTGTCCGGCTACGCCTGGGGCGCGGAGCGCAAGCGCGCGCTGCTCGGCCGCGAGGCCTGAGGAGGAGCGGCAATGGGCGCGATGGCAAGGTCTTCCACCACCGATGCGGACATTGGGATCCCCCATCGCGGCGCCGTCAGACGCGCCAAAGATGCGCGGTCGCTGGTGATGGCTGCGCTCGGGGAGCTTGTCGAGAGCGGCAAGGCCGAGTGGAGCCGTGGCGCGACCGGCGAGATCGAACTGCGGCTGTTATCAGGCGAGGTTTTTTTGCTTGGCGAGGTTGCTGTCATTCGTATCGCATAAATCAGCGCTCTACGGCGCCCCCCTCTGTCCTGCCGGACATCTCCCCCACTTGGGGGGAGATTGGCTGTCACAACCGCCTTCGCCAATCTACGACGTTGCAGGAATGAGTGGGGCGCCGAAATTGCCAATCTCCCCCCTCGTGGGGGAGATGTCCGGCAGGACAGAGGGGGGCGCCGTAGGGTACTTACCTCCGCACCGTTCCGGAAATTGAATTTGAAAGCAAGCATCGGAGTGAGGAACGGAAGGCACGCGGCTAGGGTTCAGGCACACAGAAGGAGTGAAGCAATGAACCTCATGCAAACCCACACGCCGGCGACAGCCTCCGGCGCCGACACCATCACCTACGCCATCGCCCAATCCGCGATCGGCAAAATCCTCGCCGCGCGCGGTTCCCTCGGCGTCTGCGCCATCCTGATCGACTCCGACGCCGAGGCGCTGGCGCAGGATCTCGCCAGCCGCTTCCCCGGCAGGATGCTGGTCGAGGACGAGACCGCCTTGCAAGGCGATCTTGCGGCGATAACGCGTTTCATCGAAACGCCCGCCGCCGGCCTGGACCTGCCGCTCGACATCAGCCACGGCACGCCGTTCCAGCAAAAAGTTTGGGGCGAGCTTCGCAGCATCCGCCGCGGCGCAACCATCACCTACGCCGCCCTTGCCCAGCGTCTCGGCCAACAGAACGGCGCCCGCGCCGTGGCGACGGCCTGCGCCGCTAACGCGATCGCGCTCGGCATTCCCTGCCACCGCGTCGTCCGCGCCGACGGCACGCCCTCCGGCTACCGCTGGGGCACTGAGCGCAAGCACGCTTTGCTCGACAAAGAGGCCGCAATATGAACGCCCATGCCAAGGTTGCGGCATCGGTGGTGAAAGCCGCCGAGGAACGCGTTGCCGCTTACGACTGGCCAGCCCTAGCCGCCGAACTCGACGGCTTCGGCTGTGCGGTGATGGAAAAGCTGCTCACGCCGCAGGAGTGCCGACAACTCGCCGGGCTCTATCCGCATGAAGAACATTTCCGCAGCCATATCCACATGGCCAGGCACGGCTTCGGCAAGGGCGAATACCGCTATTTCCGCTACCCCTTGCCAGACCTGATCGGCGGGCTGCGCACGGCGCTCTATCCCAGGCTCGCCGAGGTCGCCAACCGGTGGAACGAACGCATGGGCATCGCCACGCGCTATCCCGAAACGCATGCCGCCTTTCTCAAGCAGTGCCACGCCGCCGGCCAGGTCAGGCCGACGCCACTTCTGCTGCAATATGTGCCCGGCGACTTCAACTGCCTGCACCAGGACCTCTATGGCGACCTCGCTTTTCCGGTGCAGGTGGCGGTTCTGCTTTCAGAACCCGGCGAGGATTTCACCGGCGGCGAGTTCGCCCTGACCGAACAGCGGCCGCGCATGCAGAGCCGGGTGGAAGTGGTGCCCTTGCGCCAGGGCGATGCCGTCTCCTTCGCCGTCCACAATCGGCCGGTGCAGGGCACCAAGGGCAATTACCGCGTCAATCTGCGCCACGGCGTCAGCCGCCTGCGCTCGGGCATGCGGCACACGGTGGGCATCATTTTTCATGATGCGAAGTGAATTGGTGAGGCCAAGGTGTTGACCAAGAGTACATCGAGGCGCGTGTTCCCTTCGCCCCTGGGGCTAAGGCACAACCGCGCTTGGTGCTGCATCGCCGACTGCCATGCCCAAGCTCAACGGCAGGCATGATATCAGTGCAATGCCTTTCGATTAGCCGGCCGGCGCGTAGCGGCTCACCACCATGCCGCTCGCATAGGATTTCGAGCCGAGCAGCCGCAGCCTGCCGAACCCGCCTTGGTCGAAGATGCGGCGGCCGGCGCCCAGCACGGCCGGGTTGATGAACAGCTGGAACTCGTCGACCAGCCTGGCCGCGATCAGCGCCGAGGCGAAGCCGGCGCCGCCGAACACCGCGATGTCGCCGCCCTCACCCCTCTTCAGCAAGTCGACCTCCCGCGGCAGGTCGCCGCTGACCACTGTCGTGCCCTCCCATCGCGAGGCCTTGAGCCTGTCGCTCGGCACCACCTTCCTCGCCTCGACGATGCGCTGGGCGAAAGCATAGAACGGGTCGCGCGGATATCTCTTCGCCGCATTGCCCCAATGGGTAAGGTAGCCTTCCTCGGCCATCTTGCGGCTCAAGAGGATGGTATCGATGCCGGCGAAGACGGCGTTGAAGTCCCGCTTCAGCTCCTCGTCCCAGGCGCTGTCGTCGCCCCATTCCCAGAGCTGCCAGCGATGATCCCCGGCGGCGCCGACAAAACCGTCGACCGACATCTGCATCTGGAGGATCAGCTTTTTCATTATGGTTCTCCCAGTCAAGGGCCGAGCGGCTCGTTTTACCCGTCCGGCCGGCACGGTTGCCGATGGTTTACATTTGGAACTATTGACCTGAGATGAAAATGATGTCAATAGTAAAGCGATTTAAAAATGGAACCATACACATGTCGACACGGGACCGGTCTGGCTGCCCCATCAACCTGTCGCTCGAACTGCTCGGCGACCGCTGGACGCTGCTCATCATCCGCGACCTGGTCTTCGCCGGAAAAAAGCACTTTCGCGAATTCCTGCAATCCGATGAGGGCATTTCCTCGCGTACGCTGGCCGAGCGCCTCCAGACATTGCAGGACGAAGGCATCCTCACCCGCAGCGGTGATCCCACGCATGGGCTGAAGGCGATCTATCGCCTGACCGAGGCCGGCATCGACCTTTTGCCCGTGCTGGCCACGCTCGGCGCCTGGGGCAGCAAGCACCGCAAGGCCGACGATGATCTGGCAAGGATCGCCGATAAGCTCGCTGCCGACGGCGAGCCGGCGCTGGAGCGCCTCAAGCAGGCGCTGCGGGCGGAGCATCTCGGTTGATGGATGTCGCCAAGGTGGCCTCGGGGACAACGACCCGCACAGGCAACGCGCGTTAGAAAGTGCGTCACGGCCCTCTGTTCGGAATAGCGCAAAAACAAGCAATTGGAACGGTTGCGTGATGCATTGCAGCACGCCGGCGACGAGCTATGGCGTGCGCAATATGTCGGCGCCCGCCTGCTCATCGAACAGCACGGCGCAGCCGCACTGCAGCGCGACTTCACTCAGCGCATTCGCGACTGTTTCGTCGGCCGAGACGAAATCGCCGGTCAGCACCCGCAATTCCTCCACGGCCTTGGCCATCGAAACCAGCCGCCCCGCGGCGCGGTCGGTCGAGCAGGCGTTGACGACGCAAACCAGATCGATCATTTCAAAGTTGCCCATGCCAGCCTCCGCACGCGGCGCCCTTCGGCCGTCAACGCGATTGTGAGCGACAATGTTCCGGCGGATCGCGACCTAGCTTGACAGCGAGCAATGTTTGTTCTCTTTATGTTCCATACTCTACAACGTCGCGAGGAACCGGGGATGGAGCCCACCATCCTGCATGCCGATCTCGACGCTTTCTACGCCTCGGTCGAGCAGCTTCTCGACCCGTCGCTGCGCGGCAAGCCGATCGCGGTCGGCGGCGGCGTCGTGCTCGCCGCCTCCTACGAAGCCCGCGCCTTCGGCGTGCGCGGCGGCATGCCGGGGCGCAAGGCGCGCGAGCTCTGCCCGCAGTTGATTTTCGTCGGCGGAAATTTCCGCGACTACCAGCGGCTCGGCGACGCCGCGATGAAGGTGCTCGACGATTTCACGCCGCTGGTCGAGCGCATCTCCATCGACGAGGCCTTCGCCGATGTCGCCGGTTGCACGCATCTGTTCGGCCAGCCGCGGGAGATCGCCTCGACCATTCGCCGCCGCGTGCGAAGCGAACTCGGCCTGCCGATCTCGATCGGCGTGGCGCGCACCAAGCACCTGGCCAAGATCGCCTCGCAGGTGGCCAAGCCCGATGGGCTGGTGGTGGTCGAGCCCGGCACCGAGATCGCCTTCCTGCATGACCTGCCGGTCTCCCTGATGTGGGGCGTCGGCCCGGCGACCAGCGCGCGGCTGGCCGAGATCGGCGTCCAGACAATCGGCGAACTGGCCAGGACGCACAGCGGCGCGCTGGCGCGGCTGCTCGGCCCTGCCGCCGGCGAAAAGCTTGCCGCCTTGTCGGGGAACCGCGATCCGCGCAAATTGGAAACACGTCGCCGCGCCCATTCGGCCGGTGCCCAGTCGGCGCTTGGCCGCAAGCCGGCACTGGAATGCGTCTACATACCCGTCCTGCTGCATCTGGCCGACCGGGTCGCCAGCCGGCTGCGCGCCAAGGCGCGCCCCGGCCGCACGGTGACGGTGCGCGTGCGCTTCGCCGACCTCAGCGCCGTCACCCGCTCGATCACGCTCGACCAGCCGATCTCGGCGACGGTGATGCTGGCCGAGATCGCGACAGACCTGGTCCGGGGCGTGCTTGCCGATCATCCGCATGACAGGACGATTTCGCTGCTGGCGATCTCGGTCTCGCATCTGGAGGAAAGTGCCGAATTGCAGTTCGAACTGCCGCTCGGCCTCGCCGACGAAAAGCGCCGCCCCGGCACCAGGAAGGGCCTCGCACGCTTCGGCGCCGACCGCGCCATCGACAAGATCCGCGAGCGTTTCGGCAAACAGGCCGTCGGCTACGGCACCGTGGCGCTGGAGGCGGCCCGCTCGGTGCCCGACGAGTTCAGGGAATTGGCGCAGAAGGAATTGTAAGCGGGAATGGCTGTCTGCGCTTCCCGAATGGCGCACACCAGTTGGCTTCAGAGCCGCATCGTGCCGAAGACCCGATCCCAGAACAGCGACGTCACGCCGAAATTGACGTTTTCGTCGACATGATGATGCAGCGCGTGGCGGCGCTTCAGCGTGTAGAGATAGCTCGGATGAGTGGGATGCCAGTGATGGATCACATGGTGGATGCTGACGTACCATAGGTAGCCCAGCATCAGCCCGCAGCTCGCCGCGCTGGCGACCGCGAAATCCGAGACCATCCATACGGGAAAGAACGCGACAAGCGCATGCACGCCGAGGCTGAGCCAGGTCGGCGTGCCCACCGGACTGCGCTCCTCGACATGATGGCGGGCGTGCAGATCCCTGATCCAGGGAATGTGGTGAAGGACGAAGCGGTGCATGACGTATTCGATCAGCGTCCACAGACACAGGCACGCCAGCGCCGTCGCCAGCCAGCCTGGCGCGCTCTCTTCGCCGGCCTCGATAAGCCCGGCCACAGCCAGCAGGGCGATCGCCAGGGGGTAAACCACGAAGTCGCTGTAGTATCCAATGAGACCGAGTTCCATCGGAGCAAGCCTTCAACGCCGAAGAAGCGACAGATTGCCGAATGCGCGGGCGGGGAGCAACGCGGATGCGCCTGACATAGCGTCGCAATCACCTCGCGCAAGGTCGGCGGCAACGATTTGGAAGCAGAGTCAACCGGCTGCTGCCCTCGAAACCAGCCTCGCAACGAGCTGAAAAATGGCGGAACTCAGCGCGGCCCGAATGGACGGCCAACTCTTGATCGCCATCAACCGCGCGGCACCGTCGACGTGGCCGCGATGGCGTACTTCACATTGGATGGCACACCCTCACCCAAACCTCGCCGCCGTCCACGCCCCATCAGCCGCGTTCGACTCCACCGCCGCGGCGACGAACTTCACGCCGCGCGCGCCGTCGACCACATCGGGCACCTGCGCCGCCCGGGCCGCATCGACAGCAGCGCCCGAACGATGCGCGCGGATGATGTCGGCGGCGTCGCGGTAGAAATTGGCGAAGGCCTCGATATAGCCTTCGGGATGGGCGGCCGGCATGCGTGACACGCGCCGGCTTTGCTCGGTCGAGCCATGGCCGCCGCGCACGAGCGTGCGGGTTTCCTCGCCATATCTGGAGAAGCGCAGTTCCTCGGGCCGCGTGCCCGACCATTCAAGCCCCGCCTTGTCGCCATAGATGCGCACGGAGAGATCATTATAGTGGCCGGGCGACGTCTGGCTGGCCAGGATCGTGCCGCGTGCCCCGCCCGCCCAGCGCACCAGCACATGCGCGTTATCATCGAGCCGCCGTCCCGGCACGGCGGTGAACAGGTCGGCCGACACCGTCTCGGCCTCGCGGCCGCTGATGAAACTCGCCAGATTGAAGGCATGCACGCCGATATCGGCCAGCACCGCCGACTGGCCGGCGCGCGCCGGGTCGGTGCGCCATTCCGCCTGTTTCTGGCCGTCGGCATCGATCGGCCTGGTCAGCCAGTCCTGGATATAGGCGCCGTGCACGGAGACGATGCGGCCGAGTTCGCCCGCCGCCACCATCTCGCGCGCCTGGCGCACCATGGCGTAGCCGGTGTTGTTGAGGGTCACGACGAAGCGGCGATTTTTCTCCCGCGTCAGCGCCACCAGGGCTTGCGCCTCGCCCAGCGTCGTCGACAGCGGCTTGTCGCAGATCACATCGATGCCGGCTTCCAGAAAGGCTGTCGCGACCGGCGCGTGCAGGTGGTTGGGCGTGACGATGACGACCGCCTCGATGCCATCCGGGCGCGCCGCCTCCGCCTTTGCCATCATGCGGTAATCGGCATAGCTGCGCTCCGGCGCGATGCCGATCTCGGCGGCCGAGGCGGCGGCGTTCCCGGGGTCGGACGACAGCGCTCCGGCCACCAGCGCGATCTGGTCGTCGAGCCGCATGGCGAGGCGATGCACCGCGCCGATGAAAGCGCCCTGCCCGCCTCCCACCATGCCGACGCGCAAACGCTTGCCCGCCGATCCGTCCGATGTCGCATAGACCATATTTGTCTCCTCCGATTTAAGGATGTTAAGCCAGCACCCACCGTCGAGTTCTGTAGCGCCCCCCTCTGTCCTGCCGGACATCTCCCCCACAAGGGGGGAGATCGGATGTCACGCCGGCTTTCGCCAAATTGCCAGCGTTGCATGAAAGGCGTCGCGGTCGACGCCGCCAATCTCCCCACCTGTGGGGGAGATGTCCGGCAGGACAGAGGGGGGCGCCATAGGGTGCTATGTTGAATGCATCGAACTTCTTCGCTGCAGAACAGCTACCACCCTCGAACAGGATTTCCAATTTTCATATTGTAAAACGATCGTATCGCGCTAGCCTGAAATCATGAGCGGGGCGCGCAAATCATCCGGACGGTCCAGCGCCGACGAGGCGACGACCCGCAAGCGCGGGCGCTCGCTGGCGGCGCTCGGCTATATCAAGCCGCAGACTTACGAGGAGCTGCGCGCGGTGCTGTCGTCGGGCACGGTCCATTTTCCCAAGCGGCTGCGCCAGGTCGCGATCTTCCTGTGGCAGCATCCGAGCGACGTCGCGCTCGGCACCATCGCACAGGTCGCCGCGCAGGCAGGGGTGCAGCCTTCGACGCTGGTGCGCTTCGCCCAGATCTTCGGCTATGCCGGCTTTTCCGATTTCCAGGGCCTGTTCAAGGACCATGTCAAGGCGTCCTGGCCGGAAGGGCGCGGCCAGGAACGCACGCCGCGCGTATCCAATGCCGACCTGCATTTCCTGCGCGGCATGGTCGGCGCCTCGCAGGCCTCGCTCGGCCGCATCGAAACCGGCTTCGATATCGAGAGCTTCGAGAAAATGGTGGCGTTGCTTTCGGCCGCCGAGCTGATCTACGTCATCGGCTCCAAGCGCGCCTTTCCCGTCACCAGCTATCTCTCGCTGACCTTGTCGCAGCAAGGCGTGCGCAATGTGCTGGTCGACAATGTCGGCTCCACCGCGCTCGACCAGGTCGGCTGCATCGGCAGACGCGACGCGGTGCTGGCGGTCTCCTTCAGTCCCTACAATTCGATCACGCCCGACCTCGTCGCGGTCGCCCACGAGCGGCGCGCGCGGATCGTCACCATCACCGACAGCACTTTTTCTCCGCTGGTCAAGTTCTCGGACACCTGGCTGGAAGTTGTGGAACAGGACTTCGCAGGCTTCCGCTCGCTGGCGGCGTCGCTCGCCGTCGGCATGGCTTTGGTCCATGGTGTCGTGGCCCAACGGGCAGAATGATTGCGCGGTTGACTAACGGGAACTGACATTCCATATCTTCAGAAATAGAAACTTTGTTCCGGGAGGAGGAATGGAGCTTCAGCTCGACGGCAAGATGGTGCTGGTCACCGGCGCGACGCAAGGCATCGGCCGGGCAGTCGCCGAAACCTTGGCGCGTGCCGGCGCCGGCGGCCTGCTGGTCACTGGCCGCGACGGGACGCGCGGCGAGGCCGTTGCTGCGGAGCTCTCGCAAGCGGGCACGCCGGCACACTTCATCGCCGCCGAGCTTTCCGACCCGGCAGCCCCTGCCCTCCTGGCGCAAGCCTGCATCGACCGCTTCGGCCGTATCGACGGTCTCGTCAATGCCGCCGGCCTGACCGACCGGGCCTCCTTCCTCGATGCGACCCCCGACGACTGGGCCTCGCTGTTCGCCGTCAATGCCCGCGCCCCTTTCTTCCTCATGCAGGCGGCGATTGCCGACATGCGGAAGCGGGGCCAGGGCGGCGCGATCGTCAACATCCTGTCGATCAATGCCCATTGCGGTTCGCCCGAGCTCGCCGTCTATTCCGCCACCAAGGGCGCGCTGGCGACGCTGACCAGGAACGCCGCCAACGCCCACCGCTTCGACCGCATCCGCGTCAACGGCATCAATGTCGGCTGGACCGATACGCCCGCCGAGCGCGTCATCCAGGCCGAGACGCTCGGCCACGGCGCCGGCTGGCTCGATGCCGCCAACGCCGCGCAGCCCTTCGGCCGGCTGTTCTCGGCGGAGGACGTGGCCAGGCTCGCCGTCTTCCTTCTCTCCGACGCCGCGGGACCGATGACCGGCTCGCTGATCGACCAGGAACAGTGGGTGATCGGAGCCAACCGGTGAGCACAGCCGCGCCCGAGACGCTCGGTCCGGCCTTGCTCGGCCGCCTGCCGGCGACGGTGCAAAGGCCCGGCTATAACCGTGCCTTGCTCCAGGCAGGCATGGCGCACCTCGGCGTCGGTGCCTTCCACCGCTGCCACCAGGCCGAATACACCGACGACCTCCTGGCGCGGAGCTTCGGCCGCTGGGGCGTGGTCGGCATCAACATCCGTCCGCCGGCGCTCGCCGATACGCTCGGCCCTCAGGACGGGCTCTACACCAGGCTCATCCGCCAGGATTCCCATGTCGAGGCCCGCGTCATCGGCAGCATCGTGCGCATTGTCGATAGCCAGGCGAGCGCTATGCCCGCGCTCGAAGTGCTCTCCTCCCCGGACATCGAATTCGTGACGCTGACCGTTACCGAAAAGGGCTATTGCCATATTCCGGCCAGCGGCGCGCTCGACCTCGACCATCCCGACATCGTCCACGATCTCGCAAACCCGCTGATGCCGCGCAGCGTGCCCGGCATTCTGGCGCGGGCGCTGGAGCAACGCATGGCCACGCACGGCCGGCCGCTGACGCTGCTCTCGTGCGACAACATCCCGGCGAACGGCACCATCCTGGAAAATGTCGTGCGGACTTTTGCCGAACGGCGCGGCAACGGCCTTGCCGGCTGGATCGCGGCCAATGCCGCCTTCCCCTGCGCCATGGTCGACCGCATCGTGCCCGCGAGCACGAAGGCCGATCTCGACGGCGTCGAGCAGCTTTTCGGCTATCGCGATGGAGCCGTCGTCGCCGGCGAGCCGTTCCGGCAATGGGTGATCGAACAGAAATTCGCCGGCCGCGCGCCGCGCTGGGACCTGGTGGGGGCAACCTTCGTCGACGACGTCACGCCATTCGAGCATCTCAAGATGCGTGTGCTGAACGGCGCTCAGACGACACTCAGCTATCTCGGCGTGCTGGCCGGCCTCGAACACACTTTCGATGCGATGGCGGACCCGCTGCTATCGGCCTTCGTGCGCCGCATGCTCGTCGAGGAGACGCTGCCAACGTTGAAGCCGGTGCCCGGCATGGACCCATCAGCCTATGTCGAGCAGAGCCTTGGCCGTCTGCAGAATACCGCGATCCGCCACCGCAACCACCAGATCGCCACCGACGGCTCGCAAAAGATCGTGCAGCGCCTGCTCAACCCGATCCGCGATCGGCTGGGCGAGGAAAAAGGCATTGCGCTGCTGTCGGTATCCGTCGCCGGCTGGATGGCCTATCTGATCCAGGCTTCATCCCGGTTCGGCCGGCGCTGGCCGGTGTCGGACCCCTATGCCGGCAAGGTCGCTGGCTTAGCGGAGGCAAGCGGACGCGACATCCCGGCGCTGGCCGCGGGCATCCTGGCGATCGACGCCATCTTCGATCCCGCCCTCGCCGCCAACGACATGTTCCGCAAGGCCGTCACATCGGCGCTCGACGGGCTGTTGTCGGACGATCCGATGGCAACCGTCAGGCATGCATGCGCGCAACCGGCAGATGAGCGGTTGAAGCAACCGGCACGATCTGCATAGTAGGAATCGGTCGTGAATTCACGACCGGGGGAGGCATTATGAGGCTTGGACTGCTCACCGCACCGTTCGCGGAGACGCCGCTCGACGCGGTCGCCGACTGGGCAAGCTCGGCCGGCTTCGAGGCGCTGGAAATCGCCTGCTGGCCGAAAGCCTCGGGCGCCAGCCGCCGCTATGCCGGCACCAGCCACATCGACGCCGCCGCGACCTCGCCGGCGCAGGCCAGGGATATCGCGGCAAACCTTGCCGGCAAGGGGCTGACCATTTCCGGTCTCGGCTATTATCCCAACCCGCTGCATCCCGATGCCGCCCACCGCAAGACGGTGATCGACCATCTGAAGCAGGTGATCGTGCTGGCCGCGAATATGGGCGTGCCCCTGGTCAACACCTTCTGCGGCGGCGATGCCTCGAAGACCGTCGACGTCAACTGGCAGCACGCGCTCGAAATCTGGCCCGATATCGTCGCCCATGCGCGCGATCACGGCGTCAAGCTCGCTTTCGAGAACTGCCCGATGATCTTCAGCTATGACGAATGGCCGGGCGGCCACAACATCGCCTATTCGCCGCTGGTCTGGCGCCGCATCCTCGAAACCTGGGGCGGCGATGTCGGGATGAATTTCGATCCTTCGCACCTGGTCTGGCAGATGATCGACCAGGCCCGCTTCATCAGGGAATTCGGCCCCTACATGCTGCATGTCCATGCCAAGGACCTGATGATTGATCATGATGGTTTGTACGAGCGCGGAATCCTTTCGTCTGGCATAGGCTGGCAGGTGCCGCGCATGCCGGGGCTGGGCGATGTCGGCTGGAACGGCTTCTTCTCCGGCCTCTATCGTGCCGGCTACGACGGCCCGATCATCATCGAGCACGAGGACCGGTGGTTCGAGGGCAGCGACGATAAGGTCAAGCGCGGTTTCCTGCTTGCCCGCGACGTGCTGCGTCCCTTCGTCAAATGAAGGCGCAAAAACAACATCGAGGCGCCGCCTGAATCTCTTTCTGCGCGGCCCGGTGTAACGACTTGGAATCGAAACGAAAATCAAAGTGGAGGAAATCTGAAATGAAGAAATACCTGACCATGGTGCCGCTCCTTGCCGGCGCTGCCTTGCTGGCCTCGATGGGCGCCTCGTCCGCCGAGGGCAAATACACGATCGGCATCTCCAACACCGTGCAGGGCAATGGCTGGCGCGAGGAGATGGTCTGCGCCATGAAGGCGCAGGCGCTGGCCTCGGGCGAAGTGAGCAAGCTCAACATCGCCCACCGCAACACTGACGCCGCCGGGCAGCTCGAGGACATCCGCAACCTGATCAGCGCCAAGGTCGACGCCATCGTCGTCAATCCGGCTGATCCCGCCGGCATCAAGGCGGGGCTGGAGGAAGCCACCAAGGCCGGCATCGTCGTCGTCGCCGTCGACCAGGCGGTCACCGAACCCTCGGCCTACATCATCTCCAACAACCAGGAACAATATGCCTATCTCGGCGCCAAATGGCTGTTCCAGCAGATGGGCGGCAAGGGTGAGGTGTTTTACATGCGCGGCGCCGCCGGCGCCTCGGCCGACTCGGATCGGGACAAGGGCTTCAAGAAGGCGCTGGCCGAATTCCCCGACGTGAAGGTCGCACAGGAAGTGTTCACCGGCTGGCAGCAGGACCAGGCAAAGCAGCAGATGCTGTCCTTCCTCGCCACCGGCACGCCGTTCAACGGCGTATGGACCTCGGGCATCGACAACGTCATCGTCGACGCGCTGGTGGAATCGCAGGCGCCGATGGTGCCCGTGGTCGGCGCCGACAATGCCGGTTTCGTCGGCCAGCTGAATTCGGTCAAGGACCTGGTCGGGGCGGCCGTGACCAATCCCGGCTCGATCGGCGGCGCCGGCGTGACGCTCGCGCTCCAGATCCTCGACGGCAAGAAGCCGGCGCAGCAGACCGTTCTGGTCGAGCCGCAGCTCTGGGAAAACGCCACCGAGGAAGGCAAGGCCAAGCTGAAGGCCGCCGCCGATCCGTCGCTCAGCCCCGAATGGCCGGTCTCGATCTCGATCCCCGACTGGACGACCTACACCAAGGACCAGATCGTGGCGTGCAAGGGGCCGGGGGAGTAAGGGCTATTTTGATTGGCTAGCGAGAATGGCGTTTGCCGTCCTCGCCAACCAAAGGTTTGATAGGTTAGCGCTCTACGGCGCCCCCCTCTGTCCTGCCGGACATCTCCCCCACTTGGGGGGAGATTGGCAGTTTCGGCGCCGGCTCTCGTCTTGCCACGTTGAAAATTGGCGAAAGCCGAAGTTACGGCCGATCTCCCCCCCTTGTGGGGAGATGTCCGGCAGGACAGAGGGGGGCGCCGTAGAGCGCCAGCAATTGAGTTTCTGATAGGGACAGCAATTTGACCACCAGTCCCCTCCTCGACGCCTCCGGCGTCGCCAAGAATTACGGTGCGGTTGCCGCGCTGCGCGACGCGTCGCTGTCCGTCCTGCCGGGTGAGGTGCATGCCCTGATGGGCGCCAATGGCGCCGGCAAGTCGACGCTGGTGAAGATCCTGACCGGCGCGGTTCCTGCCTCCGCCGGGCGCGTGCTGATCCGCGGCGAGGCGCGCGACATACGCTCGCCCGCCGCCGCGCGCCGCGCTGGCCTTTTGCCGGTCTACCAAGAACCGTCCTTGATCCCCGATCTCGACATACTGTCCAATCTGCGGCTCACCGGCACGCCCGTCGAGCCGTTCCGTGCCTGGGTGCGCGAACTTGGTATTCCCGACCTCGACCTGCGCGACACCGCGCGCGACATTCCGCTGGCGGTGCTGCGCGTGCTCGATCTGGCGCGGGCGCTCGCCGTCGAGCCCGACGTGCTGCTGCTCGACGAGATGACCGCGGCGCTCCCCGCCAACCTCGCTGAAAAGGTGCTGGAAGTCGTGCGTCGCCAAGGCGACAGCGGCCGCGCCGTGATCTTCATCTCGCACCGCTTCGTCGAGATTTCGGCGCTCTGCGACCGCGCCACCGTGCTGCGCGACGGCGCGACCGTCGGCGTTCTCGACATCGAGCCCGGCGTGGAGGAAAAGATCGTCGAGCTGATGCTCGGCGCCCGCATCGAGAAGACCAAGATGGCAGCCCGCGCCGCCGGCCAGGCCGCCACGTCGGCCCCTGTCCGCCCGCGTCTCGCCGTGCGCAATCTGCGTGTCGGCACCAAGCTCAACGACGTCTCCTTCGATCTCGCCGACGGCGAGGTCGCCGGCGTCGTCGCGCTCGAAGGCCAGGGCCAGGATGAATTGTTCGCCGCCCTTGCCGGCTCGATCAAACCGTCCGGCGGCACGATCGAGGTCGACGCCCAGCCGGCGAAATTCACCCATCCGATCGACGCCATCCGCGCCGGCATCGCCTATGTGCCGGGCGACCGCTCCGAGGCCCTCGCCATGCAGCGCTCGGTGCGCGAGAACATCGCGCTGCCCTTCAGCGCCGCCTTGCGCAACTGGGGGCCGATCGCCATGCGCAAGGAGCGCGCCACGGTGGCGAGCGCCATCGCGCGCCTCCAGATCGACACCCGCGCGCAAGGCGAGGTGCAGCGCCTGTCCGGCGGCAACCAGCAGAAGGTGACCATCGCCCGCTGGATAGCGGCGGATGCCCGCACCATCCTGTGCTTCGACCCGACGCGCGGCATCGATGTCGGCACCAAGCAGGAGATCTATAAATTGCTGCGCGAGCTCGCCGGCCACGGCAAGTCGGTGCTGTTCTACACCTCGGAACTCGAAGAGGTGCAGCGCGTCTGCGATCGCGTCATCGTCATCTTCGGCGGCCGCGTCGTCGATATCTTCCCGGTCGAGGAGGCGGACGAGCCGGCACTGATGCGCGCCGCCTACGGCCTGCCGCGCGGCGCCAAGGCCGATGTCGGCATTTTGGCGGACCCCACAGCAAATACCCCGGATGCACCGGAGGCGACGCCATGAGCCATCTCCTGCGCCGCCAGGGCTGGGTCGCCGGCCTGTTCGCCCTCCTCGTCGTGCTGTTCGTCGTCACCAAGCTGATCCAGCCCGGCTATGGCAGCGGCGATTTCGGCTCGCTCGCGCGGGCCGTCTTGCCCTACGCCTTTGCCGTGGCCGCGCAGACCGTCGTCGTCATCGCCGGCGGCATCGACCTGTCGGTCGCCGCCATGATGGCGCTGACCAGCGTCACCGCCGCCTCGATGATGGCCGGCGCCTCGGAAGAATACGCGCTGTTCGTGGTGCCTTTCGTACTGGCCATGGGTTTTGTGCTCGGCGCGCTCAACGGCCTGCTCATTGTCGCCACCCGTGTCCCCGACATCGTGGTGACGCTCGCCATGCTGTTCGTGCTGCAAGGGGCGGCTCTTCTGGTGCTCGGCGCGCCGGGCGGCGCCGCCGCCGAATGGCTGAAGGCGATGATTTCAGGCACGGTCCCGATACCCGGCCTGCCGCAGAACATCGACGCCTGGCTGCCGAAGGCTCTGCTGGTGCTGATCATCTGCCTCTGCATCGTCTGGATACCGCTGAGGCGCTCGCGCCTCGGCCTGTCCATCTACGCCATCGGCTCGAGCGAGCTGGCGGCGTTCCGCAGCGGCGTGCCGGTCAAGCGCACCCGCATCATCGCCTATGCGTTGTCGGGCCTGTTCGCGGCCATGGGCGGCCTGGCGCTGACCATGAGCACCGGCATCGGCGCTCCTATTCCCGGCCCCTATCTGCTCGCCAGCGTCGCGGCCGTGGTGCTGGGCGGCGTGGCGCTGGGCGGCGGCAAGGGCGGCCTGCTCGGCCCCATCGCCGCCGTCTTCGTGCTGCGCCTGGTGCGCACCGACCTCACCCTGCTTGCCATCGACCCCAACGTCACCGCCATCATCGAGGGCCTGATCATGGTCGCCGTGGTGATGTTCGGGGCTTTCATTACGATGCGGGGTCGGCAATGATGAGGGAGAATGAATTGGCGCATAGCGCTCTACGGCGCCCCCCTCTGTCCTGCCGGACATCTCCCCCTCAAGGGGGGAGATTGGCAGCTTCGGCGTCTCGCTCATTCTTGCAACGCCGACAATTTGCGAAAGCCGTCACCCCGTCCGATCTCCCCCCTAGAGGGGGAGATGTCCGGCAGGACAGAGGGGGCCGCCGTAGGGCGCTACATTTGCAGACAAGAGCCACCCCATGAGCACGTCAGCAATCACGCCCCAACCCGTCCCCTTCGGCCGCCGTGTCAAACGCTTCATGGCCGACCGGCCGCTGATTCCGCTGGTCATCCTGCTGGTCATCCTGGTTGTGATTTTGCAGATCCTGCGCCCCGGCATCGTCAACGAGCGCTGGATCGCCAACACCATCAAATTCGCCATTCCCTTGGCGATCCTTGCCGGCTGCCAGACCATGACCATGCTGACCGGCGGCATCGATCTCTCTGTCGGCACGGTGGCGACGATGAGCGCCTTCATCATGGCTACGCAAGCCGTCAACCAGGACCCAGCCGTGGCCTTCCTCCTGGCGATGATGCCGGCGGTGCTGATCGGCCTCGTCAACGGCATCGGCGTCGGCGTCTTCCGCGTCCATCCGCTGATCATGACGCTGGGCACCAGCCTGATCGGCACCGGCTTCCTGCAGGTCTATCAACGCACGGTGATCGCCTCGGGCGCCAAGATCCCCGATTTCCTCGCCTGGCTCGGCACCGGCGTGACCGCAGGGTTTCCCAACGCGCTGCTTCTGTTCGTCCCCGTCGCGGTGCTGATCGTCTTCGGCCTCAACCGCACCGGTTTCGGCCGCCTGCTCTACGCCGTCGGCGACAATGAGCGCGCGACCCGCCTTTCCGGCGTGCGCTACTGGCAGGTCATCACCGCGCTCTACGTCCTCTCCAGCCTGCTCGCCGGCATCACCGGCTTGCTCTATATCGGCTTGATCAAGGCCCCTTCCCTGTCCCTCGCCGAACCGCTGGTGCTGCCCTCCGTGGCCGCCGCCGTCATCGGCGGCACCTCCATCTTCGGCGGCCGCGGCGGCTATACCGGCACCATCATCGGTGCCTTGATCCTGACCGTGCTGACGACGCTGCTGACGATTTTGCAGATGCCGGAGGGGGCAAGAAGGATCCTGTTCGGCCTGATCGTGCTGTTCGTGACGGCGGCCTATCTGCGGATCGTGGAGGAGCGGTAGGGAGGGGCCGCCGGCTCATCCCTGGAAACACCGACGCAGTGATCGCCCTCACTTCACCGTGATGCTCATGCCGCTGAGATCGGCGTTGACTTGCAGCCCTACCTGTCTGCCCGTGAGCTCGAGCTGGGCGCCCTTGTCGTTGGTCATGACGATCACCTGGGCGCCTTTGCCGAGCGCGCCGCCGCCGCCCGCCGCGCCGTACACACCCGTCACGTCCCGGGCGCGCTTGATATGGCGCACGGTGCCCCGGAAATAGGTCTTGGAGGCACCGAAGGCGAGGCCGCCCGAAATGCCGCCGACCGAGATCGGATACCGGCGGCCATGGAAGGTCAGCGTGCCCTCGCCTCCGGCGCCGCCGATGAAGAAGGCCGCCTTGTAGATGGAGAAGCGGATCGTTCCGGTGTCGGCGTGCGCGACACTGGCAAAGCCAACGCCCGCGGCAGTGATGACGGCGATGGCGACTGAACGAAATCTGGACGAAATCTTCATGACAAGGGGCTCCTCAAGCTCGCTGCTCACCCGACCGGGCCGGGACGTCGGCGTCGCATCGAAGTTCATGGCTAAACAGTCTCGCCCATCATTGGTTCCAAGCACACGGTCTCGTTCCGGCTGCGAGGAGACCGTCGCTAAACGGGCCCGCCGGCTGGCGAATTGTCCAGCG
Organism: Mesorhizobium sp. B2-5-3; assembly: GCF_006441005.1. Lineage (NCBI taxonomy): Bacteria > Pseudomonadati > Pseudomonadota > Alphaproteobacteria > Hyphomicrobiales > Phyllobacteriaceae > Mesorhizobium > Mesorhizobium sp. B2-5-3. Next base: position 155,568 of record NZ_VFUS01000006.1, read on the forward strand.
GCGGCTGGCGGCATCGCGGGTCGAGCAGGGGAGCACGGGGAGACCCATGGCGCCGTCTGGAGCGGGCCTGGTGAAACTTTTTGATTTTTAGGCCGTTGTCGCCGTTACATCCGAGGCTGAACTCATGCCGAAAACGGTCGACGGCGCCAGGCGGCGCAAGGCAGAGAAGTCGCACCAGGAGAAGGCCTCGACAGTCGAAGTTGCGTCCGAGGTCGTGGGCGAGGCTGCGCCGCCGCCCGGGGCCATCGAACCCGGTCCGGAGCTGACGCCGCAGGAGGCCGAGCAGGCGCGCAAGCGATACCTGCTGAGGCGCTTCTGGATCAGCGCGCGCGGCTACTGGAGCACGCGCGGCGACAAGCTGGCCTGGCCGTTCACGATCGGGCTGTTGATGCTGATATGCATCAATGTCGGTTTCCAGTATGGGATCAACATCTGGAACCGCTCGATCTTCGACGCCATCGAGCAGCGCGATGCCCACACCGTCTATGTGCTCAGCGCCGTGTTCCCGCCGCTGGTGGTTGGAAGCGCAAGCCTTGTCGTCGCGCAAGTCTACCTTCGCATGACGATCCAGCGCCGCTGGCGTTCCTGGTCGACCACCGCCATCATCGCGCGCTGGCTCGCAAGCGGCCGCTACTATCAGCTGAACCTCGTGGGCGGCGACCACACGAACCCCGAGGCACGCATCGCGGAGGATTTGCGGATCGCCACGGAATCGCCCGTCGATTTCATCTCCGGCGTGATCAACGCGTTTTTGTCGGCCTCCACTTTCATCGTGGTGCTGTGGACGATCGGCGGGGCGCTGACTTTGCCGATCGGAAGCTGGAGCGTCACCATTCCCGGCTTCCTGGTCGTGACCGCGGTGATCTACGCCGCCATCACCTCCACTTCGATGGTGGTCATCGGCCGCCATTTCGTGCGGCTCTCCGAGCAGAAGAACCAGGCGGAAGCCGATTTCCGCTACACGCTGACGCGCGTGCGCGAAAACGGCGAGAGCATCGCCTTGCTCGGCGGCGAGGAGGAGGAGCGCAGCGGCATCGACAAGACGTTCGGCACGGTGCTCCGGCAATGGGCGCTGCTGACAGGCCAGCACATGCGCACAGCGCTGGTGTCGCAAGGGTCGAGCCTGTTTGCGCCGGTCGTGCCGATCTTGCTTTGCGCGCCAAAATTTCTCGAAGGCAGCATGACCCTTGGACAGATCATGCAGGCCGCCTCAGCCTTCGCCATCGTGCAGGCCGCGTTCGGATGGCTGGTCGACAACTATCCCCGCCTCGCCGACTGGAACGCCTCGGCACGGCGTATTGCCTCGCTGATGATGTCGCTTGACGGGCTGGAGCGCGCCGAACGCAGCGACGCGCTGGGCCGCATCAGGCACGGCGAAACCGAAGACGGTGCGATGCTCAGCCTGGACAATCTCTCGGTGTCGCTCGACGACGGCACCGGCGTGGTCAAGGAAACCGAGGTCGAGATCGAGCCTGGCGAGCGGGTGCTGGTGGCCGGCGAATCCGGTTCGGGCAAGAGCACGCTGGTGCGGGCCGTCGCAGGCCTTTGGCCGTGGGGTGGCGGCAGCGTCGACTTCCACCCCGGCAGGCGGCTGTTCATGTTGCCGCAACGTCCCTACATCCCCTCCGGAACGCTGCGCCGCGCGGTCGCCTATCCGGCCGCCGCCGACAACTGGACGCTGGAGAAGATCAACGCCGCCCTCGACAAGGTGGGGCTCGATTATCTCAAGGACCGGATCGAGGAAGACGCGCCCTGGGACCAGACCCTGTCGGGTGGCGAAAAGCAGCGGCTCGCCTTCGCGCGCCTCCTGCTGCATCATCCCGATATCGTCGTTCTGGACGAAGCGACGTCTGCGCTCGATGAGAAGAGCCAGGACAAGATGATGGAGACGGTCATCCATGAATTACCGAAGGTGACCATCATAAGCGTCGCGCATCGCGCCGAGCTGGAAGCCTTCCACAGCCGCAAGATCACATTGGAGCGGCGCGAGGGCGGCGCAAAGCTTGTCAGCGATATCAATCTTGTCCCGCGCAAGGGCGGACGGAACCTGCTCAGGCGCGCCTTGTGGGGCTCCGGCGCTGCGGCCCAAAGGCCGCGCGAGCTGGACTAAAGCCGACTTCGTCCCGCCTCAGCGCCCGCTCAGCGCCGCGACGCGGTCGAGGGCGGCGCCGAGGCCTTTCAGGGAGACGGGGAAGTTGAGCTTGGTCTCGGCGTCGGTGACGACGTTGAGCGTCAATACGCCGCCCGCCTTCAGCTTCTGCGCCAGCGCCCGGTCGATCGGAAACTGCGCCACGCATCCGTTCGGCAGGCAGGTGCGGAACCGCAACTGGCCGAGGGGCGGCTGGTCGTCGATCTGGATCGTCACGCCTGGGTCGAACAGGATGCCGAACGGCAGAAGCAGGGTTCCGGTCAATCCACCCTTCGGTCCCGCGCGCAGCTCCACAGCCAGCAGCCTCTGGCCGTTCTTCTGCGTCTGGTCCTGCGAAACCGAGCAGGCGCGTGCATTGTCCTGGATGGTGCAGGCCAGGCTCCAGTCCTGATAGGTCTCCTGGAGCGACGACGCGCCGTTTGGAAGCGTGGCCGCCTGCTGTTGTTGCGCACAGGCACTCGATGCGGCCAGCGCCGCCGCGCAGATTGCGGCCGCCTTCAGAAGAACAAATCTGTCAAACAACGATGGCGACTTTCTCTTTCGGGGTTCACGCGCATGGCCCCGAAAACCGGATGGGATTTTCGGGGCCGCGGGCATGGTCATCTGCCTCACGCAGCGTGCAAAAGCAATTCCAAAGCGCGCCGTGTGAGCGCGGCGCGCTTCAGGTACAGACCCACTCGCGGATCTTGCATTCGGTTCCCGCCGCCTCGCAGGCATGCAGAGCGAGATCTTCCGCGTCCTTGCGGGTCTCGGCGGAGTTCGCGCCCCAGGGCGTCAGCCGGTCGCTCTGCTTCTCCTTAGCCACGGCCAGGGCGCCGCAGTGCTTGTAGGGAAAGCCCGTCTCGTCGTCGTCTGTCCAATGGCGATGATTGCGGAACACCGTGACAACAGTGCAGCCCTTGCCGCCGGCGTTCTCGCAATATTTCATCGCGGCGTCCTTCGCCTCCTGGCGCTTGTCGGCGCCCCAGAAGAAGCCGTGCTTGGTATCGATGCTGGAATAGGCGATCGCCCCCCAGATGCCCTTTTCCTCCTTCGGCTCCGGCTCCGGCGGCGCCACAAGGTCGGCCGAGACAACCTGCCCGCTCCACAGCAGGGCCATGCACAAAACTGCCAGACGTCGCGATATCATGGTCTGCAATCCTTTCCAGGAGCCCTCGCCCATTCGCCTATCCCGTGTCTCACTTCGACGCCGACGCGATGGAAATCACCACGCAGCTATTGCCGGTCGGCAGCAGAAGCGCTTCACCCGAATTGCCGCCCAGTTCATACACTTCGACCTGGCCGAGATGGTCGGTGATCTTGCTGCCTTGCGGAAGAACGGACGGGATCTCCGAACACGGGCTGGCGAACGGCGCCACCCGCACCATCGCGCCTTCGCAGCCGGAAGCGGTGGGCGATGCGAAAACCACGCCGGCGGCCGGTCCGCTGTATTTTTCCGTCGCATAATCCATGCCGACGAGGGCCTGCACGGCGTGCTTGTCGGCGGCCTGGTCGTTCCACAAGGATTTGACGCTGTATTTCGAGCCCGTCGTCAGAACCTGTCCGAGCACGGGAAAGATCGTCGAGCAGGCCTGCACGCCGGCCTGTTTGACATGTTCGAGGAAAGGCGAGTCCGGCAATGCGGGCGGCGCGGTCCCGGCCTGTGCGGCCGTCGGGGTGCCGACGAGACCGGCGATCGCGGCATAGTTGGCGGCAGCGAAGCCGATGCCGATCATGGCCAGCCCCAGCAGCGAGAAGGCTAGGACGCGCGGCCACCGCCGCTGCGGCTCGGCGACCCTCTTGCGATCGGGCTCGACGATCCTCTTGCGGTCCGGCTCCACGCTCGGGCCGCGCGCTGGGGAGATGAACGGGTCTTGCTGGTTCACGGTGCTGCCTCGGTTATTTGATTGGCGCAAGGGCCTCGGACAGCCCCTTGAGCGTTGCGGTCACGGTAATCGTCTGGCCGTCGACGGTCGGGTAGGAGATCGCTGGCGTCGCTTTCTGCACTATCTGCTGGCGCATGACGGGCCCCACCGGCAGCATGCCGACGCAGACCACTTCGTTGCAGCCATTCAAGTGGACGTCGATCGGGTCGCGCCCGTCGAACTTCAGCGACACCAGCCCGTCGCTTTTGGCGTTCGGCGCGGTGCGCAGGATCATGTAGGGCTTGCCGTCCTGCGTGGCGGCGAGCGACCAGCTGAAGGCCATCTTGCCGGCCCCGTCCTCGATCACCTGCGAGACATTGCAGACCTTCTTGCGCGCCTTGAGGTTCTCGTCGCAGATCAGCGTCCAATTCTCGAAGGGCCGGATGGTGCGCTGGTATTGGCCCAGTTTCACATCCGGCGGCACCGCCACGTCGGACGGTTTGATCCTGTAGGGCGCGGTCGCTTGCGCGGCGGCTGGCCCGGCGGCCAAGGACAGGCCGCCGGCAAGCGCCAGGCAGGTCAGGAGGAAAAGCCGGGCATGACGGCTGGTTGCCCCGTTCATTCCCGCCTCAGTTCAACGTGAAGCTCAGGCCGGCGCCGACACCGACATTTCCGCCCGCCGCCGTGCCCGAGACGTTGCCGCGGATGCGGCCGTCCTCGCTGGTGTAGCCCGCGCCGAAGGCAAAGGCGCTGGCGTCCCGCCAGAAGCCGCCGCCCGCCGCGACGCTCAGCTTTCCGGGACGGTCGTCGTAGCGCAGCGAGGCGGCGGCGAGGCCGATTGCCGCCGCTTGCCGGGCTTCGTCGCGGATGCCGCTGATGTCCGAATTCAGCTGGCCGAGTTTCTGGTCGGTATAGTCGTTGGCCTGTTGCAGGGTCGTGGCCGCCACCTTGTCAGTATAGCTGTTGGATGTGCTGATGGCGGTGTCCAGGCCCTTGGTCAGCTGGTTGACATTGACCGCGTCGGTGCCGGCGACGCCGGGTCCGACGTTGGAGATGACGACCGGCGCGTTGACGTCGCCGCCTTGCAGCGTGATGGTGTTCGTCTTGGCGCTGCCCTGCGTGTCATAGGTCACCGCATTCTGGTTGAGATTTCCGACGCCGGTTTGCAGGGCCTCGATCGCCTGGTTGGAGGCGAAGAGCTGTGAACCGTTGATCGCGTCGGTGCTGTCGGCGGCGATCCGTCCGGCTGCGACATTGGTGATCGTCCTCTCCGCGCCGGCATCGCCGACGCTGACTGTTCCGGTCGGCGTGGTGCCGGCAAAGGCGTAGGTCTTGCCGTTGATGACGGTGCTGGAGGTGCCGACGGCGGTCTGCGTCACCGAGCCGGAGCCGAGCGCCACATCGTTGGCGTTGTTGGCCTGCGCGCCCTGGCCGAGCGCGACCGCGCCCGCCCCGGTAGCCGTCGAGCCATGGCCGGCGGCCAGGCTGTCGTTGCCGCTCGCCACGCTTTCGGGTCCGATCGCCACGGCGTCGGTGCCGCCGGCGATACTGTCGGCCAGCGACGAATTGGCGTGGAAGTACTTGATGCCGCCGCCATTGCTGATGGTGGTCAAGGCATTGTCGACCGCCGTGAGCCCGTCATAGACGGTCGTGTAGGTGTTGCCCTGGACGGTGTAGGTCGGCCCGGTGATCGAGCCGTCGGGGTTGAGCGTGGTGGTGCCGCCGAACAGGTTGGTCACGTTTTGCGACACGCCGCGCAGCTGCGAGACGTTGACGCCGTCGGTGTCGGCCGAGCCCGCCGCGACATTGGTGAGCTTGCGTTCAGCTCCGGCGTCGCCGATCGACACCTCGCCCACCGAGGTCTGCGGGGCGGTCAGGGCAAAGGCCGCGTAGCCGGCCTGCGCGCCGACCGAGGTGATGGACTGCGCGCCCAGCGCCACGCTGTTGATAAAGGTGCTTTGGGCGCCGGCGCCGAGCGCCACCGACTGGATGCCGGAGGCGAGCGAATTGGTGCCGAAGGCCAGACCGTCCGCCAGCATCACATGGGCGTTCTGGCCGATGGCGGTTCCGCCGGGCGCCGTCTGGTCGACGATGGCGCCGTTGCCGATGCCGATGCCGTTATCGCCGTTGACAACCGTGGTCGGGCCGACCGCGACCGATTCCGCGCCGACCGCCAGCGAGTCGCCCGCCACCGAATTGGCATGGAAATACTTGGTCGAGGTGGCCGACACGGCGCCGATGGCGCCCGCGAGCTGGCGCACCGTCACCGCGTCCTGGTCCTGCGTGCCGTCGGCGACATTGGTGATCTGCCGGTAGGAGGTGGCGTTGCCGACCGAAACGGCGCCGAGCAGCGCCTTGTCGGTTGTGTTGTACTCGATGAAGTTGGACGGGCCGGCGGGCAGTTGCCCGGTAGCCGGAGCGATCGGGCGATCGGAGAGCGAACCCGAGCCGAGGGCCACGCCGCCGTCGATGCTGGCATTGCTGTCGCGGCCGAGCGCCAGCGCGCTGACGCCGGTGGCGGTCGCATTGTAGCCGACCGCTGTGGAGCCGACGCCCTGGGCGAAGGAATCGGTCTGCGCCAGCCCGAACTCATTGGTGCGGGCATAGCGGATGCCTTCGCCATTGGCGTCGGTGAAGACGGTCGAGGTGTCGCCGGTGATGTTGTTGATCGTGTTGCCGAGATTGGTCACGCCAGCGCCGATATTGGCAATGTCGGTCGTGTTCTGCGTCACCTGCTGGTTGGTGGCGAAGAGCTGCGAGCCGTTGACCGCATCCGTCGAACCGCCGTTCAACTGTCCGGCCGCGACGTTCTGGATCTGGCGCTCGGCGCCGGCCGAGCCGACCGAGAAGGCGCCCGCCGGCGTGCCGCCGGCGAAGGTATAGTTGACGCCGCCGATCGTCGTGCCGCCGACATTGGTCGTGGCGCCCGACGTCGAATTCAGGCCGATCGCGACATCGCCGGCATTGTTGGCGACCGCATTCGGGCCGACAGCGACGGAATCGGCTCCCAGCGCCTGCGAATCCGCCAGCGTCGAGTTGGCATGGAAATACTTGATGCCGCCGCCGACATTGATGTTGTTGACGACGGCGCCGATGGCATCGACCGCCTGGTTGGTGGCGAAGAGCTGCGAGCCGTTGACGGCGTCGGTCGAGAGCGCGCTGATCCGCCCAGCTGCCAGGTTGGTGATGGTGCGTTCCGCGCCGGGTGCGCCGATGCTGACCGTCGAGGTCGGGTTGGTGCCCTGGAAGGCGTAGGTGGTGCCGTTGACCACCCCGCTGGCCGTGCCAACGGCGACGTCTGTGACGCTGCCCGAGCCGAGCGCCACGTCGCCGGAGCTTGCCGCCGCCGTGGCGCCATCGCCCAGTGCGATATTCCCGGCGAGGCCGGCCGCGCCCGCCGTCGAGCCGTTGCCCAGTGCGACCGAGCCCTGCCCGATCGCCTTGTTGCTGTTGCCGATGGCGACGGCGCCGTTGGCCATGTTGGCCGCGGTGGCGGTCGCCGTGCCGTCGCTGTTGGCGATGTTGTTGGCGCCGCCGGTGAAGGCGCCGGTGCCGCTGGCATAGCTCGGATCGCCGATCGATACCGCGCCGTCGCCATAGGCGGTGTTGCCGGAGCCGATGGAGACGGCCTTGCCGCCGGTCGCCACCGCATTGGTGCCCATGGCGACCGCTTCGACGGAATCCGCCCTGGCGCTCGTGCCGACCGCGATGGCGCTCGTGGCGCTGGCCGTTGCGCCCAGTCCCAGCGCGGTTGCTTGCGCTGCGGTCGCCGTCGCGTTGTTACCGAGCGCAGTAGCGGAGACGGCAGTGGCTTGGGCTCCCGAGCCCGTCGCGATCGACCCCACGCCACTCGACACTGCCGAATTGCCCAGGGCCAGCGAGAAGCCACCCGAAGCCGTCGCGAGGTTGCCGAGCGCCGTCGAATTTACCCCAGTCGCACCGGCTTGGGGGCCGATCGCGACGGCGTTGGTTTCAGTGGCTTTGCTCAGAATGCCGATAGCCACTCCATTGAGGTGATCCGCGAGCGCGCTTGTGCCCACCACGACGGAATTAACACCCGAAGCGGTGGAGCCGTTGCCCAACACCATCGCGCCGTTGGCCGACGCCGTAGCGGTTACGCCTAAGGCTGCCGAATTGTTGCCGCTGGATATGGTCTGAAAGCCCACCGCAAGCGCGTTGGTGCCACTGGCAGCGGCCGTGTTGCCGACCGCTGTGCTGTTGTTACCACTCGCAACCGAGGCAGCGCCCATCGCGGTGGCGAAAGCGCCGGAAGAGAGCGCGTTGGTGCCGATGGCGATGCTGTTGGGCAGAGCCGTGTTGGCCTGAACGCCTGCAATCGCGCCCAGCCCGAGCGCGATCGACTGGTTGCCCCAGGCGCTGGCGTTCTTACCCATCGCCGTGGCGCTCGTGCCCGTTGCCTTGCTTTGGCGTCCGATCGCAGTGGCGTCAACCTGAGACGCCAGTACGTCCGTGCCGATGGCGATGGCGCTCTCTTGAAGGGCGCCCATTCCCGCAACGGTTCGGTTGCCAAGGTTGACGGCGTTGATCGCGGTCGCGGTCGCCTGGAAGCCGATGGCGATGGCATTCTGGTTGGTTGCGACGGCGCTGTTACCTTGCGCAATCGAATCCAGCCCGGATGCTGTTGCCCCAAACCCGAGCGCGGTGGCGCGCAGCCCGGTCGCCCGGGTAACGTAGCCGATCGCCGTGGAGTTCAATCCGTCGGCACGCGCATTCAGGCCAAAGGCGGCCGCGCCTGCGGCTGCAACCGAGTTGACGCCAATGGAGCTTGCTGCGTCTCCGTTGGCATGGGCGTTCCCGCCTAACGCGAGGGCGTTGACGCCGGTCGCACTCGCGAAAACACCAATGCCGATGGAATTGAGGCCATTGACACTCATCGCATAGCCGATGGCGATCGTAGCATCGCCCGTTGCGCTGTTGGCGGTGCCCAACGCCACGGTGTTCGCGCCATTCGCTTGAGCACCGTTACCGATGGCGACGGCATTGCCGCCTACCGCGGACCCGCCGCCGGCCTGATATTGCGCCTGAGCCGGCGTCGCGGCCATGCCGATCGCGAAGGCGCCCAGCGTCACGGCTGTCCCGAGCGCCCCGCCGACGCCCAGCGTTCCCAGCCCCAAGCGCTTGCGCCCCATGCCCAGCGCACGATGCGCCATGCGCAGGACCGCCATCAAGCGGCGCCGGGCCGAGCGGGACCGGGAATCGCCATTCGCGATCCAGTGACTGGCGAAATGCGCCGCACGGCGCTGAACAAGGAGCGAGCCGCCCGAAATATGGCCGCCCGAAATATGATTGTCGGTCATGGTTCCCTCTCCGCTGGCCGGCACGAAATGTCTGACACTTCCACTCCACAGCAGGAAGACATGATTCCCCTTCGCGGTATTTCACGAAATTGCTGTCTTGTGAGAAAAGATACGAGCATATACGCGGAGGTTAACGGCTCGTTACCTTAGCAACTGCTTTAAAATCAAGTAATCAAATAATGACGAGAGCGCGGCTTCATCTAATATTTGCGTTAAACTTGGCCGCCCGCGCCTGCATCGGCGTCATCTGCCGGTATTTCTTCATCATGGTGGTGAAGTGGCTCTGGCTCGAAAACCCGCTGAGATGGGCGATGTCGGCGATGGTCATGCGGCTGTCGGCAAGAAGTCTTTCCGCGAAGTCCAGCCTGAGATCGAGAACATATTGATGCGGCGGCATGCCGAACGTCTTGGAGAAGGCGCGCACGAAGTGGTACGATGAAAATCCGCAGACGGCGGCCATTTCGGCAAGCGCCAGCTTGCGCGAGAAGTTCTCGTTCAGGAACTCCTGCACCTTGCGCGCACTGCGGACGGAAAGCCCGCCCTTCACGTTGCGCGGCGGCTGCCGGGCCGGATTGGCTCCGGAAACCGATCCGGGGGGACCATCATCGCCCGGCATTTTTCGGCCTCCCGATATTTCCAAGATGAACTTCAACCCGAGGCCTCCCTCCCCGTTCCCCTGAAAAACAATTCGTGATTGATCGAAGCGGGCCCGCATCGCCAACCCCGCTCATGTGATCGATCCGGCCGGATGGCAAGCAATGCGCGAACTGAATGGCATTCCAAATGACTCCAGCAAAGCTTGGGGCACAGGTGGTGACGGACGTATTTTGAAAAACTCCGGAAGCCTTGTAGGAAATTCCGGTCTTGGATCGCTGGCCAGCAGCTGTTGCTACTTTGCCATGGTCGGGCTTTCAATTCCTGCGGATAGCGTCACCAGCCCGCCTGGCGTCCTTCCCCTGTATCTCTTCATGGTCGCGGCCAGGTGGCTCTGATCCGAAAATCCGGCAAGGTAGGCAACCTCGGCAATCGGCAACTCTCCGCCGGCCAGCAGCTTTTCCGCGAGATCGAGGCGCAGGTTGATCAGATACCGATGCGGCGGCATGCCGAATGTCCCGGCGAACCTTGCTATGAAATGATTTGGTGACACCCCCGCGACCGACGCGAGTTCGGCGACCATGACTTTCCGCACGAAGTTCTGGTCGAGATACTCTCGCACGCGTCGGGCGCCAACGGCGGAGAGCCCGCCTTTGGGCGACGCGGCCTGCCTCTTGCGACCCGTATAACCGCGCAGCAGATGCACCCCGAACACCGTCAGCAGCGAGTCCAGATAGAGCTCGTTCGGCGGCAGCCTGTCGGTCAGTTCGGCAGTGATCATCTGGGCTATGTTGAGCGCCCTCAGGTCAACCGTGCCGAACGCGGGCGGCTCGAGCTTGACGTCCGGGAGGTCGAACTCATGGGCCGCCAGCTCGGACAGCGCTTCGGGAGAGATCGAAACGACGGCGTTCTCCCTGGTCTGCGACCAGGCCAGCGTGCTGTCGACGCCCGCCGGATTGACGACGAGACAGCCGACCGGCGCATCGTACTGCGTGATCCTGTCACTGCCGAGCGAGGCTCTCAGCTTGCGTGCCGGCCTCAGCACAATCCCCGTGGAATGCTCCCTGGCCAGGAATTTCTGCGATCCCGGACTGCGGACGGAATAGATGACGCTTCCGCGGGCGGTGGCTCTTCTGGGACCAGCACTTTCCGGAATGATATCCAGGACGTATCGAGCTGTCCGCTCTTGATCGACGCCCTGGGAATCGCCGCTTTCCCGAGCCCCGCCCGCATGTTTCATACGTGTTGCCTCAGCCGGCTTACCGCCGCTTGGTATCCCCTTCCCCTGACCCGGAATCAACGTAACGCACACGCCTCGAATTGAAAAGAACTTCCACGCGCAAAGAAAATTCTTTATTCGAGATAAGAAAGAAGAACTGACCGTCGAAGGAAGTTCAGCAGCATTTCTGTCAATAGCGATAAGCCTTGACGGATCTTCGCTTCCGGATTCGTCGGCCCGGGCGTAAGCCGGCAACGCATCGGTCACGAAGGAGGAGTTCACATGCGAGGCTGTGTCGGCCCTGTGGTTCGACAGCGTTGTTCGGCATCAGTGGCACGCAACGGCGCGGCGCGGAGCCAGTCGTTCACGGCCGTCTATTGCGGGTCCCCGCGACCTTTTTCGTAAAGATCCCACGCGAGTTCCACAAAAGCCAGAAGCACATCATCCTTGTCCCAGCCGGCCGCGACAGCCGCCTCGACGATTTCGCCCACGAGAGGCAACAATTGGCGCTGGCAGGCGAGCGGGATGTCAGCCTCGGATTCATCCACTGGAGGTCCATCGAAGTTGAACTTCATCGTTTGGCGCTCCCCTCGCCATCAAACGAAATGCTACTCGTTCCCAACAAACGAAGTGCTATTCGCCAGACCTTATTCCTATACAATAACTCCAACATTAAACATAGCAGGCTAGGCCGCCAACGGAGCGCAACACCGGATAATCCGTGTATCGACCGGCTGTCCTAGTGACGCTGGGGAAGCGTTATTACATCACTGTCCAAGGCAAGCTGCCGAATGGACGCCCGTCGGCCGCGCCGTCATGAAGCACGAGGAGTTGGCCGGGTTCGGAGACGAACCAGGCGAACGAACCCCAGGCAAGCTGCGCGACGGTCTTCTTGAAGCCGGCGGACTGGCGGTCCTGATAGGCGGTCAGGAACGCGATCTGTTTTCGGTCGAAACCGGCCGCGTCCGTGACGGCATGGAGGGCATCGCGCCGGCGATCCGTGATCGCGCCATCGGTCGCCACCACTTCCACGAACAGGATCAACGGCTCCTTGCGGCCGAGATCGGCAAGGATGATGTCGGGCAGGTTCCTGTCGGCCTCGATCTTGAGGCCGATCGCACTGGCGATGGCGTCGTCGCGCAGGACCACCTTGTTGCCGCTCTCGCTCAGCCACAACATGGCAGGGGCGGCGAGAAACCGTTTGGCGAACACCTCGATGACGGCTTGCGCGATGACCGAACTCGGTCCCGGCGCCAAAAGCCTCGTGTCGCCGTTCGGAAACGTGACGCGGATGCCGGCGGTGTTGGCGACGGCGCCGGCGCGCATGATGGTCACGCGGGCCAGCGCGCCCTTGCTGAGATGCGTTTCCTGGAAGTCCGCGATGGCGGTTTCCAGCGCCTCGCCTTCCAGCGCCGGGTCGAACAGGGCTGCAAACGCCGCCCTCAGCGCGTAGCGGGGCTGGCCTGAAGTCGTCGGCAGATCCTCGCGACGCAGCACCGCGCCGATCGCCACCAGCCCGTCCCGCAGCGTCTCGTCGCGGATGGGCTCGCGCGTATTGTCCGCGTACCAGCGTGATCCCGCGACGGCGCCGTTCTTGCGCAGGACAGTTGCGGCGTAGGCATCCCGATCTGCATCGTCCGCCAGCGCCGCCTGCTCGCGGGTCATGCGATAAACATGGACAGGGCCCAGGAATCGCCCCGAACCCTCGACGGCGCCGATGTAGAGAGCGGCGAACACGGTGCTGGCGGCAAGTTCGCGGATGCAATAGATGCGGTTCGGCGTGCCTTCCGGAAAGATCAGCGGCAAGCGCCCGGCGACAAGATCGCGCGTCGCATAGGGCGGCCGTGCCGTCATGCAGGCTCACCGTAGAGGCGGCTGCATTCCGCCTCGATTTTTTCGCGCGTTGCACCGGCTGCGACGAGCTTCGCCAACGTGCTGGTGCTCTTGGGCGGCGGCAGCGGCAGCGCTTCCAGCTCGAAGGCGGAAACGGCGACGCTGCCGCTGATGCAGCGGAAAAGATCATCGATGACGCGGCTGTTCAAAAGCGCCGCCACCACCGCCGCCGGCACCTTGATGCCGCCGGTCGCGCGGACCATGTTGAGATGGTTTTCGACGACGACGCCGCCATGCGCATCGATGAATTCCTGGCGAAGTTCGGCGGCGATCAGGCGCCGAGCCTGTTCCTTGGCGGTGGTACGCTGGACGAGGATGCAGGGTTCCTCGACAAGCAGCCAACCGTCCCCGGCCTCCAGCTTGAAGTAAGGGGCGTGGTTCTTCTTGCGCGCGCGATAGGCGAACTGGCCGTCGGAGGTCACGGCTTCGGCCCAGATCAACGGATGCACGCCCTTGCCGCCGGCGCGATCGCGCAATTGACCCTTGAAGCGGTTCCAGACCAGCGGGCCGGTCGAAACCCCATAGCCCCAGTCGACGAGGCGATGCGTCATCGTCTCGGCCCGGGCGATGAGCCGGCTGTGCTCCGGCGTGCGCGGCGCAAGCCAAGGCATGGCGCGGTCGGATGGCAAGCCTATCGTGCCGTTGCGGGCAATCCCGGCATCGGTCTCGGAGGCGACGGTCAGGTAGTGGATCTGCGCGCGCCGCGGCTGCGCGCCGTTGACATAGACGGCAAGCAGCGTCTCCTGCAGCACATCCTCGAAAACGCCGCGCCGCGCATGCACGAAGTCGATCGCGACGGGCGGCGCCTCGTTGGCCAGAAGGCTGCGCAGCGCCGAGTAGTATTGGCCGCCGAGAAAGCTTGTCGGCGTCAGGAAGGCGATGAGGCCGCCAGGCTTGGTCCAGCGCAGCGCGGCGTCGGTGAAAACGCCGTAGAGATTGGCGTGCCCGTAGAGGCCGCGCGCATAGCGCTCGCGCAATCGCGACGGCAGCGAGACCCGCCCATAGGGCGGATTGCCGACGACGAGATCGAAGACGGGTTCCGGATCGGCTTCAAGCGTGTCGCAGGCCGTCACCATGGCCGGGGCGGCGCGCCCGGCCCTGGTCGCAATATCGGCGAGCGCGATCTCCAGGGCGCCTTGCGCCAGCCGCGCCGCGAGAGGATCGAGCTCGAAACCGGCAAGCCTGGTGCCGACATGGCTGAGCGCGAAGGCGGGCTCGCAATCGCCGAGCGCGGCGATCATGCGGTGCGCGGCATGAAACAGAAACGTCCCACCGCCGGCGGCGGGATCGAGAACCCGCGCGCTGCGCCAGTCCAGGCCCTCTTCCTCGGCCTGGTCGAGCAGGCGGTTGACCAGCGCCGGCGGCGTGTAGAAGGCACCGCGCTCACCGCGCTCCCTGGTCGGCAGCAGGACCGGATAGAGGCTGGTGACGAGATGCAGCGCTTCGAGGATCGGCAGCCGCGCGGCGGTCTCTCCGATGCTGTGCGCAAGCGCGGAGGCCGGCTCGTCCAGCGCTTCCGTTTCGAAGGCGAGCGAGGGGCAGATCGCCGGAGAAATGCCGAGGGCCGCCGACAAGGCCTCCAGCGCGCGCCGGGTCAGCGAAACCGCATAGGTTTCGCGGTCGCATTCGTCGATCGTCTCGCACCATGCGCGTGCCAGAAGGCGAGCCTTCGACAGCTCCGCGCGCGCCGCTCGCAATGCATCAGCCGCCGAGCGCAAGACGGCAGGCAATTTCGACCCACGAATCTGTGAAATTTTTCCCATCGCCCTCGACCGTACCGCGCAAGACTCACCGATGCGATAGAGTATCACATGTTCTCGTTATGTTCCAGTGGACAACCGCAACCGTCCCGCCCACGCCATCACAGCGCCAGGCTGCCCTGCTCCGCCTCCTCGGCATTGGGATCGCCCGGCGCCGCGTTGCGGTCGCCCGGCGCCGCATTGGGGTCGCCCGGCGCCGTCGCCCAGGCGAGTTCCACCAGCGTCACGGTGCGCCGGCCGGTGCCGTCGAGCTGGCACACGATCAGGCCCTGCTCCTCGATGTAGGTGAGCAGGCGCCGGGCGCGGCGCATGGAGTGCGAGCCATAGGCGCGGGCGATCGCGGCGTCGCTCGGGCAGGGCCAGCCTTCCTTTGCCGCGCGGGCGATCATCATGAACACGCCCTGCATGTCCTCGGGCAGCAGCGAGGCGCGCACGGAGACGTCGCGCCACGCATCGTCCTCGGCCATATCGGAACCCACGCCGGCGCGGGCGCGCGTCAGCATGCGGCGGAACTCCTGCAGATCGGGCACGACCGACGCCAGCCCCTCGATGCGGCAGCGCACCACGAACTCCTGGTAGAGCACGCCGATGACGCGGAAGCCCGCGTCGGGCTCCGCCAATATGGCGCGCAGGATGCGGTCCATACGCTCGCGCCGCTCCGCCAGGTCCTCGGCGCTGGGCGCCGGCTCGGCCGGTTCGGGGCGGATCTCCAGCGCCGCGGACTTCGCCGCCATCAGCTGGTCGAGCAGGTCCGGCGATGTCACCCGCCGCTGCGGCCGCACGGCCTCCGGCGGCGGTGCCGCCAGGATGATCGCGCGGGCGTCCTCCAATGCCGCTTCCGGCAACGGCATCAGGCGCGGCGTGCCGTTGCGCGGGCTGGTATCCGTCGGGCCGATGCGCAGGCCGAGCGGACGGCGCGACAATGCCGGGCCCAGCGCCATGAAATGCCCGCGCTCCAGGTCGCGAAAGGCCTCCGCCTGTCGCCGCTCCATGCCAAGCAGGTCTGCCGCGCGCGCCATGTCGATGTCGAGAAAGGTGCGGCCCATGAGGAAATTGGAAGCCTCCGCCGCGACATTCTTGGCAAGCTTGGCAAGGCGCTGCGTGGCGATGATGCCGGCAAGCCCGCGCTTGCGGCCGCGGCACATCAGATTGGTCATGGCGCCGAGCGAAAGCTTTCTCGCTTCGTCGGAAACCTCGCCGGCCACCGCCGGCGCGAAAAGCTGCGCCTCATCCACCACCACCAGCATGGGGTACCAATGGTCGCGCGCCACCTCGAACAGCCCGCCGAGGAAGGCGGCGGCGCGCCGCATCTGGTTCTCGGCGTCGAGCCCTTCGAGATTGAGCACCGTGGAGACGCGGTGGATGCGCGCCCGCTCGCCGGCGCTCTGCAACCCGCGCTCGGTATGTTCCTCGGCATCGATCACCAGATGGCCGAAGCGTTCGCCCAGCGACACGAAGTCGCCTTCGGGGTCGATGATGGTCTGCTGCACCCAGGGCGCGCTCTGCTCCAGCAGCCGGCGCAACAAATGAGATTTGCCGGAGCCCGAATTGCCCTGCACCAAAAGCCGCGTCGCCAGCAGTTCCTCAAGGTCCAGCGCCGCCGGCGCGCCGGCGGTCGTCTGTCCCATCTCGATCGCAACGGTCATGTCAGACTCAGCCGCTCCTTCGCAGAGGGACTTATCAATCCGATTGCAAAGCGTCGAGCGCCGATGGCCGCCGGTTGGGCGTTGCGCACAGTTGTGCGAATGCTGCCTGCCTGATGCGAACCTCGGACCGGCTGAACGATCGCATGACAAGCGCGCAATCGTTTCGGATGCACGTGAAAACAAGCAGTTGAAGCGGAATCGCGAATCAAATCCTGAAGCCTGGTCGGCCGCTCCCGCGTCGTCTCACGCGGGCATCACCGTCCGGGGACCGGCGCCAATGCGGGCGCGTCCAGCCCCTGGAACGGATCGCGCCAGGCCTCGATCTCTTCGAGCCGGCGATACCAGCGCTCGATCTCGGGATAGTCGCCGAGCGGCAAGCGGGCGGCGTCGTTGAAGGGTAGGAACGTCGCCATGCGGAAATCGGCATAGGAAACCGAAGTCCCGGCCAGCCATGGCCGCCGGCCAAGTGCCGCCTCGAGGATCAGCGCCGTCCTGTGGAACTGTTCCAGTCCCTCCGCGACCTTTTCCGCGTCGATCGGACCGATGCCATAGCGCTGCTTGGTGCCGCGCTCGAAATGCACGATGTCACAGGCCCTGACGAACTCTTCCTTGCCCCAGCTCAGCCAACGGATCATCTCGGGTTCGTCGTCGCCCGCGCGCCAGAAATCCGAACCCATGTCGCGCGAAAGCCGGCAGGCTATGGCGTCCGCTTCCCAGAGGCTCCCTCCAGGCCAGGCCAGCAAGGGCAGGGAAAGATTGGGATTGAGCGGGCGGAACCGCTCCGCCTGCCCCGGCGCCATAGGCGAAGCGAATTCGAACGCGACCTTCGCCCCGAGGTGACGGGCCACCGCGACTCCCAGGCGCGGATTGGGGTTGCGGCTGAAGAACAGTTTCATCTCCGCGTCCGCCCCGTGCGGTTTCGGCCCGACCTTGTCACTCGCCATCGCCTCGCTCCTTGTTGCGGCATGCACGCCAAGGACGGATAGCGCCGATCGAATCCGACAATGCGGTCGCGACCGCAAGGACCGGTTTTGCGAAAAGTCCGGGTTGACCGCTTCCGGACGCGAGGCGACTATCCCTCTCGAAGCATGGCAATGGATCTCGAGGAGGATGAGCGATGGATGAGCCCGACCGCTGGCGCCACATGTCAAGCGCGCCCAAGGACGGCAGCCGGATCCTCGTCACGGTCCGGCCGTCCGAGCAGGGGCCGGCGGAAGTCGACCTCGCCTATTGGTCGGATGGCGACCAGTTCGGCGAAGAAGGCTGGCGCGCGTCGGACTCCTCGCCGGGCCGCATCGTCGAATATGCCGAGCCGGAGCTGAAATGCTGGATGCCGATGCCCTCGGCCAACCTCGCCCGCGCCTCCATGCCCTCGCCCTGGGAAGGCGACGACGCCCAGCAGCTGGACGGCTCGGGGATTTGAGGCACTGAAGCTGCTGATCTCCTGAGACGCCGGCGGGACAGCCCCCTCTGCCCTGCCGGGCATCTCCCCCACAAGGGGGGAGATCGGCTGTCGCGAATGCTTTCGCCAATCTTCAACGTTGAAGAATGTAGCGCCGGAGCCAAAGCTGCCAATCTCCCCCCTCGTGGGGGAGATGTCCGGCAGGACAGAGGGGGGCGCCGTAGAGTAAAAACGTTGGTGACCAACTTCAGCATCAAGCCTCTCACACCATGCCACACACACCCTTGCCCCCAAGACACCGCGCTAACGCGAAATCGATGCGCAGGATCATGACCGATGCCGAACTAAAGCTCTGGAACGAGCTGCGTGCGCATAGGCTGATGGGCCTGGGCTTTCGCAGGCAATTCCCCATCGCCGGCTACATCGTAGACTTCGCCTGCCCGGAGAAAAAGCTGATTGCAGAGGTCGACGGTTCACAACATGGCGACCCGGGTCTTGCCAATGCTGACGAGGCCAGAACCAAACGCTTGGAACAGGATGGCTGGATCGTCTTGCGCTTCTGGAATGACGATGTCATCCGCGACATAGACAATGTCTGCCAGCATATCGTTATCGCGGCTGGTTTGGCAGACGCGCCCTGACAGGCTGGCGGGACAGCGCCCCCCTCTGCCCTGCCGGGCATCTCCCCCACAAGGGGGGAGATTGGCAGCTTTGGCTCCAGCGCCACATTTTTCAAAGTTGAAAATTGGCGATTCACGACAGCCGATCTCCCCCCTCGTGGGGGAGATGTCCGGCAGGACAGAGGGGGGCGCCGTAGAGTAAAAACGTTGGTGGCCTCAAAACAAGAACGCCGCCGTCGCAGGGTTCGGCCCGACGCGGCCGTCGGCTGAATCCATGCCGCGGATGGCCTTCAGGTCCTGCGCGTCCAGTTCGAAATCGAAGACGTCGAAATTGGCCGATATGCGGTCCTGGTGGACCGATTTCGGGATGACGATCAGCCCTTCCTGGAGATGCCAGCGGATCATCGTCTGCGCCGCGGACTTGCCGTGCTTTGCGGCGATGCCTGCTATGGTCGGGTCGCCGAGCAGCCTGCCGCTACCGAGGGGGCTCCAGCTTTCGGTGTGGATGTTGTGCCGGGCATGGAGCTCCCTGATCTCGCGCTGCTGGAAACGCGGATGCAGCTCGATCTGGTTGACGGCTGGCGTGACGCCGGTTTCGCCGATGATGCGCTCCAGGTGATCCCGGTTGAAATTCGACACGCCGACCGATTTGATCCGGCCGGCTTTCTGCAGCTCGATCAATGTCTGCCAGGCCTCGACATATTTGTCCTGGCTGGGCACCGGCCAGTGGATGAGGAACAGGTCGATCTGTTCGATGCCGAGCTTGTCCATCGTATCGTCGAAGGCGCGCAATGCGGCATCGCGCTGGTGCGCGCCGTTGCGCAGCTTCGAGGTGATGAACAGCTCGCCTCTCGGCACGCCCGCGCTCCGGATCGCCTCCCCGACGCCCTTCTCGTTCTGGTAGCCTTCGGCGGTGTCGATCAGCCTGTAGCCGGCCTTGATCCCCCAACCCACCACCTTGGCGGTGATAGCGGGATCGACTTGCCACACGCCAAGGCCGAGCCGGGGAATGGTCGAGCCGTCGTTCAACGAAATCTGTTCAGGCATGGTCTGGTCCTCTGCGAAGATGGTCCAGCCTATCTAGGCCCGGCATCGGGCAACGGCCAGCCGGCGGCGGACAAATTGCCGAATCTGTGATCGACACAGACGATGCTCCTGTCGCTTGTCCGCAGGCGTCGGCACGTGAGCTCACCGCAAAGATCAGCCCTCATTTCGGTCGGCGCACGGTCCTCACCACGCCGCCCGGGCCGCCGCCGCAGAAGAAGCGGTCGCCGCCGTCGGATTCGAGCCCCGACACGCCCTTGCCGGGCGGCATGTCGAGCCGTTCCAGCACGTCTCCGTTCTCCGGGTCGACGCGCCGCACATCGCTCTGGTCGCCTTCCCAGGTGCCGTGCCACAGCTCGCCATCGACCCAGGTCACGCCGGTGACGAAGCGGTTGGATTCGATGACGCGCAGGATCGCCCCGGTCTCAGGGTCGATCTGGTGGATCTTGCGCTGGCGGTTCTGCCCCACCCACAACGTGCCCTCGGCCCAGGTGAGGCCGGAATCGCCGCCGCCGCCGGGCGCCGGAATGGTGGACAGCACCGCGCCGGTGCCGGGATCGATCTTCTGGATCCGGTCCTTGGCGAGCTGGTAGAGGTACTGGCCATCATAGGCCGTCCCGGCATGCGCGGCGACATCGATCGAGCGCACCGCCTGCCCGCTCTCCGGGTCGAAGGCGGTGAGCCCCTTGCCCGAGGCAAACCAGACGTTCTGCCCATCGAAGCTCACCCCATGCACGCTGTCCACGCCCGCAAAGGGGCCGTATTCACGCAGGATTTCGGCCGCCGCATGTTTCATGTCTTCATCCTCACCCTTGATCGTGTGATCCATTCCTAGCCGTTCGGCAACGGCGCCGGGAGTAACAAGGTGGTCGTGAAACCCGCCACCGGCGGCGTCATCCAGCGGCGCGCCCGGCCGTGGCCGAACCATTGCACCTTGCCGGTCTCGGCAAGCTGCTCCAGCGCGCGCTGCACGCTGCGCTGGCTGGATGCGAGCGCCAGCGCCAGTGCCGAGCTCGACCAGGCTTCGCCGTCGGCGAGGAAGGCGAGCACTGCCGCATGCCGCTCCTCGAGAGGCCGCGCCAGCACCACCACTTCGCCGCCCCGTATCGGCGCCAGCGAAAAACCGCGCTTCGTCGCCTGGATGTCGGCCAGCCCGCGCAGCTCGGCGCGCAGCCGGCCGATCTCGACCCGCAGCCGGGCGCGATGTGATTCATCGGCGTGCCTGCCGCCGAAGGCCCTGGCGATGAGCGCCGCACGCGGCATGTCGCCGGGCCAGGCCTCGGCCAACGCGCGCGCCAGCGCAAACAGCACCGGGCGCGTCGCCAGAGAGGCCCGCGCCTCCTGTCTGCGCACGGCATAACGAAGACCGTCGACCACCAGCGCTTCCGATGCCTGCAAGGTCTCGACTTCCTCGAGCAGCAGCGGATGCTCCTGGCCGTTCGCGATCAGCCGCGCCGCCGGCGTTGCCAGCACCCGGAACGCGCTGTCGACCTCGGCCATCAGTCCGGGAATGCCGGCCCGCCATGCGGCGTGGCGGGCCCGCTCGAGTGCCGCGCGCGCGGTCTTCGTCCTGAGGCGCCGCATGGCGATGCCGGCGACGACCAGCTCGTGCGCGGCCCGCGAAGCCGGCGGAAACGGCGTCGCATCGAGCCCGGCCAGCACCTGCTCGGCCTCGTCGAGACGGCCGATCAGCAACAGGAATCGCACTTCCAGGTGCCGCGCATGCGCGGCGTTCAGCCGGTCGCCTTGCTTTTCCAGCGTCGCCCGCGCCGCGTCGAGCGCCTTGGCCGGCCAGCCGAGGTCGCGCGAAACCAGCGCGATCTCGGCTTCGGCGATGACGCATCTGGCGCGCGCCACCGCTTCCCTCGGCCCGAAGGTGCGCCCCGCCCGCCGCAGCAGAGCCCTGGCCCGGTCGAGATCGCCGAGCTGCGCCATGGCGATGCCGCGCAGCGCCAGCGCCGGCGCGTCCTCGCGCAACGCCACGCGGTCGAGCGCGCCGAGCGGGTCACCCGCCGCCAGCAACAGCCCCGCGGCCGTGATCAGCGAATCCATCAAAAAAATCCCGCCACGGCGAATCCCGCCACACTTGTAACTCTCACCATCCCGCTGTCCGGCGCTATGTCAGTCGCGTCACATCAAACCGGAACAGCGAGGCAAAAGCCATGACCAAGCAAATGCACACACCGCCGATCGTTTCCCAGCAAGCATGGGAGGCGGCGCGCCAGCAGTTGCTCGTAAAGGAGAAGGCGACGCTCCGCGCCAAGGATGCGTTGGCCGCCGAGCGCCGGCGCATGCCGTGGATGGCCGTCGAGAGGGATTACACGTTCGAAGGACCCAACGGAAAGGCGAGCCTGCTCGACCTGTTCGAGGGCCGCCGCCAGCTGATCGTCTACCGCGCCTTCTTCGAGCCGGGTGTGTATGGTTGGCCCGATCACGCCTGCCGCGGCTGCTCGCTGGGCGCCGACCAGGTCTCCAACCTCGCCCATCTCAACGCCCGCGACACCACGCTGGCCTACGCCTCGCGCGCGCCGCAGGCCGACATTGCGCGGCTGAAGAAGCGGATGGGCTGGGCAATGCCCTGGTACACCATCACCGACAGCTTCGACAAAGACTTCGGCGTCGACGAATGGCACGGCCACAACGTCTTCATCCGCGACGGGGACCGCATCTTCCGCACCTATCTGATCAACAACCGCGGCGACGAGGCGATGGGCACCGTCTGGAGCTACCTCGACGCCACGCCGCTCGGCCGCCAGGAGGTCTGGGAGGACTCGCCCGAAGGCTATCCGCAGACCCCGACCTACAAATGGTGGAACTGGAGCGACAATTACGACGCCGACACCACACCGGACAGGAAATGGGACGAAGTGTCTGCTGCCGGCGAGGCGGCGTTCCGCAACAAGGACGTCCAGTAGAGCCTGGCTAGAGCGCCGGCTCGACGCAAGCGCAGCCGGACGCTCTTCGCAAGACGGCAGCTTTCCCAGGACTGCTGCTGCTTTCCGGGCTCGCGCCAATGCGCAACCGAGGAGAAAGACATGAGCGACATCCATACAGACGCCCTTCCCTGTCCCGATCAGGACGCGGCCCGCCTCGGCATCGCCGACTGGCTGGGCCTCGCCGCAGCGCCGACCTTCGCCCTGATGGCGCTGCTGGCCGGCATCTTCGGCGGCGATGAGGCGATGCTGTGCATGGGCACCTCTTCGCCGCTCACCGGCATGCCGGCCATGTACCTGCTGATGAGCGCCTTCCATCTGGCGCCTTGGCTGCGCGTGATTTCCAACAGGCAGGCGGGCCGGGAGAAAGCAAAGCGCTTGGAGAAAACTCTGCAAAAACAGAGCATTGCGCAAGCAGTTTGAATCGCCGATGCAACCCATCGAGGAGAAGAACCATGACACGGACGAGTGATACGCACGGTCCCGACACACGGGAGCCGATCGAGGCGGAGCCGACACGGCGCGGCGACGAGCCGTCGCAACCCGCCAAGGGCTGCCCCTGGTGCACGCCCGAAAAGACCTGACGCTTCGACGGCGGAGCGGCGCGCCGCCCAGGCGCAATGAAGCCGGCCGTTCGCCCTGCTCATCGCCGCCAAGCGCGCTGGCGTTTACGTCGCGATGTCGTTGACAGGCAGCAATGGCGCGGGAAGGTCGACCTCGCCGAGCCCGGTCCGCATCTCGATCTCGATGTCGCGGCAGATCTGCGAAATCGGCACATCGTTGGCGTTGCCCTCGAAAGGGTTGGCGCTGCTCTCGCCGACCTGGTCGAGCGACATGTATGCCCAGCCCAGCAGCGTGCTGAACGGGATCGTCAGCCAGATCGCGATCGAGCCCAGCGCCCCGCCGAATTTGCCCATCTCAGCGAAGACCGGAACGACGCCGAACGGCAACAGCGTGCAGAAGATCATGACGAACATGGAACTGACGATGGCGTATTGGCGGGGATAGGGATTGTTCTTGATGCGGTCGCAGCGCGCCTGCTGGTCGTGGAAGTCGCGGATGAGTTTTGTCAGTTCGCCATAGATCTGCGGAGGAATCTTGGCATCCTTGAACAAGCCGTTGACCTGCACCGATTGCATTTCGAGCAAGGCGATCGCCGGGCGGGGCGATTTCAGGACGCCCTCGGTCTGCTCGGCCAGCAACGGCCGCAATTCGTCGGCAATCGAGCCCGTATCCTCCTGGACATGGTAACGCCGCCGGTATTCGATATTGGCGGCCCGCGCCATGGATTCCCATGGCATCGGCCGCCGCAGCGCGAAACGCAGCGCCGTCATCCAGGCGATGTGGCGATAGATGAGTTGCTTCGCTGTCGGGGCGTCGGTGAAGTCCCTGCAGAAATTGGACCACAACCGGCTGCTGGCCGTGATTTGCGCAAACGCCTGCAGCGCTTCACCGCTGCGGGTAAACACCTGCGAATTCTTGAAGCCGGCCACCAGTGACACCGTGGTGCCGAGCACCAGCACGACAGACCACGGCACCGAGAACCCGGCAAGTCCGGGAAAACGGTAGGCGGCCACCGCCAGTCCGCTCACCACCACCATGTAGATGACGCTGCGCCGCGACCAGAGCGCGAAATCCATCACCTTGTAGGAACGGCCCACATACATAAGATGCCCCCAAATCGCGGACGTGCCCGCTAGCCGCAGGCCAGTCTCCAGTCGCCCTCACCTAGCCTTGGCGGCGCCGAACCGCAATCCGTCCATCAGCAGCCGGACCAGCCGGCGCGAGCGATCGCGCCAATCCGGGGTGTCGGGCGCCGAATAGATGCCGCCCAGCGCGTGCAGCACGTCGGACGCGTCGACATCGCCACGGATGGTGCCGTCGGCCACCGCCGCCTCGACCAATTGCCGCAACGCCGCCGAGACCCGACCCGACGTGTCGGAATAGAGATTGGCATTCGCCGTCAACAGGATGCGCAGGCTGGTCGCAAGCCCTCGCTTGGTGGCGATATAGTCGACGAAGCGCCGCATCCATTCTTCCAGCGCGACGTCGGACGGATGCTTTGTCGCCAGTTCGTCGGCGGCCGCGCACAGCCCTTCCACCTCGCGCCGGTAGACCACCTCGACCAGGTGCTCGCGCGTCGGGAAATGGCGGTAGAGCGTGCCGATGCCGACGCCCGCGCGGCGCGCGATCTCCTCCAGCGAGGCATCGATCCCGCGCTCGGCGAAGACCGAGGCCGCCACCTCGACCAGCCGGTCGCGGTTGCGCTGCGCGTCGGCGCGCAACGGCTTGGCCTCTGCGGTCTTCTGGTCGGGGATGGCGGACGGCTCTGCGGCCAATTTTTTCTCCACTGTCGAAATATGGGGCTTGAACCCCATCGGGTCAGCCCCCACGTAATAAACGGAGGCGCCTCCGCTTTAGTGGAGCACCTTTATCATATAATCAGGGGAACCGGTATGTCACGTGCTGAAAGCTTGCAAGCCAAGGCCGATATTCGTCAGGGATTGGTGAAGGCGCCGAAGAGCGTAATCTCCCCCCGCGGGGGGAGATCGGCCAAGCTGACCACATTGCGCCTTGCCCTTCCCCGCCCGACACCACTTCATTTCCCTCAGCGTCAAGCAACTGGAGCCAGACGCCCATGACGAACACCACAATCCCCGTCCATCTCGATATCAACGGCCAGCCGCATACGCTGGACCTCGAACCGCGCGTCACGCTGCTCGACGCCTTGCGCGACCGCCTCGGCCTGACAGGCACCAAGAAGGGCTGCGACCACGGTCAGTGCGGCGCCTGCACGGTGCATGTCGACGGCGAGCGCGTGCTGGCTTGCCTGACGCTGGCGGCACAGGCCGAAGGCCGCACCGTCACCACCATAGAGGGGCTTGCACGGGAGGGCGAACTGCATCCCGTGCAGGCTGCCTTCCTCGATCAGGACGCCTTCCAGTGCGGCTATTGCACATCTGGCCAGATCATGTCGGCGGTCGCCTGCATCCGCGAAGGCCATGCCGGCTCCGATGACGAGATCCGCGAATACATGGCCGGCAATCTCTGCCGCTGCGGCGCCTATCCGCACATCATCGCCGCCGTGCGCCAGGCAGCGCTGGAGGCCGCGTCATGAGGGATTTTTCCTATCTTCGCGCCGCCTCGGTCGACGCCGCACGCCAAGCGGCCGCCCTGCCCGGCGCCATGCTGCTGGCCGGCGGCACGACGCTGATCGACCTCGCCAAATGCGGCGTCGCCGAGCCCGATAGCCTGGTCGACATCAGCCATCTCAAGGGGCTCGATACCATCGAGATCGACGAGCGCGGCGCCGTCATCGGCGCGCTCGCCAGGATGAGCCATGTCGCCGACCACGCCGGCATCAAGGGCGGCTTTCCCGCCGTCTCGGAGGCGCTGTGGCAGGCGGCTTCGGCGCAGCTCCGCAACATGGCGACCGTCGGCGGCAATCTGATGCAGCGCACACGCTGCCCCTATTTCCGCGATCCCTCGAATTTTGCCGCCTGCAACAAGCGCGAGCCCGGCAGCGGCTGTTCGGCGATCGGCGGCGTCACCAGGGGCCATGCGGTGCTCGGCACCAGCGAGGCCTGCATCGCCACCTATCCCGGCGACCTCGCCACCGCGCTGGTCGCCTTCGATGCGGTGGTCCATCTCGGAGAACGCCGCGTCTTGGTCGACGACTTTTTCCTGCTGCCCGGCACCACGCCTCAGAAGGAACACGCGATCGAACCGGGCGAGATGATCACCGCCATCGAAATCCCGGGATCCGCCGCCGCCCGCCGCTCGAGCTACGTGAAGGTCCGCGACCGGCAGTCTTACGAGTTCGCCGCCGCCAGTGCCGCCGTCGGCCTCGAACTCGAGGCCGACGGGCGCACCGTCCGCGACCTGCGCGTCGCGCTCGGCGGCGTTGCCACCAAGCCCTGGCGGGCGCGCACCGTGGAAGAGGCGCTTAAAGGCAAGGTGCTGGAGCCTGAGGTTGTCCGCGCGGCCAGCCTGCTCGCCGTCGAGGGCGCCGTCGACCATGGCGCCAACCACTACAAGATCGAGCTCGCGCCGCGCGTGGTGGCCAGAGCGATCCTCAAACTGGGAGAAGCGGCATGACCGTTCACATCGCAAGACATGGCGACGCCTCCGACGGCGTGCTGGCACAAGCCGTCGGAGGCCGGCTGTCGCGCGTCGACGGCCCGGCCAAGATCACCGGCGCAGCCAAATACGCCGTCGAACAGCAGCTCGAAGACCTGGCCTATGGCGTGCTGGTCGACAGCACGATCGCGTCCGGCAAGGTGCGCGCCATCGATACGGCGCAGGCTGAGGCGGCGCCCGGCGTGCTGCAAGTGCTGACGCCGGACACCATCATGGCCCTGAAAACCGCGTCGGACTGGTTCGGCACGCCCCCGCCCGACAAGCCTTATTGCCCGCTGGCGCGCGACATCAGCTTTTCGGGCCAGCATATCGCCGCCGTGGTCGCGGAAACCTTCGAGCAGGCGGTTGCGGCAGCGGCCCTGGTCAAGGTCGACTATGACGAGACGCCGGCCATCGTCGACCTCAACGATGCCAAAGCCGGCGACGGCATTCCGATCGAGGCCATGACCAAGGAATGGGGCGACGCGCAGGCTGCCTTTGCGTCCGCCCCGGTCCGGATCTGCGCCGCCTACAACACGCCGCGCGAATACCAGGCGCCGATGGAGCCGCACGGCCTGATCGCCCGCTGGGAGGGCGACCGGCTCACCGTGTGGGAGCCGAGCCAATGGCTCGATGGGATGGCGCGCACCTATGCCGAGTGGTTCGATGTGCCGTTCGAGAATGTGCGGCTGGTCTCGCCCTATATCGGCGGCGGCTTCGGCTCCAAGGCGCTGGCGCTCGGCCACGGCGCGGTTGCCGCGAGTGCAGCCAAAATGCTCGGCCGGCCGGTGCGCCTGGTGATGACGCGCCCGCAGACCTTCACCGGCTATGGCGGCCGCGCCGCGACGCGCCAGACGGTGGCGCTCGGCGCGGATGCGGAAGGAAAAATCCAGTCGATCGTGCATCGCGGCGTCAATGAAACGTCGATCGATGGCATGTGGGTGGAGCCGTTGGCCTCGGTTACCTCGATCATGTACGCGACGCCGAACTTTTCGTCCCGGCAGAACGTCGTGCGGGTGAATTCCGTGGTGCCGGGCGCCATGCGCGCGCCGGGCGAGAACCCTTCGGCCTTCGGCATCGAAAGCGCCATCGACGAGCTCGCCTATGAGGTTGGCATCGACCCGCTGGAGATCCGGCTGCGGAACTATGCCGAGCAGGACCCGGAAGTGAAAAAAGCCTGGTCCACCAGGCAGTTGCGCGAGGCTTTTGCCACGGGCGCCGAGCGCTTCGGCTGGGCCAGGCGCTCACCGGAGCCGCGTTCGATGCGCGACGGCAACCAGCTGATCGGCTGGGGCGTAGCCGCCGGTACCTATCCGGTGCGGCGCGCCTATGGCGAGGCGATCGTGCGCATCCTGGCCGACGGCTCGGTGGAGGTCGAAAGCTCCTCGATCGACATGGGCCAGGGCACCTACACCATCCTGGCGCAGACGGCGGCCGAGACGGTGGGCGTGCCGGCCGACGACGTCGTGGTGAAGCTGGGCGATTCCCGCTTTCCCCGCGCCGGCGTCGCAGGCGGCTCGCGCCTGGCCGGCGTCATGACGGGCGCCGTCTACAAGGCCGCGACCTCGGCGCTCGACCAGTTGGTCGGGTTGGCGATCAGCGACCCGCGCTCGCCCTTCCATGCGCTGCAGGCCAACACGCTGGTCGTCGCCAATGGCCGCATCACCGCACCGCGTGGCGACGGCCCCGATGTGTCGATCGCCGAGCTCCTCAAAAGCGTCGGCCGCGATCGCATCGAGGCGACAGGCGATACCATGCCGGCCAATTCGAGCGCCGAGGACCGCTACAGGAACTACACCACCATCGCCATGGCGCTGCCGCACACCGAAGGCGACTATTCCCGCCACTCCTGGTGCGCGCATTTCATCGAGGTCCGCGTCGACGAGGATTTCGGCACCGTGCGGGTCTCGCGCGTCGTGTCGGCGCTGGATTCGGGACGGCTCTACAATCCGAAGCTGGCGGAAAGCCAGTGGAAGGGCGGCATCATCATGGGCATCGGCCAGGCGTTGCTGGAAGAAGGCATCATCGACCGCCGCCACGGCCGCATCGTCAACAACAACCTCGCCGACTATCTGGTGCCGACCAATGCCGACATTCCCGACATCGAGGTGATTTCGGTCGGCATCCCCGACCCGCACTCCTCTGTGCTCGGCGGCAAGGGCGTCGGCGAACTGCCCATCGTCGGCGTGGCGCCGGCGATCGCCAACGCGGTGTTCCACGCGACGGGGAAAAGGGTGCGCGACTTGCCGATCACGCTGGAGAAGCTGATCTGAGCGGTGGAAGCGAGTAATCTCCCCCCTTGAGGGGGAGATGGCCGGCAGGCCAGAGGGGGGCGGCCAGGCGCGATCCCGGCGAGCGAGCGCTTCGCGCCGGAGCCGCTCTGGAGGCGGTGAGCCGATCTCGCGCTGCGGACTACGCCTTCAGCCTCAATGCGCTGCCAGGGGCGTGCCTATGTCCGAGACGAGCTTGACGAGGTCGGCTTGGCGTCTCGTCCCGGTTTTGGCGAAGATACGATTGAGGTGTGTCTTCAAGGTGTTTTCGCCGATGCCGAGCGACAAAGCGCTCTTCGACGCCGACAATCCGCTGCCGATCCGCAGCAGGACCCGCGCCTCCGCGGGCGTAAGGTCGAACAGCGTGGTCAGGACGGCCTCCGGGAGAGGAGAAGCCGACGTCGTGGTCGATATGAAGACAGCCGCGCATGCCGGCCGGAAAGCCGCGCGCGCGGTTCCTTCGGTCAGCGGCAGCACATAGGCGACGGCGGGCGGCTGGCCTGGGGCCGAGACCGGCAGTCCTATGCCCCGGGCGCCAAGCGAAGCATCCGCGTTCGCGGCGCTGGCGATCGCTTCCAGCAGGGCGCGGGCGACCGCCGGATTCTGCGCCTGGAGCAGGCCGTTCCTGGAAAGAATCGGACCTTGCGCCGACAACATCCGTTCGGCAGCGCCATTGGCATGGAGGATGGCCCCGTTGGCGCCGGCAAGCACGACAGGCACTGCGAGATTGTCGAGCGCCTGGCGGTAAAGGCTGGCGGTAACGCGAGCCTGGTCGAGCAGGTCTCCGATCAGGGAAGCACGGCGCAGATGCGGCGAGAGCAACGCCAGGAAATGTTGGTCTTCGGCTGATATGGTCCCCCTGTCGGCCCATGTGGTGCAACCCATGAGCCCGATGCGGTCCGATGTGTGGACGAACTTAATGATGCAGGCTTCGCGCAGTCCCTGCGGTTTGGCCCAGTTCTGAAAAAATGCCGTCTGCCCGAGTTCGGCTTCGCTCATCAACGACAGCGTCGCGACGGGTGTGTCGACATCGCCGACGACCGCCGTCTTCAGACCGGGAATTGCGTCAAAGTCATAATCCTGGAGCACGCGCATTTGCACGGGATCCCAGGGCGATTGAGCGGCGAAGCGGCCATGATTGTCGGCGGTGCTGGCGAGCGCGATGGTCGTATAGGCCGCGTCCATGGCGGTCGTGATCCGGGTCATGACGCCGGCCCAGCCTTCCGGGTTCAAAACGCAATCGTAAATATCGCCGATAATGGAACCAAGGACTTCGCTGCTCAGCCTCTCCACCACGCCTCCAGACACACTGCGATCTCGCCTCGGAGAATTTTGTGGCGTCATACTTTTGGATGACGCCACTCCTGGCCGATCTCGATTAAGATTCAACTCGATTGCTTGACGCCAGCGGCCACTGTTGCCGGTTATTCTGCCGATTGAAAGTATGGCGATCGGTATTTTTTAAGCGCGGATACTTTATCGAGGTTTTCCATTGTCGCGAAAGACGGTGTTTTCATCGGCTCAGTTGCCACCGCATCTTGGCGAACGCGAGCGATTTTCCCTCTGGCAGGACATCCACGTCGCGGAAATATGGTCGGTGGAATACGGCATATCGGAAAACCTGCCCTTCGAGGCCTCGATCGAAGCCACGGCTGTCGGTTCACTGGTTCTCGGCCAGATGTCCGGAACGATCAAGCAGGCGACAAGGAAGGCGAGCAACATCGCCGAGGACGACAATGACGGCTATTTGCTGCTGATCAACAAGGCCGACACCCTCTTGTCGGGCGTGCAGGTCGGCCGCGAATATGCCGTCGGTCGGGGAGAAGCGGTCCTCGTCACGGCCTCGGAGGCGCTGAAAATGACCGGTGCCGACAGCAATAGCTGGACCAATGTGGTGGTCCCACGCGCTGTCCTCATGCGCGCCTTCCCGCAGATCGACGACCGGCTGGGGTTGAAGATCGGCGCCGACAACGAAGCCCTCGATCTTCTCAAGCGCTATTGCCAGCTTCTTGAAAGCGGCAGCCCGATCGCCTCGGCCGATCTCATAACCCATGCGACGGACACGATCGTGGACCTGATCGGCCTGGTGACCGGGGCGAAAGGCCGGGCTGCCGAATTGGTCGGCCTTCGCGGCCTGCGCGCCGCCAGGCTGGAGGCGATCCTGGCAACGATTGCCGAGGATTTCGCCGATCCTGGCATCTCCGCCCAAGGTGTCGCGCAACAGCTCGCCCTGTCGGCGCGCTACGTCCATGATCTCCTTCAGGAAACGGGAGTGAGCTTCTCCGAGCGCGTTCTCGAGCTGCGTTTGCAGAGCGCCCACAGGATGCTTTCTCAGAGACACAGCGACATGCGGGTCAGCGATGTCGCGATGACGAGCGGGTTCAGCGATGTATCGTATTTCAATCGCTGCTTTCGTCGCCGTTTCGGCTACACGCCGACCAGCGCCAGATAGGATTGCGGCATTTTCTGTGGCCGGCCCTGGCGCGGGGTCCGATTCTCTCTTTGAGAGGCCGGTGGAGCGGCGCCTGCGCGCTCGTGGCGCAGAACTGCCACAGTGCGCGCAAAAGGCACGGCTTTTCGCTCCAGTCCAATTCCAGTGCGGCCCTGCCCAAGACAAGCCCGGGCTCCAATGACATGTCAGCCTCAGGGTGAAACGACTGTCATGTCAGGGGTTTGGATGCCGCAGAACACATTTGCAGGCCGCAAGGCGACGGGGATGAAGTATCTGTTGCTGGCTTCGACCGCGCTGGTCGGTCTTGGTCAGCCGCTCACCGCGGCGGCAGCCGAGATCTGGACCGGTGCTGCCTCCACGAACTGGTTCACGGCCGGAAACTGGACCCCAGCGTCGGTGCCGACAGCGGCCGATAATGTCACTATCAACACAAGCGCCGTCAACCCGACTGTCATCAACGGCGCAAATGCTTTTGCCGCCGGTGTCACCATAGCAAATGGCTCTTCCTCGACCGGTGATCTGACCATTTCGAATGCCGGCACTCTGACCAGCCAAGACGGTACATTGGCATATTCGGCAACCGCCAATGCATCGGCAACGATCACCGGCGTCGGCTCCTCGTGGAGTACTTTCGCTAGTTTCGCCCTTGGATATGGCGGCACCGGCACGCTGAACGTTGCCAGCGGCGGTGTTATGAATGATGGCAGTAGTTTTGTCGGTTATAATTCCGGCTCCGTTGGAACGGCCACGGTCGACGGCACCGGGTCGCAATGGAACAGCGCGGGCAATCTCTATGTCGGTTTCGGCGGCACCGGATCGGTGACGGTTTCAAATGGCGGCCTGTTGTCGGATGATCTTGCCAATATTGGCGGGAGTTTCTCGGCCTCCGGCACCGTTGTGGTGACGGGGCTAGGCTCGGCCTGGACGAATGCTTCCCAGGTAACTGTCGGCGATCAGGGCACCGGATTTCTGGACATCTTCAGCGGAGCAACGGCGACGGATGTGACCGGCGTTGTCGCCGCGAATGCCGGCTCCCACGGCACAGTCAATGTCTCCGGCACGGGGTCGACATGGACCAACAGCGGGAACCTGACGGTTGGACAGACTGGCACGGGCGCGATGATCGTTTCCGCCGGCGGCAAGGTGACCGACAGCGTAGGCACAATTGCCAAGAATTCAAACTCCACGGGTACGGTCATCGTCGACGGCACGGGCTCGACCTGGACCAACGCTTCCCACCTGTTCATCGGCGATCAGGGCACCGGTACGCTGACGGTTTCGAACGGCGGCAAAGTCAGCAACCTGAGCGGCATTTTGGGTAACCTGGCGGGTTCCAGTGGCACGGCAACCGTCGATGGCGTTGGCTCCACCTGGGCCAACGCCGCGCTCGCGGTCGGCAACGGGGGTTTCGGCACGCTGACGATAACGAATGGCGGCAAAGTCACCAGTTCGGTGGGATATGCGGGCTATGCCGCGGGCTCCACTGGCACGGTGGCGGTCGACGGTAACGGATCGTCCTGGACAAACACTTCCAACCTGTTCATCGGCGACCAAGGCCAGGGTGCGCTCACAATCTTGGGCGGCGGCGCGGTCAGTAGCGCCATCGGCACGATCGGCGCGCTGACGGACTCTATCGGCTTCGCGACGGTCACCGGTTCCGGCTCGACCTGGACCAACAGCTCGGATCTATTCGTCGGCGATAGCGGCAGCGGCACGCTCTTGGTTGGGAGCGGCGGCGTGGTCAGCAACGCCTCGGGGAATATCGGCGCGAAAGCAGGTTCAACCGGTTTCGTGTTCGTCGACGGCGCCGGCTCGACCTGGACCAACAGCTCCAATCTGGCTGTGGGCGATTTCGGTACCGGAACACTGGCGATCTCCCACGGCGGGGTCGTCAAGAACAGCTCGGCGGTCATTGGCGCGAAAGCAGATTCGACCGGCACTGTGTTCGTCGAAAACGCCGGCTCGACCTGGACCAACAGCTCGGACCTCATCGTTGGCGATCAGGGCACGGGTACGCTGGCGGTCTCGAACAAGGGCGCGGTCAGCAATCAGAACGGCATTTTAGCCAACGTTGCGGGCTCCACCGGCACGGCAACGGTCGACGGTATAGGCTCGACCTGGGCCAGCGTAGCTCTTGTTGTCGGTTCCGCCGGCACCGGCGAAATGAACATCCTCAACGGCGGCGCGGTCAGCAGTGGCCTGGGCTTCGTTGGTTTCGATTCGGGTTCCGCCGGCACGGTGACGGTCGACGGCACGGGATCGACCTGGACAAACAGTTCCAACCTGTTCGTCGGCGATCAGGGTACCGGCACGCTGAATATCTCGAACGGCGGCAAGGTCAGCGATACCACAGGCTATGTGGGCACATTGTCGGGCTCGACGGGCACGGTAACGGTCGACGGTGGGGGGTCGGCCTGGAACAACAGCTCGGACCTGTTCGTAGGCGGTTTCGGCACGGGTACTCTGACGATCTCGAACAGCGGCACGGTCAGCAATGGCTGGGGCTATATCGGCTACATTGCCGGTTCGACCGGCATGGCGGCGGTTGACGGCGCGGGATCGAAGTGGACGAACAGCGGGGACCTCTATGTCGGAGGCTTTGGCACGGGCACGGTGACGGTTTCGAACGGCGGCATGGTCAGCAATGGCTTGGGCTTGATTGGCTACGCCGCGGGTTCGCTCGGCACGGTAGCGGTCGACGGTGCCGGCTCGATTTGGGCAAACAGTTCGAACCTGAGCGTCGGCGACCAAGGTACGGGCACGCTGGCGATCACCAATGGCGGCACCGCCAGCAATCAGACCGGCTATTTGGGCAAGGCTGGGGGTTCCACAGGCATCGCCACCGTTGATGGGTCGGGTTCGCACTGGATCAATTTCTCGGACCTGCGCATCGGCGATTCCGGCACGGGCAAGTTGACGATCTCGAACGGCGGCAGCGTCGTCAACCTGGTGAGCACCGTAGGCTCCGCCGCGGGCGCCATCGGCTCGGTGACAGTCGACGGCGTCGGCTCGGTTTGGGCCAACAATGCTTCCCTTTATCTCGGCGAAGACGGCACCGGCACGCTGGCGATCTCAAACGGAGGTATCGTCTCCAGCGCTGCTGGCTATCTGGGTTTTGACGCCGGGGCCCTGGGCACGGCAATCGTCAGCGGCGCAGGCTCGAGCTGGACCAGCAGCAACCTCCTTCAGGTCGGTCAGGGTGGCACGGGATCATTGACCGTCTCGAACGGTGGCAAGGTCGCCAACACCGATGGTTATCTGGGCTTTTATGCCGGATCCATCGGCATGGCCAACGTCAGCGACGCCGGCTCGACATGGGCCAGCAGCGGAGATCTCAATATCGGCGTTAGTGGAACAGGCGCGCTGACGATTGCCAATGGCGGCGCGGTGTCGAGCGGCGGCGTGGTCAACATCGCCGCCATGGCGGGCTCCGTCGGCACGCTCAACATCGGTGCGGCGAGCGGATCGCCAGCGGCGGCCGCGGGCACGCTCAATGCGGCTAGCGTCCAGTTCGGGCCGGGCGCGGGTGCGATCAACTTCAACCACACCGACACGAACTACGCCTTCGCATCGGCGATCGGCGGTGTCGGCGCGATCAACCAGATCGCCGGCACGACGAACCTTACCGCCGATTCGAGCGGCTTCACCGGTGCCACCAATGTGGATGGCGGGCGACTGGCCGTGAACGGTTCGCTGGCCAACTCGCTGGTGACGATCTTCGGCGGCATATTGGGCGGCAACGGCACGGTGGGCGGCGTCATGGCGCGGTCGGGCGGCATCATCGCACCCGGCAATTCGATCGGTACGCTCCACGTCGCCGGCGATCTCGACCAGGCGGCCGGCTCGATCTACCAGGTCGAGCTGACCTCGACCGGCCAGTCCGATCTCGTCCACGCGACGGGCACGGCGAGCATCGCCTCCGGCGCGATCCTCCAAATGGTCAAGACGGACGCAGCGCCTTACGTGCCGGGCACGCATTACACGGTTCTGCAGGCCGACGCGGGCGTCATCGGCACCTACACAATCAGCGGACTGGGCCTTTTCACCGGCCTTTACGCCAATTACGATCCGACGCATGTCTACATCGACGCGGTGCAGGCAAAGTCCTTCGCCGATGTCGGCCTGACGCCAAACCAGATCGCCACCGGCGGTGGTGCCGAAAGTCTTGGCAGCGGCAATCCGCTGTTCGATGCGATATTTGCTTTGCCGAGCGAAGCAGCCGCCCAGGACGCCTTCGACCAGCTTTCCGGCGAAATCCACGCCTCGGCCAAGAGCATGCTGCTTGAAGACAGCCGCTTCGTCCGCGACGTGGCCAGCAATCGCATTGCTGCTGCCTTTGGCGATGGCGGCGCTGCGGCGCTGCCGGTCATGGCCTATGGCGAGGGTGGACCGGAAATGGTGGCGGCCGATACCGACCGCTTCGCTGTCTGGGGCCAGGTGTTCGGTTCGTGGAGCAACACCGACAGCGACGGCAATGCCGCCGCCTTCGATCGCTCGACCGGCGGCCTGCTGGCCGGCGCCGACACTTTGGTCGGCGGCTGGCGTGTCGGCGTGCTCGGCGGCTACGGCCATTCCTCCTTCGATGCCGACGACCGCGATTCGTCAGGCAAGAGCGACAGCTACCATCTCGGTCTCTATGGCGGCACGAACTGGGGCGCCATCGCCTTCCGCAGCGGTGCAGCCTATAGCTGGAGCAGCATCTCGACCAGGCGCTCGGCTGCTTTCAACGGCTTTGCCGATCAACTGTCGGCGGACTACGACGCCGGCACCGCGCAAGTGTTCGGCGAACTCGCTTACAAGGCTGATGCCGGTGGCTTCCATTTCGAACCCTTCGCCAACCTCGCCTATGTCAGCGTGCACACCGACGGCTTCACCGAAACGGGTGGTGCCGCGGCGTTGACCAGCGCCAGCACAAACAACGACGCCACCTTCACCACGCTCGGCCTTCGCGGCGCGACCGACTTCGCGCTTGGCGGCATCGATGCCACCGCTCGCGGCATGCTCGGCTGGCGTCACGCCTTCGGCGATGTCACGCCGACCTCCGCTTTCGCCTTCGCCGGCGGCGATCAATTCACCATCGCCGGCGTGCCGATCGCCAGGGATGCCGCGGTGATCGAGGCCGGCCTCGATCTCAACATGTCGGCCAATGCGACGCTCGGCCTGTCCTATACCGGCCAGTTCGGCAGTGGCACGGTCGACCAGGGCGCCAAGGTCGATCTGGGCGTGAAGTTCTGAACGACGGTCACGAAACGGCTTTGCAGCACGAACCTGTACGTTGACCCGCCCCTACTCCGGCGACGGCACCGGCGGCTTCGACGTCAGTGCGGTGCCGGCGGCCGCGACGATGACGGCGGCGATGCCGGCCAGTTGCGGCGCGGTCAGGCTCTCATGCAGGAACAGGAAGCCGGCCAGCGCGCCGAGCCCTGGCTCCAGGCAGGTCAGCGTGCCGTAGATGCGGGCCGGCATCCGGGTCAGCGCCACCATCTCCAGAAAGAACGGCAGCGCGCTCGAGAACAGGCCGACGAGCAAGGCACTGACCAGGATCGACGGCGCGAGAAGGCCAGCTCCCGCCTGCGCCACGCCGAAAGGAAGCACCAGCACGGCGGCGATCGCCATGCCGTAGGCGGTGGTGCGGGTGCCGAGCTCCGCGCCCGCCTTCTGCGCCAGCACGATGTAGAGCGCCCAGAAACCGCCGGCCGCCAGCGCCAGCATCACCCCAGTCGGATCGAGCGGCTGGAACGAACGGATGAAGGGCGACAACAGCACGATGCCGGCGACCGCCAACGCGATCCAGGCAAAGTCGCCGGCGCGCCGCGAGGTCAGCGTCGCCACCAGCAGCGGTCCCGAAAACTCCAGCGCCACCGCAACGCCGAGCGGAATCGTGGCGAGCGCGGCGTAGAACAGGAGGTTGAGCGCGCACAGCGTTACCCCATAAGCGACCAGCCACGGCATGGTGGCGCGCGAAGGCCGCATCTGCCAGGGCCGCAGCACGGCGATCAGCATCAGCGCGCCGACGACCAGCCTCAGCGTCGTCGTGCCCTGCGCGCCGATCACCGGAAACAGGCTCTTGGCGAAAGTAGCGCCGATCTGGATCGACACCATGGCCCCCAACAGCGCCATCACAGGCAAAGGCGCCGCTTCACGACCGACAACCGGCGTCGATGTCACTTGATCCCGTCCTCCGTGCACCATCAGGCAAACGCTGCGTCATGGGAGATAGGGCGAACCGGCCCGTCCGTCGTGAGGCAGGACCGGCATCTCGATGGGGCAAGAAAGGGCCGGACGAGCCGGCCGCCCTCAGACGCGGCCGTTGCGCGCGTTCGGCAGTCTCGTGATCGCTGTCAGGACCAACAGCGCGGTGCCGCCCAGAAACGCCATGGCCCCCAGCGACCAGGCAGTGCCGACATTGACGATGGCAAAGGCCAGCGCAAACGGCGCGACGGCCGAAACGAGCAGCCGGGCCGATGTGACGCGCCCCTGCAGACGGCCATAGTCCGCACTGCCGAACAATGTCAGCGGCAGGGCGCCGATGACGATGCTGAAAAGCCCATTGCCCATGCCGAAGACGACGGCGAAAACCATCGCGCCTGCGACGGAAGGCGCCGTGCAGTTCAGCACGACGACCCCGCTCGTCATCAGGCCGGCCGAGATGATGGCCAGCGTCAATGGCGGCAGGTTGATGCCGAAGATCATGTTGATGAAGCGGCTCAACACTTGTGACGGCCCGAACAGCGTTCCGACGACGGCGGCGGTCGCCCCGAGGCCAAGTCCGGAAAGCAGCGGCACCATATGCACCAGGACAGCGGCGCCAAGCAGGTTCTGCAGCGAAAAGGCGATGACCATCAACGCGAAGCCGAGCGGCCGCGCCGAGGCCGGAAGCGATCCCTGGACATGCCGTGGCGGCTCGGTCGCCGAGCGCCTGCTCTTGGCCAGCCCGTGGGAGAGCCAGGCGTGCAGCGGCAGGCAGACGAGCAGGTTCAGCCCCGCGAAGACGAGATAGATGGTTCGCCATGACATCTGCGTGTGCAGGGCCGAGGTGATCGGCCAGAACACGGTCGATGCGAAGCCGGCGATGAGGGTGAGATAGGTGATGCTACGTTGCGCCGCGCGCGGCCTTATCTGCACAAGCAGCGCGAAAGCGGCGCCGTACTGGACCAGGTTCGATGCCACTTCCAGCACGATCAGCGCCGCCACGAAGGCCCCGGCCGCCGGCGCGTAGGCACAGGCGGCGAGCGCAGCCGCGGCAAGGATCGAGCCGGCGGTCATGATCTTGCCGGCGCCGAAGCGGTCGATCCAGTTTCCGAGCCAGGGCGCCGTCAGGCCGCCAACCAGCAGAGCCGCCGAGAGCGCGCCGAAAATCCATTCGGTCGGCCAGTCCAGATCCCTGGCCATATCGGCGGCGAGAATGCTGAAACTGTAGTACAGCGTGCCGTAGCCGATGATCTGGGTGACGCCGAGGGCGGCAATGGCGGTCAGCGGCGAGCGCTCCGGGAATTCGAGATCGGAAAGGCTTCGATCACTTGATGCCACGGTCATGGATCACTACCTCGCCGCCTTCCTTGGCGAAGCGGGCCACCGGATGGTCGAGCAGATCGAGCACGAGCTCGGACGGACGGCACAGCCGCGTCCCCTTGGGCGTCTCGACGATCGGCCGGTTGATCAGGATCGGATGCCTCAGCATGGCGTCGATCAGCTGTTCATCGGTCCATTTGGCGTCACCCAGGCCGAGTTCGGCATAGGGCGTACCCTTTTCGCGCAGCAAGGCGCGCGCGGGAATTCCCATGGCGGCGACCAGCTGGCGCAAGCGGTCCCGGCTGGGCGGATGTTTCAGATACTCCATGATGTCAGGCTTCTCGCCGCTCGCGTGGATCATGGCAAGCGTGTTGCGCGAGGTGCCGCAGTCGGGATTGTGGAAGATCGTAGCGGTCATGGCTTGGCCTCGACGGCAAGAGGTTGGATTTCGGATTGCTGATGCGGCGCGGTCGGGACGATCGCCCGGGCTGTCGGCGCGACGATCACTGAACCGGTCCCTTCACATCGGCGGCGCAGCAGTCTGGAGCCAACGCCGAAGCGCGGATCTCCAGCCGGCCGGAGCAGCAATCCTCCATCAGGAAACGGATGAGGCCGCTCAACGCGTCATATTCGGCGCTGTAGACCATGGAGCGCGAATCGCGCCGCACGCTGACCAGCCCTGCCCGCTCGAGCTCCTTCAGGTGGAAGCTCACATTCGAGGCCGAGACCTCGACTTTTTCGGCGATGGCGCCGGCGGCAATCCCGTCCGGACCGGCAATCACCAGATGCCGCAAGATGCGCAGGCGAGTTTCTTGCGAAAGGGCCGCAAAGGCGGAAAGGGCTTGACGTTCATCCATATTTCAACAATCCTAAAAACGTTGAAACAAGGATTACCGCACATGCTCGTTTCTGACAATCGGGAATTTGAACCCGCTGACGTCGTTGATCCCGACGACATCACCATCGCTGGCCTGCTGGAGTTTCTGGCGGGCTACAAGGACCGGCCGCTGGTGTTCTTCTATGACGGCCGGCCGGTGCGACCTGGTTACCACGTCACCGAGGTGAAGGCCGGCCAGTTCGCTGCGCTGGACTGCGGTGCAAACCCGGAATCCTGGGCCGAGATCTTCGTGCAGCTCTGGGACGTCGAGGAGGACCGCACGCATATGCCGGCCGGGAAATTCTCGGCGATCATCCGCAAGGTGACGGAGCATGTCGGCCTCGACCATTCCGCCAAGCTTACTTTCGAAGTCAGCGACGGCGTGCGCCCGATGCAGCTCTACCGCGCCGCGCTCCCCCGGCTCGCGGGTGATGCGGTGCATGTCGAGCTTTCGCCGCGGCCGGCAAGCTGCAAGCCGCGCGACCGCTGGCTGGAGGAGGAAAGGAAAGCCAAGGCCTGCTGCGGACCTTCGGCCGGACCCCAACCTTGCTGCGGCTAACGCTTCGCAGCCAAGCAGATGGCTTGGCGCCGTCTTGACGGACGGCCTTCCGCTCCCTCAGTTCAGCGATTTGCGCCGCGGCGGCGGCGTGCGATCGCGTTGAGGCAGCGGGCGCGGAACGCTGCCCCGCAGCGGGACCTGCGGCCATGCCGGCGAAATGAGCTACGGCGTGGCGCGGAGGTTCCTGCGGATGCGCCGCCTGCCCGTTCCACGAGCTTTCTCCGCCACCACGGCGGCGATGTCGACCACGTCGGCCTCGCGCGATCTGCCGTTGGTGGCCTTGTGGAGCCGCTCGTAAGGCAGCAATTCCTTGATCCGGGCATTGAGCGACGCGATTTCAGCTTTGAGGTCCTCGCATTCCTGCCTCTGGACATCCAGCTGTATCTGTTCCGATGCTTGTTGCAGCGCAAGCTGCGAAAGATTGGCGTTCGCTTTCGAAAGGCTCGTCTTGTCGTTTTCGTTCTCGTCGGTGAGCGAGGACAACTTTTGATCGGCGATTTTCTTTTCGGCCAGGGTGTCGTTCAAGTCGGTCTTGAGCCTGGCGATCTCGGCTGTGGCCTCGCTGTTCTCGTGCGAGGCCCGCTCCAGCCGTGATTGCAGGTCCTGGATCTCGGAACGCAATCCGCGCATTTCCATCTGGCTGCGCGCGAGTTCAGCTTGCCTGTCGCCTTCCATCATGCTGGCCGCTTCGGTCATTTCCGACAGCTTTGCCTGGGCAGTCTCGAGTGACTTCTGGAGCCTTATCTCCTCCTTCTCGCTCTTGCCGAGCGCGGCCAGCAGTTCGGCAAGCCGCGCTGCTTCGCTGGCATGGATCGTCGAGAGCTCGTCGAGCCTGTGGCGCGTCTGGGTTTCCCGCTTCAGCGCCTTATCAAGCTCGATCGACAGGCTGACATGTTTTTCCCGCAGCATCTTGCTCTCGCGCAGGCGCCTGTTGGCCTCGACCGCCCTGGCCGTCAGCCGCTTGGCGATGTCGCCGAACTCCGCGTCGCGTTTTGCGCCCGCATTGGCCGTTTCGGCAAGTTCCAGCCTGGCCGCTGCGAGCGCTGCGCGAAGCGCCTCCCTGTCCTGGACCAGGCTTGTCTCGCGCTGTTGCAGCAATTCGCAGGCGCTTTCACGCTCGCGCAGCTTTCTTGCCGTGTCGTGCAGCTTTTCCGACAGCGTTCTTTGTTCCGCGACCAGGTCGCCATTTGCGAGCTCCAGCTCGTTGGCGCGAAGAATATCGGTGTGGAGGATGTTGAGGAACTCGCGCGTCAAATGGTGTGAGGTAGCGATCTCCGACAATTTGCCGTTGATCTCGTCCATATAGTTCCTGGCGTCATGGAACATCCCTTCGAAGGCACTCAATGCCGCCATCCGGGTCTGGGTATGGGGCGTCAGTCGTGGTGCGGTTTCGGTATCGTCGGCGTTGCCCGCGCCGTCCGGATTATCCGCATCATCCGCATTGGCCTCGGGTGCCGAGGCCTCGGCTCCTGGCGCGGAATCTGGGATATAGCCGCTGTCCGGCGGCGCGTCGTATTCGGTATCGAGGCTGGCATCCAGAGCGTCCGCCAGATCGGCCTGCAGCTCCTGGAGTGCATCATCTACGTCTTCGGCACGCTTGATCAGACCCTTGAAATTCATAACGAATGCCCTTTACGCATACCCCATTCAGTATTTAATAATTGGCTAATATGTATGCTTACATCCACTGATTGCGCAGGGGAAGCCCCCCATTAGGGGGAGCGTAAAGTTGGACATTTGGGATTGGGATGCGGCGGGCGACCAGTGCCGCGGCCGTCTTTTTGCAGAATTGACGCACCCAATTTCTGGGTGGAATCTGATGCGGAAAATCCTGGATCCTACCTTCCCCTCGTGGAAGGTAGGACTGAGGCGCTGGCGCTGGAGGATGCTCGTCCTGTAGCGCCGCGCCAACTCCGCCCGCTGCTTGCAGCGACCCTCCCCACAAGGGGAGGGTAAAAGTCAGCCCGCCATGGCCAGCGGCACGGCGCTTTTGTTGGGGATCTGGATGTCGATTTCCAGCGTCGACATGGTCTCGCCGCGGTCCATCGAGATTTGCAGATAGTCCTGGTCGATCTGCACGTGCTTGGCGATGACGGCCATGATCTCCTCGCGCAGCACGGAGACGAGATCGGGCTGGCCACGGCTGCGGCGTTCGTAGGCGAGCAGCACCTGCAGCCGCTCACGCGCCACGGGCGCGCTGGAGCGCCGCTTGAAGAGGTCGAGAATGTTCATGCCGCCCTCCTTCCGAGCAGCCTGTCGAGGAAGCCCTTGCGCTCGAAGGGAACCACGACCGGCAGGTCTTCGCCTTCCAGTCTCCGCGCCGCTTCGATATAGGCTTTGGCGGCGGCGTTCAGCGGATCGCTCAGCGTCACCGGCGAACCGAGGTTGGAGGCCCTGAGCACATCCTGGCTCTCCGGGATGATGCCGAGCAGCGGCACCGACAGGATTTCCAGCACGTCGTCGATGGACAGCATCTCGCCGCGAGCCGCGCGGCCGGCATCGTAACGCGTCACCAGCACGTGCTTGGCGATTTGCTCGCCCTGTTCGGCACGCATGGTGCGGGCGTCGAGCAGGCCGATGATGCGGTCGGAATCGCGCACCGACGACACTTCCGGATTGGTGACGATGACCGCCTCGTCAGCGAAGCGCATGGCGAGCTGCGCGCCGCGCTCGATGCCGGCCGGGCTGTCGCAGAACACATAGTCAAACACCGAGCGCAGCTTCTCGATCACCTCGCCGACGCCTTCTTCGGTCAGCGCGTCCTTGTCGCGCGTCTGCGAGGCCGGCAGCAGGAACAGCGTATCGACGCGCTTGTCGCGGATCAGCGCCTGCGACAGCTTGGCCGTGCCCTGGATGACATTGACGAGGTCGAACACCACGCGCCGTTCGGCGCCCATGATCAGGTCGAGATTGCGCAGGCCGACGTCGAAATCGACCAGCGCCACTTTCTTGCCGGTCCTGGCGACCGCGGCCCCCAATGCGGCCGTCGAGGTCGTCTTGCCGACACCTCCCTTGCCTGAGGTGACCACCACTACCTTGCCCATGAAAAAAGCCTCCGTCGCCTGATGTTGTCGTTTGTTATTGCTCCGTGCATCGCACGGCTATTGTTGGAACCTGCCATCATCCCACGCGAAACCGGTCCCAACCTTGCGGACCTGAACGTCCTGTTCGCGGTCGCGCAAAACAAGAACTGGTCCGGCGTTTTCATCCCGGCGCCCTAGTTCAGCGGCACGACGCGCAGCACGCCGTCTTCGAGGAAGGCCTGCACCGGCTTGCCGCGCGAGGCGCCTTCCATGTCCTCCGCCGTGGTGTACCAGCCGTCGATGGCGAGCAGTTCGGCCTCGTTCCTGCGGCAGAAGATGCGCGCCGAAATATTGCCTTCCGAGCCCGCAATGGCGCGGCCGCGCAGCGTGCCGTAGACATGGATCGAGCCCGCCGCAATGATCTCGGAACCGGAAGCGACCGATCCAAGCACGATGACATCGCCATGCGGATGAAAGATCGACTGGCCCGAGCGAAGGGGCGACTTGACCATCAGCGTTCCGGCCAGGGCCGGCTCCGCCGCGCCGGCTTGCTGTTCTGTCTTGGCTGCCTTGACCCTTCCAGCCTCGGCCCTGCCCTCGTCGGGCTTGCCCGTTTCCTTGCCGCGTTCCGAAGACACCGCTTCCGTCTTGCCGGCCTCTTCCGCCAGGCCTGCCTTGCCGTTGCGGCCGGGCTGCGCCAGCAGGCCATCTGAAGTGGCCTCCTTGGCGCCGGCCAGCAGCGGCGGCAGCTCGGGCCCGAGCGAGGCCCCTTCGAGCTCGATGGCATAGACCCGGATGCCACGCGTGCCGAGCGAAGCGACCAGCGCCGCGATCTCGTCGGCCGCAGGCTTCAGCGCATTGAGATCGAGCACCACCGGCCGCCCTGAGAAATAGCCCGGCGAATTGCCGATCCAATGATCCAGCCCCTCCAGCCAAGCACCGATCGGCGCCTCCGGCGTCAGCGTGAAAGCGACGAACGAACGGGCGCGAAAGC
The DNA here is from genome assembly GCF_006441005.1 of Mesorhizobium sp. B2-5-3. Classification (NCBI taxonomy): domain Bacteria; kingdom Pseudomonadati; phylum Pseudomonadota; class Alphaproteobacteria; order Hyphomicrobiales; family Phyllobacteriaceae; genus Mesorhizobium; species Mesorhizobium sp. B2-5-3. The sequence goes on from NZ_VFUS01000006.1 coordinate 199,796, forward strand.
GAATGGATTTGGTCTCCAGGGGAGCGGCAAAGGTCACGGCTGGCGAATCCTTACTCAATGGTTAAAGGGTGCCGGCCGAATGGTTAACAAATGGTTAATAAAGACGGCTGGCACCTTGGAAGCCGCCAGAAATTGGAGGGTCGGCTAACCGCCAGTTGCGGATGCCGGCTGACAACACGCGGAATGTGTTGATAGCGCCGCGTCAGCAAGCGGATTACCGCCGTTCAATCGACAAGCTAGATCTCAAAATGCGCCATGACGGCAACAGGGAGGGGGCACCGCCAGCGACGACAGATCCCCTCCCGAAAGGCGCGCGCAGGTTGACAATCCTTGGGTTGATGCAACATCCTGCCGATCTTTGACCGGGAGGTAGTATGACTGTTTCGATCAACCGTCGCGTCTTTTCCGTCGGCGCGGGCACTTTGGCGCTGGCCGCGGCAGGGTTTTCGCCGGCGCGCGCGCAGCAGGCTTTTTTCCGTATCGGCACCGGCGGCACGTCCGGCACCTACTATCCGGTGGGCGGGCTGATCGCCAACGCGATCTCGGCGACGGGGCCGGCCGGCGTCGAGGGCCTGGTTGCCAGCGCCACGTCCTCCAACGGTTCGGTGGCCAACATCAGCGCCATCCAGTCGGGCGCTTCCGAATCGGGCTTCACGCAATCCGATGTCGCCTACTGGGCGCATTCGGGCACCGGCCTCTACGAGGGCAAGCCCAAGGTAGAGGATCTGCGCCTCATTGCGACGCTCTATCCTGAAACCATCCATCTGGTCGCGCGCGCCGACGCCGGCATCAAGACTGTGGCGGATCTGAAGGGCAAGCGCGTCTCCCTCGACGAGCCGGGTTCCGGCACCATCGTTGATGCGCGCCTGGTGCTCGGCGCCTACGGTCTAACGGAGAAGGACGTAAAGCCCGAATATCTCAAGCCCGGCCCGGCCGGCGAGCGCCTGCAGGACGGCGCCATGGACGCCTATTTCTTCGTCGGCGGCTATCCGACCGGCGCCATCGTCGAGCTTGCCAGCACCAAGAACATCACGCTGGTGCCGATCACCGGCCCCGAGGCCGACAAGCTCCTGTCCGAACAGAAGTTCTTCTCGACCGACATCGTGCCCGCGGGCACCTACAAGAATGTCGGCGAGACCAAGACCATTTCGGTCGCCGCGCAATGGGTGACCAGCGCCAAGCAGACCGATGACCTCATCTACAAGATCGTCAAGTCGCTCTACAGCGACGAGACCCAGAAGGCGCTGCAGGCTGGTCATGCCAAGGGCAAGCTGATCACGCTCCAGAACGCGGTCACCAGCGCCGGCATTCCGTTCCATCCGGGCGCGGAGAAATTCTACAAGGAAGTCGGCGCCCTGAAATAAGAGGCCATCAACAGACTGGCGACAACGAGGCGGAAGGCGTGCTTTCCGCCTCGTTTGTCTGGGGATTCAGGATACGGAACCGACTATGAGCGACGACGACAAAATCAGGCTTTCCGGCATGGAGTTCGACGAGGAAAAGGCTCGCGAACTGGAGGAGAAATTCGACTCCGAGATCCGGTTCCGGCCGCTGACCCGGGCCGCCGGCTGGCTGGTCGGCTTCCTCCTGGTGGCCTTGTCGCTGTTTCACTATTACACGGCTGGATTCGGCTTGCTGCAGGAGATGCTGCACCGGGGCATCCACCTGTCGATGGTGCTGTCGCTGATCTTCCTCGTCTTCCCTCTGGTGAAGAAGGGCTACGACCAGCCCGCCCAATCCAGCTTTCTGCGGCCGCTCGGCATACCGGTTTTCGACTGGCTGCTGGCGCTTGCCGCGGTGATAGCGGTCCTGCACGTGCCGATGATCCCGCTCGACGATCTTGCCTTCCGCGTCGGCAACCCCACGACGACGGACGTGGTGCTCGGGCTGACCCTCATTCTGCTCCTGCTGGAAGCGACGCGCCGGTCCGTCGGCATCCCGCTGCCCATCATCGCCATCCTCTTCATGGCTTATGCGCTGTTCGGCCCCTATATGCCGAGCATCCTGGTGCATCCCGGCGCGTCCGTCTCCCAGCTCGTCGACCACCTCTACCTGACGACGCAAGGCATCTACGGCATCGCGCTCGGCGTCGTCGCCACCTACGTTTTCCACTTCGTCCTGTTTGGCGTCTTCGCCACCCGCATCGGTCTCGGCCAGCTCTTTCTCGACTGCGCGGCATGGGTCGCCGGCCGCTACGCCGGTGGTCCGGCCAAGGTATCGATCTTCGGCTCGGCCCTGTTTGGCATGATCTCTGGCTCGTCGGTCGCCAACACCGTCACCGTCGGCTCGCTTACCATCCCGGCGATGATCCGGCTCGGCTACAAGAAGCATTTCGCCGCCGCGGTGGAGGCGGCTTCCTCCACCGGCGGGCAGGTGACGCCGCCGATCATGGGAGCCGCCGCCTTCCTGATGATCGAGTTCCTCGAACTGCCCTACACGACCATCATCCTGGCAGCGATAGTGCCGGCCTTCATGCACTTCTTCGGCGTGTTCATGCAGGTGCATTTCGAGGCCAAGCGCACCGGCTTGCGCGGCCTGCGGCCGGACGAGATGCCCGACGTGGTCGAGGCATTGAAACGGGACTGGCCGACCATCATCCCTCTCGTCGTCCTGATCGGCGTGCTTCTTGCGGGTTATACGCCTTACATGGCTGCCTTCTGGGGCATTACCCTGTGCATCCTGGTCGGCCTGTTTAACCCGCGCCGGCGCATGTCTGTCGCCGACATCGTGGTGTGCCTGCGCGACGGCGCCAAGTATGCGCTCGCCGTCGGCGCTGCCGCCGCCACGGTCGGCATCGTCGTCGGCGTCGTCACCCTGACCGGCGTCGGCTTCAAGCTGTCCTACATCGTCACTTCGACGGCAGGCCATCTGTCGCTGCTGTTCGGCACCTTTATCCCCGAAGCGATCTTCTCGACGCACGGGCTGACCCTTTTGTTCACGCTGATCATGACCGGCGTGGTCTGCATCCTGATGGGTTGCGGCATCCCGACGACAGCGAACTACATCATCATGGTGACGATTGCCGCGCCGGCACTGGTGATGCTCGGCACCGAGCCGATCGTCGCCCACTTCTTCGTTTTCTATTATGGCCTGCTGGCTGACATCACGCCGCCGGTTGCGCTGGCTGCCTACGCTGCCGCCGGCATGGCGGGAGCTGATCCATTCAAGACCGGCAACACTGCCTTTCGGCTCGGGCTCGGCAAGGCGCTGGTGCCCTTTGTCTTTGTCTTCTCGCCGTCGCTTCTGCTGGTGACGAAAGATTTCACCTGGCCGAACTTCTTCCTGGCTTTCTTTGGCTGCGTGCTCGGCATCACCTGCCTGGGGGCCGCCCTCTCGCGCTACCTGCTCGTGCGCACCCGGCCATGGGAAAACGTGTTGCTGGTCTTGGCCGCCCTGCTTCTGGTGGCGCCCGAACTCTATTCGTCCCTACTCGGCCTGGTTCTGACCATTCCCGTCATCTGGCGCCATTGGAGCGCGCGCAACGTCGAAGAGGCGCGACCGGCTTGATCAGCGCCGCCCCAACGATCCCTCCCCGAGAACTCAAAGGGGCCGGAAACGTTTTGGGGACTTCAGGAAGTCAGCGTGCTCTCAACCTGAATCTGACGCGAACCGCCAGGATCGGTTCCGCGGGGGAAAAGTTCCCCGAGAGCTGACAGACAGCCTTCGACATCAGAAAGCGACAGCCGGAGTTTCAAGTCATTGAGGGTCAGTGACGAAAGGCATGATGTCCACGCCGTCTCCCGGGAAGACGGTGAAATGCGGATGGCTTTCGAACAGGCGGGCGGCGGCATCGATTGTATCGGCCTCGACGACAATGTAGCCGCAGAAAGGGTTCACGGCGTCTGCGACCCCATCCTTGGTAACGCGCGTCGTCCTCCCGACCATGCCGCCGCGATCGGGGAAAGATGCGGCATTTCTCTCCTCCCAGTCCGTCCACTGCTGTAGGCCGACGCTATCAATCGCATCTTGCTCGGGCTTGGGCAGGCTGCGAAAGCGGGCAAGGTCTTCAGGCTTCATGGTGTAGACGGCAAGAAAGCGGGGCATGTGACGGTCTTCGCGCTGACAGAACCGATGCCAGCCTAGACTCTCGGTTGGCCGAAGTCACTAAGCACTACCACCCTCAGGCACGGCGAATTGCCCTTGTCCGGGCACTTTCGGATCATCTCACTCTCCTTTCGAAAAGGGCCACGGTCGGGCCCTTCAGTCTCGGTGCTCCGGCACTCCTTTCAGCTGGTCCTTGGTCCATTGGGTCACGGCGTGGCGCCGTCCTCGTCGCGCATAAAGTCGAGCTCGGTGACGGCCACCGGGCTCGGCGAAGGACGAGGAACGCCAGCCGTTCAAGTTTTCTCCGCGTCCGCGCAGGTCACTAAACACCGCTCTTGGCGCTGCGATGGAGTCGTCATCGCATCGTCTCTGGCCAGCTTCAGGCCGGCGCCTGGTCGGATGTGGGTGACCCCATGCCAAAGACATGGGGGCACATCGCTCTCAGACACTTTGATACGACTGCCCGCCAGTCAGTGAATGTTGATACGTCGCGTCACCTGACCGTTGCTTTCCCAATAGGTATGCTTCTTGGCAATGATGGGATCGTCCATTGCGGGTTGGACCTGCCCTCCCGTATCAACCGCGCGCGAGGTGACGGCGTGCTCTCCGGCGGAAGGCTTGGGCCAGTCGACGGACCATAGTTTCCAGGCAAAGTCCGCCTTGTCGGTTTCGTCGATGGCCGCCGGCATCCATGGCCCGTCATCGATCTTCACCTCGACCCGGTCGACCGGTGCGCCCCAGGCGGCCCCGACGATCCGGTAGTCATCGCCGATATGAGTGACCCGGGCCGGTGCCGATTTCAGCCTCGCCCGCCCGACCGAAGTTTCCACCCATACTGTCTCGCCGTTGTGGTCTTCCTCGCGCAGCGTGACATAATCGCGTCCCATGAACCGGTTCTCGAAGCGCTGATCGTTCACGTCTATGCGCTTGATCCATTTGACGTTCGCGATCCCGTACCATCCCGGCGCAATCAGCCGCAGCGGGAAGCCGTTGTCAGGAGGCAAGGGGGACCCATTCATCTCGTAGCAAAGGATGTTTTTGGGATCCATGGCGTCGGGAAGTGACATGCTGCGCGCAAAATTCTGCGTGAACTTGACGTCGTCGGCCCGCTTGATTTCCCCTTTATCGGTGCCCCAGAAGACGACCTCGATACCAGTGTCGAGGACTCCGGCCTCCGTGAGGATCGGCGCGAGCGGCGTGCCCGCCCAGCGCGCATTGCCAATGCCGCCATTGAAAAACGGCAGACCGGTATTGCCCGAACATTCGACCGTGAAGGTGACTTCCTGGCGCGGTCGAGCCTTGATGTCGGCGAGCGTCAGGGTTGTCGGCTTTTTAACGGAGCCGCCGATTTCGAGTTTCCAGGTGCTTTCGTCGATCACCGGCCGGTCGAAATGCGCGATTGAAAAGAACTTGTCGTTGGGCGTCACCCAGGAATCGAGATCCTCCCACACCAGCTGATTTTTGATGACTTCCGGAACCGGGTTCGGCGGCAGCTGATCCAACCATTTGATGACTTCCTCGCCGGCCCGGCTTGGAAAGGCAGAGGCAATCCGCGATTGAAAGGACGCCAACGCTGCGAGGGCTGCCCCGCCTTGAACGATGAATTCACGTCTGGGAAGGTAATGCATGACGACTTCTCCTCCAGTGAAAAGCTCAGTTCTCCTTCAGTGATAGATGCAATAGCGACCGGGATCGCGCAAAGCAGAGGCCGGCCGCGGCGGGCAATTATGAGAGCGTGTGAAACAACCCGAGTTAGAAGCGCGCCGTAGTTAAAGCGACGTCTCCGCTCTCAATCGCCAGCTTGTCAGGTCCGAGCCGGCGATCTTCAACTATATGCCCTATATGTCCTCGTGGCGAGGGCAAGGGCCGCATCTTCGCATCACGATTGGCATCTGCCTCGTGTTCCAAAATCCAATGCAGCCTACAATTGGTGGGTCGGATTTTGTGAGCGGCAGGGACAACGCCGAGAATAAAGGACCAACGAGTCGATTTCCTCAATGGCGCTTGAAATACTGCACCTCGCGCTCATGCTTCTCCGCCGCCTCGCGGCTATCGAAAGTCCCCAGGTTCCGTCGCTTGCCCGTCTTCTCATCCTTCTTGCGCGAATAGAGCCGGTATTTTCCGTCCTTGAGTTTGCGGATCATTTGGCCTCTCCCTGACCGGGATTTCGCCGCCGCTTGCCCTTCAGCCCGAGTGCTGCCTGTTCGATCGCGGCGCGGTCGTTGCCCAGCCTGTCGATCAGGTCCTGTGCCTGCTTGCCTGATATGCCGGTGCGCATGGCCAGCTCCTCGACCGTAAGCACGTCGGTGCTGGCAATCTCGCGCGGCGGCGCGTTGCCCGCCGCCATCGACAGCTCCCTGTCGATCTCGGCCTCCGCGCGATGCCAGTGCTGCTCGGGGTCGCCGCCGCCTTCGCGCTCCCAGATCCGATAGGCGCGCTCCCGGATTTTCCCATGCCGTTGGTCGTCGCCCATTTCTCAAATCCTCCATTGGGTAGCATCTGAACGCCGCCCGCCTCCGAACGATCCAAAGAATTTGCGTGATCGCCGGGCCGGGTCGTTGGAGATTGGGATGACACGAGGCGCGCCGGGCAGAGCCCGGTCATGGAGCGAAATGATCCAGGCGGCGGGTCCCCCCGCCGCCTGGATGCCGGCCGCGGCGGCCGGCTTTGTTGTCAGCGTCCCCAGACGCCCTGACCATAGCCCTGTGCAGGCATGTCGGAGTTCGAGTTTGCCCCCATTGCGCTGTCAGTGATGCTGTTTGTGACGCTCGGGACAACCGCCTTGGCGCCGCCCGACATCATGGCATGGGCGGTTGGATAGCTGCTTGCGGCAGGGATGAAGTCGGAGCCAAAGTGGTCGCTGCCGGCAAAAGCCATGCCGGAGGCGAACAACAACGAGGCAACGGTCAATACGATCTTCTTCATTTCGGTTTCCATCTTTTGAAGTTGACATTTGGCCCCGACGCGCCGCCCGCCCGCGTTCATGGGACCGTGTTTGTTGTTTCAGGCGAAACCGGCCAACCGCGATCCCACTGGATCTTGCAGTGACAGGTCGTTCAGCGCACGACCGTCTCGGTCCGTTGTTGCGCTGTTGGCGGCTTGATAAGGGCGTGGTGTTTGTGTGGGCGTGGTAGGCAGCGTGGTAGAAACCCTTGCCGGAGTGGAATTTTGCGTGGAATGCAGCCGGAAAGCGCAGCGCCCGCTATTGGCATTGCCGCCTCGGCCCGCCGGAATAGGGCTGGTAGCTGTTGTCTTCCGGGCGGTAGGAGCGGTAGCGGCTGAAGCAGGAGGCGACATGGTCATCATCGCCAGCGGCCGCATAGGCGCCCGGCCCAGTGCCGTTGTCCTCGACGTAGCTGGCCTCGGCGGCGGGCGGCGCGGCACGGTCGGCGTCGAGATAGGGCGAGATGCAGGGGCGCTGCTGCCCGCTATAGGACATGTAGCTGTTGTCCTGCGGCCGGTAGGAGCGGTAGCGGCTCGCGCACCAGGCGACATGCGGCTGCGGCAGTTCGGCCGTGGCGGGCGCGATGGCGCCGGTGGCGGTGGGATCGGTCTCCCCGGCCTGGCGCTTGGGCTCGATATTGGCGGGCGCGGGCTGCTCGGCCGGCAGGCGCTCGAGATTCTGCGCCGTTCTGTCCACCGGCCGCGCCGTTTTGGTCCAAAGCTCCGCCATACTGACGGTGGCCGGTGCCTGGCGCGGTGGGTTCGCGGTGATTAGCCAGACGGCGAAGGCCAGACCGCTACCGAACACCGCAAGGGTCAAAACGAAACCGCAGACCAGTCCCAACAATGCTTTCACGCCGCGCTCCTTGAGCCCCTGCTAAAGCAATGCGGGGGGTCAAGGCTGGTTCCAGCAAAGCGCGGGAAATAGGCGCGGCGCTCCGCTGGGCGAATGCGAAGGCGGCGCCGTTCAAACCAGCTGCTTCACGTCCACTGGCAATTGGGTCTCCGCTGTGGGCAACGCGGCCGGCATGTCCTCGCCGCGCTGGCGCTGCCGCAGATGGAGCGCCAACAGCCGGTCCAGCGAGACCCTGCCGGCCCCGGCAACGGCCAGCACGAACATGCCGCCCGATATCGCCAGGTCCTTTTCGAAATGCAGCAGTTCGTTCTGGCTGCCGAAATTGGTGTGGAACAGCATGGCCGTTGCCAAACAGAACAGGCCGAGCGCGATGGCGCCAAGCCGCGTCAGCAGGCCTGACGCGAGGGAGAGCCCTGCCCCCAGTTGCAACGCTACGGTGGCGACAAACAGCGGCAGGTTGACACCAAGCGCTGCCATGGCTTTGGCGGCGGCATTGAAATGGGCGGCCCGCGTGGCGCCCTCATGCAAAAAGATGAGAGACAGAAGCAGGCGGCCGGCAAGCAGGCCCACGTCCCCGAGGTGGTATTTAGCGGCAAGACCCTGCAGCTTCGCGGAGCGTTCGGTCAATGTCATGGTCAGCCTCCGATCTTTTTGGCACGGGCAGGCGCCAAGCGCCTGATGTTGAAAAGGCCGGAGCCGGCGCGAGGGAGAGGATGCCGGCTCCGGCAAAGCGCGCCAGCCACGAGCGCCCAACCGTGGTGGACGAAGGGGCGAGTTCGGTGCCAACGCCCCTGCTCCGTCTCGGCTACGCCGAGCCAGCTCTCCCCATTTGTGGGGAAGAGAAAAGGTCCTACTTCGTCACCTTGGTGTCGATGGCCTGCCGCAGGTCGGAAAGCTCGTCGCACCCGGCCGGGCACAGCTGCTGCAGGGAGGCCAGCTGCTCCTTGGCCTTGTCCATGTCGCCGGTCTCGACATAGAGCTCGCCCAGATATTCGCGGGCGGCTCTGTGGTCGGGCTTCAGCTCCAGCGCCTTGGTGTAGTAGGTGAGCGCGGTCTTGTAGTCGCCGGTCTTGCGCAGGGTGAAGCCGAGCAGGTTGTAGACGTCCGCCTGCTGCGTGTCCTGCGCCAGATCGCGCAGCTCGGCCAATGCGCCGGAATAGTCCTTGGCATCGATCTTGGCCTTGATGGCGGTGAGATCCGGCGCGTCGGCGCCTTCGATGTCGTCGACCGCATGGGCCGGCATGATTGTCGCAACGGGAAGCACGGTCAGCACGGCAATGGCGCCGAGCAGGCCGAACAGGGCATGTCTGCCCGACAGGGCATTTCTGCTCAAAAGGGATCGTTTCATTGTCTTTCTCGCTTGCGTTGGAAGCTCGTGCTCAGATCTGGACCGGGGTAAATCCGTATGCCTTGCCGTCCTTGACGAAGGTGCCGGTGCCCGGGAACGGGAAGTGCGACCCGGAAATGCGGATATTGTCCGATATCACCCGGTCGATGATCTTGTGGCGCGTGGCGATTGCCGTCGGTCCGTCCTGGTCGTAAGCGCCCTGCCACTCCGGATGCGGCGCCAGCAGCGCCGGCACATACATAGTGTCGGCCGAGATCATGATCTGCTCCTTGCCGGAGTTGGCCAGGTAGACAGAATGGCCTGGTGTGTGGCCGGGCGCGGCGATGATCTGGATGCCGGGCGTGACCTCGGCGCCGTCCTCGACCAGCTTCCAGTTCTTCCATTTCGGAAAGTTCTCGGCGATGCGCTTGCCCGCCGGCTTGCGGCCCTCGGGCAGCTTGGCCAGCCGGCTTGGGTCGGTCCACCACTTGTATTCGGTGGCGTTGACGATGAGCTCGGCATTGGGGAACACCGGCGCGTTGGTGCCCTTTTCCATCAGGCCCCAGACATGATCGGGGTGGAAATGCGAGATCATGACGGTGTCGATCGCGTTGTAGTCGATGCCGGCCGCGGCCATGTTGGCCGGCAGATGCGTGGCATTGGCCTGCCACTGGCCGACGCCCGAGCCGGCATCCATCATGATCAGCTTGCCGCCCATCTTGAGCACGACGACAGTGAGCGGGATGGGCATGAAGTCGGTGGTCAGCCCCGCTTTGGCGAGTGCTGCCTTGGTGTCCTCGACCGAGACATCCTTGATGAAGGCCGGGTCGTGCGGCTTGCGCCAGATGCCGTCATAGATGGCGGTGATCTCGATATCGCCGACCTTGTATCCGTAGAAGCCGACGGTGGGCTCCACCGGAGCTTGCGCGAAGGCCGGACGGATGAATTCAAGCTTACCGGCAAGGCCGAAGGCGGCAGCAGCGGCGGCGGTGCCAAGCACTGTGCGGCGTGTCATGGTGAACATGGTGATCTCCTGTTCGAGGTGGTGGCTAAAAGTCGCGAATGGCCAAAGTCCTGGAAGGAATGACGAGGAGAGGCCGGTACCCGTCGGGAGCCGGCCCGGCCCCATGAATTCAGCGACCCCAGAGGCTGTCGTTGTTGTGTCTGGTGATGATGTCCTGCACCGACCCCTGGCTCGGCCCCGTCTTTATCTTGGTGTCGGCGCCATTGGGGCGTGCGGTGTAGGCGATCGAGCCGGTGGCATTGGTGTCGACCGGAGCGACCGGCTGGTTGGCGTTATTGGCGCCATGATCGCTGCCGGCGAAGGCAGCGCTCGAGGCAAGCATCATGGCAGCCACGCTGAGAGCGAGCTTGGTCATTTTGGCTAGGTCCTTGTTTCGTTTCCTCGGCGCGGGCCGTCAGATTGGCCCGCTACAGTGAAGACCCTGCAGCCCCGCGCTTTATTCCCGGGCGCGATGAGATTCTTTTGAAGGAGAAAAATCAGGGGCTCGGCGGCCAGGACTGAAGTCCTCGCCCACGAATATTAGCGAGAGGAACCAGGCTGGGAATGCCGCCGCGTTCCGGCACGCCGACCGCGTGCACGCACGAAAGGCGCCGGCGCAGCGCGCCGGCGCCTCTGATGATACGCCGAGTCCGTTCTGGTTACGGACAGGTCTTCTTGCCGCAGACCGCGATGCAGATCGCCGGGTTCGAACAGGTGTAGGTTTTTCTCGAGCTGGTCCCGGACGAAGACCCGCTGCTGGAAGCGGCGATCTGCCCGGACGCGCCTTTGGACAGGTCCAGCGCCTTCATGTCGGGATCGCGCGCGGCGATCTTGCCGCATGTTTCGCTGCCGCAGACCGCCCTGCAGATTGCCGGATTCATGCATTTGTAGGCCGCGAAGACCTCGGTCGGAAGAATTGCGCAGAAAACCGTAATGCCCAGTATCAAGCTTCTCGCCGCACGCATTTTTATCTCCAGGGCCAGCTTTCCGATGTCACGGAGGCCTGGCCGCTCGCCCCCGCTCCCGCGCATGCCGTTGCACCCGCGTCCGCCGGCGCGACCATGCCCGCACCGGGGATAAAGGCGTATCGCACTGGCGGCACAGGCAAGTGGCACTGACGGAACAGGTGACCGGGTTTGCCATGCGTGAGCGGCCGCATGCGTCTCACGGCGCGCGGCCGGCGCGCACCTCCGATGGGGTCATGCCATAGCGGGACCGGAACTGCCGGTAGAAGGTCGAGGGTTCGACCAGCCCCGCCTCGAAAGCGAGGTCGGCGATCGGCCTTGCTGAAAAAAGCGGGCTGGCGAGCTGCCGGTGGACCCGCTCCAGCCGTCTTTGCATGACATAGTCGGAAAACCCCTGCCCCTCTTCGGCGAAAAGGCGCCTGATGTAGCGCGGGCTGAGCCCCAGCCCCCGGCCCGCCGTCTCTGCCGAGAGGCGCGCTCGGTGCAGGTTCTCCTCGATATAACGCTTGATGGCATGCATGCGGGCGGTACGAACGCCGCGGCCGGCGACCACCTGGTCAACCTCGCGGTTGGCGCCGACCGCCGCGGCGAACAGATCGGCAATGTGCTGGGCGGCCAGCGGCGCCAGACCGGGGCCGATCGCCCCACCCGCCACCGCCTCGACATAGGCCAGCAGAAGCCGCGCTTCAGGCGTGCCGGGATTGATGGCATCCGGCCTGAGATCGCCGACATGGCGAAGGAGAGGAGTGAGCGTCGATCGGGCAAATCGCGCGCAGATCGTCCAATCGCCGTTCTGCGCCCTCGCTCGCCAGCTCCGGTCCATCGGCATGATGCAGGGCGCACCGGGCGAGGTCTCAACCGCCTCGTGCCGTGCCGTATCGAAACGCCACCCGCCCGCGATCCAGGACACCACCAGGTCGTCATTGGCGTCCTGCTGGAGCGCGGCCGTGCGTTCCCAAGCCATGGGCGCGACCTGCCCGTGGGCCACGCTCACCCCTGGCAGGATGGTGGTGGAGGCGCTCAGCCGCAACTCGCCGCGTTCAAGCGGCGCAAGGTCCAGCCGCATGCAGATGCGGCCATAGAACTCGCGCACGGCAGCTTCGCGCTCTCGGGCCGCGATCGCGTCCGTGGACAGAACTATGATGGTGTCCTGGTCGGCCACCTGCGTTCGATCCCCGCTCAGAACCTCACGGGGTGCCGCCGATGGCGGGCGCCGTTTGCTGCCTCTCCGCTCTAGACAGTGCCATGAACCCCTCCAGTGCCCTCGACGTGGTGTGAGCCTTCGGCCGCTTTTCGCGCGGGCTGCGGCAGAATTTCAAGACCTATGTGAGGGCTCCGCGCAAATGTGGCATGAGGCGCAGGGAATGTGGCCGCTGGTGCAACCGATCGGGGAAATCGCCTCGGAAAGCACGGGAAGGCTCTTCACATGCCTGCTGATCGGACACCGCTTGTCCATTGATTCATTTGTCTTTCGGCTGGCACGCCGCCTCTATCGCAGTTCGCGGATCCAGTGCCACATGGTGCGGTTCTCGCCATGGCCGAGGGACTGGCTGCGCCCATGGGCGGCATGTGCCCGCATCTCCCGCGGGGTCATGTCGAAGGAGCGGCGGAAGGCGCGCACGAAGCTCTTGCGGTGACCGAAACCATAGCGACCGGCGATCTCGGCAATGCTTTCGTGCCGGCGGCCGGGATCGGCGAGCTCGGCGCGGCAGCGGCGCAGCCTCTCCTCCTGGATATATCTGGAAAGACCGCCATGAGGTTCGAAGAGGTAATAGAGCTTGCGCATGGACATGCCGAACATGGCGGCGATGGCCTCGGCGGTGAGGTGCCGGCTGCGGATATGCGCGTCGATGTGGCGACGGATCTCGCTGGTCAGCGCCAGGTGGACCGAGGCGGCGTTTTCCTCCGCCACGGCCGAATTCACGGCTGCGGCGGCGAGTTCCAGCGTCGGCCCGATCACCGCCTCGGCGTCCTGACGGCTCATTGCGGGCGCGGCCCCGTAGAGGCCCACAAGATGCCCACGCAACAGCGCCGCCAACGGCGCGTTGCCGGAAATGACGCGCATATTGTGCTCGTCCGGCGCCTTCAGGAATGGCGCCAGCAGGCGGCGCGGCATGGTCAGGTTGAGGCTGTCGAAATCGGAGGTGCCTGTCGACTGGGCCTGTGCCAGGTCGGCCACGATCAGGTCCCCGGATGAGGCCTTTTCATCCGATGCGCCATCGCGCCGTCCATGGCTTCCGCGCAGGCAGACCTGCACAGTGATGTGGTCGAGGCCGTCGCGGCTGATCCGGGCGCGCGAGCGGTCGAAGCTTTGCGCGATGCATCCATACGAGGTGAGGACGATCTCGCCGAAGTGAAAGGCATCGGCGTGAAAATGAAACCGGTCATCGCCGGCGTTGCGCAGGCGAACGTCGTAGAGCAGGCCGATATTCTCCTGCCACAACGCAACGGCTTGCCGGGGCGCGAGGCCCACCGTGTCCAGCACGCAGCGCCGAACCCCGGCATCGACGAATTGCCTTTGCGGCACAACGCTTTGACCGCTGTCTGCTGCTGCCACCCGCCATGCCCCCGCAATCCGCGAACCGCTCACAATATGCATTTATGCCGGGGCGCGACAACGCCTGATTGCATGGCCGTCCGCCGAGAATGTCGGCTCAGAGCTGGCTCACCACTTCGGTATATTCCCTCACCTTTCCATCCTGCCCACGAATGCGCCAGTTGCCGCCGTCGCGGTCTTCCACGTAACCCGGCCCGATCGGCACCTTGCCGCCACCGTCGGGCAGGTCGAGCACGTAGACCGGATTGCAGATGCCGGACAGGCGCGCGCGCAGCGCGGCCACCAGCGCCTGGCCTTCGGCGATCGTGGTGCGGCGGTGCGCCATGCCGCGCGCGAGGTCGCCGTGGTGAAGGTAATAGGGCTTTACCCCCAGGCGGTACATCAGCTCGCGGCAGAGTTCCTCCTGCACCTCGACAGTGTCGTTGACGCCCTTGAGCAGGACGCTCTGGTTGAGCAGCACGAATCCCGCCTGCCGCAAGCCGCGGCAGGCCGCCTCGGTCGCATCGGTGATCTCGCGCGGATGGTTGAAATGGGTGACGACCGTGATCATCAGCCGGCCTTGCAAGGCAGCGATCAGCCCTGGCGTGATGCGTGAAGGCAGCGCGACCGGCACGCGGGTGTGGATGCGCATCAGCCGCACATGCGCGATCGCCTCGATGCGGGCGCGGATTTCGTTGAGCGCCTTGTCGGGCAGCGAGAGCGGGTCGCCGCCGGTCAGGATCACCTCGCGGATCTCGGGGTGGGAAGCGATATAGGCGAGCGCCGGCTCCAGGGCTTCGCGCGTATAGCCGCGTCCGATCGAGGTCAGGGACTCCTTGCGGAAGCAGAAGCGGCAATAGACCGCGCATTGATAGGTGGGAAACAGCAGCACCCGGTCGGCATGGCGATGCGTCAGCCTGGGCACCGGACTGAAGGCGTGGTCGCCGATCGGGTCGTCGAGCTCGCCTTCGCCGGTCACCAGCTCGTCGGGAGACGGGATGACTTGCGCCCGGATAGGATCGGCGGGGTCTTCCCAGTCGATCAGGTCGAGATAGGATTTGGGGATACGCACCTTGTGGCGGGAGGCTGCTTCCTGGGCCGTCGCGCGTTCGCCTGGCGACAGCGGCTGCACGGCCAGGTCGCGCACATGGCGCACGCCGGCGCGGATGTCGTCCTGCCAGGCGGCGTCGGCATCGGAAACGGGCTCAGCTGCGGCCGTCGTCGCATCGTGGAGCTGTGTGGTCATGGGGTTCTCGAGGTTTTTAGCGGACCTATCGGCCGGATGGCCTGCCGGGTCAACCGCCTTGCGCCGGCCTTCCCCGTGTAGCAAGGAGGGTCTGTGCTCTCGAAAATGCCGCGGAGAAGACCCGGGATGAGACTTGTGGTGTTGGTGGTGCTAGCCACGGTGGCAACTGGATGTGTGAGCTCTCCGGTGGATTATGGGGCCTCGCTTTCGACGCAAGACCCGAAATGGATATCGCCGGAATGCCCACAGGCCCGGGTCGAGGCCTCGAACTATGATGCGCGTGAAAAAGAGCATCCCGGTTGGGGGACCGGTGTCTTCCTTGGCCCTTACGGATTGGGTCTCGCGGCAGCCATCAAGGAGCACGAGCAAAAGGAGCGCAAGATATTCGCCCGCAGGATACATTTGCAGTGCTCGAGTTTGCCGCTGCCGAACGAACTCGCGGGCGAGCCGAGCCCCCCGGCCACGACAAAATATCCATAGATGATATGCTTTGATGCTTCTGAAGGCAGGCCAGCGTTTGATGGGATCGCAGAAGCGGAAGCAGGCCTGAACTTGGGAACGCCGGCGATGACGACCATTTACGAATTCGCGGTTGTCGAGGGCCAGGAATGGGTGCTTCCGGTCGACGAGGCCTACTACGAGGTCTTCTCCTCCCTTGACGGAACACCCCTCGAGAACTGGGATCCACCGGTCATGCGTCGCGTGTCGGAGGGCGACCCCCTCTATTCGGACTTCCCTTGGCTTGGCGAGCATGCGCCGCTTTTGCGCAAGCCTGCCGTCGACGCGCTGAAGGCATATCTGCTGCCCTATGGCCAGCTGATCCCGTTGCGCGGGGAAGAGGTCTGGCTTTTCAACGCGACCACCGTGATCGATGCGCTGGACGAGGAGCGGTCTGGAATCGTCTATTTTGATGACGGCGCCATTCTCGCGATCGAGCGATACGAATTCGATGCGGACAAGATCGGCACCGCCGAAATTTTCAAGCTGCCGATGCGCGCGTCCCCGGTGTTCGTCAACGACGCATTCGTCAATCGCGTGCGCGACGCCGGACTGCGGACGGTATCGTTCAAACCCAGGTGGCGTCGCATCGAAGCGTGACGTTTGACGACCCTGCGATGCCAACTAGATCAGGTTCTGTCCGCCATCGATGCGGATCGTCTCGCCGGTCGTGAATTCGCTTTCCATGAGGTAGAGATAGGCAGGGGCGACGTCGGCGGGCGTAGCGACCTTCCTCGCGGGCAGGCGGGCGGCCATGCCGGCGAAAAAACCGGATTTGGCCTCACCGACGAGTTCGTCCCACATCGGCGTGTCGACCCATCCCGGCGACACGATGTTGACGCGCGTCGGGGCCAGTTCCAGCGCCAGCGCCCGGGCGAAATAGCCGAATGAACCGGCGATCGCGGAAACAATCGAGCCTCCAGGAACCGGCGGGCGGTCCTTGTTGATGCCTGAGGTGAAGGTCATGGACCCTCCGGCTTTCAGCATGCGCCCGCCATGTTTGGCGAGCATCACGGCGCCGATCAGCTTGTTGTCGACGAAGCGTCGCACGAAGTCCATGTCGGTCTGGCCGATCGGGTCGTTGGGCGGCGGCGTGCCGGCCGTCGAGACGAGGTGGTCGAAGGCACCGGTTTCGTCGAATATCCGGGCAATATCCGCCTCTTTCGTCATATCAGCGGAAAGGCTTCGCACGCGACCGCCCGGGCCGAGCGTCCGTTCCGCGGCCTTGAGCTTTTCGCCCGAGCGGCCGACGATCACCAGCTCCGCGCCGCGCTCCAGCGCGGCTGCCGCTACGCCGAGCCCTATGCCGGAACTGCCTCCGACGACAATAATTCTCTTGCCCTTGAGCGATGCCATGGGAACCTCCGTCTTCAGGATGGACTGCTGGATTACGCCTTGCCGGCGTGGGCCGCCTCAATGTGGGCGACAATGATCTTGCTCATCTTGTACATCGCCTGCCGCGCCCGGCCCGCCTTGTCGCGGTCCGGGTCGTTCATCAGGCGCAGCGCCGCTTCGGGGATCACCTGCCAGTAGACGCCGAATTTGTCCCTCAGCCAGCCGCAAGGCTTTTCTGCGCCGCCGCCCGCCGTCAGCGCGTTCCAGTAATAATCTGTCTCGGCCTGGTCCTTGGTCTCGATGTAGAGCGAGATCCGCTCGTTGAACGGCGGCATCGAGCCGGCATTGAGCGCGGTGAAGCGCTGGCCCTCGAGCTCGAAGTCGAAAATCGCGTGCGGCACCGTTTTATTCGTGCCGCCGACGAAATCGGTGAATTCGATCGCCTCAAGCGCCCGGCCATTCTTGAACACAGACAGATAGAAGTCGCGCGCCTCTTCGGCGTTGAGATTGAACCAGAGGAAGGGGTGAACGGTAGCCATGCTGCTCTCGTGACGTTTGATCACAAATCCTGCGAGCATTCTGTCCAGCATGCGCTGGACAGACAATCCAAACTTTGGCAAGGATTTGTGATCAAATCTCACAGATTGGCCATGATCCGCAGACTTCCCCCACTCAACGCGCTGCCGGCCTTCGAGGCCGCCGCGCGGCATTTGAATTTCTCCAGGGCAGCCGACGAGCTCAACGTCACGCACGGCGCCGTCAGCCGGGCGATCAAGCACCTTGAGGAACAGCTCGGCGTGCTTCTGTTCGAGCGCGCGACGCGCTCGGTGCGCCTCACCGCCGTGGGCGAGCCCTATGCGAGGGCGGTCCACGAGATGCTCGACCAGCTTGCGGCCGCCACCCAATCGGCGACGGCCGCCCATGCGGGCTCGACATTGAACGTCTCCACCTCCGACGGCTTCGCGGGAAAATGGCTGGTGCCGCGGCTCTATCGCTTTCATCGCGCGCATGGCGACATCGACGTCAGGATTTCGACGACCGGCAAGTTGACCAATTTCCTTGGCGACGGCATCGACGTCGCCATCCGCTATGGCGCCGGAAACTATCCGGGTCTCACATCGGAATTCCTCACTGGCGAGGAGGTGTTTCCAGTGTGCAGCCCGAGGCTCATGCAAGGCGCCTGGCCCCTGGAGAAGCCCGACGATCTCAGGCATCACACGCTGATCCATGATGGTTTCCCGATCGGCTGGGCGGCCTGGCTGTCCAGCGCGGGAGTGGAAGGCGTGGATCCGCGGAGCGGGATTACCTTCGATTCCGCCACTTTCGCCGTCGAGTCGGCCGTGCAAGGTGAAGGCGTGGTACTTGGCCGGACCATGCTCGTGGCGGCCGACCTCGCCACCGGAAGGCTTGTCCGCCCTTTCGGCCACGCGCTGAAATCGGTTTCCAGCTTCTACCTGGTCTACCCGCCGGACGCGGTCCGCCGGCGCAAGGTGAAGGCTTTTCGCGATTGGCTCTTTTCGGAAATGACGGCGCAGCGTGCCACGGCCGCTTCCGGAGAATAGCCTCTGTGCTTATCCCCTCAGCCCCGGTGCCTCCTGCCCGGTGCGCTCGACATATTCGGTGTAGCCGCCGCCATAGGTGTGGATGCCTTCCGGCGTCAGTTCCAGCACGCGATTGGACAGCGCCGCGAGGAAATGGCGGTCGTGCGAGACGAACAGCATCGTGCCCTCATATTGCGACAGCGCCTCGATCAGCATCTGCTTGGTGACGATGTCGAGATGGTTGGTCGGCTCGTCCAGCACCAGGAGGTTGGGCGGGTCGAACAGCATCAGCGCCATCACCAGCCGCGCCTTTTCGCCGCCCGAAAGCACCCGGCACTTCTTCTCGATCTCGTCACCGGAAAAACCGAAGCAGCCGGCGAGTGCCCGAAGCGGCGCCTGGCCGGCCTGCGGAAAATTGTCCTCCAGCGTCTGGAACACGGTGCGCTCGCCGTCGAGCAGCTCCATGGCATGCTGGGCGAAATAGCCCATTTTCACGCTAGGCCCGCGCGCCACCGAACCCTGGTCGGGATCGGACGCGCCGGCCACCAACTTCAACAACGTCGACTTGCCCGCGCCATTGACGCCCATGATGCACCAGCGCTCGCGCCGGCGCACCTGGAAGTCGAGCCCTTCATAGATCGAACGGCTGCCATAGGCCTTGTGGACGTTCTTCAACGTCACGACGTCCTCGCCGCAGCGCGGCGCCGGCTGGAACTCGAAATTCACCGTCTGGCGGCGCTTCGGCGGCTCGACGCGATCGATCTTGTCGAGCTTCTTCACCCGGCTCTGCACCTGGGCCGCATGCGACGCGCGCGCCTTGAACCGTTCGATAAAGGCGATCTCCTTGGCCAGCATCGCCTGCTGGCGCTCGAACTGCGCCTGCTGCTGCTTGTCCGCGATCGCGCGCTGCTGCTGGTAGAATTCGTAATTGCCGGAATAGGCGGTAAGCGACCCGCCGTCGATCTCCACCACCTTGTTGACGATGCGGTTCATGAACTCGCGGTCGTGCGAGGTCATCAGGAGCGCGCCGTCATAATTCTTCAGGAACTGCTCGAGCCAGATCAGGCTTTCCAGGTCGAGATGGTTGCTCGGCTCGTCGAGCAGCATGGCGTCGGGCCGCATCAGCAGAATGCGTGCCAGCGCCACGCGCATCTTCCAGCCGCCGGAGAGTTTTCCGACGTCACCATCCATCATCTCCTGCGAGAAACCGAGACCGTCGAGCACTTCCCGCGCCCGGCCGTCGAGCGCATAGCCGTCGAGTTCCTCGAAGCGGTGCTGCGCCTCGCCATAGCGTTCGATGATCTCGTCCATCCGGTCCGCCTGGTCGGGATCAGCCATAGCCGCCTCCAGCGCCGCCATCTCGGCCGCCACTTCGCTCACCGGCCCGGCGCCGTTCATCACTTCGGCCACCGCGCTACGGCCGTCCATATCGCCGACATCCTGGCTGAAATAGCCGATCGTGACGCCGCGATCGACCTGCACCTGGCCCTCGTCGGGCTGTTCCTGCCCGGTGATCATGCGAAACAGTGTTGTCTTGCCGGCGCCGTTGGGGCCGACGAGCCCGACCTTTTCGCCTTTCTGCAAGGCGGCCGACGCCTCGATGAAGACAAGCTGACGGCCGTTCTGCTTGCCGATGTTTTCAAGTCTGATCATGAGTGGTCCGGGAGGCTGATGTGAGGGTGCGGGAGTTGCCCCGGCCCATACGCGAATGACAGCGGCGGGGAAAGAGGCAGAAGCGCCGCAGCGGGCGCAGCGCTCTTACGTTTTCCCACAGCGGAGGAGGGAGAAGCGCCCTCCAGACACACTTCAGAAACAAGATTCAACGTCCGGGAAAAACTGGAGAAAAGCGGTGCTGCGATAACCACCCCCGCGGCGGCCGGAACCGGTCGCGGCGCAACGCAAAGGGATGGTCCCGAAAATGAAACCACGTTCGACCGGATGGATGGGTGCCCTGCTTGGCATTTCGTTTGCCATCAATGCGGTCGCACCGTCGGGTGCGGAAGCGGCGGTTACCCGCAGCGAGTCCTGCAGCCGGCTCGGTCTTCAACTCGACGGAGCCATCGAGACGAAAAACGACCTCGGTGCCAGTGCGATCCATCTGGCCGAGGCAACCGCGCTCCAGAACAAGGCCAGCCGTTTTTGTGCCGAACGCAAGGAGGCGCAGGGCATCCGTACCTTCGCCAACGCCTTGAAACTTCTGGGCGTGACACCGGTCGATCTGAACCAGTGACGTCCACCATCTATCTCTGAAACAAGGAAGCCTTTCATGAACAAGCCTCTCCTCTCCGCGCTCGGCCTGGCCATTGCACTCGGTCTCGCAATGCCGGTTCTCGGCGCCAGCACCGCCAACGCGGCCGCCACCACCGCGGCAGCCTCGACCGCGGCTCCGCTCGCTGCCGCTGCCGTGAAGAAGCCGGTCAAGGCGGCCGCGCACAAGCATGTCAAGCATCGCAAGCACGCCAGCAGGCATGTGAAGAAGCCTGTACGCAAGCACAGCCACAAGCACGCCGTCAGGAAGCACAAGGCCGCGGCTTGATCTTCTCAAGCCCGAACAAGGAGATAGAACGGTATCTTGAATCCCTTGATCGTTTTTTCCTGACGTCGTCCCAGGGAAAAGCCGCCCTCGCGCAAGCGACGGCGGCTTTTCTTTTCGGACTGGGCTGAAGGCTTTCCTTCTCTGCTGCCGAGAAGGTAACGCGCTCACTGCAACTGCGGCTTCTTCAGGAAACTGTCGCGATCGGCGGATTTGACGCGCAGCCAGGTTTCACGGCCGTCGCGCAGGACCCGCATCGGGATCTCGGCCCCGGCCGAACCGCTCTCCCATAGTTTGCGATAGAAATCGGCCAGCCCGTCGACCGCGCCGTCTCGTATGTCGGAGATGACGTCGCCCTCGCGCAGGCCCGCCTTGGCGGCCGGACCGCCTTCGGTCACGCTCATCACCACCACCCGGCCGTCGCTTTCGGCCGAGAGGGCGCCGAGCCATGGCCGTGGCGGCCGCGCCACCTGGCCGCGCGTCAGGAGATCGTCGAGGATGGGCGGCAACAGGTCGATCGGCACCACCATGTTGATATCGGCGACCTCGCCGTTGCGGCTCATCTGCAGGCGCAGCGACCCGACGCCGAGCAGCGCGCCCTTTGCATCGAACAGCGCCGCGCCGCCCCAGGAAGGATGCGCCGGCGCAATGAAGATCGCTTCCTCGAGCAGGTATTCCCAATAGCCGGCGAATTCCTGCTTGGTGACGATCCTGGCCTGAACCGACTGGCCGATGCCGTCGGCGAGCACCACGTTGTCCCCGATTTTGGCTCTGCCGGCGTCGCCCAGCGCCACCGCCGGCAGGCCAAGCGGCGCCAGCGCCTGAACCAGGCCAAAGCCCGATTCCTGGTCGTAGGCCAGCGCATGCGCCGGCACGACGCGGCCGTCATGGGTCGTAAGCCACACCTCTTCCGCCTCGGTAATGAGATAGCCGATGGTCAGCACCAACCCATTGTCGCGGATAACGACGCCGCTGCCTTCGCGCAGCGTGCCTAATGCCCCGGCAGTAAAGGCATCGTCTGGAATGGTGGCGCGCACCGCCACGACGGAGCGTCTGTTGGGATTGATGGGCATGCTCTTGTCCTGGACGGGCTTGGGGGTCACGTTCCTATAGGTATGGCACGCGAACCAAGGCGCAAGGGGGGGCATCCCCTCCATCCTTTCGAAGCCCGAAGGGAAGATGAGAGGGATGGTCATTGACAATAGTTCAACGCAAGTTGAACTTTCCCGTTTGCAGCCCTAGCTGTAGGTGCAACTGCCAGTCCCGCTTCCAACCTGTCTCTCCCCACAATACGAGGCCCTGCGATGACCGAATACACTCCGCCGAAAGTATGGACCTGGAATAAGCCGAGCGGCGGCGCCTTCGCCAGCATCAACCGCCCGATCGCCGGCCCGACGCATGACAAGGTGCTGCCGGTGGGCAAGCACCCGTTGCAGCTCTATTCGCTGGCGACGCCGAACGGCGTCAAGGTGACGATCATGCTGGAGGAACTGCTGGCGCTTGGCCACAAGGGCGCCGAATACGACGCCTGGCTGATCAGGATCAACGATGGCGACCAGTTCGGCAGCGGCTTCGTCGAGGTCAATCCGAACTCTAAGATCCCCGCACTGATGGACCGCAGCGGCGCCACGCCCATCCGCGTCTTCGAGTCCGGTTCGATCCTCACCTATCTCGCCGAAAAGTTCGGCGAGTTCCTGCCGACCGACCAGCCGGCGCGCGCCGAGACCCTGTCCTGGCTGTTCTGGCAGATGGGCTCTGCCCCTTATCTCGGCGGCGGCTTCGGTCATTTCTATGCGTACGCGCCGACCAAGATCGAATACGCCATCGACCGCTTTGCCATGGAAACCAAGCGCCAGCTCGACGTGCTCGACCGCCGCCTGGCCGAAACCGAATATCTTTCCGGCGCCGGCTACTCGATCGCCGACATGGCGGTCTGGCCCTGGTATGGCGGACTGGCGCTCGGCCGCATGTACAATGATTCCGGCGAGTTCCTTTCGGTGCAGGATTACAAGAACGTGCAGCGCTGGGCGAAGGCGATCGACGAGCGCCCCGCGGTCAAGCGCGGACGCATGGTGAACCGCGCCTTCGGCGAACCCGCGATGCAGCTGCACGAACGTCACGACGCCAGCGATTTCGACACGAACACGCAGGACAAGCTCGCGGCTGAGTGAGCTGCGAGGGCGGGCAGCGGCGCTGCCCGCCCTCCGTTTGATTTTGCGAAAGCGTCGATGACGGCAACGTCTCACCTGGAGGCGTGGACATCGCGCCGATCCGCTCCGCGCCGTCCAAGACGGCAATGCGTCTTCTTCTATCATCGTCCGACGTCAACAGCGGTCCTCTCACACAGGACCCATAGAAATCTGTTGCGCAAATGCCGGCCGGGGCGCAACGTGTTGCCAGCAGATCGATGCAAGCGAGCAAATCGATCCTGCGGCGCGGCGTCCTTGTCGCGCAGGGCATGCCTAGGGTTGCCGCGGCGTCCTTTTTGGGCGCGAGCACGCGGCCTTGGTTTGGTCGAGGGAACAAATGACGCTCACGCTGATCGGGGCCGGCTTCGGCCGCACCGGTACATGGTCGACCTTCGTCGCGCTGAACAGGCTCGGCCTGCCCTGCTACCACATGCAGGAAGTGATCCTGAACAAGGCCAACAAGGGCCATCTCGATTTCTGGCGCAAGGTGGCCAACAGCCCGCCCGGCACGCAGCAAGACTGGAGCCGGGTATTCGGCAATTACAAGGCGACGGTCGACAATCCAGGCTGCTGCGTGTGGCGCGAACTGATGGCCGCCTATCCCGACGCCAAGGTGCTGCTCACCTTGCACCCGCGCGGCGCGGAAGCCTGGTACGAGAGCACCATCGACACGATCTACTTCACCGAGAATGTCTGGCAGTTCAAGATCCTGGAATGGCTGACGCCGTTCGGCCGGAAATTCGGCGACATGTCACGCAGGCTGATCTGGGGCCGCACGCTAGCCGGCGTCATGGGCAACCGCGCCAAGGCCGTGGAGCGCTACAACGCATATGTCGAGGAAGTGAAGGCGGCGGTGCCGCCGGAAAAGCTGCTGGTGTTCAAGGTCAGCGAAGGCTGGGCCCCGCTCTGCCACTTCCTCGACGTGGCGCAACCGAACGAGCCCTTCCCCAATCTCAACGACCGCGAGGCCATCAAGAAGATCATCGCCGACATCATCAAGGGCTCCTACATCATGCTGGCGCTAAGCGTGGCGGCCGTTATCGCGGTGATCGCGGCGCTATGGTGGTGGCTGGGGTAGTTGGGCGCCGTTCGTCGATCCCTCGGTGCAGCGGGAGCGAAGCGACGAAGGCTTTGCAATCCAGGCCACGCGATTGCGAAAAAGCGCTGCGGTCAAAACAAGGGCGTCGTTGTCGATACCGCCAAGCAGGCTGAATCGCGCGATCACCGCGTTAATTGGTGCCGCCGTCCGAGGACCGTCGTACCCGAATCTCGATACGCCGGCGTTCCCGAACATCGCCAACGTGGCTGCCGTCGGCGATAATGTCTCCCGGCATTACGAGCTGTGCCGCTGACAACGGAATGATCTTCACACTGCCCAGCCGTCCCGTCTGGATCAGCGCGTTCGCTACCGCGATAGCGCGCGAGAGCCCCAGCCCCGCATTGTCGGCCGGGGTCAAATCGCTGATAGCGCTGGCTCCGTTCATCGCCGAGATCGCAACCGCATCGAGGTTGGACGGCTTGGCCGGATTGATTTTCTGCTCATCCGTGTGACCGACGATCTCGACGACATCGACTTTGTAGCGTGTCAGCAAAGACAGAACGTCGTCCGTGACCTTGGTCTGCAAACGAGCCCGGAACGCGTCGGTGAGAGCAGCGCTGCCACGTTCAAATGTATAGCCGTCGTCGCTCAACGTTATCATCGGCGGCCACTGCATCGACGATTCAGCGTCCGCGCTCCTGTCGTTGGAGGCCGAGAGCGTCTTTTCAAGTCGGTCCAGCAGACGGGGGTCGGCGGCCTTGGCTTCGCTGATTTCGAGCAGCAATTTCCGCAGCGTCGGGTCTGACGTCGGCGCGGCATCGATGCCCTTTTCCGTAAGCCCGTCGATCACCGCTTTGGCCGCAACGAGCTCGGTCCAGTTGGCTGGCGGCAAAGGAAGCGCCGCTTTTGGAAACAGCGCCTGCAGGCGCGCCAGTTCGGCACGCATGTCGGCAAGCTGGCCCACCGTGATGTCCAGGTTCGCGGAGGCCTGCAGCTCGGCGATCCTCTCATCTTTTCGCTGTGCGATGCTGGCCGAGACCAGAAGGAGGCAGAAAAGCAGAAGGAGGAGAAGCTCGGCCATTGTGAGCCCAAGCACCACGCCTCGGCGATGGCCGCGTTCCCCTTCGGCGATAAGCGAGGAAGGCATCTTCATCGACATCGTCCCACACTGACCATGCAACGCGCTTTAGCCGCCACGCCAGAGCCGTCTGAATAGACCCTGCCGCGTCGGCGCTCGATCATAACCCTCAAATGTCGCCGCAAGTTTGTCGAGCACATCGCTGGCCCGAAGCGCTTCCGCCGTGGACTGTTCCAGCCCGCGCCGAAGCTCCGCCACATCGCCAAGACGGGAAGAGAAATCGCTCATGGCGGTTTCGATCGCCCGCTGCAAACCGGCCACGACCGGCTCCAGCCGAACCTCGATGACCTTGTCGGGTGTCGACATGCCAGCGAGCTTGTCGGCCATCATCTGTGTCGCGGTCGCAATCTGCGTGCTGGCGCTGGTCAGGATGGCGTTGATATCGTGAACTGCCTTGGCTGTCTGGTCGATGCCGCCCCGCAGCTCTTTGGTGTCTATTCCGCTCTGCATCGCCAGCGAGGATGCCCTGATGTGCTCGGAAGCTTCCTTGGCGAGCAGGTCCAGAGACTGGACCAGGGATTTCGCCGAGGTTTCCACTTGCGTTCGTATCTCGTGATAGCCCTCTTGCAGCATCTGCTGGTTGGAGCGTTGGAAATGGTTCATCTCGCTCAGGATGCCATCGAGTTCCCGGCGCACCTTGCGGGATGCTTCTGCGAGCTCGAGACGTGACACGCGTTCCACTTCCATGGGGTCGCGTCGGAGCTGATTGAAGACGATGCGAAATGCAATGCCGGCGATGGTGGAGGCAACCGCGATGCCGAAATTGCGCACGATCTCGTCGACTGCGCCACCGCCTCCATACTGGTAAAGCGAAACGGCGAGGCTGGTGAGCGTGAAGATGAAGCCCATATAGTAGAAGTTGTCCCCGGTTTGGTCGTCGCGCAGCCGGAGCCCGCGCGCGATCATGATCATCGCCGCGTAGCCCATCATCAGCGCGATCGGCACGAAGGTAACGACGAATGCCGACACGGAAAGTGATTTGGCCACGACGATGTAGGCGGCGCCCAGGCCGGTAAAAACGATAAAGACCAGTGGCGCCGCAGCGTCCAACTGCCGGCTGGCCACGCGCGGCCGCCTCACCCTTCAACTCCTTGCAACGACTTGGCAGAGCTGAAAACGCCGTGATTGTAATCAATCCACTGCTGCCAGAATGCCATCAACGCGACGCTGTCGACGGGCGACTTCGCCCGGCGTATGAGCCAGATCGACACATCGCTGCCAGCGAGATCCGTAGCGAAGCGGTTTGCCGCGGGCGACTTTTTGAAGGCATCGAAATCTGTGGCGCCGCGGTAGTGAGAGAAGAATTCGGTATTCTCGAACATGTCCGAAACGACAATCAGCCGCGAGGGGACCGCACGCGTTTTCTGGGCGACCAGATGGCTGACGGCTATCGACTGAATGCCGGCCATGATCGGCGAGCTGTCGGCCTTGTTTGCCTCGACCGCTTTTTCAAGCGCAACCAGCAGCGGCTGGCCGAATCCCGCTTGCCAACGCTCTCGCGCCAGCGCCGCATTGCCGGTGAAAGCACTGAGGTCGCCGCCATTGCCGGGGTTGCACAGCGAGAAGAGTTCTTTCGTATAGGGTACCGCTGATGTAAGGGCCCTGATCTCGAGCAAGCCACCGCGCTGGATGCCGGAGGCGGTATCGCGCAGCAGGGTCTGGATGTTCAGTTTGGTGACGTCAGCGATTGCATCCGTGGTATCGATCAGGATGATGGTTTGCGACGCAGCTCCGACGACCGGGCAAAGCCGATCGTCAAGTTCGACGAGTTGCGAGCGCGCCGAGACATAGACGTAGGTAAAGCCTATCGCGGCGGCAATGAGGCCGAGCGCGAATAGAATAATCCAGCCCCAGTTGACAAGGTTGGAAGGCGAGCGCCGGGACCGTCGACCGCTCATTGGGCTTCAGGCACCAGCACATCCAGTTCGCGATACTGCTTCAACGCAGCCTCGAACTGTTCACCCAAGGCGACCAGCATCTTGTCGAGGTCGCCTTGCGCATCCTTGATGGAAGCTTGCAATTCGTCGCTGTTCCATTCCCCGTCGCGGAAATACTGGACGCCGATGCGGCCGAGTTGGTATGGCCGCGAAAAGCGCTCCGGCGCGGGTGTCGTGCGTACAGCGATATTGGCGTCCCTGTAGATTCGGAACAGGCTGTTTGCCGCACGTTCAAGCTGAGCTTGGTGGGCGTCGAACAGCCCAACCAACCGAGAGCGATGGGCCACGATCGCATCGTGTTCTGTCCGCTGCTTGCTGAGGTCGGCGCGCGCATCGGCGAGTTCGTCCTCATAACCACTGCGAACATCGGAAAGCTCGCCGATCAGGCCTTGCCGCTTGTTTCGATAATTTGCCCGCGCCTCGTCAAGCCGGTGATCAACCGTGGCGTAGCCTGGATAAGTGTCACGCATGCTGAGCCCATCGATCAGGGCAAAGAGTGAAAACATCACACCGAGGAAGAAGAGTATCCAGGAGCGAAATTCGTTCAGCGCGAATGGCGCGCTTAGCAAGCGTCGCATCACCTCGTCGCCATTGGTCGCGATCGTTCCGGCAACCTCGCGGTAATGCGCCAGACCAAGATTGATGGCAATCGCTGCGCCGATATAGGCCGCGATGGCGAGAATGCCGACAAACTTACGGAAAATCGAGCGATGCGCGATCTCGCGCACGCCATAGAGGGCGAACATCAGCGCGACGCCGACATTGAGAATCGCGAAGATCAGCGCCTCGACGATGCCGCCGACCAGCCCGAGCTCGTTTCGCTTTGCAAGCAGTTCGCCATTGATGACGAGCTCTGCCATCACCAGCGCCACCACAAAGAGCCATTTCAACGTCGTACCGATGGCGGTGGTCTTCTTGCAGGGCCGGCGAAGCCCGTTCTGATCCTTGAAATCACGATGCCAGGACTCTGCCTCCTTCAGATCGCGACGCAGCCCATGCAGATCATCGATTCCCATCTGCAATTCGGCTTTCAAGTCGGAGAGACCAGCCGTGGATGCCGCTTTTATATTGGCAAAGCGCGATTCAAAGTCGAGGTCGATGAGACGCTGCCTGAACCCCGCAAGTTGGTTCTCCAGATGATCATGGGATTGTTTCTGGGCGGCTCCGACCAATTCGATGATATCGTTTTCAACGGCATCGTAAGGTAGGTCATCGCTTTGAGGCAGATTCTCCCTGCCCCGCTTCTCGCCTTTCTCCGCAAGCCGCATATCCGTTGCAATGCGCTGGACGTCAATGTCGGGGAATGACTCTGTCGTCGGCCTATAGGCATGCGGCGGCCGCAACAGCCGTTGCTTGAGCTTTTCCAGTGACCCGAACATTCCACCCCACGTACACTCTTCCGACCACCCGGATCGAGGCTAGCGGTAAGCTCCGGATTCTTCAACGAGTTTCGCCCAATCGAAAGTGGAGCTTTTGCGGACGCAAAAGCACGGCAATTCCATCAGAATGACTGTCTACTGCTAGGGAGCCGTATTTTACTCTGCGCCGTATACTGTATGGTCGCTGTCGCCGAAGGGCGGAGAAAAAGAGAGCGGGCATTCTGCTTCGCCAAACGCCGCCCCTCACCGCAACTCCACCCACACCGGCGCGTGGTCGCTGGCGCCGTCCTCACCGCGCACGTCGCGGTCGATGCCGGCAGCCTTGAGCTTGCGGGCGAGCTTCTTCGACAGGAGGATATGGTCGAGCCGCAAGCCCGCATCGCGCGGCCAGCGGTTCCGCCGGTAATCCCAGAAGGTGTAGAGCGTCTCTTTGGGGTACACCTTGCGCAGTGCGTCGGTCCAGCCTTGCTCGATGAGCGCCGCAAAGGCTGCCCGGCTTTCCGGCTGTACCAGCGCGTTATCGTCGTAGGAGCGCGTGGCATAGATATCGCGCGGCTCGGGCACGATGTTGTAGTCGCCCGCCAGCACCACCGGCAGACCGGTGTCGAGCAACTGTTCGGCATGCGCCGCCAACCGTGCGTGCCAGGCGAGTTTGTACTGAAATTTCGGCCCCGGCTGCGGGTTGCCGTTCGGCGCGTACAGGCAGCCGATGACGATTCCGTTCACCGCCGCCTCGATGTAGCGGCTCTGCCTGTCGGCATCGTCGCCGGGCAGCACATCGCGCGTCAGCACCGGCTCGGCGCCCCGCGCCAGTATGGCGACGCCGTTCCAGGTCGGCTCCCCCTTCCACACCGCGCCGTAGCCGGCATCGGCCAGGGCAGTGCGCGGAAACTGCATATCGCGCGCCTTCAACTCCTGCAGGCAGACGACATCGGGTCTTGCCGCCGCCAGCCAGGTCAGCAGATTCTTCAGTCGGCTGTTGACGTTATTGATGTTGAAGGAGGCGATTTTCATCGGCGGGTCAAGAGACGAGCTTGCCCGTCCAAGCCTTCACCGTTTCGGCCAGCGTCTTCAGATGATCGGCGGTCGAAAACCCCGAGATGCTCTTGCGCGGCTTCAGATCGTGATCGCCATCCTCCAACCATACGATCTCGATGCTGTCGGAGAGCCCATAGCCGGCAACCTCGTCGGGCGTGCCGAACTCGTCGCGCGTGCCCTGGAAGATCAGCGTCGGTATCGTCAACCCGGCCAGATGCTTGGTCCGCAACTGCTCGGGCTTGCCGGGCGGGTGGAAGGGATAGCCGAGGCAAAGCAGGCCCGAGATTTCGCCCCTGGCGAACATCTCGTCCGCCACCATCGAGGCGACGCGACCGCCCATCGATTTGCCGCCGATGATCAACGTCCCGGTCACGCCCCTCGCCCTGAGGTCGGCGATCGCCTTGATGTATTCCGGGTTCACTGTCTCGGCGCGCGGCGGCGGCTTGCGGTGGCCATAGCGGCGGGACGCCATATAGTGGAACTCGAACCGCGCGACCTGAAAGCCTACTGCCGCCAGCGCCTTGGCGGTGGCGGTCATCGAAGGAGAATCCATCGACGCGCCGGCGCCATGCGCGAGCAGGATGGTAACGGGAGCTGTGTCGTCGCCGTCGAAGAGGAAGGTGGTCATGGAATAGGGCTCCCGTGGCTCGGCGTTGGTGACCCCTTCTCCCCTTGTGGGACCCGAAGGGCGGCGAGACCGTTGGCTCGCCCCGGGGGTGGTCTCGCGAAGCTCGGTCGGATGACGGGTGTTCCAGGGAACGCAAACGCCTCATTCCGACACGCACCCCTCAACCGTCTCGGCGCTGCGCACCGATCCACCTTCTCCCACAGGGGAGAAGGAAAAGAGCCTTAGCCCGCCGTCCGCGCCAGCTGCATGTCCACGAACTGCACGCCCTTGGCCGCAACTCCAGCCCACTCCGACTCCGCGTCGAGCTCCAGATACCGCGCCCACAGCCGCCGCGCTTCCAGCAGATTGCCGGCGTCGAATTCGAGCCGGGCGAGATTGAAAACCGGATCGGCGTAATTGCCGTCGAGCGCGATCGCCTTCCACAAGTGCCTTCGCGCCGACGCCGTCTTGCCCTCCTCGCTCATCAGCCCGGCGAGATTGAACCAGGCCTCGACGAAAGCCGGATCGAGCTTGATCGCGCGCGCATAGTCATGGGCCGCTTCCGCCGGGTGGCCGCCGGCGCGCAGGCAGTTGGCGCGGTTGAAGGCTGCGATCGCGTCGCCTGGATCGATGGCAAGGCAGCGCCGGTAGAGCGCGGCGGCACCATCATGGTCGCCGCCCTCCTCCGCCGCTTCGGCCTCGGCGAACAGCTCTTCCAGCGGATCGTCGTCGGAGGCGCCGAGATCGAACAGCAATTGCCCGTCGAGCTCGCTCTCGCCGCCATCCAGATAGATCGCATCGGGCCGCCCGGATGCCGAGCCGACCGCGAGCGACTTGGCGGTGAGCGAAGCCACCGGGCCGGAACGATGCACCGAGCGCGCGATCGCGCCCCATGTCGCGCCGCCGGCGACCAGCCCGGCATATTTGCGCGCCAGGATCAGGTCGCGGAAGGAATAGGGTTCCGAGTCATGTTCGAAGGCATCGAACAGCGACAAGAGATCGAGGTCGGCGCCGGATAGCTGCGACTGATCGATCAGCGATTGCCGCGACAGCGAGGAGGCCTCAGGCGCCTTCATCAGTCCGAGCAGGCGCAGAAAACCGTTCTCGCTGAGCAATGTGCGCCCGGCGCCGCGCTCGGCGGCGACGCGGCGTTCGACCTCGACATCGCCGGTCTTCGTGAGCCCGGCTTTGACCAGCCCGGCCTTGACCAGCAGACCGCGACCGAACACGACATGCGTGGTACGCCGGATGACACCGCGCCTGAGTTCGCCATGCTGGCGCGCGACCTCGCGCGCCGCCAGCCTGAGCGGAAACGCCGCCAGCGCGCCGATCGTGCCGAATATCGCGCCGGCTGGTGCCGTCACTTCTTGCTCTTGCCGACCGCCTTCAGCAGGTTGGCTTTCAGCGGATTTTCAGCAGCGCCGCCCACAGCCGTCTTTTTGGCGGGCTTGGCGGGCGTCTCGTCGGCCTTGCTCTTCGACTTGGCCGGCGGCTTCGACTGCGACAGGCTCGCCTTCAGCGCATCCATCAAATTGATGACGTTGCCGCGCTCGGGTGCCGCCGCGATGATGGGCTTGTGGCCCTTCAGCTTCTCGCGGATCATCGCCATCAGCGCGATCTCATAGCGATCCTCGTAGTTCTTCGGATCGAAGGTGGTTTCCTTCTGCTTGATCAGCGCTTCGGCCAGTTGCAGCATTTCAGGATCCGGGTTGCCCGCAGGGATGTTGCCGAAATATTCAGCCGTGCCGCGCACTTCGTTCGGGTTCCTCAACGTACACACGAACATGCCGTTTTCGCGCGCGCCGATCGTCACCACGCGCTCGCGGCTGGACAGGACCAGCCGGGCGATCGCCAACTTGCCGGATTTGCGCATGGCTTCGCGCAGCACGGCGAAAGTCTCCTCCGCCATCGCGCCGTCCGGCGCCATGTAATAGGGCGCATCCTGGTAGATGACGTCGACCTCGTCCTCGTCGACGAAGGCCTCGATGTTCATCGTGTGGTTGGATTCGATGCGCACCGCGTCGAGGTCGCTATCGTCGATGATGATGTACTGCTTGTCCTCGTACTCGTAGCCCTTGACCAGGTCCGAACGCTCGACCAATCCGAGTTCCGGATCGACCGGCTTCATGTTGATGCGGTTGTGGGTCTTCTTGTGCAACTGGTTGAACGAGATGCGCTCGCTGGCGCTGGTGGCGGGGTATAGCCGCACCGGACAGCTCACCAGACTGAGCTTGAGGTAACCTTTCCAACTTGCCCTGGGCGCCATGATGAACTCCTACGCGGCCATGCACTGAAACTTTTCGCAGCGCTTTCGTCCGAAGGACGAACAAGGCTGCGCAAATCCTACACCGACCCCGCACCTTACCGGCAAATCCTGACGAAATGTTTTAGGACGCCGAAAGGGCCGCGAGTAGAGAATAATTCAAATTGTCAAAAGCGTCGATGGACTTGGGTTTCCTCGCCCCCGCGAAGCGGGGGAGAGGAAACCAATTTATTTGAACGTGGGCAAATCCCGAGCAAACTCGTCGATCTCAGCCCACGGATCGCCCGACGTTTCCAAGAGTCCCGGCAGCGACGCATAGTTCAGGTCCTGCGGCGCGTCGATCGTCTCCAGATCCGCCCAGCTCACCGGCGTCGAGGCCGGCAGGTTGGTGCGGGCGCGCAGCGAATAGGGTGCGGCGGAGGTGTGGCCGCGCGCGTTGCGGTGATAGTCGATGAAGATGCGCTTCTTGCGGTTGTCCTTGCCCATTGTGGTGGTGAAGGTGTCAGGCGCGCTTGCCGCCAGATGCGTGGAAATAGCGCTGGTCGCCTGGTGCAGCGTCTTCCAGTTCTGCCTGGCGGTCACCGGCACGGTGATATGGATGCCCTTGCCGCCCGAGGTTTTGGCGAAGGGCACCAGCCCCAGCTCCTCCAGTTCGCCCTTGATGTGCACGGCGGCCTCCACCACTTCGCGCCAGGAGATCCCTTCGCCCGGATCGAGATCGAAGACGATTTGGTCGGGCCTGTCGAGGCTGGTGCGATGCGTACCCCAGGTGTGGAACTCGACCACGCCGAACTGCGCCAGCGCCAGATAGCCCTTTGCGCCCTCGACCGAGAGGTAGGATTTGGTCTCACCCTCGGAATTGGTCGCCTCGAAGGTGGCAACCGAAGGCGGCATGCCGGTGAAGGCATGGCGCTGGAAGAAGCAGTCCTTCGGCAGGCCGGTCGGGCAGCGCACCAGCGACACTGGACGCCCTAGAATATGCGGCAGCATGAAATCCCCGACCAGCGCGTAGTAGACGGCGATGTCGAGCTTGGTCGGCCCGGTCTTGCCGAACAGGCGCCTGGTCGGGTTGGTTACCCAGATCGTGGCGAGGTCAGCCTCCGCGATCAGCCGCTTGCGCTTGGCCGAAACCGGCGTCGAGAGGCCGACATCCCTGAGGCCGCGAAACACCGCATGGCGCAGAGCATTGTCCGCCGTGCGGTTGGCGTAATGGATATGGGCTGAAAACAGCGGCTTCACCCAATGCATCTCGCGCATGATTTCGCGCGGCGCGCCTTCGGGCGCCATGGCGCCTGATGTGAGCGGCTCCAGCCGGGCCAGAAGATCGGCCGCGGTCTCGGCGTCGAAGCCGGTGCCGACCTTGCCGCGATAGTGAAGCTCGCCGTCCTCGAATTCGGCAAGGCCAAGCGCCGCCAGCCCCTCGGCTGCATCCGAAACCGTGTAGCCGGCGATGACGAAATCGCCGGTTTGCAGCGCCTTGGTCTTGGTCCAGCTCTTCGTGCGGCCGCTCTGGTAGGTCGCGGTTGCGCGCTTAGAGACGACGCCTTCCAGGCCAAGCTCCGAGGCCTGGTCGTAAAGCCCCTGCCCGTCGCCGCCCACGTGATCGCTGTACTGGATCGCGGAGTTGGCGCCGAGGCCGGCGAGCAGTTCGGCCAGCAGCGCCTTGCGCCTTTCCAGCGGCGCCTTGCGCAAATCCCAGCCGTCGAGATGCAGGAGATCGAAGGCGTAGAAATGCAGCTTGCTGCCGGCGCCCTCCGCCAGCGCGTCCTGCAGAAGCGCGAAACGGGAAATGCCCTTGCCGTCGAGCACGACGATCTCGCCGTCGATGATGGCCTCCCGGCACGGCAGCTTGGCGAAGGCATGCGGCAGATCGCCATAACGCTTGGTCCAGTCGATGCCGCCGCGGGTGATCAGCCTGACCTCGCCACCTGTCAGATGCGCCATGGTGCGGTAGCCGTCGAACTTGATCTCGTGCAGCCAGGACTCGCCGGTGCGGTCGCCAGGATCGTCACCGCCCGGCGGTTTCGGCACCTGTGTCGCCAGTTGCGGCTCTATGCGGGCGGCGGGCGAGGTCTTGACCGCGCCGGGCAAGGCGCCGGGCTTCAGCGTACCGGGCCTTGGCGCAGCCTTGGCCGGCGGCGGCGCCACCAGCTCCTCGATACGGCGGCCGGATTTCACGCTCTCCGGCCGCTCTTCGAGGATGTCGAGCGTGGGATTGGAAGCGAGATCGCGCTCCTTGAACAGAAGCCAATTCTTCTTGCCCTCCTCTTCGCCGGGCTTCGGCTTCAGCCTGGTCAACATCCAGCCGCCATTGAGCTTTTTCCCGGCCAGCCGGAACTTGAAGGCGCCGGTGCGCAAGCTCTTCTCGACATCGTCCATCGGCGCCCAGCTGCCCGTGTCCCAGACGATCATCGGCCCGCCGCCATACTCGCCTTCGGGAATGACGCCCTCGAAGTCGATATATTCGAGCGGATGGTCCTCGGTCTCGACCGCCAGCCTTTTGTCGGCCGGATTGAGCGAGGGTCCGCGCGGCACCGCCCAGCTCTTCAGCACGCCGCCGACCTCCAGGCGCAGATCGTAGTGGTCCGCCGTGGCATGGTGCTTGTGGACGACGAAGCGGTTGCCCTCCTCGGCGATCAACCCACCCGCCGGTTCCGGCGTCTTCGAGAATTCGCGCTTGGCGCGGTAAGGTTTGAGCTTGGAGGGCGTCGTCATGGCATCGACCGTCGCAAGCCAGCCAATTGCAACAACAGAGCGCCATGCCTGCTCGAACGGTCCGATGCGGCATGTATCAGGGTGACTAGCCGAAACGTCGCTGCCAACCAGTCACCACGCTCAATCGTCGGCCGCCGGCGTCAGTTCGAGCTCAGCGGGCGACAGGCCCTGCCGCAGCTGGCTCAAGCGGAATTCGTCGACCCAGTAGGCCTCGCCATCGACCAGCACGCGCGCCCTATAGGTGCCGCCTGAAAAACTCTGCGCGGTGATGTAGACCTTGTGGCGGTCGAGCGCCTTGCGCACCGCGGCACGCTTGGAGTTCTGGCTGTTCACGGCACTGGACATGCGCTTCGCCCTCGGTCGCCCTGACACGGAACTCGACCGCTCTTCGCGGTCCGGCGACTGGCCCCAAGGATGGCGGAGAGCGGCGCGGGTGTCAATTTCCTCGCCGCGGCGGCTTCCCTGCAAGACGCAAGCATAGCCGACGGCATTGGCTCGATTATGTCCGCGAACCTGTGGGCTGGAACAGTATGACATCTTGTTTGGCATATGCGCCGAGGCGGCTCGGCGCTTCTGCTTTCCGCATTGTTAACCTCGGCGCGCCTAGGAATAGGCGGGCTCCGGCCGCGGCGCCAATGCGTCAGAGCGGCGCGGGGATGGCGCGGCCATCCAGGAGAACAAGGCTCATGACCGCTTCCGTGCGAAGCAATGACTGTGAAGTGGCTGTTGTCGGCGCCGGACCTTTCGGACTTGGCGTCGCCACGGCGCTCAGGGCAGCTGATGTAGACGTGCTTGCCTTTGGCAGCCCGATGGGCTTTTGGCGCGAGAACATGCCTCGGGGCATGCGGCTTCGCTCGCCCTGGCGCGCAACCTTTATCGGCAACCCGAACGGCCCGCTCTCCCTCGATTCCTACGCCAGCGGCCAGCGCGTCCAATTGCGCGAGCCATTGCTGCGGCAAGATTTCGTCGACTATGGAATGTGGGTTCAGGCTCAGGCGGTTCCGGATCTCGACACGCGCATGGTGAGCCGTGTCGAACGGACCAATGCGGGATTCCGGCTGATCCTTGCCGACGGCGATGTGGTGCGCGCCGGCCGCGTCATCGTCGCCATGGGCCTGAAGAACCAGGAACTGGTGCCCGCCGCCTTCACCGGCCTGCCCTCCGAATTGGTCAGCCATACCAGCGCGCACACCGGATTCGAAGCCTTTGCCGGCAAGCATGTCGCCGTCGTCGGGCGCGGACAAAGCGCCTGCGAATCCGCCGTCCTGCTGAGAAAGGCGGGAGCCGATGTCGAACTCGTCTGCCGAGGCGACATCCATTGGCTGGGCGCGCCGTCCAGCAGCCGGGGCCGCAATGTGCTAGGCGCCGCCGAGGAACTCCTGGCGTCGCCCTCGCGCGTCGGCCCCTTCCCGTTGTCCTGGCTGATCGAGGCGCCGGGTCTCGTGCATGGTTTGCCGGCGGCGGCACGACGCTGGGTCAATGCGCGTGGCCTCAGGGCCGGCGCGTCGGGCTGGCTGCTGCCGGACTTCGGCGGCATCGAGGTCAAGGCCGGCCGCGTGATCGTCGGCGCCTCCGCCAGCAACTCCGGAATAGACTTGCGGTTCGAGAACGGCTCGACCGCTTACGATCACGTCCTTCTCGCGACCGGCTATCGCATAGACATCGGCAAGCTCGGGCTCTTCGCCCCCGATTTCCTCGATGCGATAGCCTGCCGTGACGGATCGCCTGTCCTTTCCACGGGACTGGAATCGAACATTCCCGGCCTGCATTTTGTCGGCGCCAGCGCGGTCGCGAGTTTTGGCCCGTTAATGCGTTTCACCGCCGCCACCCCGTATGCGGCGCAGGCCGTCACCCGTTTCATACGCACTGCCAGAAGCAAGGGGCAGAACGCACGGCGCTCCACCGTGAGACTGGGCGAAGCCTCGGTTCCCGCCGGCCCGAAGCCGCGTTGAGCATCGCGGGCCCCGCCATGTATCAGCGCGATCAGGCGGGGCTCTCGCCTGTCAAAGCGGAAGAGCTGGGCAACCGGCCGTGCCGGACAGCATGTGAGGATGTAGGCTTGGCGACGTCAGGCGCAGTGTTTCTTGGGGGCGCGCACGGCACGCTTGCCCTGGCGCGCAGCCTCGGCGCGCAAAAAGTGCCCCTCACCTACATCACCAATGATTCGCCGCTGCCGGGCTGGTCGCGATTTGTCGGAGCCACCATCCGCTGGCCCGGCCCAAACGATGAGCGGGCGCTGCCGTTTCTGCTGGAAGCGGCGCGTAAACACCGGCTGGAGGGATGCCTCCTGATCCCGGCCGCCGATCCAGAGGTTCGCCTGGTCTCGGAAAACCTCGCCGCCCTGTCGGCGATCTATAAGATCTTGCTGCCTTCCTGGGATGCGTTGCAGTGGGTCTGCGACAAGCCGTTCCTCTACAGGCGGGCAACCGAGTTGCGGCTGTCCATTCCAAGGACCTATGACATCGCGTCCATGGCGCAGGCCTCATCCCTGGACATGGTTTTTCCGGTCGTTCTCAAGCCTCACATGGGCGGCGGCAACACCCGCATCGCCAGGGCCAAGGTCGTCCAGGCCGACGACAGGGCCTCATTTCTTGCCGCCTATCGCGACGCGGCCGAACAGATCGGCGGCCAAAACGTCGTCGTGCAGGAGCGCGTGCCGGGCGGGGGAGAAAGCCAATTCTCTTACGCCGCGCTCTGGAACGAGGGCAAGCCGATCGCGGAGTTCACCGCGCGCCGCTCGCGGCAGTATCCGGTCGACTTCGGCTATACCAGCACCTTCGTCGAGATCGTCGACGAGCCCCGCGCCGTCGCTGCCGCGCGCACATTGCTGTCGTCGATCGGCCATAGCGGCCTGGTCGAGGTCGAATTCAAGCACGATTGTCGCGACGGCACGCTCAGGCTTCTCGACGTCAATCCGCGCCCCTGGTCGTGGTTCGGACTTTGCGCGCCTGCCGGCGTCGACCTGGGGGCGATGCTGTGGGAGACAGTGAACGGCCGGGCCACCGCAGCCGCTACCGCTCGCCCGGGAACGGCATGGATGTATCTGGCCCGCGACGCTGTTTCATCCGTGACGCTGATGCTGGGCGGCAGGCTTGGCATCGCGGCCTATGTCAACTCCTTCGCGACGGTTCGATCCTGGGCGGCGTTCGCCTCAAACGATCTGCTGCCGGGGCTGATCGAGCTGCCGCTGACGGCATGGCGGGTGCTGACGAGACGGCTGCTGAACCCGGCCGGCCGCCGGCGCTGACAAAATCGCTCTTTATGACGGCCGGTAGTCGAAGATCGCGTAATCGATGGTCCGCACCGCGTCGAGGAAACGCGGCATGGGCGGCGTCACGCGTTGCTGGAAAGACCCAGCATCGTGGATGGCGGGCTTCGCCCATTCGATGGCCCTGTGGCTCGAACTGCCGTAAACGACGAGGCAGGGCCGCGGGTGCCGTTCCAGCGACGACATGAGATTGCCCAGCACGATTTCGAACACGTCCCTGGAAAAGGGATTGTAGAAATAGACCAGCAGCGGCGTCGGCGGGAACTCATACGTCGCGGCATCCGCTTCGATGACCGCAATCTGGCGGCATTTCTGGGCCGGGCTCTTATATCGCTCGATGTTGCGCCGGGCGATTGCGACGAGCTCCCGCGCGAACTCCACACCGACAATCGCGGCGAATGGATAGTGCGAGGCCAGCAGGAGCGTGCGCGACTTGCCCGAACCGATGTCGATGAAGGTGTAGTCTGCGAGATCGTCCGTCAGCCTGTCCATGATGAAGGCGAAGGATCTAGGCGACGTGCAGACGCATTCATTGCCCTGGTCCCGGTGCGGTCCGACGACATCGAGCGCGTCGAGCCGGATCGAACCCGCCGTATCGACGCCATTGTCGCGATCCCACCGGCGCGCCAGCCGGTCGGCAACGAGATGGCGGATGTTGCGTGCGACGAAGCGGCCGCTGTCACCGAGGCCATGCCGCCGCACGAGCCGGAACGGTTCGAGGAGTCCTTGCTGCCGGACGAACCGCAGCGCCCTTGCAATGCGTCCTCTCGACCGGTCCTGCAAATCGATGCTGTACGTTTTACGGTTCATTGCGGATCGGCTCGGTTGCCTGTCAGCGCAAGCGGCGCAGGCCGCGCACCAGGCCTTGGCCCGCCTTGAGCAGCCGCGGTTTGGAGCGAATGAAAAGCTCGATCCGGCAGCGCAGCGAAATATAGGCGGTGGCGCCCCATCCCCGCAGCGTCATCGACTGGCACAGTTCGGCCAGCACCGAACTGGCGGCGCCGATATGCTCCTTATAGCCCTGGCTGCCGACCGAAAGGTCGAAATAGTCGAACCCGTGCCCGCGCCCCCACATCATCAGCTTGCCAAATGTCGTCAGTCCCGGCGGGGCGACGGCATTCTGGTCGATCCCGAGCAACAGGGTATGGAGCGTGCCTTTCCTGACCAGTACATAGATGACGGCGAGCCAGGCTTCCCCTCCGCGTAGTCCGAAGATGCGCACCGAGCCGTCGGAAAGGCCATGCAGCGCGGCAACTCGGTAGAAGTCGACGACGGGTTCCTGCGTCAAGAGGTCGAAACGGCCGAGCTCGCGAAACCGCTTCAGTCGCAGTTCAAGGAGCGTGTCAAAGAGCGTTTCCGTAAGCGCCGGCGTGTCGGCCTCGACCAGGCTCAGGCCACCGAGCTTTTCGAGGCGGCGGCAATGCTTGTGAAAGCTCTTGGCGAAGGAGGGCCTGCAGATGCGCTTGATGAGCGTTTCCGGTTCGCCGTGCAGGACAAGGCCGGAGGTGATCTGGAGGGAATCGTGCGCCGCCGAAAGCAGCGCCAAAGGATTGGCGACTCGTTGGATCTGTTGCGGGATTCCCAAGATATGGATGCGATCCGCCGGTGGCAGCACGGCGCGGACTGCCGCCCATGCGGCGTCGGCGCCTTGCCTGGTCCATGCCCTGTCATCCGCCAGCAGCGGTGCCGAATAATCGCAGACGCCGCAGCTCAGCCATTCGATCACGGAGTGGCCCAGCGCCCGGCGCCGCATCAGCGGCAAAAGCATGACCGGCGCGCCCGTGGCGGCGTCGTTGACCTCGACGACAAGCAGTTCCGCGCCTTTGGGCATCAGCCGTTTGGCGATCCCCTCGACCCACGCATAATGCTGATGCGCGGTGCACACGCCATCGGCCTGAAATCGCAGCCAGAGCGGCTTTACAGTGTCGAGGCTGGTGTGCAGCCGGGCTTTGAAGCGCGCGGCTGTACCGGCGCTGGCGGCAGTCGGGGACAATAACCCGTCGGATAGATCCGTCTTGGGAGCCGTTCCCGTGGCTTGCCACATGCTTCTCCTGTCCTCCCGGCCGGCCATAAACATCGTCCACGCAAGCAGTGTAAACCCCGCCAACTCAGGACCGCCCCGGGCAGCCGTGCGTTGGAGCGCACGAAAGCCATGGTTGCGGACCAATGGCAGCGCTTGCGATACCCACGCATCCTAAACCACGGCAAAGTTCGGTCAGGACCAGACCTTTGGCGCCATTATGTTCGTTGCTTTCGCCTACCGGCCGATGGCCGAACTAGTCGAACCTTTGCCCGCGTGCCCAGCTCGTCGACCTGCCATGAGGCCCGGTGAGACGTTGGGCACTTGCGCTCAGGTCGATCGCTAGCATCAAAGCATGAACGGTGCGTTGATGGACACTCAGAAATTGCACCGATTGGTCGTGCCACGTCGGGGCCATTCGTGAGACGACGCCGACGACAAACGGGGCCTTCCCGCCGCGTGCGTCCGTTACACCCTCACTGCCTCGCCTGCCACCGGTCTCTGCTACCGTTTTACCGGGGCGAACGGGACCGACCGCCGCCACCCGCCCAACCAGCTGTCGCGCCGCTGGTCCGGGTGCTCGATGTTCCATATGCGGTGACGCGCGAAATACCATGATGCGGCAAGGACGAAGATTTCGGAGACCGCGGAACCCAACAGCGACCACGGCGGAGGCGCGATTGCCAGCAGGATTGCGATCAGCGTCAGCCCGATTATTGCGCCACCGGTCGTGATGAACGCGACGGTCCGGAAATCGCCGAGGATCTCAAGGATGATGCGAGGCATGACATAAAGCATGACCGGGATGAAATTCGCGATCACGAAAAGTCCGATGAATCCGACCGAGGCATCCTGGAGGGCCTGGGATTTTATCATCGGCAGGACGAATAGGATGGCACATCCATAGACGAGGCCACCGATCCCCATGACCAGCGACCAGATCTTCGCTTGCGCCCAGACACGGCTTGTTTCGTTATTGCGCATCAGCTTCGCCAGCTCCGGCTGCGTCATGTTGAAGAGAGCAAGGCTGATGATGCGCAGTGGGGCAAACAGCACGAGGACCGCCGCCAGCGGCGCGTAAGCGGCGGGTCCGGCAATGCCCGCGACCAGCAGGGCCAGGCATTGACCCTGGATGTTCGTGGTGGTCGCGCTGAACGCCGACCAGCGCAGCTGCGGCCAGAGCCTTGTATAGCGGCGGCGCGTCGGCATGCGGAAGCTGATGCGAGGTGTGCGGCGCGCCAGCCGAACCAGGACGACGATGCCGAGCAGATTTGCGGCCGCAAGCGCATAAAACACGGTTTGCAGCGCGTCCTTCGCCAACCAC
Organism: Mesorhizobium sp. B2-5-3; assembly: GCF_006441005.1. NCBI lineage: Bacteria > Pseudomonadati > Pseudomonadota > Alphaproteobacteria > Hyphomicrobiales > Phyllobacteriaceae > Mesorhizobium > Mesorhizobium sp. B2-5-3. The sequence continues at coordinate 241,540 of NZ_VFUS01000006.1, forward strand.
ATGGTCAGTCCGGTCAGGATGATGCCGGTAATCGTGAAAGCGGCGTCGCTGATGGAGACGCTCACCTGCTGGCGCCGAGCGAACAATGCCGTGCGCATGTGGCTGCGCAGCGACCATGCGCCGACGAAGCAGCCCGCGGCGATGCCGCTCGGATCGCCCAGCAGATGCATCAGGATCGCCGTGCCGACCGCCATCAGCAGCGACACTACCAAAGCCGCTGTTCCGAAGGCCACGTCATGGGCATCGACGCCGGCACTGTTGGTGCTCTTGCCCATCCATATCGAGGCGGGGACGGCAGTGAGCGAGCGGATGTACGACAGGCCGACGCCGCCCATCACCATGCCGATGGCGAAGAGACCGTAACCTTGCGCCGACAGTATGTGCAGCAGCGCGATGTTGAGGGCAAAGTGAAAGCCGCTCTGCATCGCCTCGCCGCCGACCATCAGCACGAGGCGTCGCAGCAGATGGACCGGGAATTTCACGGCCGGGTCTCCGCCTGGCGGGCGGTTGCCGGCCTGCCCGGCCTCGCCATCGTCACTTTCAGCTTGTCGGCGGCGATCGCCGCGATCGCGGCCGCTGCGACCGGTTCGCTGAAGACTGTCTCGTAGCGCGCACGGCCGGCGGCAATAAAACCGCGCCAGGCCTCGGGCCGCAGGATGATCGCCTGCAATTTCGCGGCAAGGGCGGCGGCGTTGTTCGGCGGAACATGCCAGCCGGTCTCCCCGTCGCTGACCACCTCGACCAGCCCGCCGATCGCCGATACCAGTGGCGGCCGACCATAGGCCATCGCCTCGATGGCGACGCGGCCCAGCGATTCCGGGCGCCGCGACGGAACGGTGACGATGTCGGCCCAGTGGTAGTGTTGCGAGGGGTCCGGTATGAACGGCAGCACGCTGACGCGATCGGCCAATCCCATGGTGTTCACCAGCTCGGCCAAGGCCAGTTCGCGCTCGGTGCTTTCGAAAGCGCCGCCCACCAGCCGCACTTCGATGCGCGAGCGCAATTCCGGCGGCATCGAGGCGACCGCCTCGAGCAGCACCTCCTGGCCCTTGATCCTGTTGATGCGGCCGAGCAGCAGCACCCGCAACGGCCGGCTGCCGTCATAGTGCATCGGCTCGGCCGCCGGCGGGCCGGCAACGCCATTATAGACCACATGCGTGCGTGAACGTCCGGCAATGCCGAAAGCGGCGCGCGTGGCGCGTGAATTGAAGATCAGGTCGGCATGGCTCCAGCGCATCAAGGCGACCAGGATCGTGCGCATGAAACCTTCGGGGATCTCGTGGATATGCAGGACAGCCTTCTGAGGCAGCAGGCGGGCGGCCAGTGCATAGTCGGCCACGATCGAGGTGTTGACATAGACCAGATCGCATTGCCTCAGACGTCGCCATGCCCGCCATAGGGCCAGCGGCAGGCGCGCCATCTCGACGGTCGCGAGGCGCAGGATGGCTTGGCGCCGCAACACCCAGAGCGGCTCGAAGACGATCCGGCTGGCATGCGGTTCGAGGATCTGCACGATCGGCCCGCTGCGCGGCAGCACGACTTCGATGTCGGCGGACGGAAACGCGGCGCGCAGGGCTGCGACGCTTTCCGCGAAGCTTCGGTCGGAGCCATAGAGTTCGTAGCCCTGATGAACGCAGGCAATCCGCATCTTAATATCCCGCCAGGTTCATACCCCATCCAGCATCGCGCGAGGCGGATGGCTGCCGAAGTCCAGGAGCAAGGATCATGCCCGGTCCGCTTTCCCAGGCGGTTAGGCCGAGGAACCCCGGCAACGCCTCGTTCCGGTACAGATACGCCCGGAAAGTTGACCGATAATGAAACAACTCCGGCGTTTGGTAAGAATTTTTTACGACGTTCTGCGACAGTTGCTCCCACTCTTGCCCGGCTGGAAGTCGCAGGGTGGGTTCTGGTGCAATGAACATTCCGGAAAGTCCCGTCGGCCATGACATCAAAGCCCTCCATCCTGATCCTGGGAACGCGCGGCATACCCGCGGCCCATGGCGGTTTTGAAACCTTCGCCGAGAAGCTGGCGCTTTTCCTCGCCGGACGCGGCTGGAGGGTCGGCGTTTACTGCCAGGACGAAGTCGAGCGTGTCGAGCACAGGGCGCGCAGCGAAACCTGGCGCGGCATCGAACTCATCCACATCCAGGTCGCCTCGAAAGGTCCGCGCGCGACGCTGGAATTCGACTGGCAATGCGTGCGCGATGCCGTGCGGCGGCCCGGCGTGTGCCTCGTGCTGGGTTACAATGGCGCGCTTTTCCTGACCTGGCTCAGGCTGATGCGGCGCAAGATCATGACCAACATGGACGGCATCGAATGGCGCCGCCCCAAATGGGGCCTGGCGGCGCGAAGCTGGTTCTGGCTCAACGAATGGATCGGCGCCTGGATCTCGCATCGCCTCGTCGCCGATCATCCTGTCATCGCCGATCATTTGGCGACACGCCGGCCGCGCAGCGCGATCGTCACCATCCCCTATGGCGGCGATCCGGTGACGACGGCGCCGGAGGCACCGGTCAGGGCGCTCGGGCTCGAACCTGGAAAGTACCTGATCTCGATCGCGCGCATCGAGCCCGACAACAACATCCTGCCGATCGTCGAAGCCTTTTGCAGCAAAAAGCGCGACATGAAGCTGGTGGTGCTTGGAACGCTCTCGGATGAAATCCCCTATCACGCCGCCATCCGCAAGGCCGCGAACGGCTCGGTGGTTCTGCCCGGGGCCATCTATGACCAGGCGACCGTGAAGGCGCTGCGGTACCACGCGCGCGCCTATATGCATGGCCACACGGTCGGCGGCACCAACCCGTCATTGGTCGAGGCGCTGGCGGCCGGCAACATGGTGATCGCCCACGACAATCCCTACAACAGGTGGACCGCGGGCGCCGCCGCCCTCTATTTCACCGATACCGGCACTTGCGCCGGCCGGATCGATCGGGCCATCGAAGACGACGCCCTGGTCGAGAGTTGCGGTGAGGCCGCCAGGGCGCGCGCCCGCGAAGCCTTCCGCTGGGAGGACGTGCTGCTGGCCTATGAGAATGAAGCCTTCCGGCTGCTCGGCGTCGTCGCCGGCGAGGCCATCCCGGTCGACCATCCCTCGCACGCATGACGACGTGGTCGCGCCGGCGGGTTCTCGGAGCGGCGCTGTCCACGGCGGCGTTGTTCGCGCCGCTTTCTCCCGTGTCGTCCAGCCTGGCCGCCACCGGCGAATGGCGCTTCCGGCGCGGCGTCAACGCCTTCCCCTGGTTTTCGCTGACGCGCGAATTCCCCGCACCCCGTACCGACTACGACTGGCCTCCATTCCAGCAGCGGCCGGTGCCGACGGCGGCCGATCTGCGCAGGCTGCGCGCGACGGGTCTCGATTTCATCCGCCTGCCGGTCGATCCCGGCCCGTTCCTGGCCGGCGATGCCGGCACGCGCGGCCGTTTGCTGGCGATGCTCGATCGGGCCGTCACCGCCGCTCTCGACGCCGACCTCGGCATCATCGTCAACGTGCAGGCCAATAGCGCGACCCACTATTGGAATCCGGACCGCATGGTCTCCAGCACTGCCGCGCCCGCCTTCGATCTCTATCGGACGCTGATCGGCGAGCTTGCCGGCCGGCTGGCGCGGTTTTCATCGGGCAAGGTCGCGCTGGAGCCGGTCAACGAGCCGCAGCAATCCTGCGAGTCCAACGTCTGGTCGCAGGTCCAGTTCGCGCTCCTGACCGAAGCCAGGGCATCGTCCGTTACCCTGCCGCTGGTCGTGACCGGTGGCTGCGGCTCTATGGTGAGCGGGCTGACCGCGCTCGATCCGGCGCCGCTCTCGCGCTTCGAACCGATCCTGTTCACCTTCCACTTCTATGAGCCCTACCTGTTCAGCCACCAGGGCGCGCCGTGGATGAGCGAACCCGTCTACCGTTCGCTCAACAACGTGCCGTGGCCCGCCTCGGCCGGTTCGCTCGAGGCGACGCTAGCTTCGGTGCGGGCGCGCATGGCCGAGGACGCCGAAACCTCCGAAGCGGACAAGAAAGCCGCCTACGCGGAAACCGAGCGCGTGCTGAAGGTCTATTTTGACGCCCAGCCCGGCCGCTGGTTCATCGACAAATACCTTAGCCAGGCGCGCGATTGGGCGGATAGCCATGACATCGCGCCCGAACGCATCATCATGGGCGAGTTCGGCGCGCTGCGCACCGACGCCCGCTATGTCGCCGCGCCCGATCCCGACCGCGCCCGCTACATCGCCGACGTCAGGCAAAGCGCAGAGTCGTTCGGCTTTGCCTGGGCCTTCTGGGCCCTCTTCGACGGCATGGGCATGATGGACGACACCACGCGCGCCCTGGACCCGGCGATGATCGAGGCGCTTGGGCTGGAGATGCCGGGCTAGACGGCCTATCCCCGTTGCTTGTCCTTGCTTCCGTCAAGCGGAGGCAGCGATCGCCGAGGCGAAGTCGCGATATGGGCGCAGTGGGCGTCCGAGCAAGGCAGTCAGGCGCTCGACGTCGCCGGCCTCAGGCAGCATCCCGTTGGTCAAGAACCGCTCGCCCATCAGGCGCATGTCGTAGGCCATCCAGGCGGGCAAGAGTTGCTTGAGATTTTGCTCGAAGCCTTCGGTATTGTCGCCGCCGTAGTTGATCGGGCGGCCAAGCACCTCTGACCAGATTGCGGCGATATCCGTCCCGGTCAGTGTCTCCGGGCCGACGAGGTTGATCCGGTCGAGCACAAGCGGCTCCGCAGACTGTTCGCGGCGCAGCAGCTCGAGGGCGGCGATCTCGGCGATATCACGCACGTCGATCATGGCGAGCCCTTTGGCGCCGATCGGCATTGGGTAGGTGCCGTAGCCGGTGATGACGTCTTCGATCATCAGATCGTTCTGGATGAAGTAGGCCGGGCGCAAGATCGTAGCCTTGAAGTCCATCTCCTCGATCATGCGCTCGACGCCGAACTTGCCCGCGAAATGGGGTACGTTCACATAGACGTCAGCGTGGACCACCGACAGATAGACGATCCGCTCGATGCCGGCAGATCGGGCGACGTTGAGCGCGACCAAAGCTTGGGTGAATTCGTCCGGTACCACGGCGTTCAAGAGGAACAGAGTAGAGACTCCGGACATGGCTTTCCGCAGCGAATCGACATCGAGAAAGTCGCCTTGCACGACGGAGACGCCTGCCGGGAAGTTGGCTTTCGACGGATCGCGGACGAGAGCACGCACATCTGCGTCGCGCTTGACGAGATGTTCGACGATTTGGCGGCCAATGTTGCCCGTGGCGCCGGTAACGAGAATGGTCATGAAATTTCTCCTGTTGGATTGCTTGACAGCTCTAATATGTGTGGCTCACTAACAGCCCAACAGGCGGAAATTTTAGACACGTCGTCTCACTGGTGGAACACACATGGACCTCCTTGCCCTCGCCGATTTCAATCTCGTTGCCCGTCATGGCGGCTTCGGCAAAGCGGCAAGGGCGACCGGCCGGCCCAAGGCAACCCTGTCCCGGCGCGTTGGAGAACTGGAAAGCAGTCTTGATCTGCGCCTGTTTGAACGGGGTGCGCGTAACCTCAAGCTCACCGAAGAAGGACGGGCGCTCTTCGAGCGGACGGGAGCGTTGCTCGCCGAACTCGACGAGACCGCTTCGGCGATTGCCTCGGGCGGTCAGAGACCCAAGGGGAGGCTGCGGATCAGCGCGCCTTTGCATTTTTCTCAGACCGCGATGGGGAGGATCGCCGCGGGGTTTGCCCTCAAATATCCGGAGGTGAGGCTGGAGGTCACGACCGAGGACCGGGCCGTGGACATGATCGAGGAAGGCTATGACCTGGTGATCCGGGTCAATCCGGATCCCGACGAAAGCCTGGTCGGACGGGCGTTTCTGCGCGATCGTCTGGTCGTGGTGGCTCGCCCCGACCTTCCTCGCCCGACCGGTGGACTCGCCGCTCCTGGCGTTGCGCGCGGGGCAGGCGATCTGCAGACATTGCACGTGAAGACACAAGGCGGCCGGTCAACGATCAGGATCGAGCCGGTCGTCGCTTTGTCGACGCTCATCATGGTCCGGGACGCGGTGCGGGCCGGCGTCGGTGCGGCACGTCTTCCCATTTCGTTGGTGAGCCACGACCTGGCTGACGGCACACTGGTAAGTTGGGGGGAGATCGACGGCCCCGAGATCGCTCTATGGACGCTCTACCCCTCTCGACGGCTGCTCAGCGCGCGAGTGTCGGCGTTCATGGACTTTCTAAAACAGGCCTTCCCAAACGGGACGCCCGACGAACTGGCTGCCTATGTTGGCAGGTGACGACCGTGCCCGCTTTCGGGCGTGGAAAGTCCTAAGAAGCGCTTTCCCGGCGTCATGGCTGAGCCCCATGTCACATGCCGGCGTCTTGGCGAAACGCGGGGGAACCTGCCGCTAGCGGTGGAGAGGCAGCCCTCTTCGCGGGTCGTCTCCAGTTACGCGCGCTGCTTGCGTCTTTTGCCGCGCCACCGCCCGCGCCGGCCGGTACAGCACCAGCGCCAGCACCACGAATTTGGTCAACAGCGTCGTCTTGGAGGCGAGGGTCTCGGAGGTGTTGAGCAGGATCAGCCAGCCCAGCATGGGCAGCCAGATGCCGGGATGGCAGCGGCGTGCCACCTCATGCATGAACAGCACGAAGCCGAACAGCATCAGCAGGGTAAAGAAGGCGCCCTGATAGAGCACCATGCGTATGATCGGGTTCTCGATGCCTTGTTCCAAGCCGTTGATGCGGCGCATGCTTTCGATCAGATCGATATCAGGCCCCACGATCAGGTCGCCCAGCCCTAGATTCTTGAAGAGGTCGAACATTTCGACGCGGGCATTGGCGCTGCCGCTGTCGGACACGAAGCGTTCCAGCAGCGCGTCGAAGAAGCCATAGGAAAAGAGAAGGGCGACCGCCACCGGCAGCAGCGTGGCGAGCAGGACCGCAAGGGCCGCGCCCAGCAGGCTGACGCGTCCATGCCGCAGATAGGCAACGCCGCTGAAAAGCAGATAGATGCCGCCGAGCGCGAGCGTGATCACCATCGCCGAACGTCCGCCGAAGGCGACCAGCGCCGCGGTTTGCAGGCCGATCAGCGAAAGCCGCAGCGGCATCGACAGCGACCGTGAGCCGGAGAGCAGCGCCAGCACATACACCGCGGTGATCGTGGCATTGGCCAGCGGATGGCCCTGAAGCGCGGTCGAGCGCAGGTCGGTGAACACCTCGCCGTCGAGCCGATAAGGAAACACCAGCGTCTTGGTCGCGAACTCGAACAGCGCCAGCAGCGCATTCGCCGACATCACCGCGTGAACGACCGTCTGCAGCCGCGCGAAGGTCCGTTCGTCGTCCTCGGCCAGCATCAGCACCAGCAGCGCCGCCGTCACGAACGTATCGACCATGCCCGCCATGCCCGGGCGATGCCTGACGACGACCACCACCAGGAGCACGACCGAGATGACCGACATCAGCGCGCTGGCCGGCCGCCGGTCGGCAACGGCAGCCATATAGCCGACCGGATTGCCGAACGTGCATGAACGCCAGGCAAACACCAGCACCAGGAGATAGGTCGACGGATGGATCTTGGTGGCCGGACTGCCGAGCAGGCCGTCGTAATTGTAGCCCACCAGCCATAGCATGCCGCCGGAAACGGCGAACAGCACCGCCACCGTGACGACCAGGCCGAAGCGGGTCACCCAGTCGACGGAACTGCCGGTGCGGGATGCGGCGGCGGCTTGACCCGGCGCGGCCCAGCCGGCTGCCGGGCTGGCGGGCCGGACGGCGGCCATGTCAGGCCGCCTCGTCGACCAGCAACGCGCCGGTCGGCAACCGCCCCATGACGGAAATGGCCTGCGAGGCCGCCGCGACATCGCGCATCGGCGTCGAGTTCAGCGTGGCGACGAGCAGGATTTCGTCGGCCATCGCTACCAGCGGCGAGGCATTGAGATTGTCGGCCAGCGCACCGCCATCGATGACGACGAGTTCGAAGTGGCGGCCCGCCTGGACCAACATCTGCTGGGCAAAATAGACGCCCTGCGCTTCCTGGAAGACGGCCTTTGACCGGCCCCTCCCCAAAAGCGCGACATTGCTGCCGGGCGTATACTGGCTCAACGCTTCGATACCGTACTCACCGCGAAGCACGTCGAGCACGCCCGGCTGCTGATCTTTCTGGCCGCCGCCGGCATTGGTATCGATGAACAGGATACGGCCGCCCCGGGCGGCCGCGGCATTGGCCAGCAAGCGCGCCACCCTGCCGCGATGCGCGGCGTCCTCGGGCGGCGACGTCACCAGTATGGACGGCACCAGCGGCCAGTCCGGCGGACGCCGGCCCGACGAGAACATGCGCCTCAGCGCCAGCCCGACGACCGCGTCCGTCTTCTGGCTCGCCGCGGCGGCCGTGCCGCCGAAAGGCCACCAGCGGCGGGTGTTGCCCGATTTTGCCGGCACCACGCCAAGCACCGGCGCGTCGATGGCCGATTGCATCTGCGCGCTGGAAAGCACTGTCGGCGAGGAATATTCCGCGATCAGCGCCAGGCCGGTGCCGAGCCCCAGGCCGCCGAAGAGCGCGCCCAGGACAAGCAGCGACAGCGGCGGCCAGCTCTTCTTCAGGGCCGGCATGGCGCTGGAGATGATCCGCGCATTGGTGCTGTCGACGTTGATCTGCTCGCGCGTCTCCTGCACCCGCTGCAGATAGTTGGCGTAGACGGAGCGAACGGCCTCGAGATCGCGCTGCAACTCCCGCAGCTTGACCGAAGCCTGGTCCGTATCGAGCGACTTGGTTTTCATGCCGGCGACCTTGGCCTCCAGCGCCTGCTGGTTGGCCAGCGCTCGCTCGTAGTCGGTCTCGGCAGCCGCTCCGATGCGGCCGAGCTCTCGCCCGATCAGCGCACGCGTGTCGCGCAGCTGCTGCTGCGCCGCGATCATCGAGGGATGGCGTGGCCCAAGTTCCGTGCCGAACTGCGATACCTTGTCGACAAGCGTCGCCTCCTGCGCCCTGAGGCTCGAAATCACCGAGGAGCGCATCGCTTCCGAGGTCGCGTCCGGCGCCCCGCCCGACCTGCGCAACTGGTCGACCTGCGCCTTCAGCGCCGCGGTGCGGCTTTGCGCCGCCGAAAGCTGCGTATTCAGCTCGGTCAGTTCCTGGTCGCTGACCAGATTGCCCGCCGCCATCACCATGTTGTTGGCGGACCTGTAGGCCTCGACGGCATTCTCGGCCTGCTGGACGCGCTTGCGTTGCTCATCCAGCCGCGCGGCGATGGCGTCCGAAGCGTCCTTGGCCATCCGTGCGCGTGAGCTCGCCTGATCTGCCAGATAGGCCTGCGCGATCGCATTGGCCAGCATCGCCGACTTCTCGGCATTCTTCGTGGTGATGATCACCTCGATGACCAGCACCTTGTCCGCTCGCCGCACCGCCAGGCGTGCGCGCAACGCATCGAGCGTCTTGGCCGTTTTGTCGGCTTCGCCCGATCCCGAACCCAGCAATCCGCCGAGTAAACGTCCCAGCATGCCCTGCCCGTTGAATTCAGGATCCTCGGTCAGGTTGGTCGCCTTGATGGCCCTGAGCAGCACTCCCGTCGATTGGACGACGCTGACCTGGCTTTCCACACGGGTTATGCCGCCGTCGGGCGGCACCTGGCTCGGATTGACGTCGTTGCTGACCACCTGCAGGTCCTGCGGATCGATGATGATTTCCGCCGCCGAGCTGTAGAGCGCCGGCGTCAAAAGCCCATAGAGCAGGGCGCCGAGGGTCAGCAGCGCGGTGATGGCAAAGATGAGGAAACGGCGGCGCACCAGTATGCGCTTCACGTCGCCCAGCTCGACGGTCGAGGCCGGGTAGGACGGCGCCGACGGCACCGCTTCGGGCGCGTATTGCATCGCCTCCGGAGCGTATTGTTGCGGCAACGAGAGCAGGGATGATTGCAAGGGTCGCTCCGACAACACTCCATGCGCCTGCAAAGATAAGATTGCGGCTTTGTCTTAGCTATGCTTCCAACTGTTAAAACACTGTTAATTATATTGAGAGCTCTTGTGATTTCTGGCACGGAGTTTGCCTAGAAGAGGCACGAGTGTTGGAACGGCGCGGGCAACGGGGAGACGACATGGAATGGGGCAACGCTTCATCCGTCCGGCCGTTTCCCGCGTCCAAACACTGGCCCAATATCGAACACAACGAGGATGCGACATGCAGGTGAGCCTGCGCCTGGACAGCGAATGCCCGCGTGCCTTTCACCTGACGCTACTGGAGCGCCTGGCGGCGCTGGCGCATGTCGAGGTCTCCGTCGATCTCAGGCCGGCCGAGGGCGGCATACCACCCAGCGCCGCGGCGCTGTTTCAGCTGGAAACGGCCATCCATGGCCTGTCCGCGAACGGACTGGCGAAACGCCTGCCGCTTTCGGCGCTGGCGCCCTATCAAGCGCGGCCGCCGGCAGCGCCCGATCTGGTGATCGACCTCTGCGGCGACGTGCAGCGCGAAGGAACCCGCGTCTGGCGCGTGACCTATGATGGCGCCGCGGGCGAAGCAGCCCTGCTGGCGCTGATCCTCGATGGGCGAACGCCGATTGGCCGTATAGAGGAAAACGGTACGTACCTCGCCGAAGGCCGCTTGGGCACCGAATATGGCGGCATCGCGCTTGCCTCGTTCCAGGATATGCTGGCGCGCACCGCGAGCCTGATCCTGGCGGCGATGACCGGCGCCGCGCGGCACGCTCTCCCCGTCCTGCCGGAGCCGGCGCACGGCAATGCCGCGCCCGCCATGCCGTCCGCCGCCAAGCTTGGCGTCAGGGCCGGCAAGGCGCTGGCGCGGCGCGTCGTCCAGAAGATCTACCATCTCTGCTACAACGCCCCGCACTGGAAGGTCGGCTGGCGGCAAACGCAGGGGCAGGACCTGCTCGACCTGCGGGCGCATCCGGCAACGGGCTGGCAGGTGCTTCCCGACGACGGCAGCCGCTTCTACGCCGACCCATTCCCGATCCTGTATCAGGGCAAGGTGACCCTGTTCGTCGAGGACTATATCCACCGTCTGGGCCGGGCCATCATCTCCGCCGTGCCGTTCGGCCCGTCGGGGCCGATCGGCCGCCCGGAACCGGTGCTCGACCTGCCCTATCACCTGTCCTATCCGTTCGTCTTCGAGCGCGACGGCGAAGTCTGGATGGTGCCGGAGAGCTGCGCCAACCGCACGGTCGACCTCTACCGCGCCACCGCCTTCCCTGGCGGCTGGGTCAAGGAAGCGACGCTGCTGTCAGACATCGTCGCCAGCGACGCCACCCTGGTCGAGCATGGCGGACGATGGTGGCTGTTCGCCACCGTCAGGGACGGCGGCGGCGCCTTTTCCGACGCGCTGCATCTGTGGTCGGCGCCGGACTTTCGCGGACCGTGGACGCCGCACCCCAAAAACCCCGTCCTGATCGACATCGCCTCGGCGCGACCGGCGGGCCGCATGGTAGAACGGGAGGGCCAATTGCTGCGCCCCGTGCAGGACTGCCGCAGGAGCTATGGCGCGGCGCTCGGCATCGCACGCATTGTTCACCTCGATTTGGACGGCATGAGCCAGGTTGTCGAGACCATCTTGACGCCTGGCGCGTTATGGAGCGGGCGCAAGCTGCACACGCTCAACGAGGCGGGCGGCCTTGAATTCATCGACGGTTCCGCGATCGCGCCGCGCTGGAAGCAAACGAGCGGCGGGCGCTGACGACGGCCTGCGCATAAGGTCGATACGGCCCTCTGGCAAAAAGCCCCCGCCAGTCATGGCCGGCGGGGTGAGGCTCTGGAGTAAGCCGGAATCGGTCCGGCATGGATCAACGTATGGAGCGGTGGTTGGTTGCGGCGCCAGAAGCGCATTCCCTTTCCCTTTTTTGGGCCCTTGTACAAGAACGGCCCCTCGCCCCAGCCGCAATCCCGCCTTTCTTGTCGCGAAATTTTCCTCCTCCGTATGCATGTTGTAAGTCGTTTAATCCGGGATAGATTGCATCCAGAAGGGCGCCAAAACGATCGCGCCGGGAGGAATTCGCCATGTCCGACAGCGCCCTGCCGCTGGTCATCAGCGCGCCCGAACCGCGCACGCTCGACCTCATCTTCACGCCGCCGCAGCTGGCGCGCTTCAAGGCGAAATATCGCATCGTCGAGACGACGCCGGACGGCGTGGCGAAACTGCCGGCCGATGTGCTAGCCGAGGCCCGCTACATCGTCGGCCAGCCGCCGATCGCGGCCGAGACGCTGGAGAAGATGAAGGCGCTGCGCTGCGTCTTCAATGTCGAGAGCAACCTCATCGACAACATGCCCTATGAAACGCTGTTCGCGCGCGGCATCCATGTCGTCACAACGGGCCTGGTCTTCGCCGAGCCGGTGGCCGAGCTCGGCCTTGCCATGGCGCTCAACCTCGCCCGCGGCATCGTCGATGCCGACCTTGCCTTCCGCAAGGGCGAGGAATTGTGGGGCGGCGACGGCAACCGGACGGCGCGGCTGTTGTCAGGCGCCGATGTCGGCATCATCGGCTTTGGCGATCTCGGCCGCGCGCTGAACCGGCTGCTGTCGGGTTTCCGCACCAGGACAAAAGTCTTCGATCCCTGGCTGCCGCCGTCGATTCTAATCGACAATGGCGTCGAGCCGGCCGCGATGGACGAGGTGCTGTCCGCCAGCGACTTCGTCTTCGTCGTCGCCTCGGTGACCAGCGAGAACCAGGGCTTCCTCGGCGCCGACGCCTTCGCCAGGATGCGCAAAGGCGCGGCCTTCATCCTGCTCAGCCGCGCCGGCGTGGTCGACTTCCCCGCTTTGATGGCGGCGGTGAAGGGCGGCCACATCCTCGCCGCCAGCGACGTCTTCCCCGAGGAGCCGCTGGCGCGGGACCACCCGGTGCGCGCCTTGCCCGGCTTCCTGCGCTCGGCCCACCGCGCCGGGGCGCTCGACATCGCCTTCAAGCGCATGGGCGACATGGTGCTGGAGGACATGGACCTGATCGACCGCGGCCTGCCGCCGCTGCGCTCCAAGCGCGCCGAGCGCGAAACGGTCTCGCGCATGCGCTCAAAGCCGGTGGACAGGAACTGACAGGGCGGCGACGTCCCTCGCGTCGCTTGACAAAAGCATGGCCAGCGACGACCCTCGCCCGGCCCATCTGGGGGCTCGGCAAGCGGCAGGGACCGTCGGCGGTAATGGCGCAGCTGGCGGGCTCAAGGCCAATCGGTCCGGCCGGCCAAGCGGTCCGGTTCTCTTTTTTCGCCATGGCAAGGCGGCAAGAGCGGCCCTCGCCATGAGGCTGTCGAAAACGCGACGGAGCGCGATGCTCAACACGATCGATTATGGCGGCAAGGAAGCCGATATCGTCCACGCGCTGGAGGAAGACATCATCTTCGGCAGGCTGGCGCCCGGCGCGCGCCTAGTCGAGGACGTGCTGCTCGCCCGCTTCCCGGTGTCGCGCCATACCATTCGACAGGCGCTCTATCAGCTCGAAAGGCTAGGCGTCGTCACGCGCGAGCGCAACAAGGGCGCCATGGTGCGGCGGCTGTCGCCCGACGAGGTACGGCAGATCTACGAGGTGCGCGAGATGCTGCAGCGCCAGGCGGCGCTGATGATCCGCCTGCCGGCGAGCGATGCGCTGATCGAAGAGCTGACGCAGATCCTCCGCATCTATAACGACCATGTCGAGAGCGGCTACCTGCGCGGCATCCACGAGGCCAATGATCGTTTCCATCTCACCATGTTCTCGGCCTGCGGCAATGCCTATCTGGTGGCCTCGATCGAGCATTACATGCGCCTCAGCCTGCCGGTGCGGGCTAACTCGCTGGCCGACAGGGAAAAGCTCGACATCTCGCGCCAGCACCACGCGATGATGATCGAGGCGCTGAAGCGCCGGGACAATTGGGTGCTGGCGCAGCTCTGCGTCGACCATTTGCAGCCCAGCAAGGCGTTCTATCTCCAGGAGATCGAGAGCGGCTGAGACCGCCCTGGCTAAAAGGCGCAAGACTGACAACAGGCCGAGCGGCGCCGGCGCCTTCTATCTCACCTTCACGACCACCTTGCCCTTGGCGCGCCCCGTCTCGACATAGGCCAGCGCCTCGTTGGTCTTTTCGAATGGGAATACCTGATCCATGACAGGGCGTATGACGCCGGATTGGATGAGCGACGTGATCCTGCTCAATTGATCGCCCTGCGCCCACATGAACAGGAACGAATATCCGACCCCGGCGCGTCTGGCCTTGCGGCGTATGCCGCGGCTCAGCAGGCGCAGGACCAGTTTCAGGACAATGTTGAGGCCTTTGTCCCTGGCAAATTCGGGATCCGGTGGACCGGAGATGGAGATGAGCTTTCCGCCCGGCTTCAGCACATGCAGGGATTTCTCGAGCGTCTTGGGGTCCTGGCTGTTCAGGACGACGTCGTAGCCATGCAGGACCTTCTCGAAGTCCTCCTTCTTGTAGTCGATGACGACATCGGCTCCGAGACGTCTCACCAGATCGGCGCTCGCGGCGCTGGCCGTCGTCGCAACCGTGGCGCCGAGATGTTTTGCCAGTTGGATGGCGAATGTCCCCACACCGCCGGAGCCGGCCTGGATGAACACCTTCTGCCCTTTCTTCAGCCCTGCCCTGTCGACGAGCACCTGCCAAGCGGTCAGGCCGACCAGCGGAATGGAGGCCGCCTCCTCCATGCTGAGACTGTCGGGCTTCAAGGCCACGTCGGCTTCTTCGACGGCGATGAATTCGGCGAATGTCCCGATCCGTCCGTCGCGCGCCCGCGCATAGACTTCGTCGCCGGTCTTGAATTTGCGTACTTTCGACCCGACGCGAATGACGATGCCAGCCACGTCATGGCCAAGGATGAATGGCGGGCGGTAAGGCAATATGAGTTTGAACTCCCCGTCCCGGAGTTTGGAATCGAGAAGGTTTACGCCAGCGGCGTGGACCTCGATCAGGACATCGTTGTCGCGCGGTTCCGGCTCAGGCATCTCTGCAAGCCGCAGGGCGCCCTTCTTCTGATATTTGTCGACGACAAAGGCTTTCATCATATTCGCTTTCTTGAAATGAATCCCGATATCGGACAGGCTGGGCTTTCGGGGCAGCGAAACTGCTTGTGCGGGCACCGACTTGGCACGCTCCGTTCAGGCAGGCAGGCGGAACTGCTTGCGCAAGGTCTTGTCGAACGTCGCGGCGGGCGCGAACCGCCGCAGCGTGCTGACCAGCCGGGCTGTCTTGCCGGCGGTGTAGCGTCGGCGCTGACGCTTCTCGGTGGCGGCCCTGAGTACCACATTCGCCACCGCTTCCGGAGGGTCTGCTTTCGGCATCACGTCGCGAAGCAATGCGTCGATACCGGCGCGGGCCTGATCGTATTCCTTCATGACGGAATCGGGCTCGAGCCCGTTCTGGTCGAACACGGTGCGCACGAAGGCAGGTTCGATGACCGAAACCCGGATGTTGAAAGCGCGAACCTCGTGGTCGAGCGATTCCGAATAGCCTTCGAGCGCGTGCTTGACGGCGGAATAGTGGGCCGAATACGGCGCGGGAACCAATCCCAGGATCGAGCCGATGTTGACGATGCGCCCCTCGCCGCGCCGCCGCATCGACGGCAGCACCGCGTTGATCATCCGCATGACGCCGAACAGATTGACATCGAACAGGGCCTTGGACTGGGAAACCGAGGATTCCTCCGCGCCTCCCAGCAGCCCGATGCCGGCATTGTTGACCAGAAGGTCTATCCGGCCGGTCCTGGCGAGGACATCTGAAACCAGAGCTGCGACCGACGCGTCATCGGTCACGTCACAAACCAGCATCGATATCCCGTCCGAGCCCTGGCCTGATATTTTGCGGCTGGTGCCGAAGACGGTGAAACCCGCCCGCGCCAAAGCCTCCGCGCTGGCGCGGCCGATGCCGGAGGAGGCGCCGGTCACGATCGCCGTCTTTCCTGAATTCCGGTTCATCTGGTAACTCCGAACTCGAGAGGTCTTGCCTCTCGGCGATGATTGAATTATGATCGTAATATCACATTACGAGTGTAATGCAATAGAGAAACGGAAGGAGCCGCCATGCGCTACGAAAAAGGCCGGAAGGACGCATCACGCAGCCGGATCATGGAGGTCGCCGCCGAACGGTTTCGCGGTGACGGCATCGCCGCGTCCGGACTGGCAAGCATCATGAGCGACGCCGGCATGACGAACGGCGCCTTCTATCCACACTTTCAATCCAAGGCCGAACTCGTCCGCGAGAGCATGGTCGCGGCACTGGAAGCTCAGTCGCAGCAATTGCAGGAGGCGTTGGCCTCGGGAGGGCTGGATCTGGCCCTCGCGATGTATTTGTCGCCCGAGCACCGGGATCATCCGGAGACCGGCTGTGCTTCGGCGGCGCTGTTGCCCGAAATCGCGCGTCAGCCATCCGAGACCCGCGCGCTCTACACCGAACGATTAATGACTCTGGTGCGCCAGCTGTCGGCGCAGTTGCGGCCTGGAATCCCTGATCCGGAGGGCGTTGCATTGGGCGTTTTCGCGGCGCTCATCGGCGCCCTTCAACTGTCCCGCGCGGTGGAGGGAACTGAATTGTCCGATCGCATGCTGACGGCGGGAGCGGAGGCGGCGCGGACTCTGGTCCAGCCGCGCTAGGGTGAAGAGGAAGGCGCTATCCCGCGCGATGCGCCCCGGCTGCAAATCTAACGAGGCAGCCAAACGAAGAAAAAAGCGGAAGTTTCGCCGCCGCTGAACAATATATTTATTCAGACCGGGCCTCAGCTGGCATGGCGAACCGGAACTTTCCTCCAAACCTTCCGTTTCTTTGAAGATCGTTGCTTCGACGGTCGAAGAGCAACAGGGAAGGATCCTATCATGAACATCAAGATGATCTGCGTCGGCGCGATGACGCTTTCGATGCTCGCGGGCTCGGCCCTCGCCGCCGCGAACAAGGGCACGTCGGCACTCGACGACCCGGCCAAGATGCAGCCCTTCTACACCGACTCCAGCATGAAGAAGATGCGCAGCAGCGACGAGTTCACGAAAGCGTGGAAAGCGCTCACTCCGGAAGACCAGAAGATGATGATGACGGCCTGCGACGATGAGGCCAAGGACGCCAACGCCGCCAACAGCCATCCGGAGTTCTGCAGCAGCGTCAAGGCGAATGGCGGCAGCAAATAGACCGGCCAAGAGCAGGCTTTTGTAGCCCGCACCCTGAAGACAGCCCCGTCTCGCGGGGCTGTTGTCATTCGCCGACGCGCCGGCCGGTTTCGGCGTCGAACAGATGCGCGCAGGCGCGGTCGACCTCGATGCGCACCGGCTGGCCCTGCTTGAGCGCCAGCCGCTCGCGGAAAAGGCAGTCTATCTCCTCGCCGCCGCAGTCGACCTTGGCGAAGATCTCCGAACCGGTGGCTTCCAGCAGCGTGACGCTGCCGGGTATGCCTTGGCTGCTGGCGCGGATGTGTTCGGGGCGGATGCCGTAGACCAGCTCTCCGCCTGGGACCTGTGCCGGATGAAGCGGCGCCGGCAGCGGCAAGGTCAGCCCGCCTGCGCTGCGGAAGACGCCTTCCTCGATGCGGCCGCGAATGAAATTCATGGCGGGCGAGCCGATGAAGCCGGCGACGAAGAGATTGGCCGGCTGGTCGTAGAGGTCGAGCGGCGCGCCGACCTGCTCGACCAGGCCGTCATGCAGCACCACGATCTTGTCGGCCATGGTCATGGCCTCGATCTGGTCATGCGTGACATAGATGGTGGTGGTGCCCAGCCGCTGGTGCAGCGCCTTGATCTCGCCTCGCATCTGCACGCGCAACTTGGCGTCCAGGTTGGAGAGCGGTTCGTCGAACAGGAAGACTTGCGGGTCGCGCACGATGGCGCGCCCCATGGCGACACGCTGGCGCTGGCCGCCCGAAAGCTGGCGCGGGAAGCGGTCGAGCAGCTTTTCCAGGCCGAGGATACTCGCCGCCCTGTTGACGCGGCCGGCGGTATCGGCCGGATCGGCTTTCTTGATCTTGAGCGCGAAACCCATATTGTCGGCCACCGTCATATGCGGGTAGAGCGCGTAGTTCTGGAACACCATGGCGATGTTGCGGTCTCGCGCCCTGAGATCGTTGACGACCCGCTCGCCGATGGCGATCCTGCCGGCCGAGATCGTCTCCAGCCCCGCGATCATGCGCAGCAGCGTCGACTTTCCGCAGCCCGAAGGTCCGACCAGGATCACGAACTCGCCATCGGCGATGTCGACGCTGACGTCGTGAATGATCCTGGTCGCTCCGAATGCCTTCTGCACATTGTTGATGGTCACCGCTGCCATTTCATGTCCTCACCTGGAAAGAGTGTCGTCGGCTTCAGCCGCCCTTGACCGCGCCGGCGGTCAGCCCGGCGACGATCTGCCTTTGCGCGAACATGGTCAGCACCAGCACCGGCAGCGTCACCACCAGTGCGGCGGCTGCCAGCGGCCCCCAGCTCACCTGCTCGTAGGAGAGCATGTTGTAGACCGCGACCGGCAGGGTCCGCGTCTCGCGGCTGGCCAGCACCACGCCAAAGACGAAATTGTTCCAGGAGAAGATGATGGACAGGATGAAGGCCACCACGATGCCTGGCCTGGCGATGGGCAACGCGACCAGCCGGAACACCTGCCATGAGGAGGCGCCGTCCATGCTGGCGGCCTCCTCCAGCTCCATCGGCGTGGTTTCGAAATAGCCGATCATCACCCAGACCACGATCGGCACCGTGACCACGAGATGGATGATGATTTGCGGCCACAGCGTGCCCAATATGCCCGCCCACTGGAACAGCAGGAACAGCGGGATGAGATAGGACAGCCCCGGCGTCATGCGCGCGATCATGATGACGACCGCCGACCGTTCGGCCTTGAGCCGCGCTATGCCGTAGCCGGCAGGCACGCCGATCAGCAGCGCCAAGAGCGTCGCCGTGCCGGTCACCAGCACCGAGTTCCAGAAGTAGAGCAGGAAATTGTTCTCCTCGAACACCTTGGCATAGTTCGACCAGGCCACGTGCTCGGGGATGAAGACCGGCGGCGAGGCGCCGTTGTCGATCTCGAATTTCAGGGACAGCGAGATCATCCAGAGGAAGAACAGGATCGCCGGCGAGACGAAAACCAGGGCGGCGAAGAACAGGCCTATCCGGTTGAGCAGTCGCGAACGCATCTATTTGCCCTCCGCGTCGGTCCAGCGGCTGCGCTGGCGCAGCATCAGCAGGACGAAGGACAGCGCTACGATAAGAACGAAGAACACCACCGCCATGGCCGAGCCGTAGCCGACGTCGTAATAAGAGAAGGCGATGTTGTAGAGATAGATGTTGATGGTCTCGGAGGCCGTGCCCGGCCCACCCTGCGTCATCGCATAGATGATGTCGAAGCTCTTCAGTGCGTCGATCGTGCGGATGATCACCGCGATCATCAGGAACGGCGCGATCATCGGCAAGGTCAGGTAACGGAACTGCTGCCAGGCATTGGCGCCGTCGATCTCGGCGCTCTCGAAGGGTTCGCGCGGCACCGAGGCCAGCCCGCCCAGCACGATCAGCATCACCAGCGGCGTCCACTGCCAGGTCTCGACCGCAACCAGCGAGGGGATGACCGTCCTGGCATTGAATATCCATTCCTGCGCCGGAATGCCGACCAGCGACAGAAGGTAGTTGAGCACGCCGAGTTGCGGATGGAACATCATCGTCCAGACCAGCGCCACGGCGACGGGCGTGGCCATCATCGGCATCACGAAAATGCCGCGCAGCACGCCGCGCAGCGGGAACCGGGCATCGAAGATCAGCGCCGCGACCGTGCCGAGCAGCATCGGCGCGGCCACCGAGAGGAAAGTATAGGACAAAGTGTGCGCGAGCGATTCCCAGAACCGCCCATCGCCGACCAGTCGCAGATAGTTCTCCATCCCCGCGAAGCTTCGCGACTGGCCAAGCGTCCAGCGGTTGACGCTCATCCACAGCGTGAAGGCCCAGGGAAAGACGATGACGGCGCCGACGACGACCAGCGCGGGGACGACGAAAGGCCAGTAGCTGGGAGCCAGCTTGACGGGCCGGCCCCCTTCGCTTGCCTGTTTCATCACCCCGGTACGATCCGTCGTCGCCCCGGCGCGATCCGTCGTCGCCCCGGCGCGACTCGTCGTCGCCCCGGCGCGCTCTGGGGCAGTTGCGGACATCAGCCTTGCTCGCTCCTGTCGAGGACCGGCTGGAACTGTTCCGTCGCCTTCTTCAGTTCCTCCGCCGGGTCGGCCCCGGCGAGCAGGTTGCTGAGCGCCACGCCATAGATATCGCGGAACTCGGTGACCGGGATGATGACCGGCAGCGCCAGCCGGCTGACATTGCCGGAGCCGACCACGGCGTCGAGCCAGCTCGCCGGCATGGTCACGCCTTCGCGCACCTTTGGGTCTTCCAGCACCGATTTGCGGAACGGCACACCGGCACCCGCCTGCAGCAGCCGCGCGCCCATGCCGGCCGACACCGCCCATTGGCAAAAGAGATAGGCTGCTTCCTTCTTCTCGCTGGCCGTGGTCACGCCGAGCCCGTCGCCGAACGTACCCGAGGCATGCGCCTTGGGGCCCTTCGGCATGACGCCGTAGCCGACCTTGCCGACCACCCTCGACTTCTCCGGATTTTCCATCGGCGGCGCGAAACCGACGCCGTCGAACCACATGCCGATCTTGCCTTGCAGGAAGGCGGATTGCGCTTCGGCCCAGTTGAAGCCGGTGACGCCGGGCGGCGCGGATTTGGTCATCAGCCGCTGGTAGAGGGCGGCCGCCTCCACCGCCTCGGGCGCGGTGGTGCGCAGCTTGCCCTTGTCGTCGAGCGGCGTCATGTCGTAGCCGAGCATCAGCGAGGTCCAGACCGGCGTGTTGGCGTTCTTGAGGCCGCGCGCGACGAAACCGTAGGTGTTGGTCGACGGGTCGGTCAGAGCCTCCGCGGCTGAAACGAGCTGATCGAAGGTTTCGGGGTATTTGAGGCCCTTGGCCTCGAACAGCTCCTTGTTCCAGTAGATTATCCAGTAGTCGACCGAGAACGGCAGCGAGCGCAGCACGCCCTGGCCGTCCTTGGCGAACAGCATGCCGGCATCGGCAAAGTCCTTTTCGACCAGGCTCGGATCGGTCAGCGTCGGGTCGGCAAGGTAGCCCGATATGTCGGCCAGCCAGCCGCCCTTCTCGAACTGCCGCTTCTGCACATGGTAGCTCAGATGCACGACGTCGAAGCTGGGTTTGCCGGAGCTGAGCTCGATCACCGTCTTCTGGCGCTGCTGCTGCTCGGGCGTCGCCTCGGCATTGACCTTGATGCCCGTCAGATCCTCGAACTCGGCGAGATATTTGATCAGCGTGTCGCTGCGCGGGCTTTTCACCAGATTGACGTCGAGCGTCGTGCCCGCGAAGCGCTTCCAGTCGACGCCGGCGGCAAGGCTCGGGCGGATACCGGCAAGGCCGGCGCCGGCGAGCATGGCGGCGCCCGCAAGGAGCTGCCTTCTGGTTGGGTTGAATGGATTGGACGGCATTTCTTCCTCCCGGTTGCTGTCGTTGTCGATTGCGCCGCGACAGGCACGGCGCGGCCTGCTTCCTCAGATATGGAGCGCCAGCCGGCGCGCATTGTCGATATGCTGGCTGATCGCCTCTACCGCCTTTTGTGGATTGCGGCTTTCGAGGGCTTCGATCACGCTCAGATGCTCGCGCATCACCGGCACCACGCGCCCGTCGATGCGGAACCGTTCCTGGTGGATCAGGCGGATCTTCACCGAATTGACCAGATAGGCCTTGGCAATGATCTCGTTGCCGAGCGCATCGATGAAAGTATCGTGCATGGCCCAGTCGATGGTCTGAGCCCTGGCCTCCATCTCCGGCGTCGGGGTCTGCGCCAGCGCCTGCGCCAGCATGTCCTCATGCTCGCGGCGCAAGCGCGCGAGTTCGTCGTCGGAGGCGCTGACGGTGAACAGCGCCACCGCCTCGCGCTCCATGAACAGGCGGAACTGGAAGGCCTCGCGGATCAGGCTGATGTCGATATGCGCAATCTGCATGCCGCGCTGCGGGATCGTCGTCAGCAGCCCCTCGGCTTCCAGGCGCGGCACGATCTCGCGGATGGCGCCAAGCGGCAGGCCGGTGAAGGCGACGAGTTCGCGCTGCGACACGAACTGGCCCGGCTTGAGGTCGCGTGCCAGCAAATGCCGCGTGAAGCTGGCATAGGCCTGCTCCCGCAGATTTGTCTGGTCGCCGCCATTGGCCATTTCAGCGCTTCCCTTCCCGTCAGGCCGCCGCGGCCGCGAAAAGAGTGTCGTAGGCAGCGCCAAGCTGCTGGCGCCCCGGCGCCGCGATCGGCTCGAGCGGCGGCCGCACCGCCAGCCAGCGCTCGTCGCCGGTTTTGCGCGCCACCATCACCTTGACCGCAGGAATGACCGGGTGCTTGAGCAGCTCGAGCACGAAACGCTCGACCCGCGCATCGTCCTGCCCCATCTGCGCCATGGCGAGGACCTCGCCGGCGGCGAAATTGGCCATGCCCGAAATCGCGCCCTGGCCACCGATCCTGACCGCCCGCGCCAGATGCCGCTCGTCACCGATCAGGATCACCAGATCGCCATGGGCGCCGAGCAGCGCCTCGCTATAGGTCCAGTCGCCGCCGGAATCCTTGACGCCGGCGACCACGTCCGGAAACGCCTGGCGCAGCCGGCCGATCAGCCCCAGCGAAAGCTGCACCGTGGTGACCGAGGGAATGTTGTAGAGCAGCACGCCGCGGGCCAGCGGACCGAGAGCGGCAAAGACAGCGGAAAACCAGCCGAAAAGGCCATCGTCGCCGATATTCTTGAAATAGCTGGGAGGGGCAAGGAGGATGTTGCGGGCGCCGCGCTGCAAGGCATGCCGAGCCTGCTCGGCTGCATCCTCGGCCGCATCGACCAGCACGCCTGCGACAAGCTGATGCGGCGCGATGCCGGCCGCCAGCATCGCCTCGGTGACAGCCCGCCGCTCCTCGGTGCCGACCGAAGCGCCCTCCCCGGTGGTGCCGAAAAGCGTCACACTGGTGCAGCCCTGCGCCAGGCAGCTTCGGGCCCACGTCACCATGGGTGGAATGAGGATTTGCCCCGACGCATCGAAAGGCGTGGCCAGAGCAACCGAAAGACCAAAACGCGATGTCACCAGCGAGCCTCCAAAAGAGCAGTTCGCAGGTAGTGCTATCACGCTAACATGTTAGTCGTAAATAGGGCGGGCACCATTTACCGGAAACATAAGATGTGAGGCGTCCGGCGGCAGGCGTCATCCATGCCTCGCGTCACCGTCATCTCCGTTTCTGCCGCTGTCCTTTTTCCTGCCATGTTGCGTTGCGAAAGATTTGTTGCATTGCGATACGATCCGCCCCGACTAACAATGGTCGCGGGTTGGGCTTGCACGAAGGATTTGTCGTGGCAGCATCGTTCCGACCCGATATCGAGGGAATGCGCGCACTGGCGGTAGCAGGCGTCGTCGCCTATCATTTCGGCCTCGCCGCCCTGCCCGGCGGCTTTGCCGGGGTCGACATCTTCTTCGTTATCTCCGGTTATCTCATCACAAGACACCTTTTGCAGGAGATCGGCGAGAGCGGCCGGCTGAACCTGTGGCGCTTCTATGCCCGCCGCGCCCGGCGGTTGCTGCCGGCCTCGCTGTTCGTCATCCTGGCCACGCTGCTGGCCGGCGCCTTCATCCTGTCGCCGGAGGAACAGGCGCTCTATTCGAAGGGGGCGATGTTTGCCTCGGCCTATATGATCAACCTGTGGCTGATCCGCTGGTCGTTCGACTATTTCGCTTCAGACGCCGCCAACAACCCGTTCATCCATTTCTGGTCGCTATCGGTGGAGGAGCAGTTCTACCTCGCATGGCCGGCGCTGCTTGTTCTCGCCGCATGGCTGCGGCCGGGACGGCGCGCGGCCATCGTGGTCATCGGTGTCACCGGCCTGGTGTCGTTCATGGCCTGCGCCTGGCTGACCAGCGTTTCGCCGCCCTGGGCTTTCTATTTCTCGCCGCTGAGGGCCTGGGAGTTCGCCGCCGGCGGGCTTGCTACGATGGTGCCGGCAAATTTCCTCCAGTACCACCCGCGGCTGCGCGCCGCGCAAGGCTGGCTCGGCCTGGCGCTGATCGTGCCCGCCTATCTGCTGCTGGACGAGGCGCTGCCCTTCCCCGGCCTGCTGGCGCTGCTGCCGGTCGTCGGCACGGTGCTGCTGCTGGTCAGCGGGGCAGGCGAGCGCCAAGCGGATGGCAAGCTGGCCGGCGGCCCCGCGGCTCTCCTGTCGCTGCCGCCCATGCAATGGATCGGCAAGCTCTCCTACTCGCTCTATCTCTGGCACTGGCCGGTCATCGTCTATGCGGGAATGGTCACCGCGGAGCTTTCCGGGCTGGACAGGTTTGCCTGCCTGGCACTGACGCTGATGCTCTCCATCTTCACCTATCACGTCATCGAAAACCCCGTGCGCCGCAACGGCTGGCTGATGGCAAGCGCCGCCCGCGCGCTCGTGCCCGCGGCGCTGCTGACCGGCGCCGGCGTGGTCGCGGCCTACGCCAATGCCAAGTTTGCCGTTCACGAACTCGATCCGGAGCAGCGCGTCATCGCCCAAAGTGCGGCGCGTCCATCCACCGCGCGCGCCAGGGGCGGCTGCGTGCTCGACTACGAGACCATCACCCCGAAGCCCTGCGTGTTTGGCGCCAAGAATGTGAAAGGCACGATCGCCTTGTTTGGCGATTCACATGCCGACCACTGGTCGACGCCGCTGATCCAGGCGGCCGAAAAGCGCGATTACCGGGTGGTTACCTGGCTCAAATCCTCGTGCCGGGCGTCCCGGCTGTCGACATGGTCGAGCAAGCTGAAGCGCGACTACGCCGAATGCGACCAGTGGCGCGAGCAGTCGATCAAGGAGATCCTGGCGCTGAGGCCGGCCCTGGTGGTGATCTCGGAAATCGCCCTGACCAGTTCGCGCAAGATGGCCGCCGGCAAGGATGAGCCCGACAGTCAGGACGCGGAGTGGAAGGCTGGCCTGCGTTCGACGCTGGAGACGTTCAGCAAGGCCGGGCTGAAAGTCGCCTTCATCCGCGACGTGCCCTTCAACGACGAGCAGGTCGACACCTGCGTGGCGCGTGCGCTGTGGCGCGGCGACACGCCCTCGCTCTGTGATCAGACGCGCGCCTATGCCGCCAACGACGCCATGGCCGCGGTGGAGCGCGACGTCGTGCGCAGCATTCCGAACGCCCGCTATGTCGATATGACCGACCAGTTCTGCAACCAGACCACCTGCCATGTCTTCATCGGCGGCAAGATCGCCTTCCGCGACCGCCACCATCTGGCGACCGCTTTCGCCGAGACGCTGGAGAAGCCGCTGGAGAAGGCGCTGTTTTAGAAGGGGTTAACGTCCCTTCTTCAAAGGCGCGCTGCCAAGGCGCCGCCCCCTCACAGCGCGCGCGGGCACGAAACATTGGTTTACCGGCTTTATGGGAACAGGGCCGCGAGGGCAGCGTTTATTAGATGAGCCTTAAAGAGGAGGTTGCCATGAAGAAACTCTTGCTCGCATCCGTGATTGCCGTCGCTTCGGCGGTGGCCGTGATCGCCCCGGCAAATGCCGCCAGCATCACGCTTGGCATCGGCAACGGCTATGACGACGATTATTATGTTCCCAGATATCGTCACCACTATCGCGATTATTCCGACGATGACGGCTACTATCGCCGCTACAGCATGTATGACGAGAGCTACCGTCCGCGTTACTACGGTCATCGTCGCTGCCACACCGAGGTGATCAAGCACTGGCGTCATCACCATCGGGTCATCGAGAGAGTCCGCGTCTGCAGGCGTTGACCTGACAACCAATCCGGCCGGCATCGCGCCGGCCGGATGTCATGCATAGCGCCATGCCCTGGAGCGGAGCACTTGTCGTGCGCGCCGCAACTCCTCGGGGCCCAACCCTATCGTCGCATCATCATCCCGTAGTGCATCGCCAGCAGATCGAGCCCGATTCTCAACAGCTTTGCCGCCACGTCCCTGCCCTCGCTCATCTCTCCCGCCACGCCTCTGACCGACTGCTCCAGGCACACGATCTTCCGGACCACGTCGACCACCTCCCAATGGCCGAGCGCGCGGGTCGCGGCGGCGTGCGACCGTCCGGCATTGAGCACGCTGTCGGTGATGCCGCCGCTTGTCCTGTCGCCGTCGACGCGTTCGCTCCAGCGCATCGGCTTGATATCAGCCTGCTGGCTGGCGCGGAAATCCTCGCGGTAGCGCAGACCGGCTTCGCGCTGCTGGCGCGACAGCGAGGTGATGCCCAGCAGCGGATCGATGCTGCGCACCCGCACGATACCACCGGTGGAGGTATGGCCGTCATTGGACACCTCATAGACGCGCCGCGCCTCCGATGTCCCGGTTGCGAGCCGCTTGCGGCCGAACTCATCGTCCCGCAACGCGAAATCATGGCCGACCTCGCGGCGGATGCGCACCTGCTCGGCCTCGCCCTTCGGCAGCTTCGGCGTCTGCGGTTTGGCTGATCTGGCGGCTTTCTTGCTCATGGCTGCGTCCTTGTGGGGAGTGGATTGAGGTGCTGGCTGGCGCGGCAGCGATCCCTGGCGAAATTGGCTGCGTGCGCCGGAACCAGCGGCGAGGCTGGGCGTTGTGCCGCACCAAACCAACAGGAGGTATGCCCATGACCGCCTTCATGCCGGTGACCTTGCGCTTCTGCGACAACAAGACCATGCTGGTGGGCTCCATCGCCCAGGCGGCGACCGCGCTTCGCCGGCAATGGCCTGACAAGACGGCCACCGCCTATCTGGATGCGGCAAGGCTGGTCAGGCTCGCCATCGACGGCAGCTGCCGCCAGCGCGTCGCCTTCGAGGCTTTCACCAAGGCGGCCGGGCAGCAGGGGCTGCTGGTGGCTAAGCCGCGTAGCCGCGCCCATGAATGGCTCGACGCCGCCGCGGGCCCGTGAGGTGGCTGAAAACGTGATGCAACCGCGCCGCCGCCTTGCACGTTGATAGGGGCTGGCTTCCGAGCCGCGCGCAACGCCAAGGTAACCGCCGTGGGTACCATGAAAACAGGATCTCCGCTCAAAGTATGCCTGGACGGGCATGTCGAGGTGATCGACGGCGTCGCTGAGGCAGCCGACTTCCTGCAGCGCTGGCCGATTGAACGGCGTGGTCATGTCTACCGCAGTGCGCTCAACGCGTGCAGCGCAGCCATCGCGGCGCAGATTTCGCACGCCGACGCGATGAAAGCGTTCACCGGCTTCGCCCGGGTTACCCGTATATTGGCCGGCGACGACGGCCGGCCAGCGATGCCTGATGCAATGAGCGTGCGAATGCCAAAGCAGGGCCACGATCTGCCAAAATAAAGGCGTTGCGTGGCCGCCGTTCCCGCCAGATCGCCACCATTGCAGAAGAAAAGCCAGCGTTGCAGCTAGTCTCTTTCTCCCCGTTTTACGGGGAGAAATGCCCGGCAGGGCAATGAGGGGCGGCGCCACCGTTTCGATACCTTGCATCTGACTCAATCTCCCTCCCGAATTCATGCCGTTCCCAATCCTGCACCCGGCGCCGCCCGCCTGCCGTTAGCTTCTCTCCAGAACGGGAGGAAGCTCACCCCGCCTCGCAGACACGCCGGCGGAAGCGCGCCTGGTGATAGGTGCAGTAGCTTTTCATCGCCCTTGTGCGCATGCCGCAGCACAGCATGTGGACGCCCGGCCGGCCGCCGGGCGCGTCGTTTTCCGGATTTTGCTCCAGCGCCAGGTCGAGCGGAGCGCGGCAGCGGCCGAACAGGCAGTCGACGAAGCGCATTGCCACGCCATGCGGCTGGCGGCCGATCGGGCTTCGGTGCGGCACCGGTACCTCGAGGCGGTAGGCTTGCCCGTCCGCGATCAGCACGCCGGCCTCGCGCGCTGCGAGGCGTTCCGCACCTTCACCCTTCGGCACGCGCTTGTGTCCGGCCTTGGCGGCGCGGTCCGCGGCTTTGTCATTCGCCCTCTCGGCTGCCGCGATCCGCTTGCTGTTGGCAAAGCCGATAGAACTCAGCATGGCGTTGCGGTGAACGATGCCAATGATGGCGTCGCGCGACACCGGGCTGCCTCGCGACGCGCTGAACCGAGCCGCGATGCGCGAGGCGGAAAGTCCGTCCGTCAGCCAGCCGGCGATCGCCTGCAATTCCTTGTCGCCGTAAAGTGCCATATCTGGTCTCCGTCCATTGCGCGGCCGCGGCAGCGCGCGACGCCGCCGGCGAGTATCGGTGTCGGCCCGCCGCAGGCGGTGGGCATTGTTGGGTTGGATCCGGCCTGTCGGCCGTTGGATTGGCGGCCTCAGCCCGGCCGGCCGCCCAGCGCGGCGAGGCGCGCCAGCCGCGCCTCTGCCGTCACCCGGTCGGGTGCGAAAACCGCCCTGCCCGTCAGCCTGTCGAGCAGGATCACGGTGCCGTCCTCGGTGCGGATCAGGGAGCGGATCCGCACCGCGCTGAATTGGGGGCCGGAGCCGCGGGGAGCGGCGGCTCCGGCCGTTCCGGCCGCCGGTGACGGGCGGACCGGACGTGCGGCTGATGCATCGGGGCAATCAGCCTCACGCTTCGCCCTGGCCGGGGAGGAGGACAGCCGGGGCGAAAGGGAATGAGCGCTGGCCGGCTCGCGTGAAGCTGGCCTGAGGGCGCTTTCGACTCGGAAGGGGTTGAGCTTTTGCATGAACGGATATAAGCATAACTCAAAAACTTATGCAAGCCATTCTTTCATGGACGAAAGCAGCGCTTGTTGGTCACATGGGCGCCATGGTGAAAACGCAACTGTCGATCAAGGTCGGGGCGGCAATCCGCCAGGCGCGCAAGCAGCGCGGCCTGGTCATGCGCCACATCGCCGAGCACAACAACACCGACGTCGCCGCCGTCGGCAATTGGGAAACCGGTCGCAACCTGCCCAAGACGGAAAACCTCCTGAAGACTGCCGCCTTTCTGCGTGTCGACCCGGTCGCGCTCGGCAAGGGCGAGGTGGTTTTCCTCGACGATGCCGGACCGGTCAACGACGCCGAGATCGTCACCGACGCCGGGCCGCCCCCCGCCGGGCCGATGGACATCCAGGTGCTGGGCGCCGCCGTTGGCGGCGACGACGGCGATTTCACCTTCAACGGCGAGCCCGCCGGCTACGTCCAGCGCCCACCCGGCATCCGCAACCTGGCCAAGGTGTTCGCGCTGCATGTGCTCTCGGATTCCATGGTACCCCGTTACGAGCCCGGAGACCTGATCTATTGCGGCGGCCGCGATGCCGTCCCGGGCGATCACGTGGTGATCGAAACCTTCCCGGAAGAGAACGAACGCAACGGCAAGGCCTTCATCAAGAAATTGGTCAAGCGCACCGCCGCCGAACTGGTGGTCGAACAGTACAATCCGCCGAAGACGTTGACCTTCAACCGCTACGCCATCAAGCAGGTCTGGCGGGTCATTCCGTTGAAGGAATTGCTGGGCTATTGAGGGCGACGGGGCAATTCTTCCTCCCACAAGGAGAGCAGGCAAAACCCAGCGTCGATGCCACCCTCACGCCCGCCCCGATCCCTCCAACGGCATCTCGCGCTCGCTCAGCATTAGCGCCTCGCTGCGCACGCGCTGGCGCTCGTCGATAAACGCTGCCCGGATCTGGATCGCCGTGCCCGGCAGCCCGTCGGCGCGGCAAGCCGAGCAGACCAGCCGGCCCGAAAGCGCTGCCAGCGGGGTATTGCCAGTCACGCCGAAGCGCCGCAGCTGATCGGGCTTCCACCACCTGTTGCGGCCGCAATCGGCGCATTCGACCGATATCGAAACGACATCCGCAATCACTGATCCCCTGCCCGTCAATGCCATCGCGGCTCGCCTCTTTTGTTCCTTGTTTGTTCACATATTCCTGCGTTTTGAAACGAGAGTCGAGTCGCATCTTTCAGGGCTCCGCAAAAGTTTCTCTTTCGCTAATTTTTGAGTTATGCTTCTATATAGCTTGCAAAGCCGAGTCGGCGCGCGTGCAGCACCCCGGGAGAGACGATGGACGCCCTTGCCGCCGATTTCGCTCACGCCTGCGGCTATGGCGGCGACAGTCACGCTCTCATCGAGGCTTTCGTGAGAATCCGCGAACACGGCATCCGCCAGGCGCGCCTCGGCCATTTCAGGCGCAAGGCGGTCGTCGACGCGCTGAAACAATCGGAAGCACTTTTCCTGGCGGCGATCGGCCCGGCGCTATCGGCACAGGAAGCCATCGAGGACGCCGCCCGCTTCATCGCCTTCTGGCGCAACATGCCGCGCTGGCGCCAGGAACGGCGCCTGGCGGACCTCGCCAGGGCCAGGCAACAACGCCTGCTGGCGCGCTTCTTCCGCCGCTACGGCCACCGCATTTGGGCCTTGGAGGCGGCATAGGCGGGCTCGCCAAGCCGTCGGCGACCACACTGCGCCACGAGAGAGACGCAGCCACGAGAAGAGCTGGGCAATGCCGCCATTTGCGGGTTCCCATCCGCGCGTTTTCTTCCTAGATTGCCTGCGGGTGGCTGATCGTTCGACGTGCATATCAGGGAATGTTCAAGACTGCCCGTTCAAGAGTCCAGGCCTGGATGACGGCAGGCG
Organism: Mesorhizobium sp. B2-5-3; assembly: GCF_006441005.1. Taxonomy (NCBI): domain Bacteria; kingdom Pseudomonadati; phylum Pseudomonadota; class Alphaproteobacteria; order Hyphomicrobiales; family Phyllobacteriaceae; genus Mesorhizobium; species Mesorhizobium sp. B2-5-3. The sequence continues at coordinate 271,960 of NZ_VFUS01000006.1, forward strand.
CGGGAACCATCGCCGCGCTGTTGGCGGCCGGCCTCATGGGCGCCTTTGGCGCCCTGCCCGCTCACCCTCCGCCGCAACTGCCGTCCGATGCCGCCATCGATGCCGGCCGCTGGCGCATCAAACCGGTGCGTGCCTATGTCAGCCATGCCGACATCCATGGCGTGCCGCTGAAACCGGGCCAGAAGGCACTGGTGCTGGAGGCCGACATGACCAACCGCACGGCCGAATCCAACAAGGCCTACTTCGCTGTCTTCAAGCCGGAGGGAATCACCCTGCCGGACTCGATGCCGATGATCGCCCTGATACGCGATTCGACCCTAGCGCCGGAACTGCACCCCGGCATGACCGAGCGCCTGGCCTATGTCTGGCCGCTGGCCGGCGACGCCGCCGTGCCGCCGACGCTCGCCTTCGGCGTCACCGCGGAGATCTTCAAGCCGCGCGACAATCTCTACGGCACGCCCGGCTGGTACAATCCCTACCGTCTCGGCACCGTGACCTTGCCGCTCGCCGATATGCCGGCAACGGACACGCCGGGAGCCGGCTCATGAGGATGCGGGTCCTCGGCAATCTCGCGATTCTCGCCGCCACCGTGGCGCTGAGCTACGGTATGCAGCTTTCCAAGCCGCATTATGCCGACCTCACCGCGCCCATCCCGGTCGACGGCGCCATGCACGACACGGTGCGGGCACGCAGCTTTGACGTGCGGCTTGACGAGGTTGTCTTTGCCCGCGCGCTGAAGACCAACCAGTTCGGGCAGCAAAAGCTTTTGACGACGAGCGGCGTGTGGGCGGTGGTGACGACCAGCCTCACCGCGACCGACGCCTCCATCACGGTCGCGGACGGCACCTGGCAAGGTCCGACCGGTCTGCGCTACCGCCAGACGGAGCGGCTGGGCTATCGCCAGGACATGCCGCCGCACGGCGTCGATCCCGGCTTGCAAAAACGCGGCCTGTTCGTCTTCGAAGTACCGCCCGACCAGATCGGCGGCGCCAGGCTGCTGGTCTCGGAACGCCAATTCGGCGCGCTCGACGCGCAGGCCCGCATCAGCTTCGACGGGTTGTCTGCCGGCGCCGATGGAGAACCGGCCGGCATCCTGCCGCAATACGATCTGGATGCACCACCGGGCCAGACTTCTCCGGGCCAGACACCGCAGGGCAAGCCATGAGCGCCGTCGCGACCGACATGGGGCCGGCCGCCGAGCGGCAGGTCGAGAAAAAATGGCGCAGGCGCAGCCTGGCGGCGCTTGTCATCCTGCTGCCGCTGGCGCTGGCAGAAACCAGCCATGACAGCTTGCGCGAATGGCTGGGCGGCGAAGACCTCATCGCCAGGGATGTCGAGTTTGGCCAGTCCGCGCACTTCGGCGGCAGCGACTGGAAGCTGGCGGACCTGCGCGGCGGCAAGGCCGGCCGCTTGCCCGATCAGGCCTTCGCCGTCATCGCCACCTTCTCCGTCACCGTCGGCGATCCCGACTTGCAGAAGCAATGGCTGGGCTGCAGGCTGATGCTGACCGATGCCGCCGGCCGCCGCTGGCTCCCCGACATGATTTCGGGCGTCAGACTGCCGGACGGCGTGATGAACTGCACCTCGGCGATCTTCTCCGGCGCCAAGACAGGCGACGTCATCACCATCGGCGACACCTTCATCGTGCCGGAGGATGCCATCAAGACCATCCGTCCCGCCATTGGGCTGGGAAGCGGGCGGCCGTGGTACCTGCGGTTTCAACGGCCGCCGAAGTAGCGACAGCGCCGGCAGTCCGGAGTCACGGCACGGCGATCAACAGGACGTAGGCAACAAAGACGACGAGGTGAGCAAGTCCGGTGAGAACCGTCGTGCGTCCGGTACTGAAACTTACGACACTCACCGCAAGGGCCAGAACCAGCAAAATCACGTCGCTCGGACCGAGACCGAGGTTGAGCGACTTTCCGGTGATGAGGCTGGCCGCCGCCACTGCCGGGATCGTCAGTCCGATGGTCGCGCACGCCGAGCCCAAAGCGACGTTCAATGCGCGCTGGAGCTCATTCCCCCACGATGCCTTGATGGCGGAGATCGCCTCGGGGAGCAGCACGACAAACGCAATCATCGCGCCGACGATCGCATCCGATTGCGGGATCTGCAGGTAGGTAAGGCCATCTTCAACGCCAGCCGCGACCCGTTCCGTCAGCAGGACGATCCCGACCAGTCCCAGAAGCAGGAAGACGAAATGCGTTGGCACGCCGTGGACCTGCGGAGAATGGCTTTCCGGAGCGCTTTCACGCAGCTGCACCTCCAGGAAGTCCTCTTTCTGGCTGTAGCTCTGGGCGAAAACGAAACTGCCGTAGAGCAAGAGCGACAGCAGCGCGACGAAAGCCAGTTGCGTGGGAGAAAATGTCCCGGGGCTGGTGGCAAGCGTATAGTTCGGGAGCACCATCGTCAGCACCGTGATCGCGGTCAGCACCGAAAGAAAGGAACTTGTGCCTTGCCTTCGGATGTCCTGGTGGCGGTGCCGCCACCCGCCAAGTGTCAGGCACAGCCCCACGATGCCGGTGCAAACGATCATGACCGTGGAGAACACGGATTCTCGCGCCAGGGTCGGATTGTTGGCGCCATGTCGCATCATCGAGACGATGATCGACACTTCGATCGTCGTTACGGCCAAGGTAAGGACCAGGGTGCCGTACGGCTGTCCAACACGTCGGGCTATCGCCTCCGCATGTCGCACCACGGCAAAGACGGTTGCCAAGGTAAGGATGATCGATATGCCGGCAACGATCACCACAATCGCCGTCCGATCTTCGATCGGCTCTATGTTCGATTGCAATATCAACGCCAGCGCGCAGCAGACCACAGGCAGGCCGAAGGTCATTGCCTCACTTCGACGGCGGAAGAAGTAAGTCATGCCATTCTCTTCGATCTTGCGAGTGCAAACAGGCGGTCTGTTTACGAGACCAGGAAAGATCGCACTTTCGCCCCATCGCACGTACATGGCAAGGCGCGGCAAGGATACGCTACGGCCGTTCCCGTCGCTACCGGGAACGACCGCCCGTCTCACCCGTCCCCTTGGAAAGCGAGAACGCCGTCTCCAGGACGGCGGCGAGGAAGCAGATGCGCAGCGGCTCGATGAGGATGCCGGTGGAGGAATCCTGGAACGGGCTGCCGAACAACAGCGTCACGCCATGCGACAGGATCTGCCAGACGTCGAGCTCGTGCGGGCCGATCAGCCGCGTCGCGCCGAGCCACAGCCAGGCCGCGCCCCAGTCGAGCAGGCGATAGCCGACGATCAGCGTACACAGCAATACGAGGCTGGAACTCACCGTCAGCCGCACGCCATTGGCGATCGGCAGATAGCGCGAGCGGTAGCCGGCGACGAAATGCTCGACGAAATCGCGCAGGAATTTCGGCAGGCCGGCATAGCGCTTGCCGACGCGTTCCAGCCGGCCGTGCACGCGCATCAGTGCCGTATCGTCGCGCACATCATAGCCATAGATCAGCGCCGCCATCACCAGCCAGATCAGCGGCAAGAGCATGTAGAAGAACAGGTTGACGGCGATCGTCGAGGGCGCGATCGAGGTGATCTCGAGCGGCACCATCGGCGCGGCCGTCGCCGCCGGCACCGGGCTCGCCAGCCCGTCGGCCGACGCCTGCAGAACCGACCAGAAATTGCGGCTCATCAGCCATTGCAGCGCGCTGTCCTTCCAGCGGCTGATGACGTAGAGGCCGACGAAGATCCAGTTGGTCTCGCAGATCACCACCACGATCTGCCAGAACGAGGCGGCGCCCGTTTTCGCCTGCATGAACTTGGCCAGCCGGCGCACCAGCCAGGACACCGCCACCGAGACCAGCAGCCAGCGCGAATCCAGCACGTCCAGAACATTGGCGCTCTGGCCGAAGCCGGCCTGGTCGAGCGTTTCGCGCGAATATTGCCGCACGATGTCGCCGAGGAACCCCCAGGCCGCGTAATAGGCGAAGAAGGGTAACAGCGCGATGGTGATCATGCGCACCAGCCGCGAACCGCGCCGGTCCGCGGTTCCCTGCCCCTCGGCGACCGTGGCCTTTTCCGCGCCACGCTGCGCGGCCAGCACATGGGGCAAGCCGGGACGCAGCACATGGAACATCGCCACCGTCACCACCAGTTGCGCAAGCGCCACCAGCGTCAGCATGGCGAGCCCGGCGAAATGATTTGCGAGCGCCACCTTGGCCGCCAGTTGCAGCAAGAGATCGCCGGCCAGAACACCGGCCAGCACCAGCACGACGAGCTGCGGCCAGAACCGCCGCAGCAGCGAAAAACTCAAGCTGATCGGTCTGATGATATCGGCAAACATGAGGTTCTCTCAGAATGCCACCCGCCCGAAATCCTTCTAGCAAAGGGGGGTTGTTTTGCAAGAAAGGTAGCGAGCTCTCCTGCCTATGGCAGAGCGGCGATTCCCCTTCTCCGACGACAAGGGAGAAAGAATTAGAGCATTTCCTATTTTGGGAGAATCGTAGGATTCCCAAAACCGGATGTTTGTGATTCAAGATGCTGGCTGGATTGGAGGCCAGCATCTGATGACGCGAGCGCTTTCAAATGATCTTCGTGAGCGTGCAGTAGCGGCAGTTGTCGACGGGGAGACCTGCCGTGCGGTTGCCTCGCGCTTTGGCGTTGCGGTTTCCTCTGTGGTGAAGTGGTCGCAGCGTTACCGTGCCACCGGCTCGGTGGCGCCGGGCAAGATGGGCGGACACCGTAAGCGCGTTCTGGAGCCCCATCGGGCTTTCATTGTGGAGCGGATCAATCAGACCTCTGAACTGACGCTGCATCGGCTGAAGGACGAGTTGGATGCGCGCGGGATCAAGGTCTCGCACAATACGGTGTGGCTGTTCTTGAGGCGCGAGGGCCTGAGCTTCAAAAAAAACGCTGTTCGCCCTTGAGCAGGCACACGCCGATATTGCCCGCAGGCGTCAGCGATGGCGATCCTGGCAGACCGGCCTCGATCCGCAGTGCCTGGTCTTCATCGATGAGACCTGGATCAAGACCAACATGGCTCCGCTGCGCGGTTGGGGGCCGAAGGGCAAGCGGCTGCGCGGCCTGGCTCCGCACGGCCACTGGCGCACGCTGACCTTCCTCGGCGCGCTGCGCTGGGATCGGCTCACAGCGCCTTGCGTCTTCGACGGCCCGATCAACGGCCAATGCTTCCGGGCCTATGTCGAGCAGCAGCTCATCACGGTGCTGAAGCCCGGCGATATTGTCGTCATGGATAATCTGGGAGTCATAAGTCGGCGGCCATCAGGCAGATGATCAAAGCTGCCGGCGCCAGGCTTTGGTACCTGCCGCCCTATTCCCCGGACCTCAATCCGATCGAGCAGGCCTTCGCCAAGATCAAACACTGGATGCGCCAAGCTCAGAAACGTACAATCGAGGACACTTGGCGCCACATCGGCCACCTCGTCGAAACAATCGAGGCAGCCGAATGCAGGAACTACTTCGAAAACGCAGGCTACGCTTCCGTCAAGATATGAAACGCTCTAGCGCCTCACCCGCGACTTCAGCCAGCGATCGAACGCCACCGCCAGGATCAGGATCAGGCCGATGACGATGCTTTGCGTGTAGGACGAGACGTTGTTGAACTGGAGCCCGTTCTGTAGCACGCCGATCAGGGCGGCGCCCACCACGGTGCCGCCCACCGAGCCGATGCCGCCGAACAGCGAGGTACCGCCGATGACGACGGCCGAAATGACCGTCAGCTCGTAGCCGATGCCGGCCACCGCTTCGGACGAATTCAGCCTGGCCGACAGCACGAAGGCGGCGAGCCCGGCGAAGAAGCCGACGATGACATAGACCGAGACCAGGATGCGGTCGACGCGCAAGCCCGACAGCCGTGCGGCCTCGGCATTGCCGCCGACGGCGTAGACGGCGCGTCCATAGCGCGTGTAGCGCAGCACGATGTGGCACAGGATGGCGGCCGCCGCGAAGATGATCGCCGGCACCGGCACGGGGCCGATCAGCCCGGTGCCGAACCAGCGCATAGAAGCGTCGAAGCCCGAGATCGGGCCGCCATTGGAGATGGTCAGCGTCAGGCCGCGAAACACGGTGAGCCCGCCAAGCGTGACGACGAAGGGCGGCACTTTCAGCCTGGTGATGGCAAAGCCCTGAACACCGCCGGCCACCGCCCCCACCACCACGGCGGCGAGCAGCGCCGCGAACCAGCCATAGCCCTGCGTTCCCGACGTCGACAGCGACAGTGTGTTGGCGGTGCCGCCCTTGGCGACCACGGCCGCCACCATGCCGCAGAAGGCGAGCAGCGAGCCGACCGAAAGATCGATGCCGGCGGTGAGGATGACGAAGGTCATGCCGAGCGCGATCAGCCCGGTGATCGATATCTGGCGGGTGATGTTGAACAGATTGATCGGATCGATGAAGCTCGGCTTCAGCACGGTGAAGACGACCACCAGCGCCGCCAGGAATAGCAGCGGCCCGAAATTCATCAAGAGCCGCGCAATGCTGATGCCGCCACGCCGGCTCTGCTCCTCGGCCACGCTCATCGTGCCTCCTCCTCAACCGCTCCCGGCTGGTCGAGTGCCATCAGTTCCATCAGTTTTTCCTCGCTTGCCTCGATGCCCGGCATCTGCCCGGTGATGCGCCCCTTGCGCATGGTCACGATCCGGTCCGACACAGCCAGCACTTCGGGCAGCTCGGACGAAATCATCATCACCGCTATGCCGCGCGCTGCCAATTGCACCAGGATCTGGTGCACCTCGGCCTTGGCGCCGACATCAACGCCGCGCGTCGGCTCGTCGACGATCAGCACCTTGGGGTCGCGCGCCAGCCAGCGCGCCAGGATCACCTTCTGCTGGTTGCCGCCTGATAGGCCCTCGATCGCCTGCTCGGCCGACGCCATGCGGATCGATAGCATTTTCCGGAACCCCGCCAGCGCATCACGCTCGCGCCGCTCGGCCATGAAGCCGAAGCCATTGCTGAACCGCCCGAGCGAGGCGACGGAGAAATTCGGCAGGATGCCGAGCGCGGCGAAGATCGCCTGATGCTTGCGATCCTCAGGCACCAGGCCGATGCCGAGCGCTATGGCATCCGCCGGCGAGGCCGGCGCGATGGGCCTGCCGTTGAGCGTGATCGTGCCGCCCGCGATCCGGTCGGCGCCGAAGATGGCGCGCGCCAGCTCCGTGCGACCCGAGCCGACGAGGCCGGCGACACCCAGGATCTCGCCGGCCTTGAGGTCGATATCGACGCCGTCGAGCACGATGGCGTGCGGCGCTTCGGGATCGCGCACCGTGCGCAACCCGCGCACCGACAGCACGACGTCGCCGGCCACCGTGCGCTGCGCCGGCCGCGCATAGAGCTCGGACGCCGCGCGGCCGACCATTTTATCGATGATGCGCGGCAATCGGATCGGCCCGCCTTCGCGGTCGAGATTGCCGGCCAACCTGCCGTCCCGGAGCACCGTCATGCGGTCGCAGATGGCGGCGGCCTCCTCCAGCCGATGGGTGACGAACATGATGGCGACATGGTCCTTGCGCAGCCTGTCCATGATCGACAGCAGCCGCTGCACCTCTGTCTCGGTTAGCGCTGATGTCGGCTCGTCCATGATGATCAGCCGGCTCTTCAGCGACAGCGCCCGTGCAATCTCGACGAGCTGCTGCTCGGCCACCGAAAGCGCCGAGACCGGCGTCATCGGATCGATCGTGAGGCCGACGCGGGCGATGATGATGCGGGAGTCCTGCTCCATCTTGCGCCAGGAGACGAGGCCGAGCGGACCGGTCGGGGCGCGGCCGATGAAGATGTTCTCCGCCACCGTCAGCGTCGGGATCAGGCTGAGTTCCTGGTAGATGGTGACGATACCTAGCCGCTTGGCATCCTGCGGGCTCGACGGCCGGTAGTCGGCCCCGTCGAAAATGACATGCCCGCTGGAAGGCGGCATGACGCCCGACAGGATTTTCAGCAGCGTCGATTTGCCGGCGCCGTTTTCGCCGAGCAGGCCGAGGATTTCGCCGGGCCTGACGTCGAGCGAGACATCGTTCAGCGCGGTGACGCCGGCGAAACGCTTGGTGACGCCCTCGACGGCGAGCAGGACGGGTGCGGCTTCAGCCATGGAATGGGTGCTTCCCTCGATGCAGTTTCCGGACCCGTCGGCGCGTGAACACCCCCCCTGTCCTGCCGGACATCTCCCCCGCAAGGGGGGAGATTGGCTGTCTGTTCCGCATTCTCCAATTTTCAACGCCGCAATGAGAATGCGGACATCGACACTGCCGATCTCCCCCTTGCGGGGGAGATGGCCGGCAGGCCAGAGGGGGTGCTGCCCCGCCGACCTCTCCATGCGAGCTCACTTCGTCTCGTTTAGCCTCTCGGCCTTGTCGAGATTGTCCTTGCCGATGACGATCGGCGTCAACAGCACCAGCTTCTCCTTCGGCTCCGTCTTGTCCCTAGCGTAGGCGACGGCGATCTGCACGGCGGTGCGCGACTGCTGGCCGGGGAACTGTTCGACCGTGCCGGCGAGCTTGCCGTCGCGGACCGCGACCAGCGCTTCCGGCAGCGCATCGAAGCCGTAGATCTTGACGTCGGTGAAGTTGCGCGCCGCGCAGGCTTCGAGCGCGCCCAGCGCCATGTCGTCATTGGCACAGACGATCGCGTCCGGCTTGCCGTTGGCGGCAAGGCCGGCTTCCGTCACCGACAGCGCCTCGGCGCGGGCGAAATTGGCGGTCTGCTCGAAGACGATCTGGTACTTGTCCTTCAAGGGATCGAGCACATTGTGCACGCCCTTGTTGCGGTCAATCGCCGGCCCGGCGCCGGGCTGGCCCTGCAGATGGAACAGTTTCGCGCCGTTGGGGAATGCCGCCACCACGGCCTGCGCTTCCGCCTCGCCGCCCTTGACGTTGTCGGCGCCGACATGGGCGAGAATGCCCTCGACGCCGTCGACGCGGCGGTCGATCGTGACCACGGGAACGCCCGCCTTGACCGCTTCCTCGATGGCCGGCGCCAGCGCATTGACGTCGAGCGGCGAGATCACGATGGCGTTGACCTTTTGCACCAGGGCCGCCTCGATGTCGGCGGTCTGCTTGGTGGCCGAGTTCTGGCCATCGCTCTCGGTCAGGTTGACGCCTTGCGTGGCGGCTTCCGCCTTGATCTCGTTCAGCATGTGCACGAAGAACGGAAAGCCGAGACTGGGCACCGAGCCGAGAATGGTGAGCTTGTCCTGCGCAAATGCCGAGGGCGCGGCAAGCACCATGGCGCCCGCGGCCACGGACGTCATCAGGAATTCACGTCTGTTCATGGGATCCTCCTCCACAAGAACGCACGGCCCCGGAAACCGGGACGGTTTCAGGAAGGATCATGCGTCGGTTCAAAGTGTTGGAGCATCCTCCTTGCGTTTGCTAACGCATGCCGCTCCAGCTGATCGCCGTTGCAAAAACTGCCTCCCGTCGGCACCAGCAAACGGATGCTAGCCCAGGCTCAACCATTTGTGCAACATCGATATAACAGGGCCAGACGGCAATGGTCGGAATTTGGATGAGCCGGGTGCCCAGCTTCCATTCTCCGGCGCTGGCCCTAGTTTGAACCGCGCCTGAGCCCATTCCCTGGAGACACCCGCATGAAACCGCACATCATCTGCCATATGATCGCGTCGCTGGACGGCAGTCTCCACCCGAGCCGCTACACGGCCAGCCCGGACGGAACCCGGGCCGAATGGTCGAGCCTCTACGAGCATATCCATAATGATTTTGCGGGCGACGGCTGGATCGTCGGCCGCGTCACCATGGCCGAGATGAGCAAGGCCGGCGCGCACCCGCCGGCCGATGCGGGCAAGGTCGACCGACCCTATCATGCCGCGCAAACCGGTACGGGAAGCTACGCGGTGGCGCTCGATCCATCGGGCAAGCTCCACTTTTCCAAACCCGACATTGGCGGCGACCATGTCGTGGTGCTGCTTGGGCACGATGTCGCCGACAGCCACCTGGCCGAGCTCGCCGCCGACGGCGTGTCCTATATCGTGGCGGAGACGGCCGACATGGATCTCGGCCGGATGCTCGAAGTTCTGAACCGCGAATTCGCCATTCGCCGGCTGCTGCTTGAGGGCGGCGCCGGCATCAACGGTTCCTTCTTCGCGGCCGGCCTTGTCGATGAGCTCAGCCTTCTCGTCGCTCCCGCCCTTGACGGGCGGGCGGCGAACCAGGGTTTCGTCGAATTCGGCGAATCCGGCCTCGCGGGCAAGATGCAACTGTCGCTCAAAAGCTGCGAAGCCCTCGCCCACGGGCTCGTCCATTTGCGCTACGCCGTCGGCTGACGACGCTTTATCGGCGCATCATGCGTCGTACCGCATGGCCTCGAGATCGGCGATCAGCGTCGGGCCGGTCGGCTGCCAGCCGAGCCGCGCCCGGGTCAGCGCGCTGGAGGCCGGTAGATCCATCGGGGCGAACATTGCCATCCAGCCGAAATGCTCCGCCGCCTGTTCCGGAGCGATCGAAACGACCGGCACGTTGAGGCCCCGCCCGATCACCTCGGCGATCGCGCGCACTTCGACGCCTTCCTCGCCGACCGCGTTATAGCGCGCGCCGGGCTGCCGCTTTTCCACCGCCAGCCGGTAGAGGCGCGCCGCGTCCAGGAGATGGCCCGCCGCATAGCGGTTGCGGCCCTCGCCGACATAGGCCGAAACGCCTTTCTGGCGCACGATTTCGATGAGCGGCGTGATGAGCCCTTGCTTGACCGGGTTGTGAACCTGCGGCAGCCGCACCACCGAGACGTTGACGCCGGCTTCCAGCAAGGCATTGCCGGCGAGCTCCGAGGCGATGCGCGGATTGGGATGGCTGGCGTTGAAGACGTCCTCGCTGGCAAGCTCGCCATGTCCGGGGCTGCCCACGCCGACGCCGGAAGTGATCACCAGCGGCCGGTCGGATCCGGCCAATGCCTGGCCGAGTGCCGCGATGACACGGCTATCCTTCTCGCAATTCTCGGCAAACCGCGAAAAATCATGGTCGAACGCCGTGTGGATCACCGCTTCCGCCTTTGCCGCGCCGTCGCGCAGGCCCTCGGGATCATCGAGCGTTCCCCGATGCACTTCGGCGCCCGCCGCCGTCAGCGCTTCGGCCCCCGCTTCGGAGCGAGTGACGCCGACCACCTGATGGCCCGCCTTGATGAGCTCGGCAACGAGCGCCGAGCCGATGAAACCGGTCGCGCCGGTCAAAAAGATACGCATGCGAATTCTCCTGCACGATTGCCTGCGCAGTATCGCCGGTCTATTATTCCATTAAAGTAGTGATCTTATCGTGGTATAATGGCTAACAGGATGCCCACCAATTCCGCCGGTTCGCTCGCGGCGTTTCTGAGAGACCGGCGCACCCGGCTCGATCCGGCCTCGTTCGGATTTTCAGGGCGCCGGCGCACGCCGGGGCTGCGCCGGGAGGAAGTGGCCCAGCGCGCCAACATCAGCCCGACCTGGTACACATGGCTGGAGCAGGGTCGTGGCGGCGCGCCTTCGGCCGATGTGCTGAACCGCATCGCCAAGGGGCTGATGCTGACCGAGGCCGAGCGCGAGCACCTTTTCATGCTCGGGCTCGGACGCCCGCCCGAGGTTCGCTATATCGGCGCGGAAGGCATCAGCCCCCGGCTGCAGCGCCTCCTCGACACGCTTGAAGCGAGCCCCGCCTTGGTCAGGACCGCTACCTGGGATGTCGTTGCCTGGAACCGCGCCGCCCAGGTCGTGCTGACCGATTACAGCGCCCTGCCCGCAGACCAGCGCAACATTTTGCGCTTCATGTTCCGCAGCCCGGCCATCCGCGAAAAGCAGCACGACTGGGAAAACCTCGCCCGTTTCGTGGTGGGCGCCTTCCGCGCCGACGCGGCGCGTGCCGGCGCGGTGTCCGAGGTACGCGAACTCGTTGACGAACTGTGCAGCGCCAGCCCCGAATTCGCCGCCCTGTGGCGCGAGAACGACGTGCTCAGCCATGGCGACGGAACCAAGCGGCTGAAGCACCCGGTGCTCGGCGACATCGAGCTGGAATATTCGGGATTCGCGGTCGACGGCCGCCCGGATCTGAGCCTGACCGTCTACAATCCGGTCGACAGCGCGGTCGCGGAGCGGATTCGCGAGCTGGCGAAGCGCGCCAAGGTGTCATTGGACCCGCCGCGATGATCCCTGCTCGTTCCTGGAACATTCCAGAAATGCGCAGCGGGTTGCGTCCTGCCATGCGTCCCATGAAACCGTCATCGGGGCGCCTTACCACCGCATCCCGCCGACAAAGTCGATGAATGCCCGCAGCGGCGCCGGGATGAGCCGGCGGCCCGGGTAATAAAGGAACGGGCCGGAAAACTCCTGCCACCAGGGCTCCAGTACCGGTTCGAGCCGGCCATCGTCGAAATAGGGGCGCAGCCAGTCCTCGAACAGCGAGACGATGCCGCCGCCGGCGACGGCCACATCGAGCGCAAGCGCCATAGCCGTGCCGGTGCTGACCAGCAGCGGCCCGGTCGGCTCGACGCTCACTATCTCGCCGTCGCGCTCGAACTCCCAGGGCGGCGTCAGGCCGCTGGCGAAGCGGCCGCGCAGGCATGCGTGATCGAGCAGGTCGCGCGGATGGTCGGGCCGGCCACGCCTGTCGAGATAGGCCGTTGCGGCAGCGGTGGCGAAGCGCTGCCGGCGCGGGCCGATCGGTACGGCGATCATGTCCTGCTCCAGCCGCTCGTCATAGCGGATGCCGGCATCGCAGCCGCTCGCCAGTATGTCGACAAAACTGTCCTCGGCGGTCACCTCCAGTCTTATGTCGGGATAGGCGGCAAGGAAGGGCGGCAGAAGGCGCGGCAGAACCAGTTTCGCCGCCACGACAGGCACGTTGAGCCGCAGCGTGCCGGCCGGGCGGCCGCGAAAGCCGTTGACGACATCGAGTGCTGCCTCGACCTCGCCGAGCGCGGGGCCCAGCCGCTCCAGCAGGCGTGCGCCGGCCTCGGTCGGTGCGACGCTGCGCGTGGTGCGGTTGAGGAGCCGCACGCCGAGCCCCGCCTCCAGCCGCCGCACCGTTTCGCTGAGGCTGGAGGCGCTGACGCCGCTGACCCTGGCCGCCTCGCGAAAGCCGCCGGCGCGCGCCACCGCCATGAATGCCTGGAGGTCGCCCAGATCCGCCATTGTTCGCCTTTTCGCACAGCCTGTGCCGATTGCGCCATATTATCGCGCAAGCGTGCATTGTCTATATCTGGCCGATCCACAGGAGATTGAGACCATGACTGACATCAGCAAGGCCGGAACATTCAAGCTTGGCGACCGCATCGTGAAGCGCATGGGCTACGGCGCCATGCAATTGGCCGGACCCGGCGTGTTCGGCCCGCCGAAAGACCATGACGGTGCACTCGCCGTGCTGCGCGAGGCGGTGGCGAGCGGTATCGACCATATCGACACCAGCGATTTCTACGGTCCGCACGTCACCAACCTGATCATCCGCGAGGCGCTGCACCCCTACCCCGCCAACCTCACCATCGTCACCAAGGTCAGTGCCCGGCGCGGCGCCGATGCATCGTGGATCCCCGCAATGTCGCCGCAGGAACTGACGCAGGCCGTGCACGACAATCTCCGCAATCTGGGACTCGACACGATGGAGGTCGTCAACCTGCGCTCCATGCACGGCATACACGGCCCGGCCGAAGGCTCGCTCGAACCCCAACTGAATACGCTCGCCGAACTGCAGCGTCAGGGTCTGGTGCGCCATATCGGCTTGAGCAACGTCACATCAACCCAGATCGCACAGGGGCGCGGCATCGTCGACATTGTTTGCGTGCAGAACCAGTACAACATCGCGCATCGCGAGGATGACGCACTGATCGACGAGCTTGCCGCGGCCGGCATCGCCTATGTGCCGTTCTTCCCGCTCGGCGGCTTCACGCCGCTGCAATCCAGCACGCTGGCCGATGTCGCGCAAAGACTCGGCGCCACGCCCATGCAGGTGGCGCTCGCCTGGCTCCTGCGTCGCGCGCCCAACATCCTGCTCATCCCCGGCACCTCGTCCATTGCGCATCTCAGGCAAAACATCGCGGCGGCGGAGCTGGAGCTGCCAGCCGACGCGCTTTCCGTGCTGAACGGGATCGCGGACGAGACCGAGCAAGCAGCCTAAGCCGGCGCGACTAGCGCTTGCCGGGCGGCACCGCTGTCCGGCAAGATCCCGACCTCGGCGGCGGCTTGCGCAGCCGTCGCCGGCCATGGCATCTGGTCCGGTACAACGGATCGATCCGAAGCAGCATGGCTCCACGACCACCACGACCCGGCGTCAGCCTCAACCGCGCGCTGTCGAAGCTCGGCCTGTGCTCGCGCACGCAGGCCGAGCGGCTGATCGCCGAGGGCCGCGTGCGCGTCGGTGGCAAGGTCGCGCGCGATGCTTCCCTGCGCGTCGATATGAATCGCGACCGCATCGCCGTCGACGGCGAAAAAATCGTTGCCGAGCGCAAGGTCTATCTCATGCTCAACAAGCCGCGCGGGCTGGTCACGACCCGCGACGACCCGCTCGAGCGCGACACCGTCTATGCCTGTCTTGAAGGGCTTGACCTGCCTTTCGTCTCGCCGGTCGGCCGGCTGGACAAGGCGAGCGAAGGCCTGCTGCTGATGACCAACGACACGCGCTTCGCCAACCGGCTGATGGACCCGGCCTCGCACCTGCCCAAGACCTATCATGTTCAGATCGCCACGGTGCCCGACGCGGCGGTGCTGGAAGCGCTGCGCGCCGGCGCGCGTATCGACGGCGAGACCTTGAGCGCCAACTCGATCGAGCTGCTGCGCAGCGGCGGCCGCACCGCCTGGCTGGAGATCGTGCTCGACGAGGGCCGCAATCGCCACATCCGGCGCCTGCTCGCCGCCCACGGCATCGAGGTCAAGCGCCTGATCCGCGTGGCCATTGGCCGCTTGCCGCTCGGCGATCTCGCCAAGGGTACGGCAAGGCATTTGACGCCCGATGAATTGGCGCTGCTGGCGGGGTGAATAGGCGCAGGGTTGGCACTGTCGTTCGGCATATCTGAAAATCGCGCCGGCACTTCCGTCTCCTGACGGAAAGCTGTCAGGAGCCCCGGCCTATAGAAGGCCGGGAGCCCAGCCGCGGCTTCGACGATCAAGGAGCCAATGCGATGAATTTCGTCTCTGTCCGCATCATCACGTCCGATGTCCAGCGCCTCGTGCGCTTCTATGGCGAGATCACCGGCATGCCGGTGACGATGTACACGGAGGACTTCGCCGAACTGGCGACGCCGGCCTGCACGTTGGGGATCGGCAGCACGCGCACCCTGATGCTGTTCGGCAGCGACATCGCCCGCCCAGCCGACAACCGCACGGCCATAATCGAATTCCGAGTCGGCGACGTCGATGCAGAATTTGCCAGGCTGGCGGAAACCATCAAGGGCGCAATTGTCCAGGAGCCTGCCACCATGCCTTGGGGCAACCGCTCGCTGCTGTTCCGCGACCCGGACTGCAATCTGGTGAATTTCTTCACGCCTGTAACCGCCGAGGCGATCCGGAAGTTCGACAGCTAGGCCGTCCTACTTCCCGTTCCATTTGCGCACCACCGGCTCGCCGAGGTCATGCTCGTAGCCGAGCACGCTGATGCTGGCCGTATCGAGCACGAACAGCGCGCCGTCCTGCGGCGGCAAGCCGAGCCAGCGGGCGGTGAGCACGCGCAGGAAGTGCGCGCTGGAAAAGATCAGCGTGTCGGCGTTGGCCTCGCGCAGGCGATCGATGATCCTGTCGGCGCGGGCGCCCACATCGGCCGCCGTTTCGCCTTGCGGGCAGCCGTCGCGAAAGACGTTCCAGCCCGGCCGTTCGGCCAGGATTTCCCTGGTGGTACGCCCCTCATAGGCGCCGTAGTCCCATTCCTGCAGGTCGTCTATCTTGACGCTTTGCGCCCCGAAGCCGGCAAGCACGCTGGTGTTGTAGGCGCGTTGCGAGGGGCTCGACCACACGGCCGAAAACGGCAGGCCTTTCAGCCGATCCGCCACACCCCGCGCGGCGGCCTCGCCGACCGCCGTCAGCGGCATGTCGGTGCGGCCGGTGTGCTGGCCCGAAAGGCTCCACGCCGTCTCGCCATGCCGGACCAGATGGATTTGAGGAAACGCGCTGCTCATGATGGGCCTTTCGAAGTTGCCGCACCTTAGAGGACGATGCGGCGAAGGGAAATCCGGCTGGCGCGAAAGTCCGGGGGTGGAACGCTCGTTTGGGCGCGGTCCACGCGATGCCCACCACATTCCCTGGCCCTGATCCCCGCCGCATTGGCACAATGACTGGGCGCCGGGCATAACTATGTGTGGTCCATAGTTCACCAAGCACGATAGGTCACGATCATCATGTACAAACATCTGCTCATCGCCACCGACGGGTCGGAACTGGCCGACAAGGGCGTTGCCCACGGCCTCGGGCTGGCAAAGGGCCTCGGCGCCGCCGTGACCTTCGTCACCGTCTCGGAACAATTCCCGATCTTCGCCTGGGGCGGCGCCATGGCCGGCTACGCCGCGGGCGATGGGCTGGCCGCCTATCAGGAAGAAGCCCGCAAATACGGCAAGGAGGTGCTCGACAAATGCAAGGCTTCCGCCGAGGGGCTGGGCGTGTCGGCCAAGGTCGTGCACATCGAGGACAGAAGGCCCGCCGAGGCGATCCTGGAGCTGTCGCAGACCGAACGCTGCGACCTGATCGTCATGGCCTCGCACGGCCGCCGCGGATTGGGCAGGCTGCTTCTGGGAAGCCAAACAGCGGAAGTCGTTTCCTACAGCGAAATCCCGGTCCTGGTGGTGCGGTAGGCCGGTCCGGCCAGTCGGCGTTCGGCAAGCGGTGCTCAAAACGCCGCTTCGGCCACCAGATAAAATCCCAGCGCCAAGAGCCCGGCGAAGAACACTTTGCGAAAAGTCTCGACGCCCATGCGCTGGCGCAGCGCCTGGCCGACAGCCATGCCGGCGAGCGCGGGCGCCAGCACCGCGACCGAACCCGCCAGCCCGGCCGTCGGCGAGGCCAGGGCGCCGGCCCTGAACAGCCCGATGGCCAGCGCCGCCGTCGACACGGTGAAGGACAGGCCGAGCGCCTGGATCAGCTCTTCCCTGCCCAGCCGCAGCGATTGCAGGTAGGGCACCGCCGGAATGACGAAGACGCCGGTGGCGCCGGTGACCAGGCCAGTTGCCACCCCGACCAGCGGCGATAGCAAGGCCTCGTGGCGTGGCGGCGTTGAGAAGCCGGCCTTGGCGAGGCCGAGAACGGCATAGAGCATCAGTGCCACGCCGAGCGCGCCGGACGCGGCCACCGTATGCGCGCCGGTGAGCAGGCCGGCGCCGGCAACGGTGCCGATCACCACGCCGGCCATCATCGTCCATAGCCGCCTGACGAGCCCGCCGAACGAAGGACCGGTGAATAATTGCCACAGGTTGGTAGCCAGCGACGGGATCAGCAGAAGCGTGGCCGCCTCGGCCGGCGCGATGGTCACCGCCAGCAGGCCCATCGCCACCGTCGGCAGGCCCATCCCTACCACGCCCTTGACGAAGCCGGCGGCAAGGAAGACGGCGCAGATCCAGGCGACGGCGGCGGCGCTCAGCATGATGGCGTGTCCGGCAGCGGCTCAATCATGGAGCAGCATGTCGGCAGCCTCGATCCCCGCTGCCGGCCCCGCCGGTCCGGCGGCGGCGCTGCTGACAGAGGCGGATGTCATGGCGCATCCTGGCATGCCGGAATCCGAGCGCGCCACGGCCAGAAGGGCGACGGCAACCGCCAGCAGCATCGCCGCGCTTTCAGCAATGCCGAGCCCTTGCCGGTTCGATGCTGGTTTTCTCATCATGGACCTCCACCGAAACTGTTTGACGAAATTCGCCGTCACCCACAATGTGGAATTTACGGCCCCAGCCTTCGCCCGAGGCGAAGGCTGGGGCCGGAAGCGGTCGGCCGGATGCGCCGTCGATCGCGTGCGCCCGGGCTGTCTTGCGGGAGGAAAAAATGCGCTTCGACCTCGTCGATCTCCGGCTGTTCCTGCTGGTTGCCGAGCGCGGCAGCATCACCCATGGCGCCGAGCTCGCGGGCCTCGCGCTGGCCTCGGCCAGCGCCCGCATCAAGGGCATGGAGGACAGGCTCGGCGCGCCGCTGCTGGAGCGCCGCCGGCGCGGCGTGGTGCCGACCGCCGCCGGCCAGGCACTGCTGCACCACGCGCGCGCGGTGCAGAACCAGATCGAGGCGATGGCCGGCGAGCTCGGCGCCTATGCCACCGGACTGCGCGCGCGGGTCCGCCTGCTCGCCAACACGGCCGCCACCAGCGAGCTTCTGCGCGACAAGCTGCCGGCCTTTCTGGTCGCGCATCCCGGCATCGACATAGAGCTCGATGAGCGCCCCAGCCACGAGATCGCCGAGGCGGTGGCGAGCGGCGCCGCCGATCTTGGCATTGCCGCGACCTGGGCCGGCCTTTCCCATCTCGAACAGAAACCGTTCTTCGTTGACCGGCTGGTGGTGATCGCCGCGCGCAACCGCCCCGGCCTCGAAGGCCGCGCGACCGGCCTCGCCGACATTCTCGGTGAAACCTTTGTCGGCCTGAGCGCCGGCCATCCCTTGCAGGAGCACATCTCCCGCCAAGCCGCGCGCCTGGGCGGTCATCTGCATTTTCGCATCCGCGTGCCCGGCCTCGACAATGTCTGCAGGCTGGTGGCGCAGGGCGCGGGCGTCGCCATCGTGCCGGAAAGCACGGTGCGCCGCTCGGCGCCCAGCCTGCGCAGCCTGCGGCTGACGGACGACTGGGGAACCCGCCAGCTCAATCTCTGCGCCCGCCGCTTCGACACGTTGACGCCGCAGGCCAAGCTGTTGGTGACCGCGCTGGTGTGAAGCCGCCGCCACATGCTGAATTCGCGTGGAATCATGCCTTGCCTTTGAGGAATCCATGAAATAGCTTGTTTGCACATAGGCAAAAAAATCGCCTAGCTTTTTTCGTTTTATGAAAGACGGGGGACTTGCGGGAACATCTCGATCTGACCGATCGGCGGCTGGTCAAACAGCTGTCGCAGGACGCGCAGCCGGGCATCAACCGCCTTGCCGAGATTCTGGCGATCTCGGTGCCGACGGTGCGCACGCGGCTGCGCAACCTGCTCGACCGCAACCTGCTCAAGATCGTCGGGCTCCTGAACCTGACGGAGCGGCCCGAACTGATCTCGGCCATCGTCGGCATCAACGCGCAAGGGCGCGGCCGCGCCCGCGAGCTGGCGCAGCGCATTTCCGAACTGCCCTTCGTCAACTCGGCCTCGGTCGTCACCGGGCGCTTCGACATCATCGTCGACGTGACGGTGGCCGGCGACGTCGCCGATCTCTACCGCGTCACCAGCGAGTTGATCCCGGGCGCCGGCGAGCCGGGCGAGGTCGTGCGCAGCGAGACCTTCGTCGTCATGGCGTCCTGCAACAAATGGGTCAGCCTGCCGGAAGGCTGCTGGTCCGACGACAGCATTCGCAAGGAGCCGGCATGAGGATAGCGGTTCTCGGGGGCCTCGGCCTGCTCAACCCGCTGCTGCATGTGCCGGACGCGCCTTTCTTCGGCGCGTTGCCCAGGCGCGGCATCGCGGTCGCCGAAACGGCGGCCCGGCACTGAGGAGACGGATTTTCGAACGGTGGCCGCCGCTGGCAAAGGCGCCGCCGCTCAAAAAGCACCCTGTAGGGTAGACAACAAGACGACAAAAGGAGGAATGCCCAATGAAACCAATGAAGATTGCCAAGCTTTTCATCGCCGGCCTCGCACTGGCCGGTCTCACCGCCGCCGCCAGCGCCGGATCGCTCGACGACATCACCAAGCGCGGCGAACTGCGTGTCGCCGTGCAGACGCAGGGACCGCCCTTCTCGCTGGTCGGCGCCAATGGCGAACGCACCGGCAGTTCCGTGGAACTGGCCGAACTGATGGCCAAGGAAATGGGCGTCAAGATCACCTTCCTCGACTTCGACTGGGACGGCCTGATCCCGGCGCTGCTTTCGGGCAAGGCCGACCTTCTGGTCGCCGACATGACGCCGACGCTGGCACGCGGCATGAAGGTCGCCTTCACCACGCCTTACATGTATACGGGCAGCACCGTCTTCACCAAGGCCGACGGCAAGTTCAAGACCGCCGACGACTGCAAGGCCAAGGGCACCAAGATCGCCGTGCTGCTCGGCGCCACCGGCGAGAAGGAAGCCAAGGCAGCCTTCCCCGATGCCGACATCAAGAGCTACAAGGGCGGCGGTCCGCTGCTGCTCGACGCCGTCAACAACGGCCAGGCCGATTGCGGCGTCAACGACGTCTCGGCGGTCAAGGGCCAGTCGACGGCCTATCCGGCCGGGACCTTCACAATCATGCCGGACCTCCTCTCGAAGGAGCCGCTTGCCTTCGCCACCCGCTATGACGAGCCGGATCTCCTGATCTGGATGAACCTGTTCCTCAACCAGGTCACCATCGACGGCCGCCTGCAGAAGAACCTCGACTACTGGGTCAATTCGGAAGACTGGAAGAAAGATCACTGATTAGGAATTAGGGATTAGTGAGTAGCGAATTAGTGAGTAGTGGATAGGGAATTCCGGATCCGCCTGCCTACTCACTACTCACTACTCACTATTCCCTACCCACCATTCACGCCCATGCTCGAGAATTTCAGCTTCCGCACCATCGTCGAATACCTGCCCCTGTTCGGGCAGGGCCTGGTCACGACCGTGTGGCTGTCGGCGCTGTCCTTTTTCGGCGCGCTCGCGGTCGGCATCCTGCTGTGCGCGATGAACCTGCAGCGCGGCTGGCTGTTTCGGGTGCCGGCCAAGGCCTATATCGACGCCGTACGCGCCACGCCCTTGCTGGCGCAGCTCTATTTTCTCTATTTCGGCCTGCCGCGCCTCGGTTTCGTGCTGCCCGAACTCGTCGTCGGCATCCTCGCGTTGTCACTGAACAGCGGCGCCTATGTCGCTGAAATCATTCGCGCCGGCATCCTGTCGATCCCGCGCGGCCAGGTTGAGGCCAGTGTTGCTTCGGGCATGACCTATGTCCAGCGCATGCGCCTGGTGGTCTTGCCGCAGGCGTTCAAGGTGACGATCCCGCCGCTGCTGGGACAAGCGATCGTGCTGGTCAAGGATTCGGCGCTCCTGTCGCTGATCTCGGTTGCCGAGCTGACGCGCGCCGGCCAGTTGCTCGCCTCCGACCGTTTCATGCCGGCGGAAGGATTTCTCACCATCGCCGCCTTCTACCTCATGCTCTATTACGGCCTCAAAGGGCTGGCGGTTCTCTCCGGCCGCTGGCTCGGCTCGGCGGGAGCGCGCATATGATCTGGCAGCAGTTGCAAAGCCTTGCGGGCAGCTATCCGCTGGCGCTGCGCGGCCTCGGCATGACCGTGGTGCTGTCGCTGATCAGCCTGGTGCTGGGCACCCTGCTCGGCTTCGGCCTGGGCATCTTGCGGACCGGCGGCAACCGGTTGATCTCCGGCGTGATCGGTGCCTGGGTAGACCTCATCCGGGGCACCCCGTTCCTGGTGCAGATATTCCTGATCTTCTTCATCTTGCCGGAGCTGGGCATCGAGCTCGACGCCTTCACCGCCGGCATCATCGCGCTGACCAACCTCGCCGCCTGCTTCATCTGCGAGATCGTCGCCGCCGGCATTCGTTCGGTTCCGACGGGCCAGGTCGAGGCGGCACTGGCGTCCGGCCTGTCGCGCTGGCAGCGCATGCGCCAGGTGGTGCTGCCCCAGGCGATGCGCATCGTGCTGCCGCCGCTGGTCGGGCAATATGTGCTGCTGATCAAGGATTCTTCGGTCGTGTCGGCGATCGGCCTGACCGACCTCACCCGCGTCGGCTGGCTGGTGGTGCAGCGCGTGCCGAACGGCCTGCTGGTGTTCTTCCTCGTCGGCGTCGGCTATTTCATCGTCTGCTATCCGCTGATCATGCTCGCCCGCCGGCTCGAACGGCGCATGGGTGCCGCCCATGGCGAGGTGCAGATATGACATCGAACCCAAAGGTTCTGACCACATGACCAAAACGGGCATGATCGATTTTCGCGGCGTCAACAAATGGTTCGGCCCGCTCAACGTGCTGAGGGACATCACGCTCAGCGTCGAGCCGCGCGAAGTGGTCGTCGTCTGCGGCCCGAGCGGGTCGGGCAAGAGCACGCTTATCCGCTGCATCAACGGGCTGGAGACGATCAAGGACGGCGACCTTGTCGTCGACGGCCAGCGGCTCGGCGACCCCGCCACCAACATGACGAAGCTGCGCACCGAGATCGGCTTCGTCTTCCAGTCCTTCAACCTCTACCCGCACAAGACCGCGCTCGAAAACGTCACGCTGGCGCCGATCCATGTCCGCAAGATCCCGCGCGCCGAGGCCGAGCAGGCCGGCCGCGAACTGCTGGCCAAGGTCGGGCTTGCCGACAAGGTCAACGCCTATCCTGCGCAGCTTTCAGGCGGCCAGCAACAGCGTGTGGCGATCGCCCGCTGCCTCGGCATGCGCCCCAAGATCATGCTGTTCGACGAGCCGACCTCCGCCCTCGACCCCGAGATGATTTCGGAAGTGCTCGACGTCATGGTCGCGGTTGCCGAGGAAGGCATGACCATGATGGTGGTGACGCATGAGATGGGCTTTGCCCGCAAGGTCGCCCAGCGCGTGGTGTTCATGGATGCCGGCGCCATCGTCGAAAGCGGCACGCCCGACGAGTTCTTCTCGCACCCCAGGACCGATCGCAGCCGCGCCTTCCTGAGCAAGATCCTGCGGCACTGACCGGCGCCGCCGCCTCAAGTGACCGCCAGCACCTTGCCCGTATCGTGCTGGCGCACGAAATCCACGTGGCGGCCGTCCCAGTGGTAGCTGTAGTGCCTCCCCTGGACGGGAACAGTTATTGCATCCGGCCAGAAGATGCCGATGCACTGCCCGCTCGGCATGCGCACGCTGCTCCACACCAGCCCGTCGCTGCCGGCCGCGCGCAAGGCGCGGCCTTCGGCCTGCGAGGCGGTGTAGTCGTCCGGGTCGAGCGCGCCGGGCACCGCGTTGACGTCATCGAGGTCGCGATCGACGCTGCCGATCAGCACGCGGAAATCCGCGGTCCAGCCCGGCTCCTCCTTGGTGGCGCGCATAAAATTCTGGTGGTGGTGGATGGTTTCGGCCAGCGCCACCTCCTCGCTGTCGCCGGCATAGTAGATGCCGTAGCTGCCATCGGAAAACCGCCCGGGCCGCAAGGTCGAGCAATGCACGAAGGGCGCCATCACGAAACTTGCGCCGGGTCCGGACACCCGCCTTTCGGCAGGAACCTTGCCGAGGTCGCCGAGTTCCAGCCGGATGCGTGGATTGGTCTTCTCCTCGACGGCGGCCAGCGCTTCCCAATCGCGCGGGTCGGCAATGTCCTCGAAGAGGTCGATAGGCGGATGGATGGAGCGGATGATGCGGAAGGTCTGGGGCCAGTGGACGCGGCGCCGGACCGCGAGCCCACTCACCATGCACCACGCTCCGCGTCGAGCCATTCACGCATCGCGGCAAGGTCGGAGATTTCGCCGCGCAGCATCAGGTCGAGCGCCGATTGGCCGCCGAACGTGGCATTGGGCTTGCGGATCCAGGCATAGCCGCGCGCCGGCTCGGTGAAGAGATAGCGCAAACCCTTGTGGATGCCCATCAGATGCGCCATGCGGGTGCGCAGGTCGCGGTCGATCCGACCGATGCCGCCTTCCTTCCAGCGCGCCCAGGTGCGCGCCGACATGCCGCCGAGCAGGATGCAGGCCTCGAGGTCGGTGAGGCCCCACGCCTTGAACAGATTGACCGTGGTGCGCGCCAGGGCGCCCGCCTCTTCATCCGAGATGGCGCTGCCGACCGCGGCCGGCGTGGTGACGATGGACTGAAGCTGCATTCTCTGCTCCCGCTATTGGCAGACATATAGCATGTATTTGCCAATTGGCAAGGAAACAGGACCAGACCGGCCACCTAAAAGGTGGCGCGGCATAATAGAACCAGGGTTCCTCTCCCCGCTTTGCGGGGGCGAGGAACCCACGTTCTGTGTGGGCGGCTCTTGTCCGCCTATTCCGCCGCCTCATACCCGCCGATGCCCTTGATCTCCAGAAAATCCTCCAATCCGTATTCAGCGTATTCGCGGCCGTTGCCGGATTGTTTGTAGCCGCCGAAGGGCAGGCCGGCGTCCCATTGGGGATAGTTGATGTAGACGTTGCCGGAGCGCATGCGCGCTGCGACGTCGCGCGCCTTCTGGATATCCTTGGCCTGGATATAGGAGGCAAGGCCGTAGACGGTATCGTTGGCCTGCTCGACCGCCTGCTCGACCGTGTCGTAGGGCATGATGGCCAGCACCGGCCCGAAAATCTCCTCGCGCGCGATGCGCATGTCGTGGGTGACGTCGGCGAACACGGTCGGCCTGACATAGTAGCCGCGGTTGAGTTCGGCCGGACGGCCGGGGCCGCCCGCGACCAGCGTGGCGCCCTCGTCGATGCCGCTCTGGATCATGTCCTGGATCTTGTCGAACTGGGCCTGGCTGACGACAGGGCCGAGCTTGGTGCCGGGAGCGTCGGCCGGACCGACCACGAACTTTTCCGCCGCCGCCTTGGCGTAGGAAGCTGCCTCGTCATGACGGTCGCGCGGCACGAACATGCGCGTTGGCGCGTTGCAGGACTGGCCGCTGTTGCTGAAGCAGCCGGCGACGCCCTTGGTCACGGCGGTGGCGAGGTCGACATCCGGGAACAGGATGTTGGCCGACTTGCCGCCAAGTTCCTGGTGCACGCGCTTGACCGTGTCGGCGGCGGCCTTGGCCACCAATATGCCGGCCCGGGTGGAGCCGGTGAACGACATCATGTCGATGTCGGGATGGCTGGACAGCGCCTGGCCGACGCCGGGGCCGTCGCCATTGACGAGGTTGAACACACCCTTCGGCACGCCGGCCTCATCGAGTATCTCGGCGAAGATGATGGCGTCGAGCGGCGCGATCTCGGACGGCTTCAGCACCATGGTGCAACCGGCGGCGAGTGCCGGACCCACCTTGCAGGTGATCTGGTTCAGCGGCCAGTTCCATGGCGTGATCAGGCCGACGATGCCGATCGGCTCCTTGACGATCAGCGAGGAGCCCTTGACCTGCCGGAACTGGAAGCTCTTCAGCACTTCCGCCATCTTGGCCAGATGCGCGAGCCCGATGCCGACCTGGCTGTCGAGCGCCATCCGGCGCGGCGCGCCCATCTCGCGCGACACGGCGAGCGCCAGGTCCGGGCTGCGCTTCTTGTAGACCTCGATGACGCGGTTGAGGATGTCGAGCCGTTCCTCGACCGAGGTGAAGCCGAATGTGCCGAAGGCGCGCTTCGCGGCGGCCACCGCCTTGTCGACGTCGGCCCTGGAGCCCAGCGAAATCTGCGCGAAGGCATCTTCGTTCGACGGATCGATGACATCGATCGTGTTGGGCACGACAGGATCGACCCACGCGCCATCGATGTAGAACTGCAGATTGTGTGACATGATTTCTCCTGAGGGGCGCCGCACAGCCGTCCGGCGTGATATCTGGCTAGAAATAACGATGCGCGACCGGCACTGTCAAACGCAACTCCGAACTGGTGAGCGAGCCGCGAGCGGTTGAACCAGCCGGGCGGGCGATAGCTGGAGCAGAACGAATTACAGCAGAGTATGCCCGGCTTCGCCTAGAAGCCGTGTCGCCGCGACCCGATCGGCGGCTTTCACCAGCAGGTGATCGCCGTCGAAAGTCGAAACCACGAAAATGCCCAGCTCGTTTTCCGACAGCGGCCTGATGACCGACAACACGATGCCGGTTTCATCGAAAGCGAAAGGCCCTTGGAGCTTGAAGGCGACCCACTCGTCATCCCGCTTGACGGCATCTGGAACGCGATCCTGCAGACAGACGATCGAAAGTTCATCCTCGGTTCTGGTGATGCTGACGAAGCCTGGCCCGTCCGCCCAACCGGGAATGCTCGCTCCAGGCTCGAGCCGCGAAATCGCGTACAGCCCGGGCAGTTGCTTCAGCCTGATTTTGGCAGCCATTGTCGAATTCCGATTGCGGTCTATCCAGCGAGCCTCTTGCTCATATAAACAGTCGTACCGTTCATGAACGGCTCCTCCCGGTCGATCCTATAGCCGTGCCTCTTGTAAAGCGACACATTGGCCGCGAAGGCGCCATTGGTCAGCAGGCGAAGTTCGTTGCGGCCCGCTTCGGCCGCCTTGCGTTCAGCCCGCTCCAGCAACAGCCGGCCGATCCCCCTTCCCTGCGCATGCGGCGCCACGCAGACATTCTCGATCCAGACATGATCGTCGGCCGGCATGGTTTCGATCACGCCGACGATTTCGCCCTGCTCGGTCGCAAGGTCGAACTCATGCTCGGCAACGGCTATGTCATAGGCGGCACGCATGGGCAGCGGTTCGCGGCCGATCAGCGGCACCCATTTGGCATAGGCCAAGCGCACGATGTCCCGGATGGCTGCGGCGTCCGCCGGCCCGGCCTGCCGGAACTGGATGGAAGGATTGATGCTCATTGAGAGGCTCCAGACATGAAAAGCCCGCCGGCGGTTTCGCGGGCGGGGCTGGGAAGAACGAACCGGAATTAACGGGCCACTCCTCGTCGTCGCGCAATCATGCCGCCTCGCAGTGTACAGGTTCGGCGTCGCATGACATTGGCGCGGGGAAGAACGAACATGGCGCCAAGCTGGCGCAGCATGAGTGGCCCGTCAAGCCAACGCCAAGCCACCTTCTGGCGGTGCCCCAGCCTCTTTACCGCGCTGCCTCACCAACCCTGATTAGAGGCATGCCGTATCGGCCCTTGGCCGACGACCGCATTTTGGTCACGTAAGCCGGAAAACCGTCCTGGAAAATCGATCATTCTAACGAAAATAATTCATTGGAAAGATTAGTCGGGGAATGGCATTCCCCGGGCGAAGTCGCCTGGAGCATGACGTTGTCTTCCTTATCCCACATTGCGAACGACATTCCAAAAAGCCTGATTTCCGCCGAACCCGCGCAGCGCCGCAAGGCGCTCGACTCGACCAAGGCCGGACCCGTGCCCGGTATGATATTGGTCGCGATGATCACTGCGGTGGCCTTCTCGGCTCGCAACGTCTCCGGCTTTGCCCTGTTCAGCCCGATGATAATAGCCGTCGTCGCCGGCATGATCTACTCCAACGTGCTCGGCACGCCGGGGCACGCCAAGGCCGGCATCGCGTTTTCGCAGCGCCGGCTGCTGCGCTTCGCCATAGTGCTGCTCGGTTTCCAGCTGACGCTCGGCCAGGTGGTGTCGATCGGCGCCGGCGGTGTCGGCATCGTGGCAGCCACCCTTGGCGCCACCTTCGTCTTCACCATCACGCTCGGCCGGCTGATCGGCGTCGACGCGAAACTGGCGCAGCTGATCGCCGCCGGCACCTCGATCTGCGGTGCCTCGGCAATCGTGGCCACCAACATCGTCACCGACGCGCGCGACGAGGACGTCACCTACGCCGTCGCCTCGATCACCTTGTTCGGCACCGTCGCCATGCTCGGCTTCCCGCTGCTGGCGCCGCTGCTCGGCCTCGACCAGCATGCTTTCGGCCTGTGGGCGGGCGCCTCGATCCATGAGGTGGCGCAGGTCATCGGCGCCGGCTTCCAGAACGGCACCCAATCGGGCGAGATCGCCACCGTCGCCAAGCTCACCCGCGTCGCCATGCTGGCGCCGATGGTCATCGCGCTGGGCCTGATGGCGCGCCGCAAGAGCAGCAGCGACCAGCAGGCGGCGCGCCCGCCCATGCCATGGTTCGTCGCCGCCTTCGTCGCCGTCGTGGCTCTGAACAGCCTTGTCACGATACCCGCCGAAGTGAAATCGGCGATGGCGCTCGCCACCACCATCATGCTGACCATGGGGCTGGCCGCCATGGGCCTGCAGGCCGATATCTCGCAGCTGCGCTCGCGCGGCCTGCGCCCGCTGGCGCTCGCCTTCTCCGCCTTCCTATTCATCGGCGGCTTCAGTCTGATGCTGGTGAAGTTGGCCTAGGCCCCAAAGGTAGCGCTCTACGGCGCCCCCTTCTGTCCGGCAGGAAAGCGCCTAATCCTCGAACGAACTGGCCGCGACATAGATCGCGGCCAGCGTTTCGATGCCGGCCTGGTCCGCCTTGTCGAAGCGGCCGGGCAGCGGGCTGTCGAGATCGAGCACGCCGAAGACGCCTTCATCGTCTTCGAGAAGCACGACCAGTTCCGAACGCGAATCGGCGTCGCAGGCGA
The DNA here is from genome assembly GCF_006441005.1 of Mesorhizobium sp. B2-5-3. Classification (NCBI taxonomy): domain Bacteria; kingdom Pseudomonadati; phylum Pseudomonadota; class Alphaproteobacteria; order Hyphomicrobiales; family Phyllobacteriaceae; genus Mesorhizobium; species Mesorhizobium sp. B2-5-3. The sequence goes on from NZ_VFUS01000006.1 coordinate 300,054, forward strand.
TGTGGCCGGGGAAATCGTGCACGTCCTTGATAAGCATCGAGGTGCCGAGGTCGACCGCCGTGCCGCATACGCCCTTGCCTACGGCGATGCGCACGCAGGCCGGCTTGCCCTGGAACGGACCCAGCACCAATTCCTCGTCCGAGGCCAGGAAATAGAAGCCCGCCCAGTTGAGATCGGGCACCATCTGGAAGATCAGCGCCGCGGTGTTGGCGGCATTGGCGATCGAGTCGCCCTCGCCCTCGAGCAGCGCCTTCAGTTGCGCGGCAAGATCGCGGTAGAACGCGGCCTTGTCCGAAGTGTCGATGGCCTTGGCTGCGAACATGGCTTGTCTCCGAACTGAGAATCGCGGTTCCGTTTTCCGCAGGCGCTCTGCACCAAACGACCACCGGAACAGTCTACCGTGAATCCTACCCGCCACGAAAGCCGCAAGATCAGGATCGCTGCCGGCGTCATCGCGGATGCGTCGGGCCGGCTGCTTTTGGTGCGCAAGCGCGGCACCAGCGCCTTCATGCAGCCCGGCGGCAAGATCGAGCCGCGCGAGGCCCCGCTCGACACCCTGATGCGCGAACTGCGCGAGGAACTCGGATTGGTGATCGACCCCGCCACCACCTCCTGGCTCGGCCTGTTCTCGGCCACGGCCGCCAACGAGCCGGACAGCACGGTCGAGGCGGAATTGTTCGCGCTCTCCATCGACGGCCAGCCGATAGCCGCCGCCGAGATCGAGGAGATCATCTGGCTGGAGCCCGGCTCGACCAATTCCGTCGAACTTGCGCCGCTGACGCGCGATGTGGTGCTGAGGTTGAGCGGAATGTAGCGGCGGCGGCGCCGCTATTACATCGGACGCTTGGGTTCGCCCTTTTGTGGCGTTGCCGGATCGGGCTCGGATTTCTTGTGCTTGTCGGCGGCAATCCTGCGGATGCGGTCGAAGCGGCTTTCCTCTGTCGTTTCGGTCGTGACGACCGTCTGTGGCTTCTGCACGAACACGATCATGGATCGATCTCCTGGGCCAGAGGCCTGCGCGCCGGGGGAGAATCCCCCGGCGATAGTCGTCTCGCCTGCGGCAAAGGCCGGTTCGGCGAGATACGGATCAGGCCTGAAAGACGGCTTTTATGAAACCATCTTCGCGAGCCGGTCGAATCCTAGTAGCCGCCCATGCCGCCACCGCTGCCCGCAGGCGCGGCATCCTTGGCCGGAATGTCCGAGATCATCGCTTCGGCGGTGATCAAAAGCGCGGCGATCGAGCCGGCATCTTGCAACGCGGTGCGCACCACTTTCGCCGGATCGACGATGCCCGCCTTGATCATGTCGACATACGCCTCGTTCTGGGCATCGAAACCCTGGTTGTGGTCCTTGCTGTCGGAGAGCTTGCCGACGACAACAGAGCCTTCAACGCCCGAATTCTCGGCGATCTGGCGGAGCGGCGCTTCGAGTGCCCTGAGCACGATCGAGATGCCGGCGGTGACATCGGCGTTGGCGCCGCCCAGGCCGGCAAGCGCCGTCCTGGCACGCAGCAGAGCCACGCCGCCGCCTGGCACGATGCCTTCCTCGACCGCCGCGCGCGTGGCGTTCAGCGCGTCGTCGATGCGATCCTTCTTTTCCTTGACTTCCGACTCGGTGGCGCCGCCGACGCGGATGACGGCAACGCCGCCGGAGAGCTTGGCCAGCCGCTCCTGCAGCTTCTCCTTGTCATAGTCGGAGGTGGTTTCCTCGATCTGGCCCTTGATCTGGGCGACGCGCGCCTGGATGGTCGCCTTGGTGCCGGCGCCGTCGATGATCGTGGTGGTGTCCTTTTCGATCAGCACGCGCTTGGCGCGACCGAGCATCTCGATGGTGACGTTCTCCAGCTTGATGCCGAGATCCTCGGAGATCATCTGGCCGGATGTGAGCACCGCGATGTCTTCCAGCATCGCCTTGCGGCGGTCGCCGAAGCCCGGCGCCTTGACGGCCGCGACCTTGAGGCCGCCGCGCAGCTTGTTGACGACCAGCGTCGCCAGAGCCTCGCCTTCGACGTCCTCGGAGATGATCAGCAGCGGCCTGCCGCTCTGCACCACCGCTTCGAGGATCGGCAGCATTGCCTGCAGATTGCCGAGCTTCTTCTCGTGGATGAGAATATAGGGGTCTTCCAGCTCCGCGCGCATCTTGTCGGCATTGGTGACGAAATAAGGCGAGAGATAGCCGCGGTCGAACTGCATGCCTTCGACGACGTCGAGTTCGGTGTTCGCGGTCTTGGCTTCCTCGACGGTGATGACGCCGTCATTTCCGACCTTGTCCATCGCCTTGGCGATCATCTCGCCGACGCTGGCATCGCCATTGGCGGCGATTGTGCCGACCTGCGCGATCTCGGCCGACGATTTGACCTTCTTGGCCTTCGCCTTGATTTCCACGACGACGGCCGCGACGGCCTGGTCGATGCCGCGCTTGAGGTCCATCGGGTTCATGCCGGCGGCCACCAGCTTGGCGCCTTCGCGCAGGATCGAGGCGGCCAGCACCGTGGCAGTGGTGGTGCCGTCGCCGGCGAGGTCGTTGGTCTTCGAGGCCACTTCGCGCACCATCTGCGCGCCCATGTTCTCGAACTTGTCGGCAAGCTCGATTTCCTTGGCGACGGTGACGCCGTCCTTGGTGATGCGCGGCGCGCCATAGGCCTTGTCGATGATGACGTTGCGGCCCTTGGGGCCGAGCGTGACCTTGACCGCATTGGTGAGGATCTCGACGCCGCGCAGCATACGGTCGCGCGCATCGGTGGAGAATTTGATTTCCTTGGCAGACATGATTTTATCCAGTTCGCATTTGGAGTGGAGCCGTCACCGCGCAGAGGCGCGGCGCTTCAGGCGGCCTTCTTGGCTTCGATGCTCTTTTCGATAACGCCCATGATGTCGGCTTCCTTCATGATCAGAAGATCCTCGCCGTCGATCTTGACCTCCGTGCCCGACCATTTGCCGAACAGGATCAAGTCGCCGGCCTTGACGTCGAGCGGAACAAGTGCGCCGTTTTCGTCGCGGGCGCCGGGACCAACCGCGATCACTTCGCCTTCCTGCGGCTTTTCCTTGGCATTGTCGGGAATGATGATGCCGCCCTTGGATTTGATATCGCCTTCGGCGCGCCGGATGACGACGCGGTCGTGGAGTGGCCGAAATTTCATGAGAACTTCTTTCTGGGGCCGGCATAGGCGGCCGCCCCCTTCTATAGGCTCTTTGGCACTCGATAGATAGGAGTGCCAAAATTTATTCCGAGCGGATATTGAATAACCATAGTATTATTTCGGCGCCCGGTTTCATTGGGTCGGAAAAACGACCAAATATTTCAAAAATTTGAATTTTCCCGGCAGAGTACCTATTTATCGGACAAGTTCATTTTCACGATTTCAGACGCAAGGGAGATTTCCTCGATGGCCGACGGCAACCAGACGATCATGGAAAAAGCTGAAGCGCGCTTTGTCGACAAGCAGAAGAAGACGGCGGAGCGCAACAAGGCAACAGCCGAATATATGTCCGAAGCGAGGGCCAGGGAGATCAAGACGGCAAGGCTGAGGCAATTGCGGCTGGCCAAGGAAGAAGCCGACCGCGTGGCCGAGGCCCTGAACCCGACGCCGAAGAAGAAACGCGCGGTGAAGAAAACGACGGAGGCAAAATCATGAGCCTGACCTTCCCCAACCGCAGCCGCAGCTACGACGAGGCCGGCAAGCGCATCCGTTTCGTCGGCTATGACGGCATGTTCCAGATTTCCTTCTCGGTCGCCGCCGATGCCATGACGAGGATGCAGCCGGCGACGGCAGCCAATGAAGCCGGGTATCTCGCCACCTTCGACACCGAGAGCAGTGTTATCCGCGATGTAGCGTCAAAGGCCTATGACCGCACGCGCAAGAGCATGTATGTGCTGACGGCCGACGACTTCCGCTGAGACGACAGGCGGACGGCGCTGGATCAGGATTTACGCTCCGCCTTCTCCCGGCGCTTGACGTCCCGGACATTCATCTGATCGACCATGGCGTTGGCGTCGCGCGGGCTCATGCCGACCATCGCCCTTTGCCTGACGACGACGGGCTGGCCGGTGAAGACGTCGATGATGGCCCAGCTTTGGGGCAAGTCCATGCGCAGTGCGTAGCGGTTGGCCATTTGCCTCAGCCCTGCAACATGAAGAAGACCATGCCCAGGACCGATATCGTCCAGGCGACGACCGACAGCTTCAGCACCATGCCGCCATGGGCGGCCAGAGCGTCCCGCAGCCGCGGGGCGATACCTGCCGACGGGACCGGTTCCACCGCGACGACACGGGGTCCCTTGGCGCCAAATTTTCCAAAGACGGGCAACAGCGACGGTTCACGCACGAAAATGGCCTCGAATGTCGGGGAAAGTCGGAGCGGGCAAGCTCTTGCCCTTCCATAGCACTCTTTTGGCGAGTGCCCTGCATGCCAAATGCAAATAGGCTGCTTTAACGCCGGCCGCATGCCACGTGACCCCGATCGTCAGATGCTGAAAGCGCGCAAGTCGGCTGGGTAGCAGTCTTCTTGCCGGCGCGTCAGCGTCACAACGAAGACGAGGACCTGTCCGGCCCAGGCCGCAAATGCAAGCTGGCAAGACCCATCGCCCTTGATGGTCCGACGCAGGCTCTACGTCATATGATTTTTTGGAGGCCTCGCCTCGGGATCGAACCGAGGCTTCAGAGATTTGCCGTCTCCAGCGTAGCCGCTCCGCCACGAGGCCATGACTAGCGAACTAACCGATAATATTTGCGCAAGCGTTAAGACCGAAGAGTCGTTTGTAGACATGTCGCCGATTGCTGCTTTGGCCGGCTCGCGCCGTGGGCAGCACTGACGGCTGCCGATCAGGAATTCGCCTGATGAACTCGCCGGGCGCCGAGCCCGTGAGCCCGCCCTCCGGCGGCCACTTCGCACCACCGGAGGACCAGCCACTTTTCCTCTTGAACAGCCTCTGTATCTGGCCTAGCTTGGGTTGAGAAAAGGTTTTTCCAAACATTTCCGAGCGGGCTCGGCCATTTGGCCGGGTCATTCCGGCCTGTAAGAGAAAACCTTTTCCCAATCGGGATTTTCGCCGCAATGGCATTGGACGATCAGCCAGCCTTTCCCAAGCCCGTCACCTTGCGTGACGTGGCGGCCGAGGCTGGCGTCAGCGTCGCCACCGCCTCGAAGGCGCTCAACGACCAGGGCCGCATGACCGCCGAGACCCGCGAGCGCATTCGCGAGACCGCGCAGCGCCTCGGCTTCCGGCCCAACAGCCTGGCGCAGAGCCTGCTGCGGCGACGCTCCTTCACCGTCGGCCTGCTCACCAACGATACCTATGGCCGCTTCTCGCTGCCGCTGATGTCGGGCATTTCCGACGCGCTGGTCGACGCCGGCGTCTCGGTGTTCCTGTGCAATGTCGAGGAGGATCCGCGTCTCGGCCAGCTCCATGTCGAGGCCATGCTCGACAAGCGCGTCGACGGCATCATCGCCACCGGCAAGCGCATCGACCGTCATCTGCCGGTCGACCTGTCCAATCTGCGCATTCCGGTGATCTATGCCTTCACCCAGCCCGATCCCGACGCCGTCGCCTTCGTCTCCGACGACGCTGGCGGCGCGCGGCTGGCAGTGGAGCATTTCTGTCGGCTCGGCCGCAGGCGCATCGCCCATGTCTCGGGACCGGCGAGCTTTGCCGTGGTGCACGCCAGGGCGCAGGCCTATCGCGATGTTCTGACCGAGAACGGCCTGTCGGTCACCGAGCCGCTGCTCGGCTCGTGGTCGGAGGCCTGGGGACACGAAGCCGTGGCGAGGCTGTTCGACGGCGCGGCCGACGGCGCAAGCGAAAGGCCGGACGCCGTCTTCTGCGGCAACGACCAGATCGCGCGCGGCGTCATCGATGCCTTGCGCGAGCGCGGTCTCGACGTGCCCGGCGATGTCGGCGTCATCGGTTTCGACAATTGGGAGATCGTGGCCGAAGCGACGCGCCCGCCGCTGACCTCGGTCGACATGAACCTGGCTGCGCTCGGCCGCGAAGCGGGGCTGACCTTGCTTTCCCTGGTCGGCGGCAAGCCCGCCGCGCCAGGCATCCGGAAACTGCCGTGCCGGCTGGTGGTGCGTCAGTCCTGCGGCCGCCTGCCGGACGGCTGAAGAACCAAACGCCGCAATCGGCGGCAAGCCGCGCATCGCGGCCAAAACGTGGAGGAGGAGAATATGAGGACTTTGATTGCCAGGCTGGCCTTGACGGCCGCCGTACTCGGCTGCGGGCTGCAATTTGCCGCCGCCGAGACCGCCAACATCTGGGTGCGCGCCGACGGCTCGAACTTCATGCCGCGCATCGTCGATGCCTACAACAAGGGCCACACCAACCAGATCAAGCTCGACATCATCCCCAACGCCGAGATCATTCCGAAATACGGTGCTGCCGCCGCCGGCGGCACGGCGCCCGACGCGCTGTCGCTCGACCTGATCTACACGCCCTCCTTTGCTGCCGCCGGCCAGTTGGAGGACATCACCGACTGGGCCAAGTCGCTCCCCTATTTCGCCAGCCTGTCGCCGGCTCATGTGAAGACCGGCACGTACAAGGACCGCATCTACGGCCTGCCCTTCTCCGCCGACGCCTCGGTGCTGATCTGGAACAAGAAGCTGTTCAAGCAGGCCGGCCTCGACCCCGAAAAGGGCCCGGCCAATTGGGCCGAGATCGAAGCCGACGCCGAAAAAGTCAACGCGCTCGGCGGCAACATCAAGGGCTTCTACTTCTCCGGCAATTGCGGCGGCTGCAACATCTTCACCTTCACGCCGCTGGTCTGGGCCTCGGGCGGCGATATCCTCTCACAGGACGGCTCCAAGGCGACGCTGGACAGCCCGCAGCTGCGTGGCGCCATCGATCTCTACCGCTCGATGGTCAAGAAGGGCCTGGTGCCGGAAGGCGCCCAGACCGACACCGGCGCCAATTTCTTCGCCGCCTTCGCCGGCGGCAACATCGGCATCTCGCCGTCGGGTGCCTTCGCTATCGGCGCGCTCAACACCCAGTATCCCGATATCGACTACGGCATCACCTTCCTGCCGGGCAAGGATGGCGGCTGGTCGTCCTTTGCCGGCGGCGATAATTTCGTCGTTACCAAGGGCACCAAGAAGATCGATGTGGTGAAGGAGTTCCTCGACTTCGCTTATTCGCTGGAAGGCCAGACGATCCTGGCCAAATATGGCAGCCTGCCGGTGCGCGGCGACATCGCCAAGGACGCGCTGAAGGACCTCGACCCGCGCTACCAGGTCGCAGCCGAGGCCATGGCCAAGGGCAAGACGCCCTATTCGGTGGTCTTCAACGACCTGATCAACTCCGCCAACGGCCCGTGGACGCAGATGGTCAACGAGGTGTTCTTCGGCGACGACGTCGACGGCGCCATCGCCAATGCGCAGGAGACCATGCAGTCGATCATAGACCAGGCGCCGCAGAAATAGGCGCCTGCCTGCCGGCCGGCCGTCTCCCTGAGCGGGTGGCTGGATATTGTTTGGTTCAGATACAGGGCTATCGCGTTGAGAAGACTCACTAGCATCGACAGCTTGGGACCTAGCGCACTTCGCCTCCCCTTCTCCCCTTGTGGGGTGAGAAGCAGTCCGCGCAGGGGACGAAAAGCCAACTGCTTGGCTTTTCGAGCTTCGAACGCCCTGAGCCTGCGAAGGGCCGGGTGGTGGCCGATCCACTCTGCCGGGTCCCCGCTGCTTCGCAGCCTCCCGGTGTTCGCCGGCCTTTCATCGTGCCACTGGCACGATGAATTCGCCTCCGGCGAACCGGCCGCTCACCCCACAAGGGGAGAAGGAAAAGCGGGCCAGCCATGACCACCATCACAGCAACCACCGCCCCGCCCCGCGCCCGAAAACTCGTCGGTGCCGGTCGCCGGCAATGGATCGGTCTCATCTACGTCGCGCCGGCCGTGGCGCTGGTCATGGTGTTCTTCGTCATCCCGCTCGGCATGACGGCGTGGATGTCGCTGCACAACTGGCCCCTGATGGGCGGGCACTCCTTCATCGGCCTCGACAATTACGTCGCGATCCTGCGCGACACCAGGTTCTGGAATGCGCTGAAATTCACCGGCTACTACACTGTGATCGTCACCATCGCGATCTTCGCCGTCGCCTTCCCGCTGGCCATCTTCATCGAGCGGCCGCGCCCGTTCACCAATCTATACCGCACCGCCTTCTTCATGCCGGCGGTGGTCGGTTTCGCCTCGGCGAGCCTGCTCTGGTCATGGCTGCTCAACGTCGATTCCGGCCTGTTCAGCCCGGCCGCCTACAACCTCGGCCTGATCGACAGGAAATTCAATCTTCTGGCCACCTTCCAGCCGGCCTTCTGGTCGATCATCGCCATGGTGGTGTGGAAGGTCGCCGGCTTCACCATGATCATCCTGATGACCGGCCTGCAATCGATCCCGCAGGATTTGCAGGAGGCCGCCGTCATCGACGGCGCCGGCCCGTTCGCGAGGTTCCGGGCCATCACCTTGCCGCTGATGCGCCGCACGCTGGCGCTGGCGCTGATCCTGTCGGTGGCCGGCTCGGTCCTCGCCTTCGACCAGTTCTACATCATCCTGCGCGGCGGCCCGCGCAACCAGACGCTGACGGCGGTGTACTGGATTTTCAACCAGTCCTTCGTGTCGTTCAAGCTCGGCTATGGCGCGGCGCTCTCCATGGTGCTGCTGGTGATCCTGGTGGCGCTCAGCCTCGTGCAGCTCTGGCTGCTGAGGAAGCCCGAGGGCGTCGACTGATGGCGCAGGCAATGTCCGCTCAAGGCAAGCTCGCCGCCAGCGTCGTCAGGCACTCCACCGGCATCATCGCCTCGGTGCTGTTCGTGGCGCCGATCGTGTGGACCGCGCTGTCGGCTTTCAAGCCGGCGCAGGAGGCGCGCCAGCCACCGCTACCGCCCTGGCCGACGACGGGTTTCTCGCTGGAGAACTACGCCACGCTCAACACGTTCGGCGACGGGCTGTGGGTCTCGGCGCAGAACAGCATCTACGTCTCCGTTATGACGGTGCTGGTCTCGGTCGTCGTCTCCGTGCTCGCCGGCTATGGTTTCTCGCGCTTCCGATTTCCGCTCAAGGACCTGTTCTTCGTCCTCATCCTGTCGACGATCATGATCCCGTTCCAGTCGATCCTGACGCCGATCTTCCTGGTGCTCACCAAGCTCGGCCTGCACAACACGCTGACCGGGCTGGTCGGCGTCTATGTGACGCTGCAACTGCCGTTCTCGATCTTCATGATGCGCAACGCCTTCGACGCGGTGCCGCGCGAGATCGAGGAGGCCGCGCGCATGGACGGCGCCGGAAACGCCACCATGCTGTTGAAGGTGATGCTGCCGCTGGTCTGGCCGGGCGTCGTCACCATCGCGCTGTTCGCCTTTCTCGGCGCCTGGAACGAGTTCCTCGCCGCTTTGGTGCTGATGACCGACCAGTCCAAGTTCACGCTGCCGGTGATGATGACCGCACTCCAGTCCGGCCGCTTCGGCGCCATCGACTGGGGCGCGGTGCAGGCGGGCGTCACCGTGATGATGGTGCCGTGCCTGATCCTGTTCCTGGCTTTGCAGCGCTTCTACATCCGCGGCCTGATGGCCGGGGCCGTCAAGTGATCGATCGAATGGAGTAAGTTCATGACCGCATCGTCTTCTGCCAGGCCTGCCAGCGCCTCCAGGCCCAAACTCGCCTTCCGGTCGCTACCGGTGCCGCAGGTCGACGTGCACGGCTTCTGGGGCGACCGTGCCGATGCAGTCGCCGCGCGCACCGCCGATATCCTCTACGACCGCTGCGTCGAGGCGGGCATGCTGGAGCAGATCGATCCGGACCGGCCCTCGCCCGGCGTCGTCATCCCGTTCCATTCCCCTTCGCCCGACGAGGCGGCTTCCCCCGGCTTCACCGGCTCGACGGTGACGACGCAGATGTTCTGGGACTCCGACTGGGGCAAGACGATCGAGACGGCGGCCTATTCGCTCTACCGCGCCAAGAACCCGGAGCTGGAGAAGAAGATCGACGCCGTCATCGACCTCTACGAAAAGCTGCAGCAGCCGGACGGCTATCTCTCGAGCTGGTACCAGCGCATCCAACCCGGCCTGCGCTGGACCAATCTGCGCGATTGCCACGAGCTCTATTGCGCCGGCCACCTGATCGAGGGCGCCGTCGCCTATTACCAGGCGACCGGCAAGCGCAAGCTGCTCGACGTCATGTGCCGCTATGCCGACCATATCGCCTCGGTGCTCGGGCCCGAGCCGGGCAAGAAGAAAGGCTATTGCGGCCATGAGGAGATCGAGCTGGCGCTGGTGAAGCTGGCGCGGGTGACTGGCGAGAACAAATACATGGAGCTGGCGAAATACTTCATCGACCAGCGTGGGCAGCAACCGCATTATTTCGATGAGGAGGCGCGCGCCCGCGGCGCCGATCCCAAGGCCTACCATTTCAAGACCTACGAATACAGCCAGTCGCACATTCCGGTGCGCGAGCAGGACAAGGTCGTCGGTCATGCGGTCAGGGCGATGTATCTCTATTCCGGCATGGCCGACATCGCCACCGAATATGGCGACGACAGCTTGCGGGTGGCGCTCGACCGGCTGTGGGACGATCTCACCAGCAAGAACCTCTACATCACCGGCGGGCTCGGGCCGTCGGCGCACAATGAGGGCTTCACCAGCGATTTCGACCTGCCCAATGAGAGCGCCTACGCCGAGACCTGTGCCGCCGTCGGCCTGGTGTTCTGGGCCAGCCGCATGCTCGGCATGGGGCCGAACGCCCGCTACGCCGATATCATGGAGCGGGCGCTCTACAACGGCTCGATCTCGGGCCTGTCGCTCGACGGCTCGCTGTTCTTCTACGAAAACCCGCTGGAAAGCCGGGGCCGGCACAACAGATGGAAATGGCACCGCTGCCCGTGCTGCCCGCCCAATATCGGGCGCATGGTGGCCTCCATCGGCAGCTATTTCTACAGCCTGGCGGACGACGCGCTTGCCGTCCATCTCTATGGCGATTCCACCGCTCGTTTCGACATAGCGGGCGTGCCGGTGGCACTGACGCAGGCGAGCCGCTACCCCTGGGACGGTGCGGTCGCCATCACCATCGAGCCGCAGGCGCCGGTCGCGTTCACCCTGCATCTGCGCGTGCCGGCATGGAGCGCCGGCGCGGCGCTCAAGGTCAATGGCGAGACGGTGAAGCTCGAGGACGTCACCAGCGATGGCTACGCGGCGATCCGGCGCACATGGAAGAAGGGCGATAGCGTCCGCCTCGATCTCGAAATGCCGATCGAACGGCTCTACGCCAACCCGCAGGTGCGTCAGGACGCCGGCCGCGTGGCGCTCTCGCGCGGCCCGCTGATCTACTGCGTCGAGGCGACCGACAATGACGGCAGCCTGCACCGCATCGCATTGCCGCGCACCGCAAGCATCGAGGCGCATGACGAGCCGGACCTGCTGGGCGGCGTGGTGGCGCTTTCGACCACAGCGCTGGCCGACACCGATGAGGGCTGGCAAAACGGGCTTTACCGCACCGACCCGCCCGCTGCCAGACAGACGCGGCTGACCGCCATCCCCTATTTCGCCTGGGACAACCGCGAGCCCGGCGAGATGCTGGTATGGCTGAGGGACGGATGAGGCCAGAAGGGCGCGAAGGAGCGCGACAGGCTTAGTTCTGCCCGCCGCGTTCTTCGGCGCCAGTCACACGGAGCTTATCGCCGGGCCTTTGACTTGTTCAGAGCCACGGCGGCGCGGATAAGCGCCTTGAACGCTTCCTCGTCGACCTCCTCGCCCTCTTGGAAATCGATGGCGCGCCTGGTGTTTCCTTCCAGGCTGGAGTTGAACAGGCGCGACGGATCGGGCAGCGCCGCACCCTTGGCAAAGGTCAGCTTGACGACGTTCTTGTAGGTCTCGCCGGTGCAGATCATTCCGGCATGCTCCCACACCGGGACCCCGCGCCATTTCCACTCCTCCACGATCTCGGGGTCGGCCTGCCGGATCAGGCCGCGCAGCCGGCTCAGCATCTCGCCCCGCCAGTCGCCGAGTTCCTCGATCCTGCCGTCTATGAGCTGCGAAGGAGACCTGCCTTCTGGCGACCCGCTCTTCGTCATGTCCGTTCTCCTTCAGGCTTGAGGGCGGTCACCGCCCCGTCCGCCCGATCATAGGCGCTCTGTTGCGCGCGGCAAATCCGGGCCCGGCGCGCAAATCTCACATCCGTTCGCCGGGCAGTCGGCTCGCCTGCTTCACCCACTCGGTGAACTGGGCCTCGTCGAACTCGTCGTCCTCATGAATGTCAAGGTAACGCGTGTCCTTGCTTTTGGACTGGCCAGGCGGCACCGGGTCCAGCGACATGCCGCGGAAGAAGGCTACCTTTATGTATTTCGTGAAGCAATGAAAGCTGAGGAACCAGCCCTCGCCTTCCACGCCATAGAAGGGCGAGTTCCATTTGACGGCCTTGCGCACATCAGGCACGGCACGCTCGATGAGCGCGTCGAGGCGGCCGCCGGCCTCGCTCTTCCAGCCCGGCATGGCCGCGATATAGGCCTGGACGGGCGCGTTGCCTTCGCCCTTGGCGATCTGCGGGTTGCCGCCAGAAAGCAGGACCGGACCGGCGGTTGCAGGCCTGGCGGCGCCTTTGGCTGATTGCCCCTGCCTCTTCGCCATCCATCCCGTCCTTACTGGCTCGCGCGCTGCCGCCCGTCAAGCCGCTTGGCGGCGTATGGCAGCACGAACATGTAGAGGCCGCTGAACAGCAGCAGGAAAAGCGGCAGCAGCGGCGAATAGACCACCCAGGCAGGCGGCTGCCCCAAGCCCATGGCGACGAAGTTGGCGAGGACAGTCCCCGTGAAGATGATCGACAGCCAGCGATGCGTTTGCCGGACCCATTTGTTCCAATCCATGCTATCTCCTCCTGGAAAATGAACGAAACGCCGCTTACCAGCGCGCCAGCTGCGTGATCTGGATGAGGTTGCCGCAGCTGTCGTTGAGCTGCGCTATGGTCGAGCCGGTCACTTCGGTCGGCGCCATGGCGAAGGCCGCGCCCCGCGCCTTGATGCGCTCGTGATCGGCCTTGATGTCGTCGGTGAAGAGCATCAGCGCCGGCTGGCCCTGCTTGAACAAGGCCTGCTGGTAGGCCTTGGCCGCGGGGTTGTCGCTCAGCGCAAGCTGCAGCTCGGTTCCCTCAGGCTCGTCCGGCGAAGCCACGGTCAGCCAGCGAAACGGCCCGTTGCTGAAATCGGCCTTCTTGGTGAAGCCCAGCACGTCGGTGTAGAAGGCAAGCGCCTTCTCCTGGTCGTCCACATAGACGCGGGTCAATTTGATCTTCATCGCATGTCCTCCATAGGTTTTGTTGCGGCGGCCGCCTTCGAACAGCCTTGCCATGAACCCCGGCCGGCGGACTTCAGTCCGTGCGTGCCAGGAGCTCTTCCAGCTTCTCCAGGAATTTCGGCCATCCCATCTTGGCGCCGCCATAGGCCCGCCTCTGCTCGGGCCGGAAACCGGACTGCTCCATGCGCAGATGGGTCCCGGCAGGCGTCGGGGTGAGCGTGAAGGTCACCACGCTCCTGAGATCGAAGGCCGGGTCCTGGTGCGCGAGGTTCCAGGTGTAGGACAGCGTCTTGTGCGGCTCGACGGCAAGCACCTCGCAATCCAGCACGCCGCCCCAGGCGGTGCTGAGGTTGAAGCGATGGCCCACGACCGGATTTAAATCGTTCTTCATCAGCCACTCCTCAATCAGATGCGGTTGCGTCAGTGCGCGCCAGAGTTTTTCCGGCGGATGCGAAATCTGCCGCTCGACGACGACAGTGCGGGTCTCGGCGGCAGTGTCGTTCACTGGTCCATCCTTTTGAGCAGATCCTCGAGATCGTCGAACCGGCTTTCCCAGAACCCGGCCATCTCACGCGTCCAGTCCATCAGCGGCGCCAGCGCGCCGAGCTGCGCGCTGTAATGCGTCTGGCGGCCTTCATGGCGGTCGCGCACCAGCCCGGCCTGCTTCAGCACGCCCAGATGCTTCGACACGGCCGGCTGCGAGACCCCCGACTGGATCGTCAGCGCTCCCACCGTCTGCTCTCCCTGGCGGCACAGCCGTTCGAAGATGGCGCGCCGCGTCGGGTCGGCGAGCGTCCTGAAGAGCGCATCATGAGCATCCGGCATTTAATCGATAACCCGTTGGCTATTGATCGACGTATAACCGTCGGGATATGTATTCGTCAAGCGGAAGATTTGGAGTGGCGGGAAAGCGTCCGGAAACTTTCGGGTCGCGCTGCGCTGGGAACGCCGATCGCTAAACCGTGGCGTGGACGCGGTTGATCTCCTCGGCCACCAGCGCCTGCAACTGCCACAGGTTGCGATCGCGAATGCCGCAGGCGTCGAGGTGGCGGATGGTCTCGAACAGATATTGCGCGCCCGAGCCCCAATGGCCGGCGGCCCGGGCCAGCGTCGCCGCGATCGCCCGTTTGTCCAGCCTGCCGACATAGCGCGTATTGGCGGGATCGACGACGAAGCCGAGCGCGCGGCACGTGCCGCCCTCGGTCCTGACCCGCAGCCAGCGCGGCACGTTGACGGCGGGCAGGATGGTCATCTCGCGGCGCAGCAGCGCCTCGAGATTGTCGGCAACCGGCTCCGCGATCTCGAACACCATGCCCTGGCATTGGCCACCACGGTCGAGCGCCATCATCAGGCCGGGCTGCTCGATCGTGCCGCGAAATCGCTGCACGGTGAAGCAGAAAGAGCGGTGCCAGCCAGTCGCCACCGCGCGCTCACCGCCCCTTACCTCGCCCGCCGGCTTCCACAGCAGCGAGCCATAGGCGAACAGTTTCAGCGGCCCGGCCGGCGCATCGCCCAGTATTTCGTCGCTGAAACGCGCATAGTCGGCATCGGTCATGTAGACCATGCCCGGCGTCGGCCCGGCATCCTCGACCGCGCGCAAGGTGCGGGCGACCAGCGCCTCCGTCAGCGCCATCGCCGCCTTGCGCGGCGATGCGGTGGAAATCGGCTTGTTCATGTTCGCCATGTTGCCCAAGGCAAAGGGATTCTCAAGAGCCAGAGCCACTCGGACGCGGACTCAGAAGCTGAGCGAACCTGCCTAAGCGTTTGAAAAGCCTCGGCGCACCGCCGTCGCGACAGAAGTGGCCGCAAGTCCGCCTGGGTCGGCGCCATCCGCCGTCGGCGGAACGAGATCGCCTTCCACGCGTTTCATTGGGTTGGGAGGGAACTATGAACGATGCGCCGGCAACGCCCGTCGGCAGGACGCTTTCGCCCAGCGAAATGGTCACCGTGATGTCGCATTTCCATCGCGCCGAGATTGCGCGCATGGCGGGATGGCGCGACCGTATCGACAGGACCAGCAACTGGGCGATCACCGTTGTGGCCGCGATGCTGTCGGTGTCGCTGTCGACGGCCAGTGCCCATCACGGCGTGCTCCTGTTCGCCATGCTGCTGGTGCTGCTGTTGCTGTGGATCGAGGCGCGGCGCTACCGCTTCTTCGACGTCTACCGCGCCCGCGTGCGCCAGTTCGAGCGCCACTATTTCGCGCAGATCTTCTCGCCGCAGCCGGACTTCGCCTCGGACTGGCTGCTGATCGTCGGCGAAAGCCTGCGCACGCCGAAATTCCTGGTCTCGCAGCGGGTGGCGCTGGCGCGCCGTTTGCGCCGCAACTACATCCATATGATGCTGATCCTGCTGCTCGCCTGGATCCTCAAACTATCGACGCCCAGCCTGCTCGACAAGGCCGCGCCGGTGGGTTTCGTCGGCACATTGCGCGAGGCCGTCAGCGCCGCCGCCCTGGGTCCCGTGCCCGGCCTGGTCATCGTCACGCTGGTCGCCATCCTCTTTGCCGGCCTGCTGGCCGTCGCCTTATTGACGCCCGACGACAACGGCGAACTCTCCTTCGGCGACGTGCATGTCTAGTCCGCGATGGACAAAAACGCTTTGCGAACAACCGGGTGAGGCGCCATCCTGAATCAAACCGCGAATGAGCGCCTGTGTGCCGGCTTGGAAAATAGCCGCATGGATGCCATCTAGAGGGACAGATCCGGTCCTCGGGCGGCCGGCCACGGAGCATCGAAACAAGTGACGCAGCGAAGCGGCAGCGCCGACCTGCCGCTGCATGGCGGACGGGTCCCAAAGTGGCTGGGCGACCGCATGACGCGGCTCGGCGCGGTGCTGTGCCAGGCGATCATCCACCATTATGGCCGCGACGAGCTGCTGCGCCGGCTGGCGCATCCCTTCTGGTTCCAGTCCTTCGGTGCGGTGATGGGCATGGACTGGCATTCGTCCGGCATCACCACCAGCGTCATTGGCGCGCTGAAGCGCGGGCTGACGCCGCTGTCGGGCGAGCTCGGCATTCATGTCTGCGGCGGTCGTGGCGCTCATTCGCGCAAGACGCCGCACGAGCTGGAGATGATCGGCGAACGTGTCGGCTTCGACGGCGCGGCCCTTGCCACCGCCAGCCGCCTGGTCGCCAAGGTCGACAGCGCCGCCGTGCAGGACGGTTTCGATCTCTATCTGCATGGCTTCATCGTCACTGACGACAGCCGCTGGGTGGTCGTCCAGCAAGGCATGAACGGCGACAGAAGGCAGGCGCGCCGTTACCACTGGCTGTCGGAAGGGCTGAAGAGTTTCGTCGACCAGCCGCACGCGGCCATCGAGGGCGAGCGGCAGGGCGAGATCGTCAACCTCACCGACCATCGCGCCGAGGCCTCGCGCAGCGGCCAGCTCGATCTTCTGCGCCAGCTCGGTCCCGACCGGATCGTGCACGAATTCGCCGCCATCGAGCCCGCGACGGCTTCGGCAAAGCGCGACAACGCACAGCCAATGCTGCCCAATCTGGTCATGCCGGCGCACCATGACGTGCGCGAAAGCGACATCGTCATGCGCCGGCTGCACGGCAACATCTCCGCCGCCATCGAGAGCGGCCCGACAGATTTTCCCGAATTGCTGCTGGTGCCGGGCGTCGGCGCCCGTACGGTGCGGGCGCTGGCGATGGTGGCGGAGGTGGTGCATGGCGCGCCGTGCCGCTTTTCCGACCCGGCGCGCTTCTCGCTGGCGCATGGCGGCAAGGACCGGCACCCCTTTCCGGTGCCGCTGAAGGTCTATGACGAAACCATCGCCGTCATGAAGTCGGCGGTCGCCAAGGCCAAGCTCGGCCGCGAGGAGGAGCTTGCCGCCTTGCAGCGGCTCGACGGCCAGGCGCGGCGACTGGAGCGCTACGTCACCGGCCCGAGCCTGAAGGAGATCGTCGCCGGCGAGTTCGACCAGTCGCACCTGCTCGGCGGCCGCAGCGTCTTCGGCCCGGAGCCGCCGCCTGAAGGTGCTTTGCCGGGCGGCGCCAAGAAGTCGGGCTAGATCGCCGATCGCGGCCAGCGACGATTGGCGAAGCAATCCGCGGGCAGCGTCCAGCCGGTAGATGGGCCTTTCTCCCCGTCACTATACGGGGAGAAATGTCCGGCAGGACAATGAGGGGCGGCGCCAAGGTTTCGGCAAATACCATCTGGATCCTGTATTTTTCCCATGTCGGCGCTGCCCTCATCCGTCTGCCGGCACCTCCTCCCCGTATAGCGACGGGGAGAAGAGCGCTGTCTTTTATGTCGGCACTTACCCAGACAGATTGGCCCGAACAGATTGGCCCGACCTGCCGCAACCTTGCGCGGCATTGCACGTTTATGCGCAGCGGACTTGATCCGCGTTGAGGGGTTGGATGACTAGGCACTGGCCGCAAACGAGATTTCTTCCTGCCATTCTCATCCCTTCCGCCGTCCTTGCCTTAGCAGGCCCGGCCTGGGCAGCCCAGGCAAGCAGCCACGCCGCGGGCATGGGCGGCTCGGCGGAGGGCGTTTTCGTCGCCGAGATCGTGCTTCTGCTTCTGGTCGGGCGCGGCCTGGGCGAAATCTTCCAGCGCTACGGCCAGCCGGCGATCATGGGCCAGTTGATCGGCGGCATCCTGCTTGGGCCTTCGCTGTTCGGCTGGCTCTGGCCGGATGCGCAGCAGCTGATCTTCTCGACCGACCCCGCGCAGAAGAGCATGATCGAGGCGGTCTCCCAGCTCGGCGTCCTGCTGCTTCTGCTGCTCACCGGCATGGAGACGGACCTGCGCCTGGTGCGCCGGGTAGGTGCGGCGTGTTTTTCGATCTCGGTCACCGGCGTCGTCGTGCCCTTCGCCTGCGGTTTCGCGCTGGCGCAGTTCCTGCCCGACACGCTGCTGCCCGACCCCAGCGAGCGCGTCGTCGCCGGGCTTTTCCTCGGCACGGCCCTGTCGATCTCCTCGGTCAAGATCGTCGCCATGGTGGTGCGCGAGATGAACTTCATGCGCCGCAATCTCGGCCAGGTCATCATCTCCTCGGCCATCATCGAGGACACGATCGGCTGGCTGATCATCGCCGTCACCTTCGGCATCGCCACCAATGGCAGCCTCCAAATCGTGCCGCTGGTGGTCACGGTGGCCGAAGTGGCGCTGTTCATGGTGTTCTCCTTCACCATCGGCCGCCGGCTGGTGTTCACGCTGATCCGCTGGAGCAACGATTCCTTCCGCAGCGAATACGCCGTCATATCGGTCATCCTGATCATCATGGGCGTGATGGCGCTGATCACCAATCTGATCGGCGTCCATACCGTGCTGGGCGCCTTCGTCGCCGGCATATTGGTCGGCGAATCCCCGATCCTGTCCAGCCACATCGAGAGCCAGCTGCGCGGCGTCATCACGGCGCTCTTCATGCCGATCTTCTTCGGCATGGCCGGGCTTTCGGCCGACCTCACCGTGCTCGCCGACCCGACGCTGGCGCTGCTGACGCTGGCGCTGGTGCTCATCGCCAGCATCGGCAAGTTCGGCGGCGCCTTCATCGGCGGCCGCTTCGCCGGCATGACGCTGAAGGAGGCGACCGCCGTCGGCAGCGCCATGAACGCGCGCGGCTCGACCGAGGTCATCGTCGCCTCGATCGGCCTGTCGATGAACATCCTGTCCCACAATCTGTTCACCATGATCGTCACCATGGCGGTCATCACCACCCTCGCCATGCCGCCCATGCTGCGCTGGGCGCTCGGCCGGCTGCCCGTCGAAGATGCCGAGAAGCAGCGCGTCGACCGCGAGCTGCTCGACGAGCGCGGCTTCGTCTCCAAGCTGGAGCGGCTGCTGCTGCTGGTCGACGACAGCCCGGTCGGCAAGTTCACCGCCTATCTCGCCGGCTTGGTCGGCGGCGGCAGCGGCATGCCGACCACGCTTCTCCACCTCAAGGACGGCAGGCTTGCCGGCCCGGCCCGCGACAAGGGCCCGGAGCGCGCGCTGAAGGAGGTCAAGAAGGGTGCCGCCCGGAGCGCCAAGGCGGTGAGCAAGGCCGAGGACACGCCGGTCGAGAAGGTGCATCTGACCGCCCGCAGCGAACGCGAGGCCACCGCACGAACGATCGCCGAGGAGGCGCGCAAGGGCTACGGCCTGCTGCTGGTCGGGCTCGAGGCCATGCTGACCGAGAAGGGCTCGTTCACCGAAGCGCTGAACGACATGACCAGCGGCTTCGACGGTCCGCTCTGCCTGGTGCTGAACGGTGCCGGCGCCGGGGGCAAGATGCCGGTGCTGCGCGCCGGAACCACCATCCTCGTTCCCGTCAACGGCACGGAAGTGTCGCGCCGCGCCGCCGATTTCGCCCTGGCGCTGGCACGGCCGCACCGGGCGCGGGTCAGGGTGCTCTATGTCTCGCAGGCGCGCAAAGGCGCCCGGCAAGGCACCGTTTCGCACCGCCGCGAGGAGGCGGTGCTCAAGGACGTCGTCGATCTCGCCGACCGCTACGGCGTAGCCGTCGATACCGCGATCCGCGCCCGCGCCACGCCCGACAAGGCGATCGCCAGGGAAGTGGCCAAGGGGGCGGCGATGGTGGTGATGGGCGTAACGCAGCGGCCGGGCGAGGAACTGTTCTTCGGCGACACCGCCATGGCGGTGCTGGCCGCCGTCCCCTGCCCCGTCGTGCTCGTGGCAAGCGACCGCATCCGCGCCGAAGCAAGGCCCGAGGCCGCGGCCGAAACCGGCGCCTGATGGCGGAGCCTATAGGCCGAAGAACTGCCTTCCGATCATATAGCCCAGCGCCACCACGGCCAGCGGGAACAGCGCCGGCGCGACCTTGCCGAGGACCGAGCCTTGCTGCTCCTTTGGCGGCACATAGCGTGCATTGCCGAGATTCTTGGTCATTGCGTACCCCCGCGCGAACCAGTTCATTAGCAGATGCTTATTAACAGCACGGCCGAATTAACGGTTCGCGAAGAAATTCGCTCGAAAGCCGGCCAGTTGAGTGGAGAGCTGGCGAATGCGGCTTGGCTCAGTCTCGATCTCGGAACCGGGTTTGCCTGCGGCCTGGCGCCGCGCCGCGGCTTCGGCCGTCGCGGAGGAGCGCTACGTGCGGCAAACCGCCATGACGAAGAATTCGCGGTAGCAGAAATCCGGATCGTCGAGCAGGCGATCCGGCCGCTCCTTCAGCTCCCGCCAATAGGCCTGGTCGGCATCAGGCAGGGCATAGCTCGGCGCGACGCTGGCGAAATAGGCCAGCAGGTCGGCAACATAGTCGCGCGTGAAGCGAGGCGCGGGCGCCCAGCGCTCGACCAGCCAGCCCTTGCGGCTGACGACCTGCAGGCCTGCCTGGCGCAGGCGCGCCGGAAGCGTCGAACCGCAATCGGTGCCGAGCACGCCCCGCTCGCGAAATCCCTGGAGCCTCGCCGCCATGAAGCGCGCCAGCAGCGCCCGGTCCATGGGCAGGATCTGCAGGATGGTCGAATCGAAATCCTTGACCGCGAAGATGCCGCCCGGCTTCAGCACGCGCCTGGCCTCGCCGACGGCAAGCTCGAACTCGGCCGGCGTCAGATACTGCATGACATTGCCGGACCAGACACAATCGAACGATGCGTCGGCGAATGGCAGCGACAGGATGCTGCCGACATGCGTGGCAATGTCCGGCGGCTCGGACAGCGTGCCCGCGAGCGCCTCGACCCGGGCGATGTTTTCGGGCGCGAGGTCGAGCGCGGCGACGAAGCCGGAGGGGCCGACGGCGCTTGCGATGAGCGGCAGGAAGCCGCCGCTGCCGCAACCGGCATCGAGCACGCGCCAGCCCGGGCGGATGCCGGCATCGAGCAAGGCCGCCTCATATTCGGGGCGCGACGATTCAAAATGAAGGTCGAGCCAACCGGCCTCGCTCGCTTCGTGGCCGGTGGACGTTTGGTTCCTGGCAGACAATTGACGACCCCCCGCGATGACGCGGCATGGATAGAAGCGCACCGAGCGGCATCACGCAATGGCTACGAAGCTGAGTGAATTAGCGCCGGTGATTGCCCTCGTCAGTTGAAGGTTGGATGGACAGGATGCGTCGCCTCTTATTGGAGTCTTCGATCGCCCCCGTCACACCCGTCCACCTCTCTTGAGGACTTCAGCGGCATCAAACGCGCCTTGGGCGCCGGATTCATCGGCATGGAACATTATTACAGTGACACCGATATCAGCCGTCGGAGCATACATGGGCGTGTTGATGGTTGTTCCGCTATAAGTACCGTAAGCCGTATTGCCCATGATTGTTGCATTTGCATTCCCAAATGTATTGCTGGACATACCGACAAACCGAGAACCGCTGGCAGTCGAGGCTTGGTCAAAACGAAAGTGTGTATAGCCGCGAGACAGTGTCGCCTCGGCTGCTTTCTTCAACGTGATCGCACCTGCAGATCCGGTAAAAAGGGCGCCGCTTGCGTGAGTATCCAACCGTACCACGTTCGGCGCCAGCGGCATTTCGGATGTAGTTGCGCAGCCAGCAAGTGCTAGCGCGGCAGTCAAAATGACAGCCCGATACATTGTGCTCCCCCTCCCAAGGTCTGGTAGTTAGAACACAGGTCTGCCGTCAGGTCGATTCCAATTGAGCGAGAACACGGCCATTTCAGTCACTTCGGAGATCGCCAACTATCACGCCCATATCTACTATGTCAGGCGGACCGAGCGGCAAGCAGGTCGAATGGCTGCGCCTGCGCATAGGCGAACGGTTCCGCGTGCGTCTGGGCAACTGTGCAACGAGCCGGTCGGCCCGCATCAGCAGGCCATGTACCAATCTCCTTCGCCCCCGAAATCTTCGCCACGCTGGCTCCCTGGCTGATGCTGAACCATGGCGGCCTGAGCATCCTCATCCATCCCAACACCACCAACCCCAAACGCGACCACCTGGTCGACCCGATCTGGATCGGGCGGCCGCTGGCGGTGCATGGGGACGTGCTTGGGGAGGAAAGCGCGGCGGAGGAAGCGCTGGAGGTGAATACGGCGCCGTGGTTGGGGTGTGAAGGGGATCAAATCTACACGGCTTCTTTGCACCTCATTCCGCTGTTCAGCGACCAACTGCTTCGTCCCGAAAGCTGCCAGTCGCTGATCTGATGACGAGATCTGCATTGGAGTCAGTCACCCTCGTCTTAATGGCCACGGCCGCCCACTCCCGATATCAGGATGCCTAGGCTCATCCTCAGCTGCGCCATCGTCGTGTCGCAGCGCGTCTATGCGAGTCAGGTAATCGACGGCGAACGCCGCCTGATCCTTGTCGGGAGAGATGGTTAACGCAAACAGTCGCTTCCTAAGCTCAGAAGCATTACGCGGCCTAAGCTCATAGGACGTGCCCTCAGCGTTGTGAGGCTCTTTGGCATAAATCATATCCCGTACACCGGGCTCTCCCTGTCGGCGTACGGTCTGCCGACCCATCGGGGACTCAGTGGCGACGATTAGTCCTTCTACAGAAGAGGTCCTCAAAATGACCGAGAAAACCAGCGCCTTTGCGCCCTCGGAGCGCGCTGCAGCCAGCTTCTCGAAAGCATACGGAAGGTCGCCGTCCGCCATGGCGTAGGCAAGTTGTTCAGGTAATAAGAAGTGACCCGCGCTGAGTTCAAAGCCCTTGCCGAGATCGCCTTCTACCCCCTGCAGAAGCAGGTCTATTGCTGGGCGGAATCCCAGCTTTCGCACTTGGTCGAACCACTCATGCTCCGACAGCACCGTGGGATATCTCACGGCAAACTCACGCAGCATGCCCGCTCTGGTTTCATCGTCGAGGAGCCTCAGTTGAGAAAGGATATCCCTTATCCGCCACCTCGAAATGTTCCTTTCGGGAATGAGACACAAGGCGTCAAAAACGGAGGCCGGACGATCGGTGTTCGGAAACACTTTCAGCCAGCTGAACATCGCGTAGGAGGTCTGGTCATCCCACCACCTGTTCTCCTTGTCAGCCAACACCTTGCGAAATTCCTGAAGGACTAAGTCGGCCGAGGGAATAAGTCCGCCGACAATCATCCCGTTAAAGAGGTCAAGCTTGATGTGTGACATCACCTCGAAACCGGCAAGTTTCGCCATCAACTCTGGCCGAGCTGTGTGCGGCATCACCACCGCGATCGCAGCAACCGCCACAGCGCGGCCAAAAGGTGGTTCGCCCGCTGTTAGCTCTTCCGTCACTTGCAGCATGCTCTCTGCGGCATCAAGCGATAGATCGGCCTGGCTTAACCGCCTTTTACGTGCGGCCTGAGCGCGATCCAGATCAGGCCAGACAGTGGATCTCTGCTCCAGGAGGACAGGCATTGCGATGAGCCGGAGTGCAATAGCTGCGTCGTGGCCAAACTCCGGATGCCGCAAGAGCGATTTTGCGACTTCATACGCCTCGTCCGAACCAATTTCGTAGAGCGCCTGCCGGTACGACAGGGCATAGCTGGTGCCCCACTCATTAAGCGCCGCTTGGTTGCGACCGTCCTTGGCCAACGCCTTGAGAGCGTCCCGCTGCTGAAGGTCTTCATGCAGGAATGCCGAGACCCATTTCATTTGGGATGGGTCAGGGACTCGCCGCATGGCATCCACGACTTCGGCCATGTGGTGCCGAGAAGGCTGGCCGGAACTCAGCAGACAAGCCGCCCACCCGTTCAACGTCTCGACGAGCCTGCGACGGCTTTTGACCGAAACGTCGTCCATTTCCTCGTTCGTTCCGTGTTTGCCGTGGGCGGTTATGAGCTCGGCGAGGGCCTCGATGTCGCGAAGTTCTTGGTTGGCTGAAAACGACACGATTGCTTCGACAAACGCTTCCGGGCGCGTTCCGGAGATTTTGTCCCGAAGTAGCCCCAGAGGTGCGTAGTCGACTGACGAAGGCCTGCCGCTCGCATAAACCTTCGGCTTCAGCGCGAGAAAATCGCCTATCATTCCAGTAATAATGCCCGAACCCACGAGGAAGAGAGCACCGCTCGTCTGCTCGTCGATTTTCTGACTGTCAGCGATCATTTCCGACAAGACCGCTTCCTCGCTGACTGGCTGCGGCGAAAGATATCCTTGGACCCGGAAGGGCAACGACAAGCCGGCCAAAATCCGTTCCTTCATCGCCGCCGCAACGACTTCGGGAAACACGTTATTCGCCTGATGGAATGCGGCCGCGGTGTGGTCTGCGCGGAGGTCGAGGTTTTCGTCACGGAGGATTGCAGCGAGGTCCGTGACATCCCCCGATAGTTCCGCCCTGCGGGTCATTCGATTGAGGGTACGGGCCGGGTTAGGGTTGGAATTGGCATCCTCTTCCTGCAGCTCTTTCAGGCGGCTAAGGACATGAGGTGAGGTTAGCCCATCGAAATAGTCCTGTTCGGCAACGCGCCGCCAAACCTCAACACCCGCGCCATCGAGTACTGAACTCGCCTGTCTGGGGGCGCCACGAAAAAGTAGGGCCTCAACCGCTTCTGATTTTACGGCCACGCTAGGGTCTCCCTTTGCGAGGTCGAACGCGACCTCGAGACCTTCGATGCCGCCGCCGAAGATGAGGCCGGAGACGAGTCTTCCCCGCACCCGCTCCTCCAGATGCTCGTAATCGTCCCGCAGGTGGGTCCCGAAGACAGATGGCCGGATACGATCGCCCATTTGGAGGGCCTCGCTTTGGATCTGTTCGCTAGAGTTGGAAACTAGCGGCCAAACCAAGTCGGCAAAGGCACCCCGGCCAGTCTTCATCATGAATCCGACAGCCAAATCCACCTGATTGGCCTGGTGCCATGCACGTGCAAAAGCCTCCACGTCGGGTGCCACCGAGTCCCAAACGGCATCGCCTGACCGGTACACGATTTCAGCTGCGAGCATCGGTCCCACCGATATCGCGAGCCTCACCACCTGTCCCACGATGGCTACACCAGGTTCATCTGCAGCCAGCCGCTCACAGGCGAACAGAATTGCCTCTTCCCACATACGGTCGTTCAGAATTTCTTGGGCAAAGGTGCTTTCGATCCCGGCTTCCTTGGGAAGCCCACACATCATTGCCGCGACATGCCCGGCGGCATACCACTCCTGGAACTGTTGGTGCTGAAATGAGTACGTGTCGCCTTCGCCATGAACCAAGACGTGGGTGGCGACAAGGGTCTCGAGGATGCTCGCAGGTTCCGGGGCGTTCTGAACCAGCCCTTCCATGGACAAATTCGTATTGGTTATCCGCAGGGATTGTCGGGCTGCCGTCTCATCCAGCGCCGTCGTCCGCGCCCGCATCATAGAGACGGCCAAGTCACTCAGATAGCGCCGGTGTTGTCCCAGCATGCTTTGTCGTAGCTGCTCCGCGCGTTCGGGAATATCCTCGTGCTGCTCCACCAGCAGCGAAATCGTGCCTTCCTTGGTTGTAGGCAGGGCACCGGCGCCTCCCACCTGCAGCAGCGCCCGAAGATAAAAAGGCACCCGGGCAAGGTCCCGAACACCTGACGTTCTGCGGACGCGATCAAGCAAATTCTGCCCGATACCTCCATGTTGGGAAGCCAGTTCTTCCTGCTGCTCGTCGGAGAGCCTCTCAATGTGAATGGTCCGAGCCACAAACGGTACCGCTACGGCTTGGAGGCGCGTGGTTATGCAAATGACCAGAAGCGGGAATTCACGCCGAAGGGCCCGAAGGGTTTTGATGAGAGCCAACCGAGCGGCCGGTGTCACCTCGTTCCAGCCATCCAACAGGAATGCCAACTCGCCGTGTGCCGCGAGAAACTTCAGGTGCTCGGATCGCACGCCTGCAAAAGCTTGGCGGCCAGCTATCCATGAAAAGAGGTCGTCCGCACTCGGGCTGACTTCGGCAAGCGGGATCAACAGCGGCACAGGACCGCTTTCCAGTAACTTAGCACCGAGCTGGATCAATGTGGTCGACTTGCCTTGACCCGGTTCGGCCACAAGATCCAGAATGCCACAGGATCGGAGCGCTGCCGCCATTTCGACGTGGGTGAATGATTTTCCTCGCGATGAGGCGGCCGTCAAAGAAAGCGACACGGCATGCGCGGGACCCTGGTGGGCAAACGTCTCGATGTGAAGTAGCGCGGCAGAACGTGCTCTCTCCACCAGGGCGGGCAAGTCTTCACCCTGCGGAATGCCAAGCTGCTGGCGAAGGTACTCAAGGGCCGCCGCAAGCTCGGCGCCCATAGATTCTACGCGAGCACGACCGCCCGTTAGCAGCTGCTCAAACGCCCGCTCCTCCGCCTCCTTCTTCCATTTGTGGAGCAATTCAACCGGAAATGCCTTTTCGTCGTGGTCAATCTGGTGGGCATGGTCGCTACATAGCCATATGCCGTTGTCCGGCGCTTTTCGTTCTTCCCGCGTCAGACGGGCGTCATATCGGGCGAAACCCTCAGACGCGGCCGTTATGTGTGCAGCAATTCCAATGTTCATGGTGCCGGGACCGCCTTTTTGCGGTCCCACTGTAGGTTTCGTGCAATCCGGATTGGAGCATAGCCAACCGACACGCTGGGCCAGCAGTCGCTTGGTGGGCTCGGAAAAATTGTCGCGCTGGCTTGCGCCTGACGAAGCTATGGCTCTGGTTTTCTTTGCAGGGGGTTTCGGAATAACGCTCATCCGCAGAGCTTAGCGTTCTAACGTGTGTTCGGCAAAGAACAAAGAACGAACCCCCCTAGGTGATGAAAGAATCTAAGAGCGTCTCAAAAAGCCTACAGCCTAGGCGCCATGAAGTATGCGCTGCCGCTACCTTGAGGATGTTTGGCTCTTGTCGCTTTAATAAGCCAGACGAGCGCTTGTGTCGTGAGGTCATCACCTATGCCTGAGAGGCCGAGGAAGGCTTCGTCGCTGCTGCAAGTTTGTGACCTGATATCCGCGACGTCGTGTATGACGCGCCGACAGGGGACAACACGTTGCGTCTTTGGCCGAAGCGACACATCATCCGGCGGCCATGCCCGCCAACAAGTCTCAGCACTTCGTCCCGCGTTGTTATCTCCGCGCTTTCTGCGCGGACGGTGAAGGCGCGGCCATCAATGTGTTCAACATGGCTCGCGAGTTGCAGATAGAGGCGGCACCGGCGAAGGGACAGTGCGCTAGGCCTTATTTCTACGGCCGCGACGGCGAACTGGAACGGGCGCTGCAGGAGCCCGAAGGTGAATACGGCGAGATCATGCGGCGCGTCGTCGACGATCCTCGTGCAGCGACAAGGACAGACATCTCGACCCTATCCAGCTTCATGCTGTTGCAGTCCTATAGGAGCGCGGCGTGGATCGAGGGCGAAATCCGGCTAGCCGAGGCGGAACGCGCGATGGTAGCCGACGAGGCCACACCGGAACTGCTGGAAAGCCTGGTTGTGACACACGAAATGGCCCTTCAGCTGGCACTAAGCGCCTTCAGGAACAGCATCCAAAGTACAGCTCACCTCCAGACGCGGATTGTACTCACTCGAACGCCAATGCCGTTTTTCACGTCCGACGATCCGGTAGTGTACACCAACCGCTTTCACCTGCAAAAGGGCGTGCTGGGCGGGGCGGGCCTTGGTAGTCCCGGTGCCATGCTTCTTATGCCACTGACACCCCGCCTCCTGCTGTTGTCGTTCGACCCGGCTATCTACCGCCTCGAGAAACGGTCGGGGGAACTCGGCGTCATCGACCGTGCTTCGGACGTGGCCGCTTTCAAGACCTGCAGGCGGTCCGTGGCCATGCCAATCTATATTTCCGGGACTGGAACGACCGGGCTCTGGTCGCGTCGATATACGAAAAGGTCAAGCCGCGCCGTAGGGAGACATGGTTTGACGTGGAGACCCTGCAGGAGACCGAAGCCGGCAGCAATACCTTCGTTGCCGTGGCGGGCCGCTGGGTCCACCACGCCGGACGCAGGGAAATGCTTCATACGCAACGCAACGTACCCGCGCCTGCCGCCTGGCCTTCGCTGCTCAGCTACACGGAGCACGCACGCCGGGCAAGACGCGGCGTCGACCAGGCCAGTTTGTGGGAATAATCCCCGTAGGTAGGAAGCCCCGTCAAAGACCATCATGCGATACCGGCCCGTGACTGGGAACACTGAACGTCTGCTGTCATGAGTTCCTCAGCTAAACCTGCCAATCCGCTTACGGTCCCTAACAAGACGTTCGGACCTTAAGGCCAAGAGACGCCTTCCCCTCACCCCCCCGCCAACCGCGGCAACAAAAAAATCTCCGCGTCCTCTGGCAGCTTCTTCGACCACGTATCCCTATAAATCACCCCGTCGATCGCCACCGCGATCCCCCGGTCGATCAACGGCTCCAGGCCGGGATACTGTTCAACCAGTTTCCTGAACAGCTCCCTGATGTCCTTGGCCTCGACCTCGACCTTGCTCTGGCCTCCGGCGGTCGCGGCAAGCGCCCCCCAGAGCGTCACTTGCACCATCAGCCTTCCCGTTCCGCCTCGATCGCCGCGAGGATGCGTGGCGGCGACATCGGGATGTGGGTCATGCGCACGCCGGCCGCGTTCGACACCGCGTTGGCGATCGCCGCCAGCGGCGGCACGATCGAGGTTTCGCCGACGCCGCGCACGCCATAGGGGTGGTTGGGGTTGGGGATTTCCAGGATCTGCGTGTCGATCATCGGCAGGTCGGAGCACACCGGGATGCGGTAGTCGAGGAAGCCGGCGTTCTGCAGCCGCCCGTCCTTGCCGTAAATATACTCCTCGTTGAGCGCCCAGCCGATGCCTTGCGCGGCACCGCCCTGGTACTGGCCCTCGACATAGGTCGGGTGCACCGCCTTGCCGGCATCCTGCACCACCGTGTAGCGGATCACCCTGGTCGAGCCGGTGTCGGGGTCGACCTCGATGTCGCATATATGGGTGGCGAAGGAGACGCCGGCGCCGTCGGCGACGAGCTCGCTATGGCCGGCGATCGGCCCGCCGGTCTTGCCGGATTGCGCCGCGATCTCCTTCAGCGACAGCTTGCCGAGATTGCCGTGCTTCTCGCCCTTGGCCACCGCATGGCCCTGTTCCCAGACCACGTCGTCGACGGAAATGTCCCACATCTGCGCGGCGCGCTCGCGCAACACCTTGATGGCGTTGCGGGCAGCCGAGATGGTCGCCATGGAGGAGGAGAAGGTGCCGCGGCTGCCGTCGGTCATGTCGTTGTAGCCGAGGCTGGACGTGTCGGCGACGACGGCCTTGACCTGCGAATAATCGATGCCCAGCTCCTCCGCCGCCACCAGCGACAGCGAGGCGCGGGAACCGCCGACATCGACCGTGCCGACGGCAAGCGAGACAGAGCCGTCCATGCCGATGTTGAGGTCGGTGCAGGTCTGGCCGCCGAAATTGAACCAGAAGCCGCAGGCCATGCCGCGGCCCTGGTTCTTACCCAGCGGCGCCTTCATGTGGGCATGGTTCTTCACCGCCTCCAGCGTCGGGCCGATGCCGATCGGGCCGTAGACCGGGCCGTAGGACGACCGCGTGCCTTCCTGCGCCGCGTTCCTGATGCGGAAGTCGACCGGGTCCATGCCGATCTCCTTGGCGAGCTCGTCGACGGCGCTTTCCACCGCGAAGGCCGCCATCGGCGCCGACGGCGCGCGGTAGGCCGCGGTCTTCGGCCGGTTGACCAGCACTTCGTAGCCGACGGTCTTGACGTTCTCCAGCCTGTAGCAGGCGAACGCCGTCATGGCGCCGATCTCGGCCCAGGTGCCGGCATAGGGGCCACTGGTGTAGCGCAGCGTCGCTTCCGCGGCGGTGATCGTGCCGTCCTTGCGGGCGCCGATCTTGACGTCGATCGAGGTGGCGCTGGTCGGGCCCGAGGCGCGGAACACCTCGTCGCGGGTCATCACCAGCTTCACCGGCCGGCCGGCCTTGCGCGACAGAGCGAGTGCCACCGGCTCGGCCCAGACATGGGTCTTGCCGCCGAAGCCGCCGCCGATCTCGGAGGATGTGACGCGCAGCTTCGAGGCTTCCATGCCCAGCAGCTGGGCGCAATGCTGGCGGTAGACGAAATGCCCTTGAGTGCACACCCACAGGTCCGCCGTGCCGTCGGAGCTGACGTTGGCCACGCAGGCATGCGGCTCGATATAGCCCTGGTGCGTCTGCTCGGTCTTGAAGGAGCGCTCGACGATGAAGTCGGCCTGGCCAAAACCCTGATGCACGTCGCCATGGCCGAACTGGCTGCGCTTGGTGACATTGGACGGCTTGACCGGCTTTTCCTCCAGCCCCTCGGTGAAAATGGCGTCGTTGATCAGGGGCGCGTGGTGCTGCATCGCCTGGTCGACATCGGTGACATGCGGCAGCACCTCGTAGTCGACCTCGATCAGCTTCAGCGCCTGCCTGGCGGTGCGGGCGTCGATCGCGGCGACAGCGGCCACCGCATGGCCGTCATAGAGCGCCTTGGTGCGCGCCATGCAATTGTCGAGGATGTCGTACATGGCGGCATCGCCGTCGGTGAGGTCCGGCAGGTCGGCCGCGGTGATCACCGCCTTCACGCCGGCGAGCTTTTCCGCCTTCGAGGTATCGATCTTCCTGATTTTGGCGTGCGCGTGCGGGCTGCGCAGCACACGCCCGACCAGTTGGCCGGCCATGTTGAAGTCGGCGCCGTAGCGGGCCCGGCCGGTCACCTTGTCGACGCCGTCGGGACGGATGGGACGCGTGCCGACCGAAGCGAAATTGCGATTGGAAAAACGCGGATCGAAATTCATCGTCAGGCTCCCTTCATCACGCTTGCGGCGTCCTGGACGGCGCGCACGATCTTGTCATAGCCGGTGCAGCGGCAGAGATTCCCGGCCAGCCCGAAGCGGATCTCCTCCTCGGTCGGGTCGGGGTTCTTGGCCAGAAGATCCTTCGCCGCGATCAGGAAGCCCGGCGTGCAGACGCCGCATTGCAGCGCGGCGTGCTCCAGGAACTTCTGCTGCAGCGGATGCAACTGGTCGCCATGCGCCATGCCCTCGACGGTCTCGACGCGGCGCCCTTGCGCCTCCGCGCCCAGCACCAGGCACGAGCACACCAGCCGGTCGTCGAGGATGATGCTGCAGGCGCCGCAATCGCCGGTGCCGCAGCCTTCCTTGGCGCCGGTCAGCCCGAGCCGGTCGCGCAGCACGTCGAGCAGCGTCTCGTCGGGCTGGCAGAGATACTCGACACTGTCGCCGTTGATCGTGGTTGAAACTGCTACACCGGCCATCACTTGCCTCCTGCACGCTTGTAGGCTGACGTGGCGGCCCGCCTGGCCAGCACGCCCGCGACTTTCCGTCTGAACTCGATCGTGCCCCGCTTGTCGTCGATGGGCCGGCAGGCCCCGGAGCAGACCTTGGCGAGCCGCTCGAGCGCGGCTTCGTCCAGCGTCCTGCCGATGAGGGCCTCGGCGGCCTCCTGCACCAGAAGCACCGTGGGCGCGGCGGCGCCCAGCGCCACGCGGGCCGCCTTGACGACACCTTGCTCGTCGAGCGTCAGGTTCACGCCGGCGCTGACCACCGCGATATCCATCTCGGTGCGGGGAATGAACCTGAGATACGCGTCGCCCGAGCGCGGCGCTTGGCTGTCGAGCAGGATCGCCTCGATGATCTCGCCCTTGGCGAGCGACGTCTTGCCCGGTCCGGTCGGCACGGCTTCCACGGCGATGGTGCGCCTGCCCGCGGGACCGACGATCACCGCCCTGGCGCCGGCGGCCACCAGCGCCGGCACGCTGTCGGCCGCCGGCGAGGCGTTGCACAGATTGCCAACGATGGTGCAGCGTCCCTGCACCTGCTTCGAGCCGATCAGCTTGGCCGCCTCGACGACGCCGGGCCAGGCCTTCTTCAGGGCCGCGTTCTCTCCCAGCACCGCGCAAGGAACCGCCGCACCGATGCTGAAGCCGTCGGCCGTCTCCCTGATTTCGCTCAAGGCCGCGATCGCCTTGATGTCGACGATCAGTTCGGGTTCGATGAAGCCGCCCTTCATCCTCACCAGCAGGTCGCTGCCTCCGGCGAGAATGGCCGCCGTTCCGGCCGATCCGGCCAAGTGGCCAACGGCATCTTCGATTGAAAGTGGACGTATGTAGCGCATCGTCTCCCCTTGGTCACAGCGATCTCAGCGACCGTTATAAACAGTCTCCTCATAATGGCTATCCGGTTCGTCATTTTCGACGATTGGGCCAGCCGCCGCAAAATCGAGTCCCAACCCAGGCTGAACTGGCGTAAGCCAGTCGCGCAGGCCGCGGCCGAGGCTCTGAAAAAATTCCGGGAGCCGGTGTCGGACTGGCCGGGCCCCGCTCGTCCTTGGGGCATCGAACAGGCATTATGAAAGGATATGATATGCCCGGCACCGTACGTTTGCACCGTGTTCTCACCACCAGCCCGGAAAAAGTCTATCGCGCCTTCGTCGAGGCCGACGCGCTGGCGAAGTGGCTGCCGCCGAACGGCTTCACCTGCACGGTTCATCACTTCGAGGGCAAGGTGGGCGGCACGTTCAAGATGTCGTTCCGCAACTTCACCACCGGCGACAGCCATGCCTTCGGCGGCGAGTATCTCGAACTCGTTCCCGGTGAGCGCCTGCGCTACACCGACAGGTTCGACGACCCCAATCTGCCGGGCGAGATCCAGGTGACCGTCATCCTGAAAAAAGTATCTGTCGGCACCGAGATCGACATCACCCAGGCCGGCATTCCCGACGTCATCCCGGTCGAGGCCTGCTATCTCGGCTGGCAGGAGTCGCTGCGGAACCTGGCAAAGCTCGTCGAGCCCGAGATAAATCAATAGGCCAGACGGTGGCGGTTTCAGCCATTTGCCGCTAGCTATCCTTCCGACGCGCCCGGTCGATCGGGCGCGTCGTGAGCGATACAGCGGAGGCCAAAATCATGACTCTCACCAACCGGGACATCGTCGAGCTGACCGAATGGCGGCGCAAGTTGCACCAGCAGCCGGAAATCTCGAACGAGGAGGAAAAGACGGCGAAAGCCGTCGTCGACTTCCTCGCCGATACGGGTCCCGACAAGATGCTGACCGGATTGGGCGGACATGGTGTCGCGGCCGTCTACGACAGCGGCAAAAACGGACCAACCGTCCTGTTTCGTTCGGAACTCGACGCGCTGCCCATCGAGGAACTGTCCGGCGTGCCGCATGCCTCGCGCGTGCCGGGCAAGTCGCATATGTGCGGCCATGACGGACACACCGCGATCCTGGCGGCGCTCGGACGCCAGCTCGGGCGCGAGCGGCCTGCAAGCGGTCGCGTCGTGCTGATGTTCCAGCCGGCGGAAGAAACCGGCAATGGCGCCGCCGGGGTGGTGGCCGATCCCCGCTTCGGCGAGATCGCGCCCGATTTCGCCTTTTCGCTGCACAATCTGCCCGGCGTGCCGTTCGGCGAGGTGCGGCTCAAGCCCGGCGTGGTCAACTGCGCCTCGCGCGGCATGCGCATCGTGCTGGAGGGCAAGACCGCGCATTCCTCCATGCCCGAGACCGGAATTTCGCCGATGCCGGCGATCAGCGCGTTGATGCCTGCCCTGCCCGCGCTCGGGCACGGAACGTTCGCCGACGACGATTTCGGCATGGTCACCGTGACCCACGCCGAGATGGGCGAGACCGTGTTCGGCATCGCGCCCGCCCACGCCGAGGTCTGGGCGACGCTGCGCACCAGGCGCGACGAGCGCATGGCGGATCTGTGCGCCGCCGCGGAAGCGCTGGTCACGAAGATCGCCGGCCAGCATCGCCTGTCCGCAAGCTGGGACTACCACGAGATCTTCGTCGCCAGCGTCAACGCGCCGGACGCGGTGGAGCATCTCCAACGCGCCCTCGACGAAGAGGGCGTCGCACACACGCAAGAGGCCCTGCCGATGCGCGCCTCGGAGGATTTCGGCCTGTTCGGCCACAGCGCGACGTCGGCGATGTTCTTCCTCGGGGCCGGCGAGCGCCACCCTGCCCTGCACAATCCCGACTATGATTTCCCCGACGATTTGATCCCGATCGGCTCAAGGATCTTCATGCGCACGGCGCGCAATTTGCTGGGGTGAGGCAGGCCGGATGGCCGATCGGGGCGAGCCGGCACGCCACGCCCGGGCTGTGGCGGAACGGCTTCGCTAAACGTCGAGAACAACCGTCATTCCACGGACCTCGGCCATCTCGAGCAGCAGGTCCTGCAGGCGGTCCTCGGTCATCGTCTCGCCGGTTCTCTCCAGCAGTTCGTCAATGCTTTCCTTCATCGAAATGGCGGCAACCCCGGTTTTTTCGGAGAGCAGCCGCCCAATGGCAGCGCGGATCAGGGCATTCTGGTCAGGCATGATCCCCCTTTCATGCTGGGGCGGCATGAGTTTTCTTCAATGCATGCTTCTGCCGCAACTTCTGCGAGCTTCAGCTTAAGCTTGCAAGTCGTTTTGAGGGACTGATATTCACTATTTGGCGAATAGTTGCCCACGGACGACACCAGAGGCGCAACTCCTCGTTGCCGGATCCGGACCTCGCCGCTCCAGAAGGCACCTGACGCGCCGTCTCTATTAGAGGTTGCATCGGTCAGCCGCTTTTTGCCAACCGGGATATGCAATCGCGGCACCGCGCCCGACCCGCCAGGACCACCGTCAATCGCGATTGGCCCTTGCCGAAGCCGGCGGCCTCGCTCATCCATGCCTGGAAACGACCGCCAGGGGCTAGAAGATGACCGATGCCAGCTTTCACATCGTCGAAGCGACGATCGAACAGTTGCGGAGCGCGCTTGAGGAGGGCCTTGTCACCAGCGTCGAACTTGTCGGTGCTTATCTCAGGCGCATCGCGCATTTCGACCGGCACGGCATCAGCCTCAATGCGGTGCCGGTTCTCAATCCTGATATGTTCGAGGAAGCCGCGGCTTCGGACCGGCGCCGCAGTCAGGACAAGACGCTCGGCCCGCTCGATGGCATTCCCTACACCGCCAAGGACAGCTACAAGGTGTCTGGCTTGACTGTTGCCGCCGGCTCTCCGGCCTTCGAGCATCTTATCGCCAACGAGGACGCCTTCACCGTCGCCCGGCTGCGCGCCGGCGGCGCGGTGCTGATCGGCCTCACCAACATGCCGCCCATGGCCAATGGCGGCATGCAGCGCGGCGTCTATGGCCGCGCCGAAAGCCCTTACAATGCCGATTACCTGACCGCCGCCTTCGCGTCCGGCTCCTCGAACGGCTCTGGCACCGCTACGGCGGCGAGCTTCTGCGCCTTCGGGCTTGGGGAGGAGACCTGGTCGTCCGGCCGTGCGCCGGCCACCAATAACGCGCTGGTAGCCTACACGCCGTCGCGCGGTGTCATTTCGGTGCGCGGCAACTGGCCCCTGGTGCCGACTATGGATGTCGTCGTGCCGCACACGCGCAGCGTGCCCGACATGCTCGAATTGCTGGATGTGATCGTCGCCGACGATCCCGAGACGCGGGGCGATTTCTGGCGCGCGCAGCCCTGGATCGCGCTGCCGAAGAGTTCCGAAATCCGACCGCCGCGCTATACCGATCTGGCGCTAGCGGGGTCGCTGAAAGGCATGCGGCTTGGCGTACCCAGAATGTATATCGGCCGCGACAGCGGCGCCGACCGGCGGATCGAAACCCGCGCCTCCGTGCTTGATCTCTGGGAGCAAGCGGCGGCGGACCTGAGACGGCTTGGAGCCGAGGTGATGGAGGTCGATTTTCCTGTCGTCTCCAACTACGAGCGCGATCGCCCCGGCGCGCGCACCATGGTCGACCGCGCTCTGGTGCCGCCGGACTTCGCCGATCGCGAGATCTGGGACCTCTGCATCTCAGCCTGGGATGATTTTTTGCGCGCGAACGATGATCTGAACATTCCCGATCTCGTTTCGGTCGACGGCCCGAAAATCTTTCCGCAGCCACCGGGCACGCTGCCCGACCGTTATGAAGGCGGTTTCGACTTGGCACAGTATGTCGAGCGCGCGAAATCAGGCGTCACGCCGTTCCGGGCCATTCCGACGATGGAGGACGGGCTGAAAGGGCTGGAAGCGACGCGGCGGCTCGATTTCGAGGACTGGCTGGACGCGAACAGGCTTGATGCCGTCGTGCTGCCTGCCGTCGCCGATGTCGGGCCCGCCGATGCCGACATCACTGAGGCCTCCGCGGCGCTTGCCTGGCGCAACGGCACCTGGGTCGCCAACGGCAATCTGGTGTGGCGGCATTTCGGCATCCCGACCGTTACCGTGCCGATGGGCACCATGGCCGACATCGGCATGCCGGTCGGCCTGACCTTCGCCGGCAAGGCCTATGACGATGAAAGGCTGTTGCGCATGGCCGGCGACTTCGAACGCTCCACGCAGCGCCGCACCCAGCCGCCGCGCACGCCGGAACTGGCAGACGATGTGTTTTCGCGCCGGGCCAATCAAGCCGGCAATGGCAAGGCGCCTACGCTCGCGATCAAGCTTGCGGCCGAGACGCGCGACAGCGGCGATCAGGACGAGATCGTCATCACGCTCGACCTCCCCGTCGACGCAACCGAGACGGAGCACGCCAGCATCAAGGTGCACGTCAACGGAGATGCCGTCGCGATGCGCCGAGCCGGCGCGCGTCTGACCGGCCGGGCGTTTGTCCCGGCCGCGGAGCATCAACGGATCCACAGCGTCTGGCGCGGCCCCTACGGCTCGATCGTCACGGCGGTGATGCGGCTGCGGGATGGACGCAGCGCGGGCGCCTATGTGGTCACCGGCGGGATTGAATGACGATGAGCCCACGCGGGCCAATTTCGCGCCGGGCTATGTGAACCTGCGAAATTATGAGGAGCCAGCCATGATCAAGGTCAAACAACTCGCCCATGTCTGCATCTTCGCCAATGATCTGGACGAGACACGGCGCTTCTACGAGGATGTCCTGGGCATTGATATCCAGTTCAATTTCCTGCGCGACGGAAAGATTTTCGGTTTCTACCTTAATTGCGGCGGCCGCAGCCATATCGAGGTTTTTCACAAAGAGGGTGCGCGGTTCAGCGAGACGAACCAGATCAACCATTTCTGCCTGGAGGTGGAGGATATCGACGCCGCGATCACGCATATCGCGTCCAGGGGCGTGGAGGTCACCGCGAAAAAACTCGCCTGCGACGACACCTATCAGGCTTGGCTGCGCGACCCCGACGGCGTGAAGATCGAACTGTTCGAATACACCGGCAAGAGCGCGCAATTCACAGGCGGCGATCGCGTCGCCGATTGGTAGGCTGTCGCGGTTTCAGTGGGCAGCTACCCCCGCGCGGCCCAGAGCAAACCACGCTCGACGATGACAGCCATTTCCGGCATCGCGAACTCATCCGCCGTGTGTCCGAGCGAACTGTAGAAGACCTTGCCTGCGCCATATCTTCGCTTCCAGACAACCGGCATGTCGACGCCGCCGATGCCCGGGAAATGCTCGTCGGTGAAGGTGGTCGTCGCCAGCACCTCGTTGCTCGGGTCGACATGCATGTAGTACTGCTCCGACCGGTAGGCGAAGTCGCTAATGCCTCTCGTGATCGGATCGTCCGGTTTGGTGATGACCACGCGATAGTCGATGATGTCGCCGGGATGCGCGACCCATTGGCCGCCGGTCATGAACTGATAGTCCGGCTCGTTGCGGAAACTGTCGCCCATCGTGCCGTGGAAACCGCCGAGTCCCGTTCCCTGTCGAACCGCGCGCGTCAGATTCTGCAGCTCGGACTTTTCGATCTTCGACATGGTGATGACGGGCACGATGAGATCGAATGAGTTCAACTCCGGATCGGCAAACATCCCCGTGCCCTCGCCGAGCGTGACCGTGTATCCATTGCGCTCCAGCATGTCGCGCACCACAGTGGCGCTGCGCTGGGGCGTATGGCCTTCCCACCCACCCCAGGCAATCAAGGCCTTCTTTGCCATGCAGTGAACCTCCTGAACTGTCCGCAGCAGCGATGGTTACACGGCTCGGCTGTCAGCGCCAACCCAGCGCCGGCGCGACATGGGTCAGGATCGCCTCGATGGCATGGGCGTTGTAGTCGACGCCGAGTTGGTTGGGCACGGTGAGCAGCAGCGTGTCGGCCTCGGCGATCGCCTCGTCCTCGGCCAACTCCTTGATCAGCACGTCCGGCTCGGCGGCGTAGCTGCGCCCGAAGATCGCCCGCGTGTTTTCCTCGATGAAGCCGATCTGGTCGCGGCCCTCATTGCCGCGCCCGAAATAGGCGCGGTCCCGGTCGTCGACCAGCGCGAAAATGCTGCGGCTGACCGAGACGCGCGGTTCGCGTTCATGGCCGGCCGCCTTCCAGGCCTCGCGATAGATCCGGATCTGCTCGGCCTGCTGGATATGGAAGGGCTTGCCGCTTTCGTCGAATTTGAGGGTCGAGCTCTGCAAATTCATGCCCAGCTTCGCCGCCCACTCCGAAGTGGCGTTGGTGGCGGCACCCCACCAGAGGCGCTCGCGCAGGCCTTCAGAATGCGGCTCCAGGCGCAGCAAGCCGGGCGGGTTGGGAAACATCGGCCGCGGATTGGGCTGGGCGAAGCCCTCGCCGCGCAGCGTGTCGAGGAAGACCTCGGCGTGATGCCGCGCCATGTCGGCGTCGCTTTTGCCTTCCTGCGGCGCGTAGCCGAAATAGCGCCAGCCATCGATCACCTGTTCGGGCGAGCCCCGGCTGATGCCGAGCTGCAGGCGCCCGCCTGCGATGATGTCGGCGGCACCCGCGTCCTCCGCCATGTAGAGCGGATTCTCGTAGCGCATGTCGATGACCGCCGTGCCGATCTCGATGTGGCTGGTCTTGGCGCCGACCGCCGCCAGCAGCGGAAATGGCGAGGCGAGCTGTCGGGCAAAATGGTGGACGCGGAAATACGCGCCGTCAGCGCCGAGTTGCTCGGCCGCGACGGCGAGATCAATGGATTGCAACAGCGCGTCCGACGCCGAGCGCACCTGCGATTGCGACGAGGGCGTCCAGTGCCCGAATGACAGGAAACCGATTTTTTTCATGGCCCTGACGTATATACCGGCGACACGTGCTTCAATGCCAAAAGAGCAGGGTTACACACCGTCGCCCCTGCGTGACACCAAAAGTGTGCCTTACCGAAAGTTTGAATGCCGTGGAGGGTGGGATGCTCAGGGGAATCCGCATCGTCGAGATCGAGGCGTTGGGGCCGGCGCCCTTTGCCGGCATGCTGCTCGCCGATCTCGGCGCCGACATGATCGTCGTCCACCGCAAGCATGCATCCGTGCCGGGCCTTCCCGAGCGCTCGCTGCTCGATCGCGGCAAGCGCTCTATCGCGCTCGACCTCAGGGATGCCGGGGACGTTGCCGTGCTGATGCGCCTGATCGCCACCGCCGACGGCCTGATCGAGGGCTTCCGGCCGGGCGTGATGGAGCGTCTCGGGCTTGGTCCAGATGTGTGTCTGGCCGCCAACCCTCGCCTGGCCTATGGCCGCATGACCGGCTGGGGGCAGGAAGGCCCGCTCGCCCGCACCGCCGGCCACGACATGAACTATACCGGCGTGTCGGGCGCACTCTGGTATGCTTCCCTGCCGGGCGAGCCGCCAATGGCGCCGCCGACGCTGGTCGGCGACATAGGCGGCGGCGCGCTCTATCTGGTGATCGGCATGCTGGCCGCCATCATGAACGCCCGCGCCGGTGGTGAAGGCACGGTCGTCGACGCGGCGATCGTCGACGGCTCGGCCCATATGATGAACCTGTTGATGTCGCTCGCACCATCCGGCGGGCTTGCCGCCGAGCGTGGCCGGAGCCTTCTGGACGGACCGCATTGGTGCCGCGTCTACCGCACGTCTGATGGCGGCTTCATCAGCGTCCAGTGCGTCGAGCCGAAATTCTATGCGCTGTTCCTCGACAGGCTTGGTCTGGGCGGCGATCCGCAGTTCGCCGCTCAGTTCGACCGCGGCCTCTGGCCTGAGCTCGGCAGCCGGCTGGAAGCGATCTTTGCCGAAAAATCCCGAGACGAGTGGATGAAATTGTTCGAAGGAACGGATGCCTGCGTCGGGCCTGTGCTCAGCCCGCATGAGGCGGCGCTGCATCCGCACATGGCCGCACGCGGCTCCTGGTTGGTCGAGAATGGCGCCCTCCAAGCTGCCTCCGCCCCCCGTTTTTCCAAACGGACGGCAAAGGCACCGGCGAAAAGTCCGGCACGCGACGAACATGGTGCGGAGATTCGTGCCGAACTTGCGGATTCAGCCGCAAGTCGTTGAATAGGCTACCCGCCTTTGCTGAGGAAATCGCCGACTGGCCTGCGCCCGGCTCGGACCGAAGACGATATCGTGGCGGCACTTGCGGCAGTCGTGGGCGGCATACTTGAAAAGCATCTCGTATACGAGTATACGAGATGCTTTCATTGGGAGGAGGCTGCGCTCCATGTCCTTCAACTCGACTCGCGTCCAGACACCAATGGATGCCGTGGTCATCGGCGGCGGCATCGCCGGCTGCACGCTCGCCTATGAACTGGCCCGCCACGGTCTCAAGACGACGATCCTCGAGCAGAGCATGATCGCCGCCGAGTCCTCAGGACGAAACACCGGCACCTTGCTCACCGGCCCGCAGAAAGAGGTCGTCGAACTGCTGGACGCCAGCGTCGCGATCTATGCCGAGCTTGCCGACGGACCCGTTCCCTTCGAATTCGCCGCCATCGCACATCTGCTGATTTCCGAAGACGAGGCGAGTTTCGAGGCGACTGCCGCCGTGGCCGACCGCTACAGGGAAGCCGGCGTGGCGATGGAAAAGATCACGGGCAAGGAACTGGCGCGCGACCACCCGCGTGTCGGCTTCAACGTGGCAGGCGCCTATTCCGTCGGCCGTGCATGGACGCTGGAACCCATGGGCGCGACACATGCCTTCGCCCACGCCGCCCGTGAGGCCGGCGCGACGATCCGTACTGGCCTGCGCGTCGCCCAGATCTTCTCCAGGGGCGGCAAGGTCCAGGGTATCTTGACCGACCAGGGGATCGTTCCCGCCGATCTCGTCTTCATCGCCAACGGATTGTGGATGTCGGACCTTCTGCGCCGCACCGTCGGCGACGGACCGCTGCCCGGCCTGCCCTTCACCGCCGGCCGCGGCTGGTTGATCCAGTTGGGAAAACTCGACTTCGAGCTGCCCTGGATCGTCGAGGAATTGACCTGGCCGGATCAGGAAGAGCTCGGCCGGCGCATGAGGCTCGACGGCCTTGCCGATGTCGCCGCGCAGCGCGACGACCAGCCGGCGGTGGAAGCCATCTGCCTCAACCCCATGGGCGGCGGCGATGCCAGGCTTGGCGCCTCCGTCCAGCCGGCCTTCCGCGATCTCGTCCGCAACACCGACATGGCGAGCCGGATCGCCAGCCGCACGCTGCGCATGCTGCCGGGCCTCGGCGCGCCGCAGGTCAGGAACGTCTATCCCGGCAACCGCCCGATGCTGTCCGATGGCTTGCCGGTCGCTGGCAGGACGGCCGTCGAGGGCCTGTTCGTGCATGGCGGCATGGGTTCCATCGGCATGCATGCCGCCCCCGCCACCGCGCGCTGGCTGGTTGACGCCGTGTTTTCCGGCAATGGCAGCCCAGCCCAGACATGGCTGCGGCCGGACCGCTTTCCCGGATGGGAAGCGTCATGAGCCTGCTTGCGGAGCGGTCGGCCCGCTATTTTCCGCAATGGTGATCGTTGATCTTGTTCAGCGCATTCGCATCCGGCCCCACCCGGTGGTAGGAACAGGCGCCGGCGGCCGTCGTGACAAGCTGCCGGTCATAGTAGCGCGGGCCGCCGAACAGTATGTCGATAATATCGCCGTCAGCGGGAACATAGCGTTCGGGTTCGCCCTGGTGGTGGCGGTGCCTGGCCCCGGCGGACGCCGAAGAGGCGATGCCGCAGCCCATCACAAGGGCGAGAGCGCAGATCGCGAAGCGTTTCGTCGTCATCGACAATACCTTCCTGGCCAACCGGATTTCATCTTATATCCAAAAATCGCCGGATAAAGAAAAGTTCCTGAGAACGGGCGCCGGTTGATTTGCAGCCGGCGTGCATGAGCGGCAGCCTGGGAACCGGCGGCGCAGGCCGGCTCGCCTGACAACCGACAAAGGCCTTAGTCGGTCTGGATCCATACCGACTTGGTCTCCAGATACTCGTGCAGATGTTCGATGCCGCCCTCGCGGCCGTAGCCCGACATTTTCATGCCGCCGAACGGCACGGCGGGGTCGATGGCGTGGTACATGTTGACCCAGACGGAACCCGCCTTGACCCGGCGAGCGAGCTTGTGCGCCGTGCCGAGATGGGTGGTGAAGATGCCGGCGGCCAGCCCATAGGGCGTCGTATTGGCGCGGGCGACGGCTTCGTCAAGCGTATCGAAGGGCATTGCCGAGATAACCGGCCCGAAGATCTCTTCGCGCGCTATGGTCATCGTGTCGGACACTGCGCCGAAGACGGTTGGGGCGATGAAATTGCCGCCGTCATAGAGACCGCCGGTCAGGCGCGATCCGCCGGCGACCAGTTCCGCGCCCTCCTCGCTGCCCGCCTTGATGTAACCCTCAACCTTGCCGGCCTGCCTCGCATTGATGAGCGGCCCCATTTCGGTTTCGGCTTCGATGCCGTGGCCGATGCGCAGCCTACCGGCGAAGTCAGCGAGCCGGCGCACGAACTCGTCATGGATTTCGCGCGCCACGAACAGCCGCGAACCGGCGATGCAGACCTGGCCCGAATGCACGAAGACAGCCATCGCCGCGATCGGAACGGCCTTGTCGATATCGGCGTCGCGGCACACGATGAGCGGCGACTTGCCGCCGAGTTCTAATGAAACGCGCTTTAGATTGGCAACACCCGCCCGGGCGATCGCCTGGCCGGTGAGCGTCGAGCCGGTGAAGACGATCTTGTTGACGTCGGGATGTTCGGCGAGCCGCGCGCCGGCTTCGGCCCCGGTTCCGGTGACGATGTTGACGACGCCGTCGGGAACGCCCGCTTCCTGCATCAGCCGCGCGATCAAAAGCGGCGTCAGCGATGCATCCTCGGAAGGTTTCAGCACGATCGTGCAGCCAGTCGCCAGCGCCGGCGCGATCTTCCAGATCGACGCGGCGGTCGGCGCGTTCCAGGGAATGATGGCGCCGACCACGCCCACCGGCTCGCGCCGGGTGAAGCTGACGATCTCGCCCGGGATCGAATTGTCGATTGATTCGCCATGCAGCGCGGTCGCCATCCCGGCATAGAAGCGCAGCATGCCGATGACCCGGCGCCGGTTGGCGAGCGTGCGCGTGATCGGCAGCCCCATGTCGAGCGTGTCGGAGACGCAGAGCTCTTCCCAGTTCTTCTCGAAGAGATCGGCGATCCTGAGCAGCACGCACTGCCGTTCGTAAGGCGAAAATCCGGACCACGGACCTTCGAAAGCGGTGCGCGCAGCCGCCACCGCCGCGTCGATGTCGGCGGCGCCTCCGCGCGGCACCGTCGCCAACACCTGCCCCGTCGCCGGGTTGAGCGCCTGCATCTCCTGTCCGGACTGCGCAGCGACCCATTTGCCGCCGATGAACATCGGCCGGAATTCACCATGGTAGAGCGTCGCGGCCTTCGCCCTTGGGTCGAAGTTCAGCGTCATATCCTCCTCCTCGCCATTCCGTCGCGACTATTACTCCGGTGCAGGCACACCTCAAGCAAGTAAGCCGACAAGTCGTCGAAATGACCGAACTGCGTCCCCTGGCTATCGGCCGCTCAACCGCTGGAGGCGAAGCGGTAGCCCTCCAGCGCCTGCTGAACCGCGGCCACCAACACCGCCTCCGGATCGAGCGGCTGCCCGGCAAAGCGGTCAAGCGCGGGCAGATGCTGATGGAACAGCGTCACCGGCACGGCCAGCCCCGACAGGGCGGCTGTCAATCGCTGGACAGCTTCCATCGCCTTCTGATGGTTCCAGTAGTAACGTATGCGGTCCGACAGCGAATAATGCCGCTGCACGCGCTGTTGCGCCGCAGAGCCGTGGTAGTGGCTGTGCCAGTCCTTGGCATCGGCCGTCATCAG
Organism: Mesorhizobium sp. B2-5-3; assembly: GCF_006441005.1. Taxonomy (NCBI): domain Bacteria; kingdom Pseudomonadati; phylum Pseudomonadota; class Alphaproteobacteria; order Hyphomicrobiales; family Phyllobacteriaceae; genus Mesorhizobium; species Mesorhizobium sp. B2-5-3. The sequence goes on from NZ_VFUS01000006.1 coordinate 344,023, forward strand.
CGCTTCCATGGTCTGATAAAGCGGGCGCGCGCCGTAGTCGGGCAACAGGTCGGAGGCGATCAGGTCCAGCCCATAGAGCGCTTCGCGCAGTTCGAAAGTCAGCTGCGGCCCCACCTTGAGGATGGCAAAGCCGTCCTCGACCAGTTCGCGTAGGGCCGCTTGCGTCTGATAGTCGGTGGAATGGGCTTCGTAGACCAGGCCCGCTTCCTGGTCGAGCAATTCGCGCAGATGCAGCGCCTTGGCGCGATCGTAGAAGACCACGTTCTCGTTGCCGAACTCCACGCCCGGCTGCACCACCACGGCGATGACCCGCGAGAAGGCGTCTGCGAGGCCGTTCTCGTGGAAGATCTGCCGATGCACCGCCAGTGTGTGCTGGACCGCGGACAGGCTTGTGGGGCTGATTTCGCCGATGAGATGATCCGCTCCGCCCGGCGGCGGAACCTCGGTGCCGATCACGTAGAGTGGCCGGTCGGTCCCGCTGGCGGCGTCCTCGGCCTTGCGCGCCAGGCGGGCGGCGCGCCTGGCAATCGTAGCGTCATCCAGCGCCGCCGGCTCGCCCGCGCATCCCATGGAGGCATCGAGATGGATCTTGCGGAAACCGGCCCGGACATAGGCGGACACCATGTCCTCGGCCTTCGCCATGGCCGCGCCGGCATCTTCCCTTCGCCATGGATTGGGACCGAGATGATCCCCGCCGAAGATGACCCGCTCGGGCGCAAGGCCTTCGGAGCCGGCAATAGCGGTCACCGCCGCGACGAAGTCGGCGGGCTGCATGCCGGTATAGCCGCCGAACTGGTTGACCTGGTTGCAGGTCGCCTCGATCAGCAGCGGCCGGGAGAACAACGCGGCGTCGCGCACTGCGGCCCGGATCACGACTGGATGGGACGAGCAGACGGAGGTGATGCCTTCCGCCGCGCCTTGACGCCGGGAATTTGCAAGTTTCAGCAATGGATCGGTCACGGGCGTCGCCTTGGCGTGTTGGCAATGAACAGATCGAGTTCGGCACGCGTGCCGGCTCCTTCCATCGGGCCTTGCCGCGTGACGTTGCGCGCGCCTGCCGCATTCGCGTAATCGAGGGCGGTCACGGCAGGCATGCCGAGCCTGCGGCAGGCGATGTAGGCGCCGCCAAAACAGTCGCCCGCGCCGGTCGGATCGATCTCCTCGACCAGGAAGCCGGGCGACTCGACGCGGCTGCCGTCGGCGCCGAACAGGGACGCGCCCAACGCGCCCCGCTTGACGACGACCTCGCCGGCGCCGCGGGCAAACAGCGAGGCGAGCGCGTCGGCTTCATTGTCGTTGCCCGAAGCGGTGTGGAGTTCTTCACCCGACGGCAGGATCAGATCCGCAATGTCGAGAAGCCGTGCGAAGCGCTCGCGCGTCTGGCCATGGCCGAGCAGTTCCTTGCGAAGATTGGGATCGAGCGAGATGCTTCCGCCACGTCCCTTGACCACATCGATGGCATGGTCGAGCACCTCCCAAATGACGGGAATGCTGAGTGCGGTGCCCATGACGTGCAAATGGCCCGAACGCGCCAGCAGCGCCCTGGCCTCAGGGGTCAAGCCGACCCGCGCCGCGGCCGATTTGCCGATATTGTAGACGAAGTCGCGCGAACCGTCCTCGCGGTAGCGCACGAAGGCGCTGCCCGTCGGATAGTCGGGGCTGACGGCGATGGCCGTGACATCCGCACCGTCCCGGCGCAGGCGCTCGACATTGATCCTGCCGAAATCATCATCGCCGACGCAGGCGATGATGCCGGCCCGCCCGCCAAGCCTGGCGCATTGGTCGACGAAGATCGCCGGCGCCCCGCTCGGATAGGGTCCGGTCAGCGCGATGGGCTCGAGAAAGCCGTTGCCACGGCTGGTGGCCATGATCTCCACCAGGATCTCGCCCACGGTGACGGTCGGCCCGAGTCCATCGGGCGCCAGTGTCTTCAATGGGGATTTGCTTGGCATGGCGAAGGCCCCGTGTGAAAGGCAAGGGAAATGCGGATTCCAAAAAACGGATAGAGCGGTTCCGCGATTCTATCAAACGTTGGACGGCCCTGGCTCCGGCCTTCCGAACGCCCCGGGCGTCGGCGTCGTCACGATGACGGCGTCGCCGGCCTGAAGCACCGTCTGGTCGCAGGCTTTCAGCACCTCGACCGTGCCGTCCTTGCGGCGCACCTTGGTCGAGCCGACCTCGCCATCGCCACCGCCGCCCAGCCCTTGGGGCGGCCGGTTGCGATGCGAGGACAGGATGGCGCATTCCATCTTCTCCAGGAAGCGGATGGTGCGCTTCGTGCCGTCGCCGGCATTCCACCTGCCCTTGCCGCCGGAGCCTTCGCGGATGTGGAAATCCTCCAGCATCACCGGAAACCGCAGCTCCAGTATTTCCGGATCGGTAAGGCGCGAATTGGTCATATGGGTGTGAACGCCCGACGTGCCGGCAAAGCCGCGGCCGGAATTCATCTCGCCGGCGGGCGAACCGGAACAGATCGTCTCGTAATACTGGTACTTGCTGTTGCCGAAGGTCAGATTGTTCATGGTGCCTTGCGCATTGGCCATAGCGCCCATGGCGCCGAACAGCGCGTTGGTGACGTGCTGCGAGGTCTCGACGTTGCCCGCGACGACGGCGGCGGGATAGGCGGGTTTCAGCATCGAGCCGTCCGGGATGATGATGTTGATCGGCCTCAGGCAACCGGCATTCATCGGGATCATGTCCTCGACCATGACGCGGAAGGCATAGAGCACCGCCGCCCGGGCGACAGGCTCTGGCGCGTTGAAATTGTTCTTCATCACCGGCGACGTGCCGGTGAAGTCGACCGTCGCCTCGCGCTTTTGCCGGTCGACCGATATCTTCACCTTGATCACCTGGCCGGTGTCGGTGGGATATTCATAGGCCGATGTATCCGGCAGCCGCTCGATCACGCGCCGCACGCTCTCGGCCGCATTGTCCTGCACATGGCCCATATAGGCCTCCACGACATCGAGCCCGAAATGCGCCACCATCTTGCGCAGCTCCGCCACGCCCTTTTCGTTGGCGGCGAGCTGCGCCTTGAGATCGGCGATATTCTGGTGCGGATTGCGGGCCGGATAGCGGTGATCGGTGAGCAGCGTCTGCAGCTCATTCTCGCGGAACTTTCCGCGATCGACGATACGGAAATTGTCGAACAGCACGCCTTCCTCGTCGACCGTGGTGGCAAGTGGCGTCATCGAGCCCGGCGCGGTACCGCCGATATCTGCGTGGTGGCCGCGCGAGGCCACCCAGAAGAGGATCTTGGGCGATTGGCCAATCTCCCCTCTTGTCCGGGAAATCGGCTGCTCTTCCTCGAAAACCGGCGTGACCACCGTGATATCGGGCAGATGCGTGCCGCCATTATAGGGAGCATTGAGCGCAAAGACGTCGCCGGGATGAATGTCGCCGGAGTTCAGCCGGATGATGGTCTCGACCGAGCGGTCCATCGAGCCCAGATGCACCGGCATATGCGGCGCGTTGGCGACCAGCGCGCCGTTCCGGTCGAAAACGGCGCAGGAGAAATCCAGCCTTTCCTTGATGTTGACGGAATAGGCGGTGTTCTGCAGCGTCACGCCCATCTGCTCGGCGATCGACATGAACAAATTGTTGAACACTTCCAGCATCACCGGATCGGCCTCGGTGCCAAGTGCCGCCTGCCGGCCTTTCTTGCTGGTGCGCCGCATCAGCACGTGGTTCCTGGCCGTGATCTCGGCCTGCCAGCCCGGCTCGACGACGATCGTCTGGTTGGGCTCGATGATCAGTGCGGGGCCGGCGACCCGATCGGACGGCCGCAAGGCCTCGCGCCGACAGACGTCGGCTTCGTGCCATTTTCCTTCCGTATAGATCCGCCGGACCTCCTCGGCTCTGGCTTTTGATGGCTGCCCCGCCTGCGCATAGGCTTCGGTATTCTGCTCGCCGCCCGCCTCCGTCCCCTCGACGCTCACAGCTTCGACGATCATCGGCTTGTCCTCATAGACGAAACCGAATTGCGCCTTGTGGGCAGCCTCGAAATCGGCCCTCGCCCGCAACATCGAGCCATGGTCGAAATGCACCGGAAGTGCGGTGTCGGTGCCGTCATAACGGATCTGCAACGCCGGTCTGGCGGTCACCGCGTCCTCGGCGATGCCTTGTGCGGCGAGTTCCGCGACAACGGCGGTTTGCAAGGCCGCGATCAGGCCTTCGATTGCCCGTCTGGATTCTTCCGCCAGCGGTGCAAGCAAGGCCTGCTGGCGTGAGGCAAAGACCGAAGACAGGCCGATGCCGTAGGCCGACAGCAGGCCGGAAAACGGATGGATCAGCACCGCCTCCATGCCGAGTGCGTCGGCGACCAGGCAGGCGTGCTGGCCGCCTGCGCCGCCAAAACAGTTCAGGAGATATTCGGTGACGTCGTAGCCGCGCTGCACCGAGATCTTTTTGATGGCGTTCGCCATGTTTTCGACCGCGATGGTGACGAAACCTTCGGCGACCGCTTCGGCCGAGCGGCCGTCGCCGATTTCGGCGGCGAGCGCGGTGAATTTCTGGCGAACGGTGTCCACATCGAGCGGCTCGTTCTGGCCGGGGCCGAAGATGGTCGGGAAAAAATCCGGCTGCAGCTTGCCGAGCATGACGTTGGCGTCGGTGACGGCGAGCGGGCCGCCGCGCCTGTAGGCGGCGGGGCCTGGATTGGCGCCGGCGGAGTCCGGGCCGGTGCGAAAGCGGCCTGCTTCGTAGTGCAGGACCGAGCCGCCGCCGGCCGCCACGGTGTGGATGCGCATCATCGGCGCGCGCACGCGCACGCCTGCGACCTCGGTATCGAAGGCGCGCTCATATTCGCCGTCATAATGGGCGACATCGGTGGAGGTGCCCCCCATGTCGAAACCGATCACCTTTTCGAAGCCGGCGATCTTTGCCGTCTCGACCATGCCGACGACCCCGCCGGCCGGGCCAGACAGCAGCGCATCCTTGCCCTGGAACAGGTCCGCGGCGGTCAGCCCGCCAGAAGACATCATGAACATCAGGCGGGGATTTTCCCTTCCCCTCGAGGGGAGGGTGGCGGCGAAGCCGCCGGGTCGGGTCGGATCGACGGGGTTCGACGTCTTGGTGGTGCCTTCTGCGGCGATCCCCTCTGCCGGCTTCGCTGACATCTCCCCCTCGAGGGGGGAGAGAACGCCGAGTTCCTGGCCTACCCTTTGCACATATCTCGACAGGATCGGAGACAGATAGGCGTCGACCACGGTGGTGTCCCCGCGGCCGACCAGCTTGATCAGCGGCGACACCTCGTGGCTGACCGAAACCTGGCCGAAACCGAGCTTGCGGCAGACCTTTGCGACTGCCTTTTCGTGATCGGGATATTTCCAGGCGTGCATGAAGACAATGGCGACCGCGTCGATGCCGTCCGCCTTTGCCTGTTCGATCGCCGGGCGACAGGCAGCGATGTCGAGCAGCCGTTCGACACAGCCGTCGGCAAGCACGCGCTCGCTGACCTCGATGACGCGCTCGTAGAGCTGTTCGGGGAGGATGATCTCCTTGGCGAAGATGTCGGGCCGCGCCTGATAGGCGATCCTCAACGCATCGCGAAATCCCTTGGTGATGAGCAAAAGCACGCGGTCGCCCTTGCGCTCCAGCAGCGCGTTGGTGGCGACCGTGGTGCCCATCTTTACGTCGCCTATCAGCCCGGCGGGGATAGGCTCGCCGGGGCGCAGGCCGAGAAGGTCGCGAATGCCCTGGATGGCTGCGTCGGCATAGGCCTCGGGATTTTCGGACAGAAGCTTGCGCGGATGCAGGCCGCCCTCGGGATCACGGCCGATAACATCGGTGAACGTGCCGCCGCGGTCGATCCAGAAATCCCATTTTTGTTGCATTCCGACACCCTCTTTATCGCGAGTATGGCAGCAAAGTCATACTCTTTGATACCCGAGTTCGCGCCGGAACAAGTCGTCGCGCCGGCGCCTCTTCGATGACGGTGGCTTTGGATGTCTGAGGCCCTGGCAAGGCACGCGCCTCCGCAGCGCGCCGGCCGGAGCCGTGAGCGCGGCCGGGCTGGCTCGCCGGCCGCTATCTGGATCCAGGGTGGAAGAATGCGAGATAGGTCCAATCCTGCCCGCCGTGCAGGCCGACCCTTCCGTTAGTCGACCAATGCGGCAACCACCGAGACGCAGTCCCCGGCCTTGACCAGGCCGGGGAAATGCCGCGCCGCCAACATGCCCGACATTTTTGCCCGGATCTCCTGGGGGGCGATGCCGGTTCGGCCGGTGGAATGGATGCGCGCCAGCACCGCGCCCTTCTCGACAGGCTCGCCGAGATCGACCATCGTCTCGACCATGCCGTCTTCATCCGCGAAGGCAAAGCAATCGCCGGACGGCATGTCGAGCCATTGGGTTGGCGTCTTTTCGACCGCACCGGCAACGATGCCGGCATGCCTCAGCACGTTGAGCATGCCGCGCCGGGCGATCCGCACCGTCTCCGCTCTCGACGTGCCTCCACCGCCGAGCTCGGTGGTGACGAACACCTTGCCCATGTCCTCGGCGGCGGTATCGTACATGCCGACGGCATCGATTTCGATCATGCGCATCGAGAACGGCGCCGCGAAGGCTTCGACCGCCGCGAAGGCCCTCTGCTCCAGGGCCTTGTTCGGCAGCGTATGGGCGGCGCAGAACGGCACGAAGTCCAGCGTCTTGCCGCCGGAATGGAAGTCGAACACGATATCCGCGCGGGGAAGCAGCTCCCGCTGGAAATAATCGGCGATCTTTTCCGTCACCGTACCGTCTGGCCGGCCTGGAAAGCTGCGGTTCATGTTGCCCTTGTCGATCGGCGAGGTGCGCGTGCCGGCGCGGAAGGCCGGATAGTTCATCGCCGGCACGATGATAACCGTGCCGCTGACTTGGGCGGGATCGAGCGTGCGCGCCAGATCATAGAGCGCCAGCGGCCCTTCATATTCGTCGCCATGATTGCCGCCGGTCAGCAGGGCCGTCGGCCCCTTGCCGTTGCGCAGGACGCAGATCGGGATCATCACCGAGCCCCACGCCGAATCGTCGCGGCTGTAGGGCAGGCGCAGGAAACCGTGCTGTGCGCCGTCGCGATCGAAATCGACCGAGGGCGAGACCGGCGACGGACGAAGGTCGGACATCGGTTTCAATTCTTCACCACCAGCTTGCGCGGCACATTGGCCAGGCACTCGACGCCCGTCTCGGTGATCAGGATGGATTCGGTGATTTCCAGCCCCATCGTCTCCAGCCACAGGCCGGTCATGAAATGGAAGGTCATGCCGGGCTTCAGCTCGGTGCGATCTCCGGGGCGCAGGCTCATCGTGCGTTCGCCCCAGTCCGGCGGATAGGAAAGGCCGATCGGGTAGCCGGTGCGGTTGTCCTTGACGATGCCATATTTCTTCAACACCGCGAAGAAGGCGTTGGCGATGTCTTCGCACGTGTTGCCGGGCTTGGCTGCCGCGAGCCCCGCGTCCATGCCTTCGAGCGTCGCCTTCTCCGCATCGAGGAATTCCTGTGTTGGCTTGCCGAGGAACACTGTTCGCGACAGCGGGCAATGATACCTGTTGTAGCACCCGGCGATTTCGAAGAACGTGCCCTCGCCCGACTTCATCGGCTTGTCGTCCCAGGTCAGGTGCGGCGCCGAGGCGTCGGCGCCCGACGGCAGCAGCGGCACGATCGCTGGATAGTCGCCGCCGATGCCGTCGACGCCACGCGTGCCGGCATCATAGATCTCGGCGACGAGATCGCATTTGCGCATGCCGACCTCTATCTTGTCGACGATGCGCTGGTGCATCGCCTCGACGATGCGGGCGGCCTTGCGCATATAGTCGATCTCGGTCGGGCTCTTCACAGCGCGCTGCCAGTTGACCAGCGCGGTGGCGTCGACGAAACGGGCATTGGGCAGGTGCTTCTGCAAAGAGGCGAAGGCGGCGGCCGAGAACCAGTAATTGTCCATCTCGACGCCGACGGTCAGCTTGCCCCAGCCGCGATCGGCAAGCACGCTCGACAGGAAATCCATCGGATGGCGCTCGGTCGACTGCACATAGTGATCGGCATAGCCGACGATGTTGTCATGCGCGAGATAGGCGGTGCGCTTGGCGCCGTTGGCGTCCTGACCGCGGCCATACCAGACCGGCTCGCCCGACGGCGGCACGATGACGGCCTGATGCACGTAGAAGGACCAGCCGTCATAGCCGGTGAGCCAGGCCATGTTGGAGGGGTCGCTGACAATAAGCAGATCGACGCCTTTCGCCGCCATGGCTTTCCGCGTTTTGGCGAGGCGATCCGCATACTCGCTTCGCGAGAATTTCAAATTCGGTTGCATTTTGTTGGTCCTCGTTTGTTGGGCCCTGGAACCCGCTTCAACTTCCGTTGAATCTGGCTCCAGGTAATTTTTTGTTTGAGCATGATCTCCTCGGAAAACCGGTTCCCACTTTTCCGGATCATGCTCTTGCGGCCAGCATCAACTTTCAAAAATGGTTCCGGCTTTCGCGACCCGGGCCCGGTCACGGGCTAGCGTGGCGATCGCGGTGTCCTGCACGCCGGTGCCGGTCAGGTCGGCGATGGTGATGTCGTCCGCCGCACGCCGGCCATGCCGTTCGCCGGCGATGATCTGACCGAGTTCGGCCACCTCCGTGTCCGCCGCCATCACGCCGGCGGAGATGGCATGGTGCAATTCACCGAGCCGGCGCGTCTGCCTTGCGCTGTCGGCGACATAGAGATCGGCCATGCGCAGGATTGCCGGTGCGATCTCGTTCTTGTGCTCGGCGTCCGAGCCCATGGCGGTGATGTGCTGGCCGGCCGAGACGAAGCCGGCCTTGATCAATGGTTCTGTCGAGGGCGTGGTGGTGACGATGATGTCGGCGCCGGCGACCGCCTTGGCCGCATCCGGTTCTGCGCGCACCACGATGCCCAGTTTTTCGCTCAAGGCGCCGGCCGCGGCTTGCGCCTTGGCCGCGTCGCGCGCCCAGATGCGGGCTTCTTCGATCGGCCGCACCAGGCGCAGCGCCTCAAGCTGCAATCCGGCCTGCACGCCGGCGCCGAAGATGGCGGCAATGGATGAGTCCGGCCGCGACAGGTGTTTTGCGGCGACCGCCCCGGCGGCTGCGGTGCGGACGTCGGTGAGATAGCCATTGTCGAGCAGCAACGCCTCGACCAGACCGGTTTTTGCCGACAGCAGCACCATCATGCCGTTGACGCTGGGCAGGCCGAGCTTGGGATTGTCGAAGAAGCCGGGGCTGATCTTGATGGCGAAGCCATCGATGCCAGGCACATAGGCGGTCTTCACGTCGACCTCGCCGCGATGCTCGGGGATGTCGAGCCGCAGGATCGGCGGCATCGCCACCGGCAGGGTAGCGAGCGCCCGGAAGGCGTTTTCGACGCAAGCGACGGCGTCGAGATCGAGAGCTACGATCTCGCGTAGTTCTTTCTCGGTAAGGATGGTCATCCGGTTCATCAGGCGCGCTCCGCAACTACTTCGCCGCAAACGATCTTTCTGTGCAGGCTCATATCGATATTACGACCGGAAAGCAGAACGACCACCGGTCCGTTTGGCTTCACCTTGCCGGCAAGCAGCGCAGCGATACCGACCGCGCCGGCGCCCTCGACGATCTCGCGCTCCTGTTCATAGGCATGGCGGATGCCGGCGGCGATCTCGTCTTCGGAAAGCAGCACGACGTCGTCGAGCAGGTCTCGGCACATGGAAAAGGTCAGCCGGTTGTCGAGGCCAATGCCGCCGCCGAGCGAATCCGCCAGCGTCGGCAGCTCCTCCACCTGCACCGGGCGCCCCGCATCGAGGCTGGCTTTCATCGCCGCGCCGCGCGCCATCGAGATGCCGACGACCTTTGTGCTCGGCCTGACGCCCTTGACCGCTGCGGCAATCCCGGAGGCCAACCCGCCGCCGGAGAGCTGCACCAGCACCAGAGCGGCGTCAGGAACCTGCTCCATGATCTCCAGCCCGAGCGTGCCCTGCCCGGCGATGATGTCGGGATGGTCGAAGGGTGGCAGCATCACGAGACCCTCTTGCGCCACCAGCCGCTCGACCTCCTGCTGCGCGTCGTCCTGGCTGTCGCCGACAATGCGGATTTCCGCGCCGAGGCAGCGGATGGCATCGAGCTTGTTCCGAGGCACCAGCCGCGACATGCAGACAACCGCGCGCATGCCTTCGAGCCTGGCGGCATGGGCGAGTGCGCGGCCGTGATTGCCGGTCGAAGCCGCGACAACACCGCGTGCCCGCTGCTCGGCATTGAGCGAAGCAATGGCGTTCGAGGCGCCACGCAGCTTAAAGCTGCCCGTGATCTGGCGGTGCTCCAGCTTGAGGTGAACGGGAAGGCCGAGCCGCTCCGACAGGCTCTCGGATGGCACGACCGGTGTCGGCTCGACCTTGCTGGTGATGCGTTGGCGCGCGGCGCGGATGTCTGAAAGGGCGACGGCGTGCGTCATGGGTCGCTCGTGCATGCAGGACATGACCTTACTGTCCAAGCGGCAAGGTCGTCAGCCGCCCGAACTCCGGACGCGGCACATCATCGCCACACAGTCGCAGGCAATTCCACGCGCTCGCCTGGTTGCTGGTGACGACCGGGCGGCCGATAGCCTGTTCCATCGCGGCAACCGCCAGCGCCGAGCGCAGCGCCGTGCAGGACACGAACAACGCCTCGGCCTGCGGGTCAGTCGCCTCGCGCGCCAGATCGACGAGGGCTGCCGGCGCAATGCGCGCCATCTCGCGGTCATCCTCGAAGCCGAGACAGGTGAAGCGGGCGATCTCGAAGCCGCGTTCGGCGAAATAGGCCGCCATCGGCCGGCTCGTCTCGACGGTGTAGGGGGTGAGAATACTGATCCTCTTCGCGCCCAGAGCCCTCAGTCCGCGCACGCCCGCCATCGGCGGCGTGACCACGGGCACGCCAGGCTTGGCCGCCTGGATCGCCGCCTCGATCTCGGCATCGCCGATCACCACGGAGGCCGACGTGCAGGAGTAGCAGATGGCGTCGAGCGGTTCGTCCGGCAGGATCAGCGCCGCGCCAGCCGTCAGTTCGGGCTGCATCTTGCGCAGATTCTGAGGCGTGGTCGGATTCTTATAGGGGATGCGGGCGACATAGATGCCGATCCTCTCACTCGCCACCATGCGACGGAAGTCCGGCTCGCTGGTGTGGTCGGTGGCCAGGATGATCAGGCCGACGCGCTTTTCCAACGGGCGCACCTCGAGTGCGGGCCTTGTCGGCATCAGCCTGATTTCGGGAAGCGGCTTCATGGGAACTACCTTTCGATCTTGCCGTAGCGATGTTCCAGCCAGCGCAGCAGCATAACCGAGAAAAGGCTGATGATCAGGAAGAAGGCGCCGACCAGCGTCATCGGCTCGACATAGCGGTAATAGGTGTTGGCGACGCTCTTGGCCTGGTTCATCAGCTCCAGCACGGTGATCGCCGACAGCAGCGGCGTCTCCTTGAACATGGCGATGAAATAATTGGCCAGCGCCGGGATCATCGGCGGGATTGCCTGCGGTATGACGATGTGGGTCCAGGTCTGGCGAGCGCTGAGATTGCAGGCTTTGGCCGCCTCCCACTGGCCGCGCGGCACGTTCTCGATGCCGGCGCGATAGACCTCCGCCGTATAGGTGCCGTAGTGCAGCCCAAGCCCGATGACGCCGGCCACCAGCGGCGGCAGCAGGATGCCGAAATCGGGCAGCACGTAGAAAATGAAGTAGAGCTGCACCAGCAGCGGCGTGCCGCGGATGAATTCGGCCGCCCAGCCGACCGTGCGCGACATGATCTTGTTCGGCGAGCGGCGGGCCAGTGCGATGCCCAGCCCGACGATTGCCGCCAGCACCGAGCCGAGCACCGTCGCCAGGATGGTGATCTTCACCCCCTCGATCAGCGTCGGCAGGATCTGCCGGACGAAATCCCAGTCCCAATCCATTACAGGGCCCAATCCATCAGACGCGCACTCCGTCGAGGCCGCGCGCCATGCGCCGCTCCAGCGACCGCACGCCCCAGGAGATGACGAGCGCGAGCGCGAAATAGATCACCAGGATGGTGGTGAACGGCATCAGCGTGCTGCCGGTCTGCGAGCGCACCACCTGCGCCTGGAAGGTGAGATCGGCGAGCGAAATCAGCGAGACGACGGATGTCGCCTTGAGCAGTTCGATGGCGTTGTTGCCGAAGGTCGGCAGCATCACCAGAAGCGCCTGCGGCAGGATGACATGGCGCATGCCTTGCCAGCGGCCGAGATTGAGAGCCGTGCAGGCCTCGTATTGCTCGGCGCCGACCGACTGGATGGCGCCGCGCACCACTTCCGCCGCATAGGCACCGACATTGAGGCCCAGCGCCAGCACGCCGGCTTGCAGCGGAGTGAGTTCGACGCCCGCCAGGGGCAACACGAAATAGGCCCAGAACAGCTGTACGAAAATCGATGTGCCGCGGAAGAATTCGATATAGGCGGTGGCGAGCGCCCGCAACGCGAAGAAGCGCGACAGCCGCCCCATGCCGGCCAGGAAGGCCATCACGAGGGCCAGCACCGACCCCATCAGCGTCAGCTCGATGGTGACAAGCGCTCCCTGCAATATCAGGCCGAGATAGCCGGACCACTGGGTCATGTATCAGAGGCTTCCAACGTTTGGTTTTAGCAACTTCTCCCCTCTCACGGGGAGAAGATGCAGGTTCACCCTCCTTAGCTGCAGCGCAGCTGCCGCGAAGGACGGGCAGGCGATGAGAGGCGGCTCCAAGCTCGCAGAAACGCGCGCTGCCCCTCATCCGGCCCTTCGGGCCACCTTCTCCCCGTCCACGGAGAGAAGGGAAAAGGGCTTATTTCGCCGCGCAGAGCTTGTCGCGCGTCGTCGACATCGCCGCCGCCGCCGAGAAGCCGTAGGGCTCGATGATCTTGGCGAACTCGCCCGACTTCTTCATCTTGGCGAGCTCGACGTCGAAGGCGTCGCGCAGCGCCTCGTCACCCTTCTTGAACGCGGCGCCGTCGCAATAGACGGGCGCGCCCTGCACGGGTGCTATGACTTCGAGGCTCGGGTCATTGGCCTTCTTCATCAAATCGTTGATCGACAGGACGGGGAGCGAATAGGCGTCGATGCGGCCGTCCTGCACCATCTTCAGCCCGCTCTGGCCGTCGGGCACGACGATGACGCGGTCACGCGGCACGCCGGCGTTGAGCGCGAGCTTCTCCTCGGTGCCGCCGCCGGGCGCGCCGATGGTGGCGGAGGTGTCCTTGGCGACATCCTCGTAGCTCTTGAAGCCCTTCGGATTGCCTTTCTTCACCAGCATCGCCTCGGCGTCGCACAGCACCGGCTCGGAATAGGCAACCGCCGCACAACGCTCCGGCTTCATGAACAGGCCGGCGGTGACGACATCGAAACGGCCGGCCTGCAGGCCGGGGATCATGGCACCATATTCCGAGATCGACGCGGCAACGTCGGCGACGCCCAGCCGCTTGAAGATTTCCCGTGCCACGTCGGGCGCGGCGCCCGAAACCTTGCCGTCGGCGGCGACCGCCGTGTAGGGCGGCTCGTTGGCGATGGCGAGGCGGGCGAAGCCTTGCGCCTTCAGCTGCTCGAGCTTGCTGTCGTCGGCCGATCCGACGTTCGAGGCCGCGAGCACCGCGGTCAGCGCAAGACCGGCGACGCCGGCCAGAATGCCAAGTTTTTTCATTGTTCCCAACTCCATGTTTGTGTTCTTGGTTGCAGTCATTTCAGGACGGCAATGCCGCCCTTGCGGACGGTGTCGCCGCCTCTGGCATGGCGGTCAGACGCGATGTCCGGCCGCGATGATCTTCTTCAGGAAACCTTGCGTGCGCTCCTGTTTGGGATGGCGGAAAATCTCATCGGGTTTGCCCTCCTCGACGATGCGGCCGCGGTCGAAGAACAGCACCCGGTCGGCGAAGTCGTGGGCAAAGCCCATTTCATGGGTGACGAGCAGCATCGTCATGTCGGTTTCGGCCGCGAGCTTGCGCATCACGTTGAGCACCTCCTCGACCAGTTCGGGATCGAGCGCCGAGGTGACCTCGTCGAACAGCATGATCCGGGGCGACAGCGCCAGCGCGCGGGCAATCGCGACGCGCTGCTTCTGGCCGCCCGAAAGCTGTGCCGGCATGGCCTTGGCCTTGTCGGCCATGCCGACCATGTCGAGCAATTCCATCGCCCGCTTCTCGGCGGCAGCGCGCGGCGTGCCCTTGGTCAGCATCGGCGCCAGCGTGACATTGTCGATGACGCATTTGTGCGGGAACAGATTAAACAGCTGGAAGACCATGCCGATCTTCTGGCGCATCCTGGCCAGATGCCGCTCGTCGGCGGCCAGCAGCTGGCCGTTTCGCTCCATGTGATAGAGATGCTCGCCGTCGATCTGGATGTGGCCGCCATCGATGCGCTCCAGCGTCATCAGGATGCGCAGGATCGTCGTCTTGCCCGAGCCGGACGGGCCGATCAGCGCCAGCTTCTCGCCGGGCATGACCTGCATGGACAGGCCGTCCAGCACCTTGAAAGTGCCGAAGCTTTTCGAAATGCCATCGACCTTGATGATAGGCGCGGATGCGGACAAACGAATTTCCCGTGCTGGAGAAGCCTATGCCCTTAACGATGCGGAACCCGCCAAATCATGTCAATTGGGAAAATAATATCATGACAATTATTCTGATCTCGCACAATTCTTGGGCATTCAGTGCCTAGCAATGTGCCGAGATCGAAATCAAGTCGACCCGAAAATGACAGCACCGGGGACGCCTTTGGCGGTCGGCATCGTCTGGATAGCGGCACATCTCGCTAGATTGCGAGCAGCAGATGCTCGGGGTCGCCAAGCAGCAGCTTGGTGACAACGCCGAGGCCGGCGCGCAGTTCCCCTTCGGTGGTCGAGCCCAGCGAGATGCGCACCGCCGGTTGCCAGGGCGCTTGCGAGATGCGGAAGGAAGCGCCGGGCGCGATCGCCACGCCTTGCAGGCGCGCCTGGGCGACGAAGCTCTCCTCGGCACGGTCGGCCGGCAACTGCAACCAGACATGCAGTCCGTCGCGCCGGGTGCGATAGTCGACGCCGGCCAGCACCTCGGCGACGATGTCCTGGCGTCGCCGCAATGCTGTGCGTTGCCAGCGCACCAGTTCCATCGCGGTGCCGTCGGTCACCCATTTGGTGGCGATTTCCGCCACCAGCGGCGTCGCCATCCAGTTGGAAACCAGATGCCGGTTGGCGACCGCGGCGACATAGCGGTCGGGTGCGGCGAGATAGCCGATGCGCAGGCCCGGCACCACGATCTTGGTGAAGGACGTGACGTAGAGCGTGCGTTCAGGCGCGAAGGCGGCGACCGGCGGCGGCCGGTCCTCGACCAGCGGCCCCAGCACATCGTTCTCGATGATGGCTATGTCGTGCCTGCGCGCAACCGCCGCAATCTGCTCGCGCCGCGCCGCATCCATCAGCGTCGCCGTCGGGTTGATCACCGAAGGCTGCACGAACACGGCGCGGATGTCGGAGATCCGGCAGGCCTCGTCCAGCGCTTCCGGGATAAGGCCATTGCCGTCTATCGGCAGGCCTTCGAGGTTGAAGCCGAGATAGCGGGCGAGCGGCACCAGCGTATGGTGGCCGATCGCCTCGGTGGCGACGGTCGAGCCGGGCGGCGCCACGCTCATCAGCGCCACCGTCATGCCGGCGGTAGCGCCATTGGTCAGGCTGATATTCTGCGGCGAGGCATCGAGACCGCACAGCTTCAGCCACTCGACCGCCACGGCGCGGTGACGGGGAAACACCATGTTGGGCCGGAACGACAGCGCCGAACTCGACGGCAGGTTGTCGGCCAGCCAGCCCAGCGCCTGCTTTAGCCGCTCCAGATGCATCGGCTCGCAGACCGGCTTCAGGATCGAGAGATCGATCACTTCGCCCAGCCGCTCCGGCAGATAGGGCGGTTCAGGCTCGCGCCGCTGCGTCTGGACGAAGCTGCCGCGGCCGATCTCGCCCGAGATCAGGCCGCGGCGAATCAGTTCCTCATAGGCGCGACTGACCGTCTGCACCGATAGTTTCAACTCGTCGGCCAGCCGGCGATGCGTCGGCAGCCGCGCGCCGTTGGCGAGCCGCCCATCATGAATGGCGCGTGCGAACTGGTCGGCCAGCGACTGGTAGGCGGGCCGCCGGATGAGCGCGGGATCAGGTTGCCATAATGTCATGACTTATTAGAGATCGAAATCAGTGCAATTGACAATCGAAATAATGCGCCGTCATGGTACGGCGGGACCAAAAAGTGGATACAGATGGCCGCCGCGAAACTCGACCCGATCGACCTCAGAATCCTCGACGCGATCCAGCGTGACGGGCGCATCACCAAGCTGGCGCTGGCCGACAAGGTCGGCCTGTCACCGACGCCGTGCTGGATGCGGCTGCGCAAGCTGGAAAAGGCCGGCATCGTCTCCGGCTATCATGCCTCGATTGCTATGCGCGTCGTCGCACCCGTCGCCACCGTGCTGATGGAGGTGACGCTGGCCAGCCATCGCCAGGCCGATTTCGACCGCTTCGAGCGTGTCATCCGCGACATACCTGAGATTGTAGCCTGCTGGTCGGTGGGCGGCGGCGTCGACTACGTTCTGAAGGTGATGGCGCGCGATATCGATACCTATCAGCGGCTGGTCGATGCCTTGCTCGAACGCGAAATCGGCATCGATCGCTACTTCACCTACATCGTCATCAAGACGGTGAAGGACGAGACCGTGCTACCGCTTGCCGATCTGTTGCCGGTGCAGTCCTGAGATCGAAACCAGCGTTCATCTGGCACCGTACGCTCGGAGAATGCGCGAAAGCACCCGCCCCACCCCTGCGGCTAGACAGATCGTCCTGCTCCCCAGCCGAATAGAGAGAATCTCTCTATATAGCTGCACCTAAACAGCCTCATCCTTCGCGCCGACGCCCCTAGTCTTGCGGCATCACCCCAATCGGGAGCAATCGATGATGTCCGCGCACTTTGCCCGTTCGCACCGCCATGAGGCGCTCGACCGCCTCGCCGACCGCCGGCTGCTGCGCGAGCTTGCCTATGTCGACGGGCACTGGACGGCAAGCGAGGCGGCGGAGAGCTTCGAGGTCACCGACCCGGCGACCGGCGCCACGGTGGCCTTTGTCGCCGCGCTCGATGGCCGCCAGACGGCAAGTGCGATCGACGCGGCGGCGCGCGCTTTCCCTGCCTGGCGGGCGCTGTTGCCGCAGGAGCGCTCGAAAATCCTGCGCAAATGGTTCGACCTCATCATAGCCGCGAAAGACGATCTCGCTCTGCTGATGACGCTGGAACAGGGCAAGCCCTTGAAGGAATCGCTCGGTGAGATCGATTATGCCGCCTCTTTCGTCGAATGGTATGCCGAGGAAGCAAAGCGCCTCAACGCCGAAAGCGTAACTAGCCATCTGGCGAAGGCGGAAATGACGGTGCGGCGCGAGCCGCTCGGCGTCGTCGGCGTCGTGACGCCGTGGAACTTCCCGTCCGCCATGCTGACCCGCAAGGCGGCTGCGGCCCTTGCCGCCGGTTGCACCATCGTCGCGCACCCCTCTTCGGAAACGCCGCTCTCGGCGCTGGCGCTGGCCGAACTCGGCGAGCGCGCCGGCCTGCCCGCCGGCGTCTTCAACGTCGTCACTGGCAAGGCGTCGATCATAGTCGGGCGAATGTGCGAGGACCCGCGCGTGCGCGCCATGAGCTTCACCGGTTCGACCGAGATCGGCAGGCTGATCGCGGCCCAGAGCGCGCCGACGATGAAGCGGCTGGTTATGGAGCTTGGCGGCCACGCGCCGCTGATCGTCTTTGCCGACGCCGATCTCGACAAGGCCGTGCGCATCGCCGTCGACGCCAAATTCGCCACGTCCGGCCAGGACTGCCTCGCGGCCAACCGCATCTATGTCCAGCGGCCGATCTACGATCGTTTCTGCGCCGCCTTCGCCAAGCGCATCGAGGCGCTGCGGACCGGCAATGGCCTTGCCGACGAAAGCGACATCGGCCCGCTGATGCATGAGCGCGCCGTCAAGAAGGTCGAGGAGCAGGTCACCGACGCGCTCGCCCATGGCGCCCGCTGCCTCGCCGGCGGCAGAAGGCACCAGGCCGGCCCGTTGTTTTACCAGCCGACGCTGCTGGCTGACGTATCTGACGAGGCACTGATCATGCGCGAAGAAACGTTTGGTCCGGTCGCAGCCGTGACGCCGTTCGACAGCGAGGACGAGGTGACCGCGCGCGCCAACGCCTCCGAATATGGTCTGGTCGCCTATGTCGTGACCGAGAACGGCGCCCGCCAGCAGCGCCTGGGCAGGGCGCTGGACTACGGCATGGTCGCCATCAACCGCGTCAAGATCACCGGTGCGCCGATCCCGTTCGGCGGCGTCAAGCAGTCCGGCATTGGCCGCGAGGGTTCGCGTCAGGGGCTCGAAGCTTTCACCGATCTCAAATATCTTTGCCTGGACGTCGCTTAAGCCGCGTCCACGTTCCTCAAGGAGTCAAAAGAATGCTCGACCAGTCCAACGAACTCGCCGCCTGGGATCGTGATCACTTCTTCCATCCCTCGACGCATATGGGCACCCACGCGCGCGGTGAATCGCCGACGCGCATCATGGCCGGCGGTGAAGGCGTCACCGTCTGGGACAGCAACGGCAGAAAAAGTATCGATGCCTTCGCCGGCCTCTACTGCGTCAATGTCGGCTATGGCCGCCAGAAGATCGCTGACGCCATCGCCGCCCAGGCCACGAACCTCGCCTATTACCACGCCTATGTCGGCCACGGCACCGAGGCCTCGATCACGCTGTCGAAGATGATCATCGACCGTGCGCCGAAGGGCATGTCGAGGGTCTATTTCGGCCTCTCCGGTTCGGATGCCAACGAAACCAACATCAAGCTGATCTGGTACTACAACAACGTGCTTGGCCGCACGGAGAAGAAGAAGATCATCTCGCGCTGGCGCGGCTATCACGGCTCCGGCATCATGACGGGATCGCTGACCGGGCTCGATCTTTTCCACAACGCCTTCGACTTGCCGCGCGCGCCGATCCTGCACACCGAGGCGCCCTATTATTTCCGCCGCGCCGACCGCTCGATGAGCGAGGAGCAGTTCTCGCAGCATTGCGCCGACAAGCTGGAGGAGATGATCCTTGCCGAAGGGCCCGAGACCGTCGCCGCCTTCATCGGCGAGCCGATCCTCGGCACTGGCGGCATCGTGCCGCCGCCCGCCGGCTACTGGGAGAAAATCCAGGCGGTGCTGAAGAAGTACGACGTGCTCCTGGTCGCCGACGAAGTGGTGACGGGCTTCGGCCGACTGGGCACCATGTTCGGCTCCGACCATTACGGCATCAAGCCGGACCTGATCACCATCGCCAAGGGCCTGACCTCCGCCTATGCGCCGCTGTCGGGCGTCATCGTCGCCGACAAGATGTGGCAGGTGCTGGTGCAGGGCTCCGACAAGCTCGGCTCACTGGGGCACGGCTGGACCTATTCGGCGCATCCGATCTGCGTCGCCGCGGGTGTGGCCAATCTCGAACTGATCGATGAGATGGATCTGGTGAGGAATGCCGGCGAGACCGGCGCCTATTTCCGCGCCGAATTGGCCAAGGCCGTCGGCGGCCACAAAAACGTCGGCGAGGTGCGCGGTGACGGCATGCTGGCGGCGGTCGAGTTCGTCGCCGACAAGGACGACCGTGTGTTCTTCGATCCGGCGCAGAAGATCGGACCGCAGATCGCCACGGCCCTCGCCGCAAGCGGGGTCATCGGCCGCGCCATGCCGCAGGGCGATATTCTGGGCTTCGCCCCACCGCTTTGCCTGACGCGCGAGGAGGCTGACACCGTGGTGGCCAAGACCGCCGATGCCGTGAGGAGCGTGTTCGCCAATCTCTAATTGTCGAGATCGGCGCTGCCCCTCATCCGCCTGCCGGCACCTTCTCGTCGTTCACGGAGAGAGGGTAAAGGTGAGGGGCAGCGCCACCTACAAAGTATTCGGAAGTGAACGCGATGACCTCTCATCCCACCCTCCCCGCCACCATGGCGGCCGTGCAGCTTACCGGCCACGGCGGCCCGGAAAAGCTCGTCTACCGCACCGATGTGAAAGTGCCTGTGCCCGCCGCCGGCGAAGTGCTGGTCAAGGTCAGCGCCTGCGGCATGAACAACACCGACGTCTGGGTTCGCCAGGGCGCCTATGGCACGGAGGAGGACGCAGGGGCCGTGTCGACATGGCGGCGCCAGGGCAACACCCTGACCTTTCCGCGCATCCAGGGCACCGACACGGTCGGCACCGTCGCTGCCGTTGGCGCAGGGGTCTCGCCGGAACGCATCGGCGAACGAGTGATGGTCGATTTCTCGATCTACAATCGCGACGACGATTCGCTCGCCGACATTGACTATATGGGTCACGGCCGCGACGGCGGTTACGCCGAATACCAGGCTGTCCCGGCCGAGAACGCCCATGTCGTCGACACTGACTTGAGCGATGTCGAACTCGCCACCTTCTGCTGCGCCTATCTCACCGGCGAGCAGATGCTGGAACGTGCAGGGCTCAAGGCCGGCGAACGCGTGCTGGTCACCGGCGCCTCGGGCGGCGTCGGCTCCGGCATCGTGCAATTGGCGCGGGCGCGCGGAGCCATTCCCTATGCCGTCGTCGGCAAGGGCAAGGAGCAGGCAGTGCTCGACATCGGCGCCGAAGCCGTGATCACCCGTGGCGTGGCCGACCTGCCGCAAGCCGTGGCCAAGGCGACCGGCGGCCAGCCCATCGACGTCGTGGCCGACCTTGTCGGCGGCGCGATCTTCAACGATCTGTTGCGCATCCTGAGGCCTGAGGGCCGCTACACCACCGCAGGCGCCATCGCCGGCCCGGTCGTCCAGCTCGATCTCAGGACCATGTATCTCAAGCAGCTTCAGCTCCACGGCTCGAGCCAGGGCACACGTGCGGATTTCCGCCGTATCGTGCGCTATATCGAGGAAGACAAGATCCGGCCGCTGGTCGGCGGCGTCTACAGGCTTTCCGATTTCCACCGCGCCCAAGCCGATTTCATCGCCAAGGATTTCGTCGGCAAGCTGGTGGTGGTGCCTAATGCCGTGGCTGAACGGCGGCACCCTAAATAAGAGGACGGAGCAGCAGCGCTTCTCGGCGCCGCAAGCTACGTCACCATGACAAAGGACGACCGTCAGGTCTTGCCGTCAAATTCATCATGTCGGCCGGCATGGCGCACCATGCGCCGAAAGCTCATCGAGATATGGGCTCGCCTGATGTGCCCGATCGATTCCCAATCCCCGATTTCCGCCGCAGCCAGCACTTCCTCCATTTCGCGCCGGAAGGCCGTGAACTCCTCCACAAGGCCGAGTTGCGGCATCATCTTGAGGACTACGCGCGCAACCTGAAAATACAGTCTTTCGCTTATTTCGCGCAGGGGCTGGTTCCCGGTCATGCCGGATAGTTCAGTGAAGAAGTCCATGTTCAGCTGCAGGAAGGCACGCTGATCCGGGTTGAGCATATCGGAATCACAGCGCGCGATGAGCGCTCGGATGCGATCGAGGTCGACCGCCGTTCGGGGAATTGGCGAAAGCTTGCCGACAAGCAGCGCGAGTTCCAGTCGCAGATGATAGACCTGCTGCAACTCCTCGATGTCGACGTCGGTGACGATCGTACCGACGCCGTGAACCGATTGCACAAGGCCTTCGGCCTCGAGCCGCGCCAGCACGCGTCGGACCGGTGTGCGGCTGATCTCGAATTCCTGGGCGAGTTCTTCTTCGGAGAGCCGGCTCCCCGGCGGATAATCGAGCAGGCAGATACGGTCGCGCAGGATTAGGTAGATGCGTTCGAACCGTTCGCGCGCCGAAAGCGGACGCGAAGGCGGCACTGTCTTGGCCGAGGCATCCGTATCAAGCGTCATCCAGCCTCCAGGACAGCGTGCAGGAACTGCCGCGTCCGCTCATTCTTGGGTGCGCCGAAAAGCTCTGCTGGCGGCCCCTGCTCGCAAATTTTGCCCTGGTAGAAGAAGCAGACGCGATCGGAAAATTCCTTGGCGAAGCCCATCTGGTGGGTGACCATGAGCATCGTCAGATCATGCTCGCGGCCGATTTGCCTTATCACTTGCAGCACTTCGCCGACAAGTTCCGGATCGAGCGCGGACGTCACCTCGTCGAACAGCATTATCTTGGGCCGCATCGCCAGCGCCCTGGCAATGGCGACGCGCTGTTGCTGGCCGCCGGAAAGCTGGGAAGGATAATGATCCTTCTTCTGCGACAGCCCGACCATGTCGAGAAGCTCGGCCGCCCGTGCCTCGGCATCGGCCCGCTTCATGCCAAGCACGGTCATCGGCGCCTCGATGCAATTGGCCATCGCCGTCATGTGTGGAAACAGGTTGAAAGACTGGAACACCATGCCGATCTTCGCCCGGATGCGGCGGATATGGGCAAGATTGGCGGGCACCAGCTTTCCGCCTTGCTTCATATGCGTCAGTGGCTCGCCTTCGACCCAGATGACGCCGTCATTGATCGTCTCCAGCGTCATCAGCATGCGCAAGACCGTGGTCTTGCCGGAACCGGACGGTCCGATGACGGAAACCTTCTCGCCGCGCGCGATTTCAAGGTTCAGCCCGTCGAGCACGGTGAGCGCGCCATAACGCTTCGAGACATTGTCGAAACGGACCATCGGTTGTTCGGTCATCGCGCGGTCCTTCGGTTGAGCAGGCGTTCGAGGGCACGGATGAGCGCGGCCGAAACCAGGCTCATGGCCAGGAAGAACAGGCCGACCAGCGTGATCGGTTCGGTGTAGCGGAAAGTCTCGGAGCCGATGATCTTGGCCGTCTGCATGAGTTCCAGCACGGCGATGGCCGACAGCAGCGGCGTCTCCTTGAACAGCGCGACGAGATAGTTGCCGAGCGCCGGCACGATCGGCGGTATCGCCTGCGGGATGATGATGTCGCGAAAGGTCGTCCAGGAGGAGAGGTTGAGTGCGATCGAGGCTTCCCACTGGCCGCGATGGATGTTGTCGAAGCCCGCGCGGTAGACTTCCGAGCAATAGGCGGCGTAGTGAATGCCGAGGGCCAGAACGCCGGCCGTGAATGCGTCGAGCACGACGCCGAATTTCGGAAAGACGAAATAGAGGAAGAAGATCTGGATGAGCAGCGGCGTCGAGCGGATCAGTTCGACCAGCACCGAGATCGTCCAGCCGGTCCAGGGCACCGCGATACGGATTACCGCGAGGACCAGCCCGAGCAAAGCCGCGATGACGAAGCCGAGCAGCGTCGCCTCGATCGAGACGACGGCGGCGCGTGCGAGCACCGGCAGGATCTCGGCGGCAAAACTCCAATCCCAGATCACGCCGCCCTCCCCCGCGCCAGACCGAGCGAGGCCCGCCTTTCGAGAAGCCGCATGCCGATAGAAACGGTGAGCGACATGGCGAGATACATCAACAGCACCAGCGTGAAGATAGGAATGGTCTTGAAGGTGTTCTGGTTCATCTGCTGCGCCTTGAAGGCGAGGTCCGTGAGCGTGATCAGCGAAACCAGCGCCGTCGATTTCAAAAGCTCGATGAACAGATTGCCCCAGGGCGGGATCATGGCTACGAAGGCTTGGGGCAGGATGATCCGGCGCAGCATTTGCGCGCGGCTCATGTTGAGCGCCGTTCCCGCCTCCCATTGGCCGCGCGCGACCGACTGGATTGCGCCGCGCACGCATTCGGATCCATAGGCGCCGACATTCAAGCCAAGCGCCAGCACCGCGACGGGAAACGCGTCGAGCGTGACCCCGAATTGCGGCAGCACGAAAAACAGCCAGAACAATTGCACCAGCGCCGAGGTGCCGCGAAAGATTTCGACATAGACCGTCGCCAGCCATCTGAGGGGCGCTGGACCATACATGCGCGCCAGCGCGGCGAGCACCCCCATCACGACCGCCAGCAGGCTGCCGAGGACGGCGATCTCGATCGTCAGGACGGCACCCTGCAATAGTCCCGGTAGGAACAGCCTGTATGTTTCCTGCGTCGCCAGCACCGCGATCACGGCCAGCGAAACGACCAGCATGGCAACGAGCGTGCGGATACCCATCTGCTTCTCCGAGGAAAAAAGAGGGCGGCGTTTTCACGCCGCCCAGCAGTTGGGAATTTATTCGCCCTTGCAGAGCTCTGCAGTCGTCTTGTTCGGCAGATAGTCCTTGCCGAAGCCGAGCGGCTCGACCAGCGCGATATGCTCCGGCGTACCGAGGAACTTCTTCAGTTCGGCGTTGAACGCTTCCTGCAGATCGGTGTCCTCCTTGCGGAAGCCGAAGCCGCCATGGCCCTTCACCGACTTGCCGGCAACTTCACCGAAGGGCTTGGTCGATTCGACGCCATCGGCCTTCTTGGCCATGTCGGCGATCGAGAGCGCGGTTAGCGCGGCAGCATCGGCACGGCCAGACTGGACCGCCGCGACCAGGCTGGATTGGTCGGGCAAGGAAACGACTTGTCCTTGGGCAACGCCGGCGTCCTTCGCATATCCCCCCTCGACGGCGCCCGCCATCACGGCGAGCTTGAGATCGGGATTGTCCTTGATGCTCGAATAGTCCTTCACGCCTTTCGGATTGCCCTTCGCGACCAGCATGGCCTGGCCGATGCCATAGGACGGTTCGGAAAAATTGATCTCGGCGCAGCGCTTGGGATTGATGAACATGCCGGCGGCGATGATGTCGAAGCGGCCGGCCTTGAGACCCGGAATGAGCGAGCCGAATTCGGTCAGCACGCCGTCGACCTGCGCAATGCCCATCTTGGCGAGCACCGCCTTGGCGACTTCCGGCGCTTCGCCGGTCAATTTGCCGTCAGGCGTGGCGAAACCGAACGGCGCCTCATTGGCGAAGCCGACGCGGATATAGCCGTCCTTCTTGGCGCGTTCGAGCGTCGTTTCGGCATGGGCCGGCAGTGACGTGAATGCGGTCGCGGCGAGCGCAAGACAGGCGGCGGCCTTCACGAGCGCGCGGCGGGATATCTGTGACGTGAACATGCTTTCCCCTTTTCTTCTTCGATAATTATCGGGCTCGAACGATGTTTCTCCACCATCGCGTCAAGCGCACTAAGACGTATACAACTCATCTGGACATATCGCAAGACGCACTGTACGAATCTGGAAAAATCGCCATTGGGCTTGATTGTGCGGCTTTGTGATGCGCAAGTTGTGCACAATTAAGGTGTGCTTTCTCGATGCGATACGAACCGCCTTTGGATGAGGGCAGGAAGGAAAACGGCTTTGGACGCGTCGGGCGGGCCCACCAAGGCGGAATACGCGCGGCGCCTGGCCGACGTGAAGCAACGCATGGCAAAGGCCGGCTTCGATCTCAATCATCTGCCAGGATCCCAGCGCCAGCGAAGGCGGCGGCGAGCGGCTCTGCGACGTGACCCGCGATCCCATCTTCATCGACTGACCATCAGCCCAGGACCGGCAACTCAAGGACACCTCAATGGACCGCAATCCCTTTTCCGAAGCCGAGATCGCCGGCCGCTTGTCGAAAGTTCGCACGGCATTGGCAGAGCGCAAGCTCGACGCCGCCGTCTTCGCCTCGCCGGAGACTGTTTTCTACCTCACCGGCCTCGACCATTGGGGTTATTTCGCGCCGCACCTCCTGATCGTCGCGCTCGACCGGCGTCCTATCCTGGTCACCCGGTCGATGGAGAAGGTGACGATCGAGAATCAGGTGAAGGCAGCAGAATTCCGCGGTCACTCCGACAGTGAGACGGCGGCCGACCTCGCCGCGCGCGTCATTTCCGAACCCGGCCTGGCCGGCAAACGGATCGGCATCGAAAACTGGACCTCCGGCCTCAGCCACGGCCTCGCCCTGAAGCTTGAGGCGCAGGCCGACGCCAAGTGGAGCGACGTCTCGGGACTGGTCGACAAGATGCGGTTGGTGAAGAGCGCCGAGGAACAGGTGCTGATGCGCCGCGCCGCCAAGGTCACGGATGCTGCGGCAGGTGCCGCCATCGCTGCCATCTCCGACGGCGCCGCCGAGCAGGAGGTTGCCGCCCAATGCGTGGCGGCGATGGTGCGCGCCGGCGGCCACGCGCCGGGCTTCGGCCCGTTCATCCGGCCCGCCGCCCGGCTCGGCGAGGAGCACACGACCTGGGGCGACGGCATCTATCGCAGCGGCGAGCCGGTCTTCGTCGAACTGTCGGGCTGTGTCTCGCGCTATCACGCGCCGCTTGGCCGGCTGATCCGCATCGGCAACATCAAGGACGAAGATGCCGCCATGGCCGAGGTCACGGCCAAGGCATTCGAGGCCGTCGTCAGGGCGCTCGAGCCAGGCGCCAGGGCGCGCGATGTCTACGCCGCCTGGCAAGGCGTCGCCGACGAGGCCGGCCTGTCGCATTATCGCCGCCATCATTGCGGCTATCTCGTCGGCATCGGCCAGCCGCCCTCATGGACCGGCGGCAATTCGGTGACGGGCCTCAGGCACGATTCCGATCTCGAAATCGAGACCGGGATGAGCTTCCACATCCTGTCCTGGCTGATGGGCACCGGCCGCGGCGACCATTTCATCTCCAACACCGTGCTGCTGACCGATGCGGGGGCCGAAGTGCTGACCCGCACCCCGGCCGGCCCGATCGTCCGCTAGACCATGAACATGGCGCGCTATTCGGCGTTTTCGATTTTCCGCAATGCCCTTTCCGGCCAGAAGAACTGGCGGCGCGCCTGGCGCGCGGCCGAGCCGAAGCCCGCCTATGACGTGATCGTCGTCGGTGGCGGCGGGCATGGCCTTGCGACGGCTTTCTACCTCGCCGAGAACCACGGCATCCGCAATGTCGCCGTTCTGGAAAAGGGCTATGTCGGCGGCGGCAATGTCGGCCGCAACACCACCGTCATCCGCTCCAACTACCTGCTTGACGGCAACACCCAGTTCTACGAATTCTCGGTCAAGCTGTGGGAAGGCTTGTCGCGGGCGCTGAACTTCAACGTGATGTTTTCGCAGCGCGGCCAGATCGTCACTGCCCATTCGGCCGATCAACTCGACACATTCAGCCATCGCGCCAACATCATGCGTCTGAACGGCATCGACGCCGACATACTCGACCGCGACGCTGTGCGCCGGCTGGTACCCTATCTCGATTTCTCCGAAACCGCGCGATTTCCGATCCATGGTGCGATCTTGCAAGGCCGCGCAGGCACGGCGCGTCATGACGCCGTCGCCTGGGGCTATGCGCGCGCTGCCGACGGCCACGGGGTCGACATCATCCAGAATTGCGAGGTGACCGGCTTTGTCCGCAACGGCGAAAGGATCGTCGGCGTCGAGACCAGCAAGGGCCGCATCGGCGCCGGCAAGGTCGGCCTCGCCGTCGCAGGCCATACTTCGCTCCTTGCCGCCAGGGCCGGCCTGGAACTGCCGATCGAAAGCCACGTGCTCCAGGCTTTCGTCACCGAGCCGCTCAAGCCGCTGGTAGATCACGTCGTCGCTTATGGCGCAGACCATTTCTATGTCAGCCAGTCGGACAAGGGCGGGCTGGTCTTCGGCGGCAATCTCGACGGCTACAATTCCTACGCCCAGCGCGGCAATCTCGGCGTCGTGCGCGAAGTGGCGGAGGCGGCGATAGCCCTGATGCCCTGCATCTCGCGTGTCAGGCTGCTGCGCCATTGGGGCGGCGTCATGGACATGACGCCGGACGCCAGTCCGATCATCTGCCCGACCCCGATAGAAGGGCTCTATCTCAATGGCGGCTGGTGCTATGGCGGCTTCAAGGCGACGCCGGCCTCCGGCTGGTGCTTTGCCCATATGCTGGCCACCGGCAAGCCGCATCCGCTGACCGCCGCCTACGCGCTCGACCGTTTCCGGACCGGCCACACGCTCGACGAGGCCGGCGCCGGACCCTCGGCCTGGCTGCAATAGAGAGCGAGAGAAATGCTTCGCATCGACTGCCCATGCTGCGGCCCGCGCGACCATGACGAGTTCCGCTATGGCGGCGACGCTTCCGCGGTGCGCCCGGCGCATGACGATCCCGATCCGGAGGCGTGGTACCGCTATGTCTATGTGCGCAAGAACCCGGCGGGACCGCACCGTGAATTCTGGCAGCACGTGACCGGCTGCCGGCAATGGCTGGTCATCGAGCGCGACACGAGGAACCACGCTATCGCATCGGTCGGCTTCGCCAGGAAAATGCCAGCATGAAAATGATTGGAAATCGTCTGGCCGCCGGCGGCCGCATCGACCGCACGCAGCCGCTCCGCTTCACATTCGACGGCCGCGAGCTGGGCGGCTATCGAGGCGATACGCTTGCTTCCGCGCTGCTTGCCAATCGGCTCATGCTGACAGGCCGCAGCTTCAAATACCATCGGCCGCGCGGCATCTTCTCGGCCGGCCCGGAAGAACCCAACGCGCTGGTTACGCTCGGAAGCGGTGGACGGCGCGAACCGAACCTTCCGGCCACGACACTGGAACTGGCTGAAGGTATGACTGCCGAAAGCCAGAATCGCTGGCCGTCCCTTGCCTTCGACGTGCAGAGCGTCAACGGCCTGTTTGCGCCCCTTCTTTCTGCCGGCTTCTACTACAAGACCTTCATGGGTCCGACCCGCCGCGCCTGGATGTTCTACGAGCATTTCATCCGTAAAGCCGCGGGATTGGGCCGGGCCGGCACCGAACCCGATCCCGACCGTTACGAGACCCGGCATGCATTTGCCGATGTTGCAGTCGTCGGCGGCGGCCCTGCCGGCCTGTCGGCGGCGCGCGCCGCGGCAGCCAGCGGCGCCAGGGTCGTCCTCGTCGAACAGGACTTTCTGCTCGGTGGCCAACTTCTTGCCGAGCGCACCGATGGCAAGGCGGCAGCCTGGCTGACAAAGATCGAGGCGGAGCTTGCAGGCCAGCCCAACGTCACCCTGATGCGCAAGACGATGGCCTTCGGCACCTATGACGGCAACACGCTGGGGCTGATCGAGCGGCATGACGGCCAGGTCGCGCAAGGCGCTGCGCGGCAGGTTTTCACCGTGCTTCGCGCCGGCTCGATCATCTTTGCGGCCGGTGCTATCGAACGGCCGCTGGTGTTCTCCAACAACGACCGGCCAGGCATCATGCTGGCGTCCGCCGCCCGGACCTATCTCAACCGCTTCGCCGTGCTGCCGGGGAAGAATATCCTCGTGGCCACGATGAACGACGGTGCCTATCGCGCTGCTTTCGACCTCGCCGCCGCCGGCGCGCGAGTGACGGTCGCGGACCAGCGCGGCGCTCCGCCCGCCGGTCTGGCGGCGGAAGCCGGACGCCTGAACGTAGAGATCCGCTCCGGAACCCGGATCGCCGATCTGCGCGGCAGCCATGCGGTGAAGGCCGTACGGCTTGCCGGCCCGAGCGCCAAATCGGAAATCGCCTGCGATTTCGTCTGCGTCTCCGGCGGCTGGTCGCCGACCGTGCATCTCACCTCGCATCTTGGCGTCAGGCCCGTCTATCGCGACGACATCGACGGCTTCGTTCCGGGCGGCTTTCCGGCAGGCCAGTTCGGCGCCGGCGCGATGATGGGGCGCTTCTCGACCGCCGACGCGATCGAGGACGGCCACCGCGCCGGCGTCGAAGCGGCATGCTTCTGTGGAAAACCGGCGGCCATGCCGGCGCCGGATGAACTCGATCTCGAAGGGGCCCCGGCCGCTCCCTTTCGTGCGATCTCTTCCGCGGGGCGCGGCAAGGCCTTCGTCGATCTACAGATGGATGTGACCACCAAGGACATCGAGCTCGCCCATCGCGAGGGCTATGAATCCGTCGAACACCTGAAGCGCTACACCACGCTCGGCATGGGGACCGACCAGGGCAAAACCAGCAATTTCGCAGCACTTTCGGCCATGGCGGCGCTGCGCCGGGCAACGATTGCGCAAACCGGAACCACGACCTTTCGCCCACCCTACGCGGCGGTCGCGATCGGCGCGCTGGCCGGTCGCACCGTCGGTCATCACTTCAAGCCGGTCCGTCGCACGCCGATGCACGACTGGCACCTGGCAAACGGTGCCGAGATGCTCGAGGTCGGTCTCTGGATGCGTCCGTATTTCTATCGCGATGCCGGACGCGACGTGAATGAAGCCTATGTCGCGGAGATGCGGATCGTGCGCGGCGGCGCCGGGCTGATGGACATTTCCACCCTCGGCAAGATCGACGTGCAGGGGCCGGACGCGGCCATATTCCTCGACCGTGTCTACGCCAACGGTTTCGCCAAGCTTCCCGTTGGCCGCGCGCGCTACGGCGTCATGCTGCGCGACGACGGCGTCGTCTTCGACGACGGCACCACCACGCGCTTGTCGCAAAATCGCTTCTTCACGACCACCTCTACCGCCAGGGCCGCCGATGTCCTGTCGCGGCTGGAATTCCTGCTCGACACCGCCTGGCCGGATTTGCGTGTCGCGGTCTCTTCGGTAAGCGACGAGTGGGCGGCGATGTCGATCGCCGGGCCACGAAGCCGCGATGTCCTTGCCGCCGCCTTTCCCGCGCTCGATGTCTCCAACGAGACGCTGCCGCATATGGGCGTCATCGAAGCCGAGTTCGACGGACGGGCCCTGCGCGTTATCCGCCTCAGCTATTCCGGCGAGCGCGCCTACGAGATCTATGTCGGCGCCAGCGCCGGCGAACAGGCCTGGAGCCGTCTCATCGAAGCAGGCGCGCCGGTCGGCCTCAAACCTTATGGCGTCGAGGCGCTTGGTGCGCTGCGCGTCGAAAAGGGCCACGTCGCCGGGCCCGAGATCGATGGCCGCACCACGCTCGACGATCTCGGCCTCGGGCGCATGGCCGGCAAACGCGGCGGATTCGTCGGCGACGTCCTGCGTCGTCGTCCGGCCTTTCAGGCACCCGACCGCCAGCGCCTCATCGGGCTGGAATGCATCGAGGACGGCAAGCGGCTGCGCGGAGGCGCCATATTGTTCCTGCCTGGCGATGCCGTCACCGGCCACGGGCGCGGTCGGATCACCTCGGTTACCTTCAGCCCGGAACTCGGCCACTATGTCGGACTGGCGCTGTTCGCGGGCAATGCCGCGGCCGAAGGAGACGAGATCATCGCGGTCTACCCGATGCGGACAGAGACGGTTCGCGCCCGCGTCGTGCCTTCTGTCTTCCTAGACCCCAAGGGAGAGCGCATGCATGGTTGAACCTGTGCTGTCGAAGGACTTCAACCTGTGGGCCTCCGATTGCCCGATCATTCAGATCGAGGGCTGGGACGGAACACTGGCAAGATTCGAAACGAGCGTCTCGCAGGCCTTGGGCGCGACGCTCCCTGCCAGCGTCGGCGAGACGGTTCGGCACGCTGGCGCCCTCATCGTCAGGATCGCGCCCTGCCGTCTTTGGCTGATCGTCGAGACAGGCGCGGAACCGCCCGCCATTGCGATCGATCCGGAATTGGGCTGCTCGGTTCTGCTTGGTGAAGGCCGGGTGCGGTTCAGGATGGAGGGTGCGCGTCTTCAGGACATTCTCTCTGCCTGCATGCCGGTCGACTGGTCGTCCGCCGCTTCGGCCCCTGGCCGTGCTGTACAGACGTCCATCCATCACGTGCCGGCGCTCTATCTGCGAACGGGCGAGAGCAGCTGCGACCTGATCGTGCCGCGAAGCTTCGCCATCAGCCTTGCCGACTGGATTGCCGCCGCGCGTTAAAGCAATCCCGGGAAAAGTGCGTAACGTTTTCCGCTCGCGATTGCGTAAGGAAAAAGCTGGACCTGTCCGGCGCAGCGGCCGCTAAACCGGCAGGACGCACCGCGCGCATACCTTTTGCACGACGGTCGATATAGTCGTCCGCATCGGCGAAGGCCTCGGTATCACTGTGGAGGCCGACACGCCACGGCAGCGCGCCGGCCTCCACCTGGTTCGAGGCTCAGTTGTGGCGGATTTCCGTGCCGAGCACCTTCAGGCACTCGCGGATAAAGGCGGCCAGCGCCGTCCATCCCTTGGCCGACACCATCGTGCCATCGACATAGGCTTCCGTCGGCGAGAGGTCGATATAAGTTCCGCCCGCGAGAGTGACTTCCGGCTCGCAAGCGCCCAGCGCACCAACCTTCTTGCCGCGCACGACACCGTCGACCGCGATCAGGATCTGCACGCCATGGCAGATCGTGAAGATCGGCTTCTTGGTCTCGTGAAAGTGTCGAACGATCGTCTGCACCCGCTTGTCGGTGCGGATGTATTCCGGTCCGCGTCCGCCCGCGCAGTAAACCGCGTGGTACTGGTCGAGCTGCTTTTCCGCATCCGAGAACGTCTTGTTGATCAGCGCGTAGTGCCCGAGCTTTTCGGTGTAGGTCTGGTCCCCTTCGAAATCGTGCAGCGAGGTCTTGATCAGGTCGCCCGCATTCTTGTCGGGGCAGACGACATGGACCGTGTGACCAACGGCTTCCATCGCTTGCTGGTAAACGAAAATCTCGTATTCCTCGGTGAACTCACCGGTCAGCATCAATATCTTCTTGCCTGGCATAGCTCTTCCTCTCTGTTGTTGGCATGCAAGGCGCATCACGCGCCTTGCCTCATTCGGATTGCGGGCCTCAGAACGGGGAGTCGGGGAAGTAATATTCCTTGGCGTTGGCCTGGGTTATGAGCGGGGCGTCGAGTTTGACGGCACCGCGAACCGGAGCCTGACCGATCAAGTTGGCCACGGTCATGTAGATAGCGGTCTTGATCATCGCCGGCGGATACGGCGTCTCGACCGGTGTCATCGCATCCCCGTCTATCACCTTCTTCACGATGTCCTTCATGCCGTTGCCGCCGAGCGCTAGCTTGATATCGGTTCGGCCGGACTGCTTGACGGCCTCGAGCACACCGAGAAGCATGTCGTCGTCATTGGCCCAGACCGCATCGATGTGCGGGTGCTTGGCCAGGTAATCCTGCATGAGCTTGAAGGCCTCGTCGCTGTTCCAGTGGGCATACTGCATGTCGAGCACCTTCAGGCCGGTGCCCTTGATGGTATCCTCGAAGCCCTTGATGCGCTCGTCGTCGATGACGGTGGGAATGCCGCGCAGCACGACGACGTCACCTTTGCCGCCCAGTTTGTCGATCATGAACTTCGCCGTATTGGTGCCAACCGCGATGTTGTCGCCGGCAAGATACAGGTCCTGAATGGAAGGGTCGGTCAATCCCCTGTCGACGACGGTGATGAACGTACCCATCTCCTTGATGGCTTTCACCGGCTGGGTCAGTTCCTCGGAGGTGTAGGGCAGTATCACCAGCGCATCCAGCTTGCGGCTGGCCGACAGATCCTCCAGCGCGCTTACCTGGTCGGCCGCCGAGGGCGACGTCTTCACGACGACTTCGACATCCGGGAAGGCCGCGTTGATTTCCTTTGCGGCGGCCTGCGCGTGATAGACGATGCCGGCCGTCCAGCCATGATCCGCCGCCGGGATCGACACCGCGACCACCTTCTTGTCGGCTGCAAGCGCCTGGCCGGCCACCATCAGTGCGCCGACTGCCGCAACGGCAACCCATTTCCTGCTAAACATAAATACCTCCCAGAGATATGGACCACACAACAGGCGCCCGTCCGGTCCGAAGACGAGCTATTTCGAAAATCTTTGCACGAGCATGGCGATGATGATGATGACGCCCTGCACCGCGGCGACGAGGTATTCGGAAACGAAATCCGACAACACCATCAGGTTGGCGATCAGCTCCAGGATCACCGCACCGGCTATGGTGCCCCAGATGCGGCCCTTGCCGCCCCGCAGCGCCGTTCCCCCAATGACAACGGCCGTTATCACCTGCAGCTCCCAAAACTGTCCGGTGGTCGGGGTGGCGGCTCCCAGACGAGGCACATAACAGATGGCGGCGACCGCCACGCATGCACCCTGGATCACATAGGCAATGGTGCGCGTCTTGACGACGGAGATGCCCGAATAGCGGGCGACGTCCTCGTTGGCGCCCACCGCCGCGCATTTGCGGCCATATTTGGTCTTGTAGAGGACAAATGCGCCGACCACCGCAACGAGCGCCGACAGAAGGATCGGCACCGGAATGCCCGCGACGGCGCCGAAATAGACCGGCCGGTACGCCTCCCGCAGCGAGCGATCGATCGGGATCGTGCCCCCATCGGTCATATAGGTGATCAGTGCGCGGAAGATACCCATAGTGCCGAGCGTGGCGATGAACGGCTCGATCCTTCCGACCGTGACGATCAGACCGTTCGCGAGACCGCATAGAAGCCCCGCGATGACCGCTATCACCATCCCCGCCGGAATGGCCCAAAGGCCGAGGCTGGGGGCCATCATGTTCATGAACATGATCGTGACGCCGGCGATGAAGGCGACCATCGAGCCGACCGAAAGGTCGAGCCCGCCCGATGAGATCACGAATGTGGCGCCGACGGCTATGATGGCGACATAAGCGCTGCGCGTGATCACGTTGCCCAGGTTTGTCGCGGAAAGAAAATCCGGATTGATGAGGAATCCCGCCACCAGCAGTGCGAACAATGCGAGGAAAGGGCCGGCATCCGTCCACGAGAAATGGTGCTGCCCGTTGCTTCGGGCAGACATGGAATGGGTAAGCGCCGTCACTGTCTTCCTCCTTGGGCCGTGTCATGGCCTTTGTCGCTGGTCGCCAGCAGCGCGATGTTGCTTTCGACCATCGTTTCGCCCGAGACCTCGCCGCTGATCCTGCCTTCGCGCATGACCAGGATGCGGTCGCAGATGCCGACCAGTTCCTGCATCTCCGAGGAGATGACGATGCAGGCTTTGCCTTGGCCCACGAGCTCCTGGATGAAGGCGTAGATCTGCGCCTTGTTGGCGATGTCGATTCCGCGCGTCGGCTCATCGATGATCACGACGGAAGGATTGGTCAGAAGCACCTTGGCCAGCAGAAGTTTCTGCTGGTTTCCGCCCGAAAGCTGCCCTGCCCTGGCGTTGTGGCTCTTCACCCGGATGTCGTAGCTGGAGACGGCCCGCGCGAGCGCCTCGGATTCGCGGCCGCGCAGAACCAGAAGTCCCGGATGCAGAAGGCCAAGCGACGAGAGGGTCAGGTTCGGCGCCAGCCGCTCCTGCAAAAGCAGGCCCTTGCCCTTGCGATCTTCCGTCAGATAGCCGATGCCCGCCTCTATGGCCTCGCGCTGTGAACGTATCTGTATCGGCGAACCGTTGAGCTCGATCGTAGCCGTCGCCGGCCTAAGCCCCACAATGCCTTCGAACAACTCGGTTCGCCCCGCCCCGATCATGCCGGCGAAGCCAAGAATCTCGCCTTTGTGAACGGTAAAGGACACGTCCCGTGCATAACCTGGAACAGTCGCGTTTCTGACGGTCAGCATGGGCCGGCTCGTCTGGACCTCGCGCTTGTGAGGATAAAGCGCGGCGAGTTCGCGCCCGACCATAAGCTGCGCCATGTCGGCCTGGCTCAACGCATGGCCGGGATAGGTGCCGATCATCTTGCCGTCGCGCAGGACCGTGACCTTGTCCGCCAGCCGCTGCACCTCGTCGAGGCGATGGCTGATGTAGAGAACCGCGATGCCCCGCGCCCTGAGCCCGAAGATGATGGCGAGCAAACGCTCGACCTCCCCACCGGTCAGCACCGCTGTTGGCTCGTCGAAGATGACGACCCTGTGGTCGTCGAGCAACGCGCGGGCGATTTGCACGAGCTGGCGATCCGCCAGCGAAATGTCTCGGACCAGCGCGGTCGGCGACACCTCGCAACCGATCTCGGCCAGTTTCGCGGCCGCTATGCGGCGCATGGCGCCATCATCGACGATTCCGCGCCTGGAGAGCTCGCGGCCGAGAAAGAGATTGTCAGTCACCGTGAGCGCTTCGGCCAGGAGGATTTCCTGATGCACCAGCGCGATGCCTGCCGCCTGCGCCTGGTGAGGTGTCCTGAAACTCACGCGGTCACCGGCCATGGACAGGCTGCCGGCGGTTGGCTCGATGTAACCGGAAAGCAAGCGCATGAACGTCGACTTGCCGGCGCCATTCTCGCCGATGACGGCATGGATCTCGCCAGGGAAAATATCCAGCGTGATGTCCGACAACACGGTCACCGGGCCGTATTGTTTGCAAAGCCCTTCCGCGCGTAGCACC
This sequence comes from Mesorhizobium sp. B2-5-3, assembly GCF_006441005.1. Taxonomy (NCBI): domain Bacteria; kingdom Pseudomonadati; phylum Pseudomonadota; class Alphaproteobacteria; order Hyphomicrobiales; family Phyllobacteriaceae; genus Mesorhizobium; species Mesorhizobium sp. B2-5-3. The sequence goes on from NZ_VFUS01000006.1 coordinate 379,868, forward strand.
GGAGCCACAGCCTGTGTGGGCTCCGGCGGCAAAGCGGTGACGCTTCCGTCGATGCGAGTGGCAACTGACATCGCGGCCTACTCGAATGCAGGCAGGAGCCTGTCCCGCGAATTCTCTATGTGCACGCGCATCGCCTTTTCGGCGGCAACCGGATCGCTGGCCGCGAAAGCGGCGAGGATGGCTTCGTGCTCGTCGAGCGCCTCCTCGGTGACCCGCGAGTGATACATCAGGCGGAAAATGTGGAAGTGGGTGTGCTGGTGGTTCAGCGTTTCGCGGATGAGCTCGTTCTGCGCGAACTCCATGACCTTGTCGTGGAAGATAGCATCCTGGCGGGCGAAGTTCGAATAACGCAGGCGTTCGTCCTTGCCCACCCGCCTGGCCATCACGCCAGCCGCCTCCTGCAAAATCATCAGCCGGGCTTCATCGAGCGCAGCGGCTGCCTTGGCGGCGGCTGCGGGTTCGAGCAGCAGGCGCAGTTCATAGAGTTCGTCGAAACGGCGCCGTGTGATCTGGGGCGCGGCCCGGTACCCGATAAGATGGGTTTTCACCACCAGGCCCTCGCCTTCCAGCCGCCCAAGAGCTTCGCGGATGGGCGTATGCGAGACGTTGAACTCCTTGACGAGGTTATCGACGGTGATCCGCGATCCCGGAGCTATCTTCAGCGACATCAGCTGCTGGAAGATCGCCTCGTAGACGTCGCCCGACAGGCTGTTGGCGCGCTGGATGCGGCCTGTCAACCGAGCGTCATTGTCGACGGTAAGGTCTGGATTCTGCATGTTTTGCCTCTTGACAGGGGCGACCTCTAACACGATGCTCCGCGCAATTCAATCCTATATCCTATACGATTTTATAGAGGATATTTCGTGAGGCAGGAAAACTCGACGACGGCTCTGGCCCGTGCCTTGCCCGAACCACGCCACGCACGCTGGGCAAGCGGTGATCTCCGATCCCCCGCTCCCCAATCCATATTCGAAGGACACACTTCATGACGCTATTTGCAGCAGCCCGGTTGCCGCATGAGATTCTTTTCGGCAAAGGCCAGCGCCACGCGCTGCCTGATATTGCCGCCAGATATGGCCGGCGCGCATTCATCTGCACGGATGAGCGTTTCGCCGGGACGCCAATGTTCGCGCAGATCAGCGCGGCACTGAGAGCAGGCTCGATCGAAACGCTCGTGTACGATCGCATCCTCCCGGATGTCCCTCGTGACAGCGTTGCCGTCTGTGCCGCCCATGCGAAGGACTTCAAGCCGGACATGGTGATCGGGATCGGTGGCGGCAGCTGCCTGGACATGGCCAAAAGCGCCGCGCTGCTGATCAGTCACGGCGGGTCGCTTCAGGACTACTACGGGGAGTTCAAGGTGCCCGGCCCCACGCTTCCGGTAATCGCGGTCCCGACCACCGCCGGCACCGGTTCGGAAGTGACGCCGGTGGCGGTGATCTCCGATCCGGAGCGGACGCTTAAGGTCGGCATTTCCAGTCCCCATCTCATTGCCGCGGTCGCGCTCTGCGATCCGGAACTCACCTCGACATGCCCGCCCTCCCTCACGGCAATTGCCGGAGCCGACGCGCTCACCCACGCGATCGAAGCCTTTACGTCCGCCAAACGCGGCGCCGATCCGCACTTGCCGCAGCGGCATGTCTTCGTCGGCAAGAGCGCCCTTACCGATCATTTCGCGCTGCTGGCCATCCAGCTCCTGGGCCGCAGTCTCGAAAAGGCGTACAGGGACGGCTCGGACGAAGACGCACGCGCCGATGTCATGATGGGAGCGCTGGCGGCCGGCTGCGCTTTCGGCACGGCCGGAACGGCGGCTGCCCACGCCGTGCAATATCCCGTCGGCGCGCTTACCCACACGCCGCACGGATTGGGCGTGGCGACGATGCTTCCCTACGTGATGAGCTACAATCTGCCCGCCGCGACCGACGAAATAGCGGCGGTCGGCGCCGCTCTGGGGGTGACGGAGACAAAGAGCGCCGAGGCGACCGCGCGCGCCACCATCGATGAGGTGGCCCGGCTGTTCGCGGCGATCGGCATCACCCGCACGCTGGCCGATCTGGGTCTTCCACACGACAAGATCGACTGGACCGCCGAGCAGGCGCTCGGCATCGATCGGCTGATCAAGAACAACCCTCGTCCTTTCGACATCGCCGCGATGCGGCGGCTGGTGAGGGCCGCCTATGACGGCGACATGGCCGCAAGCTCAGTCTGACCAGAGGTGATGAGATGAACGTACCCCAAGGGCAACTCAACGAAGATCCGGACATGTTCGACTACACCACATTCTCGCACGGCCTCTATATCGACGGACACTGGCGACCGTCTTGCGACGGTCGTCTCATTGAGGTGATCGATCCTTCCACGGAGGCCGTGATTGCGGCTGTCCCGGACGCCACGATTACCGATGCCGCCGCTGCCGTCGAGGCGGCTGCGAAGGCGGCGGCAGGCTGGCGCGCAACCGCGCCGCGCAAGCGTTCGGAAATACTGCGGCGTTGTTTCGAATTGATGGTCGAACGGTCCGATACGCTGGCGGCGCTGATCTCGCTGGAGAACGGCAAGGCGCTGCGGGACGCGCGCGGCGAGGTCGCCTATGCGGCTGAATTCTTCCGCTGGAATGCCGAGGAAGCGGTGCGCATCAGCGGCGAGTTCGGCCTGGCGCCGTCAGGCGCCAACCGGATCGTCGTTGATTATCATCCGATCGGCATCTGCGTGCTCATAACGCCCTGGAATTTCCCCGCCGCCATGGCGACACGCAAGATCGCGCCGGCGCTGGCCGCCGGCTGCACCGTCATTCTGAAGCCCGCCAGCGAGACGCCCCTGACCGCCTACGCGCTCGCCGCGCTGTACGAGGAGGCGGGTGTGCCTCCCGGCGTCGTCAATGTGCTCACCACTTCGAACCCCGGACCAGTGACCTCCGCCATGCTCGCCGACCCGCGCGTCCGGAAGCTATCCTTCACCGGTTCGACCGGCGTGGGTCGTGTTCTGCTGGCCGAAGCCGCCAAGCACGTCATCTCATGCTCGATGGAACTCGGCGGCAACGCCCCGTTCATCGTCTTCGATGACGCCGATCTGGACGCGGCCCTCGACGGCGCGATGGTCGCCAAGATGCGAAACGCCGGCGAGGCCTGCACGGCAGCCAACCGCATCTACGCGCAGGCCGGCATCCATGACGCTTTTGCCGAAGGTCTGCGCCAACGCATGGCCGCGCTCAAGCTCGGTTCAGGCACCGACCCGGACACCGAATGCGGTCCGATGATTACCAGGAAGGCCGTCGACAAGATCGATCGGCTGGTCAAGGACGCGGTCGCCCGTGGGGCCAGGATCCTGTGCGGCGGCGCGGTCGCCGACGACAAGGGCTATTTCTATCCGCCGACCGTCCTTCGGGACGTGCCCGCCAATGCCGAGATGGCGCAGGAGGAGATATTCGGTCCGGTGGCCCCGATCAGCCGCTTCGAGAACGAGGACGAAGTCATCGCGCGCGCCAACGACACGGAATACGGCCTTGCCGCCTACATCTACACGCGTGATCTGGCCAGGGGCATGCACGTGGCATCGAAGATCGAAACGGGCATGGTCGCGCTCAATCGCGGCCTGATGTCGGATCCGGCGGCACCTTTCGGCGGCGTCAAGCAGAGCGGCCTTGGCCGCGAAGGCGGACAGAAGCACGGCATTGCCGAGTTCATGGAGGCGAAGTACATCGCCGTGACCATGTGAACGGGCACCCCATGCAGAATGATCCTTTCCGCATCCGCGACCACGTCGCCGAGTTCGACGACATCGTCGCCGAGATCGTTCGTCGCAGCACGGAGGTGCGCGCAACAATACCGATGGTTGCCGACATCGCCTATGGAGCGGATGCCACCGAGACCATCGACCTGTTCTTTCCGGAGGGCAAACGCGACCGCCTGCCGGTCCATGTGTTCATCCATGGCGGCTACTGGCGCATGTTCTCCAAGCGCGACTATTCCTATGTCGCCGAGACGGTGACGCGCGCCGGCGCAATCGCGGTCATCGTCGATTATGCGCTGATGCCGGCTGTGAGGATGGCCACGATCGTCGACCAGGTGCGGCGCGCCAAAAGCTGGGTGCTCGACCATATCGGCGATCACGGCGGCGATACCGAGCGCCTGACCGTGAGCGGACATTCAGCCGGCGCCCAACTTGCGACGATGCTTTTCAATGACGACGGCCGGACTTCGACAATCAAAGGCGCGTTGCTGCTTGGCGGTCTCTACGACCTGAAGCCCCTTCAGACCTCTTTCCTTGCCGCCGAGATCGCGATAACGGACGAGGACGCAGCCAGGTTCTCGCCGCTCACCCGCCGTTTCGATCCGTCGGTGTCGGTCGAGATCGCTGTCGGCACCGATGAAACGCCGCCATTCCACAGCCAGGCCGAGGCGTTTACGCGGCATCTGAAGGAGCAGGGACTACAGGTCTCGCAGACCGCCCTTCCTGGAGCCAATCACATGAGCAGCGTTCTCGACCTCGGCTTGGCCGGCACCGAGGCGGCAACCATGCTGACAAACCTGGTTTCCGGCTGAGGCCATTGGCGTTCCGTCAAAAGCTGGCACTTTCAGCTGTCACCCGCGTCCCGAGCGCTTTACCTGTCTCCATCGGATCTGCTCTCACCGCGCGGGGTTGGAAACGATCGCTCATGCGATGCCAGCGCCAGCTGGCTGAGCATGACGAATTGACGGACATCCACCGGCCGCGCAACGAGGTCGTCGAGCTTCCCGAACAGCGGCATCAGATGTGGCATGGAGAGGTGCCTGTCGAGATCGTCCTTCGAACGCCAGTTCTCGTAAAACATGAATACGCAGGGGTCAGCCGGGTCGACATGGAAGTCGTAGTTGATGCAGCCCTCCTCGGCACGTGTCGGTTCGACGAGGCCCGACAGGATTCTTTGCAGTTCATCGCGGGTTTCGGGTTTGGCAACCACGGTGCCGATGACCGTATAGGGAACCGTCATCTCATTTCCTCCCCTGGCTGAGTGCAACGGCAAGGATGATGATGGCGCCGCGCGCGATTAGCTGCTGGCTGAACTCCAACCCCATCAGAATCAGGCCGTTATTGATGAGGCCGATCATCAGCGCGCCGACAATTGTCCCGATCACCGTGCCGGAGCCGCCGAACAGGCTGGTGCCGCCAAGCACCGCCGCGGCTATCACCGACAGTTCGTCGCCTTGGCCGAGTTGGAAGCGCCCCGATTGCAGCCGGCCGGCGTAAAGCATTCCGGCCAGCGCCGCCGCCATGGCCGAGATGGTAAGCACGCGGAACTTGACCGACTTGGTGTCGATGCCGGAATAACGCGCCGCGATCTCGCCGCCGCCGGTGGCCAGCACGCGGCGGCCAAAGCTCGTTCGCCTCAAAACGACGTGGCCGACGGCTCCCAGCACCAGCATCCAGATCAGCAGCACCGGCACCGGCCCGACATTGCCGCCGCCGAAGATCCAGGAGTAGCTCTTCGAGATGATCGGCACCGCAGCCGTATCGCTGATCCACATTGCGGTGCCGGTAGCGATGCCCATCATAGCCAACGTGGTAAGGAAGGATGGAATTCCGACCCGCGTCGTCAACAGGCCGTTGAAGGTGCCGACGACGGCGCCTGTGGCGAGCCCCGCCATCACACCGGTGATCGGTCCGCCGGCGTCGATCGCCATCGCCGTCGTCACCGAGGCGAGACCCGCGACGGCACCAACGGACAGGTCGATCTCGCCTGCCGACAGAACATAGGTCATGGCGATCGCCATCACCGCGATCATCGCCGTCTGCCGCACGATGTTGAGCAGGTTGTTGAGGTTGAGGAAGCCCTTGTCGAACAACGTTATCGCGAAAATGATGAAGATGACGACGAAACCGATGTAGATGATGTTCTGCCGCCAGTTGGTGAGCCCAAGCCTCGCTGCCAGCGAGGACTGGGACGCGGCAGCCTGACTAGTGGACATGTATTCCTCCCTGGCTCTTGCTCAGCGCTTTCTGGATGACGATCTGCAGCTTGCGCTCGGCCGCCTGGAGTCGCGCAACCGGATCGTTCTTTGGCGCCGAGGGATCGTCGAGATCGGCGCGGCTGACATCGTTCACGACGCGCCCCTCGGAGACGACGATGATACGGTCGCAGGCCGACAGCATCTCGGACAGCTCCGACGAGATCATGATGATTGCCTTGCCGGCGTTGGCGAGCTGGCGAACCAGCAGGATGATTTCCGACTTCGAACCGATATCGATGCCGGAGGTCGGCTCGTCGAGGACCAGGATCTCCGGATTCCTCGAAAGCCATTTGCCGATGACGACCTTCTGCTGGTTGCCGCCCGAAAGTGTGCGCACCGGGCTGTCGCGCGATGCAGTCTTGATCCGCAGCTGGGCGATCTGGCGATCAGTCAGCTCGCGCATCTTTTTCGTCGACACAAAGGCCTTGCTGCTCAACTGGTCGAGCACGGCGAGCGTCATGTTGGAGGCGACCGAATGCTCCGCGATGACGCCCTGCCGTAGCCGATCCTCCGGCACCAGCGCCACACCGGCCTCGATGGCGTCACTTGGTCTGGCGATCGCCACCGGCTCGCCGGCAATGCGGATCTCGCCTTCGACGATCGGATCTATGCCGGCGATGACGCGCGCGATCGCCGACCGCCCGGAGCCCAGCAGCCCGGCTAGGCCGACCACTTCGCCGCTGTGGACGACGAAGCTGACGTTCTTCGGTTTCTCCACCCCTGAAACACCGTCGAGCTCAAGCAGCGGCGCCCCGACATTCGATTCGCCGCGTACCACGTCGGACAGACCACGCGAGCGTTTGCCGACAATATGCTCAATCATCGTTTCGATCGGCAGTTCCGACATCGGCGCGGTGATGACGTTGCGGCCATCGCGCAAGATCGTGGCGCGGTCGGCGATGCGGGCTATCTCGTCCATGCGGTGCGAGACATAGATGATGGCGACGCCTTCCGATCTCAGTTTGCGCAGGAAGGCAAACAGCCGCTCGACATCGGATACCGCCAGCGCCGTCGACGGTTCATCCAGGACCAGCACTTTCGCATTCTGCGAGATCGCCTTGACGATCTCCGTCAACTGCCGTTGGCCGGCGCCGAGATTGCCGACCGTCGCTTTCGGATCGACCTCGACCTGCAGCATGTCGAACAGGTCCTTGGCGCGCTTTTCGGCGGTGCGATCGTCGATCAGGCCGAACGCGACCTTGGCTTCGCGGGTCAGGAAAACATTCTGCGCCACGGTCAGCGTGGGGATGAGGCTCATTTCCTGGAAGATCATGGCGATGCCCGCCCGCCTTGAAGCTTCGGGCGAGATTTCGGCGAGTGGCTTGCCATCGACTAGAATGGTACCGGTGTCCGGCACATGAACGCCGCTCAACACTTTCAGGATGGTCGACTTACCGGCACCATTGCCACCGAGCAATGCGTGGATTTCGCCTTTCTCTACCCGCAGGTCGACATCGACCAGCGCCTTGACGCCGCCGAAGGATTTGGTGACGCCTTTCATTTCCACCGCATGAACAGGCGCCGCGATTGTCATGGTCGGACCTTGGTCCACTGGCCGGATTGGCCGGATTCGATCAGCGCGTCGGCCACCCGCTCGGTCTTGTAGCCATCCTCGAAATTGGGCAAGGGCTGCTTGCCCGAAACAATAGCCGAGAAGAAATCGAAACACTCCACGATCTTGGTTTCGGAATAGCCGATGCCGAGCGCCGGGATTGGCCACAGACCCGACCCATAGGGGTGCGCCGGACCGGAATAGACGGACCTGAAGCCGCGTGCATCCGCAGGATCATCGGCAAACATCACCTGCAATTCGTCGCGCCGTTCGTAGTTGAAAGCAATGGAGCCTTTGGTGCCGTGGATCTCGAAAGTGATGAAATTGTTGCGGCCATAGGCGTTGCGGGTCGCCTCCAGCGAACCGATCGCGCCGTCGGCGAATTTCAGCAGCGTCATCACCTCGTCGTCGACGTCGACCTCAGCCCGCTCGGTATCGGTATTCCTCTCTGCCGCGCCGAGCCTGTCGAGATTGCCGCGTTGGATCGGTCGCGTTTTGTTGTAGGTGCGCACCAACGCGCTGACCTCGGCGATCTCGCCGACCAGATAACGGGCAAGGTCGACGACATGGGTGCCGATGTCGCCGATCGAGCCGGACCCGGCGATCTTCTTCTGAAAGCGCCAGGACAGAGGCGAATCCGGATCGGCCGACCAGTCCTGCAGATAGGTGCCGCGGAAGTTGAGAATCTTACCGATGCGGCCTTCCTCTATGTACTGGCGGGCAAGCGCCACTGCCGGCGTGCGACGATAGTTGAAGGCAACCATGTGGATGACGCCGGCTTTGTTCACCGCGTCGAGCATGGTCTTTGCCTCGTCGCCGCCGCGCGCCAGCGGCTTTTCGCAGATGATGTGCTTGCCGGCTTCAGCGGCCGCGATCGCGATCGCGGCATGGCTGTCGTTCGGGGTGACGATGTCAATGACGTCGATGTCGGATCGCGTCACCACCGAACGCCAGTCAGCGGATGATTCCTCGAATCCGTAGCGACGGCGGCCTTCGTCGGCCAGTGTCTCGGTGATGTCGACCACCACCTTGCGCACGGGGATGGCGGGGGCGGGCCAGAAGAACATCGGCATCGTCGCATAAGCGAGCGCATGGGCTTTACCCATAAAGCCGCCGCCGATCATCGCCACGTTGAGCGTCTTGGTCATGATGGTCTCCTGTCGAATTGAGAAGAGGTGCGGCCGGCTGGGAGTGCGCCGGCCGCAGGGCGCGCTACATGCTGCCCTTGATCTTGTCGGTCGCCTCGGCGTGATAGACGGCTTTCCAACCCTCGAGCAGCGTGTCCTTGGTGACGGGCAGCGCCGGCAAGGCGACGAAGGCCGGAGCCTCCTTGCCGAGCAGACCGTAGCCTGCGAGCAGGGCTTCGGTGACGCCCTGGTCAAACGGACGCTGGGCGCCCAGGCCCTTCACGAAGCCCCCGCCCGCCATATTGATTGCGACGTTCTCGCCGAGGTCGCAGGTGGTGATGACAAGGTCGTCGCGACCAGCGGTGCGGGCCGCCGAGATGACGCCTTCGGCCGGCACGTCCCACACCGCCCAGATGCCGTTGATGGCAGGGTTGGAAGTGAGGATGGCCGATGCCGCCTTTTCGGCGTCGCCGGTGAAGTCCGGGCCGCCAATGCCTTGTTCGGCGACAATCTTGATATCGGGGTAGTTGTCGGCGATCGTCTTCTTAAAGCCATCATAACGCTGTTTGGTGACAAAGAAGTCGGCGGCGTGGAAGACCAGACCAATGTCGCCCTTGCCCCCCAGCGCCTTGGCCATCAGATGCGCTGCGGCGACGCCGTTGCCATAATTGTCGGCCGAGACTACGGAGACGTAATCCTTGCCCGCGACGAAGCCGGCCGGCACGTTGTCCATGAACACCAGCTTCACGCCCTTATCGGCAACTGCCCTGTACGCGGACGCCGTCGCCGACGGGTCGGTGGGGATCGAAACGATGATCTTGGGGTTCTGGGCCATCACAGTTTCGAGGTCGGCGACCTGCTTTTCCGGCTTGAATCCGGCATCGGTCGTGGCGATCACCTCGATGCCCATCTTGCCAAACTGGTCTTTGAGGCCGGCGATCTGCGCGCGTGACCAGTCATTGCCGCCATAGTGCATGACGATCGCCGCCGTCGCCTTCATGTCCTTGATCTTGGCCAGTTCCTCCTGCGTCAGATTGACGGACGCCGCCGACGCTGGAGCTTCGCCGTTCGGCCCCTTGGAGAGCACTGTCTTCTGCAGTTCGGCGAGTGCTGAATCGGGGTCGGCGAAAGCGGGAGCTGCGGTATAGAGGCTGGCGGCCAGCAATGCCGCCGTGAACGTCCCGGCTATTGTGTTGAAACGTGTCATTTGGGTCTCCTCCCTGATGACAGGCTTGGTACCTGTCGGTTCAACTCTGCTTCAAAGCGCTCTTCAGATATTTCATGCTGAGTTCCGCCCCTTGCTTGGGGTCTGGCCAGGCATCCAGCTCGGTTGCGATCCAGCCGGAAAATCCGGTGTCCTCGAGCGCCTGGATGATCGGCTCCATATCAAGGTCGCCGCGGTCGAGCGGCGTGAAGGCGAAGGGATCGCGCTGCCAGCCCTTCAAATGCACATAGCTGATGCGCTTGCTGAATTCGCGAATCTGCGCGGCCGGATCACCGCCAGCGGCTGCCAGATGCGCGGTGTCCGGACAGAAATCGATCGCGGTATGTTTGAAAATCTCGCGAACTTCGTCGGGACCTTCGACGATGGTCGACAGATGCGGGTGATAGTGCGCGCGCAAGCCCGCCTTGGCTGCGATGTCGATGACCTTGTCGAGCGCCGCGCCGAGGCGCTTGAAATCATCTGGCTGCCGGCCTTTGGCTCGCTTGGCGCCACCGCCGACGACCAGATGCTCGCCGCCGAGTTCGGCCACGGCAGCCGCTCCGCGTTCGATCCGCGCCAACTCCTCGCCAAGGATATCGTCGAAGATAAAGTTGGCACCGGAGTAGCCGGCCACGAGCACGACGCCGGACTGGTCCAAGGCAGCGCGCAGCGCGCCATTGCGTCCTTGATAGTCGAGGAGATTGCCGTCGAAGAGTTCTGTTCCGGTATATCCGGCCGATCCAATGTCGCGGATCGCCTGCTCCATGTCACCGAAGGTGCGATAGGTAAGCTGGGTGATCGAAGTGACGCCGACGGCGTTGCCACCGAGCGCACCCCAGCAATTGGCGTGATAGGCCAGTTTCACCGGCATCTCGTATCCTCCCTGCCTGTAGCCGATGCATCACCGCGCGCAGCGCGGGGCCGGCATCTTTGGCTGGAGAAGAATTCGGACAACGGACGTGCGACATCCTTCGCCTTCGCGAGGGCTGTCGACGTTAGGAGCCCTCCTCCGAGCCTGGCTGATACTTATGCCCGCCTTCCGCCGCTCGTCAATCATTAAAATGCAAAAGTCGGCATACTTTTGTTTGTAAAATACATAAGTTCCTGCTTGATCCGTAAATGAGGCCACGGTACCCATGGCTAACGGCGTGATGACCCTGAGCCGGCAGCGATAGAGATCGGGAGATGAGCCTCGGCAAGACTATGGACGAGCGCAGCGCCACAGACCCCGTACAGTCGGACCAACCGCGCCGCGCCGCCGGCCGGCCGCGTGCCAGCGAATCCGCGCATGGCAGCCTGGCCACGCTGCTCAACCTTATACGGACCGAGGCGGCAACGACCCGCCAGGAGCTAGAGAACCAGTCGGAACTGGGGCGCGCCGTCGTCACGGATCGTCTCGCCACGCTGCTTCGGCTAGGGCTGATAGAAGAAGGCGAACTCGGCCCGGCGATCGGCGGACGCGCACCACGCCATGTCCGCTTCCGGCCGCGCATTGGCATGATCCTGGCCGCCGTGCTCGATCATTCCTCGCTGGCAGTCGGTGTATCAGACCTGTCCGGCCGCCTGCTGGCCGAACATCACGAAGCGGTGGAACTGGCCGCAGGTCCCGAGCCGGTGGTCCAGCGGCTAGCAACGCTGTTTGCCTGGATGCTGGAAGAGCATGGCAGTGAGGCCAGCATCTGGGGCATCGGGCTGGCGGTGCCCGGAGCCGTTGAGAAATGCGATGATCAGCGGCTGTTCGCGCCGGCGCTGAATGCGTTCCAGAACTGGGATGGATTCCCTTTCGTCGAGCAGTTGGCCACGCTTGTCGGCGCGCCGGTATGGGTGCGAAGCGGCGTCCAGACGATGACGATGGGCGAACTGAAGTCCGGCAGCGGCCTCGCCGACATGATCTTCGTCAAGCTCGGCCGCTCGATCAGCGCCGGCGTGGTTTCGGAGGGAGCGTTGCACCGTGGCGCGCAGGGCGCTGCCGGCATGATCGGTCATACTTTCATCGAGGGCAGAAATCTCGAAGCTGTTGCCGGCAGCGAAGCGCTCGGACGCGAGGCCCGCCAGGCGGCCGAGAGCGGGAGCAGCCCCTATCTGGCCGAGATGCTTGCGCGCGCCGGCGAAGTGACGGTCACCGACGCTGGCCACGGCGCCCAATTGGGCGATCCGTTCTGTATCGACCTTCTCGGGCGTTGCGGCCGTGCGGTCGGCGAGGTACTGGCGCCATTGGCCAATCTGCTGAACCCGTCATTGATCGTACTCGGCGGCAGCGTGGCCCAGACCGGGGACATACTGTTGGCAGCCGTACGCGAGGCGGTCTATCGCCAGTCGCATCCGATCGTCACCCGCGACCTGCGCATCGTCCGTTCGCAGATGGGCGGCTCGGCCGGACTGGTCGGCGCCGCCCAAGTCGTTGCGGAAGCACTGTTCGATGCGAAATTTCTGCAGGGGTGGATTACGCTCGGTTCACCGCGTGAGCATCCGGAATTCAAGGATTTTCTCGCGCGGGCCGCACTCGGAACCAGCGCTCGCCCGGCAAAGCCACGGCCACCGGGAGGAGCGCTTGCATAGCATCGCCAAGTCGGCCGGGCCGCGTGAACCTGGGGAGGGTTGAGGAATGGCGATCACCGGCCTTGGGCCGCATGGCGAACGGGCGGTTCCAGCCGACCAGGTCGGGTTGTCGAATGCCGACGCCGATCTCGCCCGCAACCGGCGCTTCTCGGTCGCCATCGTTCTCCACACCACCAAGAGCGACTGGGCTAAGGAGGAATTGGCCGGGATCGTCACCACGCTTGGCCGCTACGGAGCGGCGGTGGTCGAGGTCGTCGACTGCGGCTTCGACATCGAGCGGCAAATTTCGGAACTGAAACGGCTGGCCGGCGAAGCCGTGGATGCGGTGGTCTCCATTCCAATCGGCAGCAACCGTGCCGCCGACGCGCATCGTGCAATATCGGCGGCCGGAAAGAAGCTGTTGCTGCTCGACAATGCCCCAACCGGCATGCTGCCCGGCAAGGATTACGTCAGCGTTGTTTCCAGCGACAATTTCGGTCTCGGTCAGATCGGCGCAGAACTCCTGGCGCCACATATACCACAGGGCGGAAAGGTCGGCGTTCTGGCCTATGGCATCGATTTCTTCGCGACGCATGAGCGCGAGATTGCTTTCCGAAAATGGATGGCTGCTCGACGTCCCGACCTGACGCTGGTTCGCGGCAAGTTTGCCGACGTGTCGCAAGCGAGAGCCGCGACCGCCGACTTGCTGCAGGCCAATCCGGAGCTCGCCGGACTGTTTGCCGTCTGGGACGTGCCGGCAATCGCTGCCGTCGCGGCGATCCGCGATGCGGGCAAGGCTATTCCGGTGACGACAGTCGACCTCGGCAACGACGTCGCCACGGACCTCGTTGGTGGAGGCCTGATCAAGGGCATCGCCGCGCAACTGCCTCACGATCAGGGCGTTGCTACGGGCATTGCCACAATTCTCGGCCTGCTCGAACGCCAGCCGCCGGCCTGGATCGCGCTTCCCGGGCTCAGTGTCACGGCCAGCAATGTAGTAGAAGCCTATCAAGTCGTCTGGCGCACACCAGCGCCCGCCGCCTTGCTAATGGCGCGCAAGCCACGAAACAGCCTGCCTTGACCGACAATGTCGTCTTCGCGAGGGACCGCGCGGCAAAGAGCAACGGCACGCTGATCACAAGCGGTCCGCGTCTCGTCGGCGCCATCATGGCGTCAAATGTTTGCCTGGGCATCCGCAAGCAGGAGCCCGAGCTTCAGGCGATCCTCAACAAGGCGCTCGGCGAGATGGCCGCGGACGGTACGCTCGCGCAGATGTCGAAGAAGTGGTTTGAAGTGGGCTTGAGCCCGAAGAGCTAAAACAATTCCAGGAAAAGTGTAGAGCGGTCTTCCCGGAAAAGCGTGTAGCGCTTTCCCTGGAGAATTGCATAAAAGTGATAGAGCGCTTCGTCATTTCCATCGAACGATGAACCGCTTTAGGATATCGAGCCGCGCGCCGCTCGGCGCCGCAGCTATTGCGAGGCGGACATTCGGCCGCAGGTTCTGCGAAAACTCAGCTGGATACGGCCGTGATCTGGGCGGCCTTGTCGGCAGGTTCTGCGAAAACTCAGCTGGATACGGCCGTGATCTGGGCGGCCTTGTCGGCGCGCAGCAGCATGCCGAAGAGGTCGCGTGGCTCATCCGGGTCCGCCAGCAGATCGAGCTCCTCGTAGAGGCCGGTGCGCTGAAGCTGGTCGCGGACGTAGCGCAGCGCGGAAAAGTCCTCGATCGCAAAGCCGACGGAATCGAACAAGGTGATCTGGCTGGCATCCCGGCGGCCGGCGGCCTTGCCGGTCATCACTTGCCACAACTCCGTCACGGGATGGTCCGGCTCGAGTTGCTGGACTTCACCCTCGATGCGCGACTGCGGCGGGTATTCGACGAATATGTCGGAGCGCAGCAGAATATCGCGATGCAATTCCGTCTTGCCGGGGCAATCGCCGCCGACGGCATTTATGTGCACGCCCGATCCGACCATGTTGTCCGTCAGGATGGTCGCGGAGCGTTTGTCGGCGGTGACCGTCGTGATGATGTGAGCCCCTTCCACCGCCTCCTGCGCCGAAGCGCAGATCGCGATGTCGAAATCGAACCCCGCAAGGTTTTTCGCGCACTTCAAGGATGCCGACCGATCGATGTCATAGAGGCGAAGCCTGTCGATGCCGAGCAGGGCCTTGAAGGCGATGGCCTGGAATTCCGACTGGGCGCCATTGCCGATGATTGCCATGCAGTCCGCCGCATTGGGAGCAAGGTATTTGGCCGCGACGGCCGACGTCGCCGCCGTGCGCAACGCGGTCAGGATGGTCATTTCCGAAAGCAGCATCGGATAGCCATTGCCGACATCGGCCATCACGCCGAACGCCGTCACGGTCTGGCGCCCGTCGCGCGTGTTTTTTGGATGACCGTTGACATACTTGAAGCCGTAGAGCTGTCCGTCGCTCGTAGGCATCAGTTCGATGACGCCGTCGATGCTGTGCGATGCGATGCGCGGGGTCTTGTCGAACAATTCCCAGCGTCGGAAATCCTCTTCGATATAGGCAGCGAGATCGATGAGAAAGCGATCGATGCCGACGGCAAGAACCAGCTTCATCATGTGATCGACGCTGACGAAGGGCACGATGTTCAGATGGGGGGTCACAGTTCAATAACTCCGTGTGGGACGGTCCATGATCCGCCGGCCCATCAGGCTCGCGGTCAGGTCCACGAGAAGGGTTGCGGTGCGGTTGCGTTCGTCGAGTGCGGGATTGAGCTCGACCAGGTCGAGGCTGGTGACGAGATGGCTGTCGTGCAACATCTCCATCACCAGATGAGCCTCGCGGAAGGTGGCGCCGCCCGGCACGGTGGTGCCCACAGCAGGCGCGATCGAAGGGTCGAGAAAATCGACATCGAGGCTGACATGCAGCATGCCGTTTTCGGCACTGACCCGCTCGAGAAAGGCGCGAAGCAGCGGGGCCATGCCGTATTCGTCAATCATCCGCATGTCGTGCACGGTGACGCCCGCCTTGCGTAGCGCTTCGCGCTCCGCCGGATCGACGCTGCGGATGCCCAGTGTGCAGATACGGGCCGGATCCACGCAAGCCGCCAGGCTGGGGAAGTAGCCTTCGAAGCCGGGTTGCCCGCTGGCATAAGCCAGCGGCACGCCATGCAAATTCCCGCTGGTCGTGGTGTCGAGCGTGTGAAAATCAGGATGTGCGTCGAGCCACAGCACGAACAGCGGGCGGCCGGCTTCCGCCGCCCGGCGGGCGATACCGGCCAGCGTGCCGGCGGAAATGCTGTGGTCGCCACCAAGGAAGATCGGCATGGCGCCGGCGCTGGCTGCATAGGCCGCCTCGGTAATCGCCGCCGTCCATGCGACGATTTCCGGCAGCGCCTTCAAGGCGGCATTGCCGTGGCTGATCGGGCGCAGATCGGCAGAGGCGACGGTGCCAAGGTCGGCCAGCGTATGCCCGAGTTCAGTGAGCGCTGCCGCCAGGCCTGCGGTACGCAGCGCACTAGGCCCCATCTCGCAACCCATCCGGCCCGAGCCGACCTGGATCGGTGCCCCGACGATCGTACAATGCATCCGTATTTCCCCGCGCGTTTTCTAGGCCTCATTGGAGCGCGGATAACTGGCAGGATGAACATATCAAATTGGCAAATTTGTCGAAATGGGCTATCAAAATGGAATGATTTGATTGCATTCTGAGCCATGGATCAGCTTGACGAACAGCTCATCACGCTTTTGCGGCATGACGCGCGGCGCAGCATCTCGGACCTTGCCATGGATGTCAGCGTCTCGCGGGCAACGGTCAGGTCTCGCATAGAGCGCCTTGAAAAAGCCGGTGCGATCATCGGTTATACCGTCATCCTGCGAGCCGATGCCGTCGACCAGCGTGTACGCGGCATCATGATGGTGGAAATCGAAGGGCATGCCGCCGATCGTGTGATCCGCGCTCTTGGCGGCTTCTCGGAGGTTTCGACGATCCATACCACCAACGGCCGCTGGGACCTGGTGATAGAACTGGGGACACAGACACTGACCGAATTCGACGCCGTGCTGCGGCGCATCCGCCTGATCCCCGGCATCACCGGCAGCGAGACCAGCCTGTTGTTGGCGACACCCCGGAGCACCAAGGCGCGGCTTTGATCGCTGTCTGCGAATAGCCTAGCTGGCCAAACCGGCAGTGCTGCTCCTGCACCGTTGTGCGGCGCAACCCTAAATGAGCTCGGACTTGGCCAACCTGTGGCAACCTCCAGCGGGGGCGGACCTTGCTGAGAAGAACAGAGCTGCGTGAGCGGCGAGATCTGTCATCGACCCGCGTCACGCGACACCGATTGAGCGAACGCGTCAAGTCGCGCAAGTCTGCCCCGTCCTAGTGTTGGTGGCCTTCCGGCTCAACCATCTTGAACGGCAGGACCTGTTGCTTGCCCTTAGAGGTCAGGATCAGCCTCGCCTCGAACTCGTGCGGCTCGGCGGGGGCGACGCTGCTTTCACGGCGGTGGTGATTGCCGGCGACAGGCCCGAGCGAAAGCGTCTCGGGACCTTCGGACCGGTCGATGATCACGGTCGCCCCCAGATCGTCGGCATGGCTGTCGATGGTGAGACGCAAGCGCTCGCCAGCGGGCGTATCGACGATTTCGAGCGTTCCCGTTGCCAGGTCGCTGACGACCTTGAAAGGCTCCGGCGCATGATCGGCGTGGGCCGAACCGCCCGCCACGGATCCGCCTTCGCCTTCCAGACGGATGTTCGCCTCCGAGAGCGCCGGCAGGTGGTCGAACAGCTCCCCTCTCAAAGCCTCCGCGATGCCGACCACATCCTTTGCGCTCGCTGTCTCGGCCACCTTGATGGCGATATCCGCATGCAGCCTGTGGCCGATCCAGCGCGCCCGCACCTGGGCGACCCGTTGGATGCCCCTCACATGTTCAGCCGCATGATGGATTTCCTCGACGATGCCCGGCTCGACGCCATCCAGCATGCGTGTCAGCACCGCCTTTGAGGACTGCCAGACGATGGCGAGGATAGCCACAGTGATCAAAAGGCCGATGATCGGGTCCGCGAGCGGGAAGCCTAGCCAGACGCCGGCCGCGCCAAGCACCACCGCAAGGCTGGTGAAGCCATCGGTGCGGGCGTGATAGCCGTCGGCGATCAGGGCCGCGCTGTTTATCTCGCGGCCGACGCGGATGCGGAATACCGCGACAGCCTCATTGCCCAGGAAACCGACGAGGCCGGCGGCGGCAACCCAGCCGAGGAAGCTGATGGCTTGGGGATGGATCAACCTGTCGATCGCCTCATAGCCGGCGACGATGGCACTGAAGAGGATAATCAGGACGATGATGATGCCGGCCAGGTCCTCGACCCGGCCAAGGCCGTAGGTGAAGGTCTTGCTGGGCTTGCGCCGCGCCAGCATGAAGGCGATCCACAGCGGGATGGCGGTGACCGCGTCGCCGACATTGTGGATGGTGTCGGCAAGCAGCGCCACGCTGCCCGAGAGGAATACGATGACCAGTTGCAGCACCGCTGTGAGGGCTAGCAGCACGAACGACCATTTGATCGCCCAGATGCCGCGTGTGGTCGTCGCGATTGTGGGATCGACCACGCCATGCGTGTGGCCGTGTCCGCCCTCGCCATGGTCATGGCCATGCCCGCCGAAGCCTTGAGCTGCCGGGCCGAAGCCGAACCAGCCGCGAATGCCGTCCATCATGGAGCGTGTCTCACAAGTATTTGGTGATGTCCTTGAATTCATCGATCGAGCGGCGCTGCTCACGCGGCAGCGGCCCCACGACATCTTCCAGGCAGTGGTTTAGGTGATCCTGGATGAGCGTCTTCTTGGCCTGGGAAACAGCCCTTTCGACGGCATGAAGCTGCTGGGCAATGTCAAGGCAAGGCCGGCCTGCTTCGATCATCTCAATAACGCCCCTCAGATGACCGTCGGCCCGCTTCAGCCGTTTGACGATGTCGGGATGGGTCTCGTGAATGTGGGGACGCTCTTTCATTCTGAAGTGCTATCCCCCCGGAGGGGATATTGTCAATTCAG
The DNA here is from genome assembly GCF_006441005.1 of Mesorhizobium sp. B2-5-3. Lineage (NCBI taxonomy): Bacteria > Pseudomonadati > Pseudomonadota > Alphaproteobacteria > Hyphomicrobiales > Phyllobacteriaceae > Mesorhizobium > Mesorhizobium sp. B2-5-3. The sequence goes on from NZ_VFUS01000006.1 coordinate 398,281, forward strand.
GATGCTCGATTCCCCGCGGCGTCCCGAACGCTACTTTCGACGGTTGCATGGCTGGTTCTGGCGATCGCGGCGCCAGCGACATCGCCCTGACGCTGCGCACCACTGTTAAAATGCACCGACGCGATGACGTAGCGCGGCGCCCCTAAATGTGATCATGCCGTATCGGCTGCGGGCGCACTCAAAACCCCGTGCGGCAAAGGTTTTCAAGATCCGCCTTTGCTATTCCCTCGAGGCCGAGCGCGGGAAGAATATCGTTATCCCCCTTGAGATCGCGACCGTAAGCCGCCGATAATATCGAAACTCCAGACTCGTGGAGCGTCGCCGGTTTCTCGGTGATCTTACCCAACAATACGGTCGGCAGCAGTCCAAACGGAACATCCTCGAGAATGTAGCGGCTTTCGATTGTTGTCGGACCAAAGCCGCCACGGCCTTGACGATCCATCTCCTGGTTCATCTCCGAAACGGTTCCCTTCGGAACATGAAACGACAATGAAAAATGCTCCTGGACGGTGCGAACCGCGATACCAAAATGGGCCGCGATGGCTAGCCGTTCGGCATCCAGAGCCTCGATAAGGCGGCCAGCGGCAGGGGTGACGTTTCCCCCCTGGCTCCATTGCTCGGCTTTTTCCATGCGTGTCAGGTTGAGAAGGGCAATTCCCAAGTGGTTTTGCGGATTGAGGTTGCTGAGCGCGATCGCAAGCATGCCGTCGCGCTTGACGAAACGATCACCGAATAAGCTCGTGCAAAGTCCGTATCCTTCATCCTGAGCTTTGAAAGGCAGCGTCGCGACATCAAGCTTCTGGCGAATGGTGGTGACATGGACCTCGGTTGGCCCGAGTTGCCGCCCGGTCAACAGTGTTGTGCCCCACAGGACGATCGGCAAGCTGACCTTGCGCTCCGCCAACCGCCTGGAGAGATACAGTGCCCCGAACGAACAATGCGAACTGATGATGACCGGGATTCCATCGATCAGATGGGGGGCGGCAGCATCCATCACCATCCTGTGGCCGTAAGCCGGAAGTGCAATCACCACCACGTCCGCGTTGGCGATGGCATCCTTGCAATCCTTGGCGATGCGCACCGGTACCGTCGCCGCGATGTCCCCCGTCGCTTTCAACAATTCGCCGGTAGCCAACCCCTTGGTGCGCTGCCCCGACGGTGACCAAAGCATTGGCGAATGCCCCGATCCTGCCAAATAGGCGGCAAGGCCATAAGCAATTGCTCCGGCGCCCAGAATACTCACGCGCATAATATTCCTCCTGTCGCAGGCTTTGTGGTTCGAGAATCCTTGCCGCCGTCACCTGAATTCTTTTCTTCAGGAGGCTTCGCAAGCTGGAGCCGCGTCTGACGTCCCTGTCCGCCTCCGACCCGGATTCTGGCGCTGAGGCCGGCATATGCACAAAGCCCGTAACGAACATTCGTTTCCGCTTGACATATATCAAAAACGAATGAGACGATGTCAATCATACGGATTACGCATGTAGGAGAAACATGGAAACCCGGGACCTTCAGACCTTCCTTGCGGTTGCTGCCAGCGGCAGTATCACCAGGGCGGCTGACATGCTCGGGCGTTCCCAGCCTGCGGTGACGCGCACCATTCAGGAGCTCGAGGCCGAACTTGGCTTCGAATTGCTGCATCGGATCGGTCGACGGGTGCAGTTGTCTGAAGAAGGAGTCGCGTTCGAGGAGGAAGCACGACGCCTGCTGATGTCCTTCACCGAACTCGCAGCGCGGGCCAAGATGATCGCCGCCGGCAGAGGGCGAATCCTGCAGATCGTCACCACCTCCGCGATCGGCACCGGCTTGATCCCTACGGCCTTGGCTGAACTCCAAGGTGCCGAGCTTCCGCACGAGACGCATCTCGGGCAGTTCCTTCCCTCGACCGTCGCTCAGGAAGTGCGCAGCGGACGTGCCGAGGTCGGGTTTTCAAGCCTGCCGCTCGATACGCCCGGTCTGGATGTCCTGCGGCTCTATTCGGCGCCTGATGTTGCTGCCGTGCGGGAGGATGATCCGCTGGCCGAACTAGATGTCATACCGCTTTCCGCTTTTGCCGGCCGCCGCGTCGCCACGTTGCTCAACCCGCTGCGTTTCCAGTTGCATGTCTCCAAGGCGTTGGCGGCCAGGGGCATCGACACCGGGCCAGTAATCCGCACGAATACCGCCTATGGCGCGTTGCAGATCGTACGCCGGACTGGTGTTGCGGCTGTCATCGATCCCCTCACCGCCTATGGCGTGGGCTTGCCTGGGGTCGTCATCCGCCCGATCGACGTAACCGTCCTCTTTTATTGGGGTGTTGTGGCTGGCGAAAAACGCCCCCTTCGTCCAGTCGCGCAGGCGTTGGTGGATGCGGTCGAGGCGGTGGCTGAACGGTCGATCGTTGGCTTCAAGAAACTCGATCCGACCCTGGCCGGCCAATTGGTGGCCGATCCTGCCTCCGGCACAAATCACGGAACGGGAATATGAAGCACACCCCCAGTTCGCACCCCCCGAGAGGTCTTGCCGCGCTTGAAGCACAACTTGCTCAGGACCTCGATTTTCTCGAACTGCCTGCCAAGCCATGGGTTCCCGCGCGTTCGCGCGATGGCGTGCCGGTCCGTGACGTCGTTGTGATCGGCGCCGGCATGTGCGGACTTGCTGCCACCGCAAAGCTGGTGCTGACGGGGATAACCAATGTCGTCGCCTATGACGCGGCTCCGGCCGGCTTCGAAGGGCCATGGATAACGTTTGCCCGCATGCAAACGCTCCGGTCGCCGAAAACGCTGCACGGTCCGTCGCTCGGCCTGCCGCAACTCACATTCCGCGCCTGGTTCACGGCACAATGGGGCGTCGAGGCATGGCGGTCGCTGGACAAAATCCCCAAGGGCCAGTGGATGGACTACCTGGTCTGGTATCGGAACGTTCTTGGTCTGCCGGTGCGCAACAGCGTGCGCATGACAGGCGTTGCAGCCGTTGGCGATCTGATTGCGATCGATGTCGAGGGCGCGGAAACCGGCCGGGTTCTCACCCGTCGTCTCGTTCTAGCCACCGGTCGGTCCGGTCTCGGCGGTTTTGCCGTGCCCGATTTCCTCAGGGGCATCGATCGCTCCTATTGGGCCCATTCTGCCGACGATATCGATTTCGATGCACTGAAGGGCAAGCGTGTGGCGGTTATCGGCGCCGGTGCCTCTTCGATGGACAATGCCGCGACGGCGCTCGAGGCGGGCGCCGGTTCAGTCGACATGTTGATCCGGCGCAAGGAAATGCCGCGCATCAACAAGCTGACCGGAATCGGCAGCCAGGGTGTCATCCTCGGCATGTATCATTTGCCTGACGCCTGGAAGTGGAGATTCTTCGACTACACCGCCTCGACCCAGACGCCGCCGCCGCGTTCATCGACGCTTCGCGTGTCTCGTCATGCGAATGCCCGCTTCTTTCTCGACTGCGGCGTGGTCGCGGTAAAGGAAGATGCCGGAGGCCTTCTGGTCGAAACCACGCAAGGACCGGTGCGCTACGATTTCATGATCGCTGCGACCGGCTTTTCAAATGACTTCAGTGGTCGCCCGGAATTCGCTGCCCTCGCCCCACACATTCGCACCTGGTCGGATGGTCGATATACGCCGGACATGGGGCCGCCGCGCGCAGGCATGTTGGAGGCACCGGATCTCGGCCCCGCCTTCGAATTCCGCGAGCGCGTCCCCGGTTCCTGCCCGATGCTGGCGCATGTCCACTGCTTCAACGACGCCGCCATGCTGACCCATGGCAAGGTCTCCGGCGATATCCCGGCCGTCAGCGCCGGTGCCGACCGTCTGGTCCGCGGCATTGCCGCGTCGCTGTTCGCCGAAGACGTCGAAACCCACTTCGCCAATCTGATCGCCTATGACACCCCGGAGCTTCTGGGCGACGAATGGGTCGATTCAACACCCTTGTTGCATAAGGAGGCCGCACTGTGATCGACGCAATGGACAAGGCTGCGGGTCTTTCACCGGACGATGCCCTTTTCGCTGCACGGCGGTTTCGGCCCGAATTCGTGCGAGGGGCCGAGGAATGTCGCCTCTCCGTCCTGCAGCCGGCAAACGATCAGGGGCTGGCGCCGAATTTGCGGGTCGCTCTGGCCCGTCGCATGGCAGCTCTGAACGCCGATCCTGTCCTGATGGCCGAATATGACGTGCAACTGGCTCAGCTTGGTCCCACGGAGCAGCTTCTGTCCTTGGCCTGGGGGGAAACGGGTTTGAATGAACCCCTGGCGACCATCGCCCGACATGTTGACCTGATCACCCTGACGCCGAAAAAGGCGGAGGCGAGCCACATTGCCCTGCTCGCCCAAGCCGGATTGAACAATCCCCAGATCGTTGCGCTCTCCGAATTGATTGCCTTCATCAACTTCCAGACCCGGGTCGCGACCGGCTTGCGATTGATGAGGCGGGCATGATTTCCTCGGTGCGCCTGAAGCCGCTGAATTGGCATCCCTATATCGCACCGGTCGAGCTATCGGAGGCAACGCCGGAACAGCTCGAAGCGATGAAGGTTACGCCGTCGGCCAAGAAAGTTTCGGAATATGTGCGCACCCTTGTGCATGATCCCGAGAGCTATCTTGCCCGCACGGTGTTGTTCAACGCGATCATGTACGTCGAGGGCGGGCTTGCCCGTCCCGACCGCGAGCTTGGCGCATTGGGTGCCTCGATCGTCAATGGCTGCAAATTCTGTGCCGTCGTTCACGCCCGCCGGCATGCAGAGCTGACCAAGAGCGATGAAGTGGTCACCGCGCTGTATCTCGACAAACCTGAAAAGCTCGGGTCGCGCGATGCGGCAATCTACAACTTTGCCCGCCGCCTGTCGGCGGCGCCGTCGGAAGCGACGGCAGACGACGTCGCCTCGCTGCGATCAGTCGGCATGAATGATGCCGAGATCATCGACCTCGTCCACGCCATAGCGATCTTCGGCTGGGCAAACCGGCTGATGCATGTCCTGGGCCATGCGGAGAGCGAGTGATGACGTCGCATACGGTCAAGCCAGTCCGTCCCACACTTTCCGAAGGGCCAACCAGCAATGCTTGAACTCAAAGATATAAAGCTGTCTTACGGAAGCACGCAGGTCCTGAACGGCGTCAATCTCTCGGTAAAGCGGGGTGACGTGGTGTCGATCATCGGCCCCAGCGGCACCGGCAAGACCACGCTGCTGAAATGCATCAACTATCTGGCCAAGCCGTCGTCAGGAACCATCGCGTTCGATCAGATTCGGATGGATTACCAGCGTGCCGACAAGGCCGCTGTCCAGGCGATCCGGTTGAGGACCGCGATGGTCTTTCAGCAGTTCAACGTCTTCAAGAACATGACGGTCCTCCAGAACGTGATGGATCCGCTCGTTGTGGTGCAGCGCAAATCCAGGGAAGAGGCGCAGGAAATCGCGCTCAGAGAGCTCGATCGGGTCGGTCTCTCGTCGAAGCGAGACAGCTATCCATCCCAGCTCTCGGGCGGCCAGCTCCAGCGCACCGGCATCGCACGCGCGCTGGCGGTGCGTCCTGACGTCATCCTCTTCGATGAGCCTACGTCGTCGCTGGACCCTGAACTTGTCGGTGAAGTTTTGAAGGTGATCAAGGATGTCACGTCGTCAGGGATCACGTCGCTGCTTGTGACCCACGAGATGCAATTCGCAAAGAACATCTCGAACCGGATCGTCTTCATGGACCGTGGCGTGGTTGCCGCCGACGGCAGTCCGGCTGAAATCTTCGACGCGCCTTCCAGTCCACGACTGGCTCAATTCCTGCAGTCAGAACTCGCTTTTCAATAGCTCAACAAGTAGGGAACCCAAGAAATGTCTGCAATCACATCCGGTTTTTCCCGCCGCTATGTCCTGGCCGTCGCTGGTGGCATCGCAATTACCCTCGCAACCGCTGGGATCAGCTATGGTCAGGCCGTCCGGACGGTCAAGATCGCGACGTCTGCCGAGTCCAAGCCGCTGGCCTGGGGCGCGATCGGCGTCGAACCGCAAGGCTATGAGCCCGATCTTCTGAGGGCGATCAATGCGAAGCTGCCGCAGTACAAGTTCGAAATGGAAGGTGTCTCCGACATCGCCCAGGAAACCGGCCTTGCCACCGGGAAGTACGACATCGCCGTAGGTGGCTACTACAAGTCGCCCGAGCGAGAGAAGCAATTCATCATTCCAGAGAACCCGATGGGCGCCAGTCTGATGAAAATCTACAGCAAGAAAGACAGCGGCATAAAGGAAATGAAGGACCTGGTCGGCAAGAGGATCGTTCCGACCACGGCAGGTGGCGGAACCTACAAGTTCATCATGAACTGGCAGAAAGAGAATCCGCAATATAAGCTCGACGTCACGGCATCGAGCGCCGGGATCCCCTACCCGAACCGCCTGGATGAAGTTCAGAACGGCAAGTTCGACGCATTGGTTCTACCGTCTAACCTCGGTGAGCAGGCGGTCATCGACAACAAGAAGCTCGATATCGTCGCATCCGATCCGGTCTACAGCAACAACACGTACATGCTGATTCACCGGTCAGCGGAAAACAAGATCCTGGCCGAGGACGTCAACAAGGTGCTCAAGGAACTGAAGGACGACGGCACGATCGACAAGCTCTCGCAGAAGTGGTTCGGCGAGGACATCGTGAAATACATGAAGTAACAAGGCGTCCTCAGCTGCATCTGGACAGCCGGCGTTGAGGCAGAACTGCAAGAAGGAGTGTTCCAAGTGGACGTTTCTGCTATGATTCCCGAGTTGCTCTCGGCGTTGCCGCTGACGCTGGCCATCACTTTTACGGCCCTCATTGCTGGGTTCTGCCTAGCTCTCCTTGCGACAACACTCCGGGTCCGCAGGGTGCCAGTGATCAGTCACCTGGCGGATCTCTACGTATCCTATGCCCGGAGTGTTCCCGTCGTCCTCCAATTGTTCGTTGCGTTTTACGGGCTTCCCTTGCTGGTAATCCTGTTCGGCTCCGAAGATTTTTTCTCGCCGACGATCGCTGCGATGGTGGCATTGAGCTTTTATCACGGCGGCTACCTGTCAGAAGTCCTGCGACCTGCATATCTGGCCGTCGATCGCGGCCAGCATGATGCGGCAGACAGTCTTGGATATACCTTTCGCCAGAAAATCACGCGGGTCATCGGGCCACAAGCAGTGCACTTCGCATTGCCGGGCTACGGGAACTCCGTCATCTACCTGATCCATAACGTTGCGCTGGTGATGTACATCGGGGCGGCGGATGTCATGGCGACCGCGCATTTGATCATGGAGCGCGACTATAATCAGTACCAGTTCGAAACCTATCTCGTGCTGGCGGTCATCTATTCGGTGATGTGCCTGATCGCATGGCTCATCGTCCGCTTCTTCGAGCTTCGTTCCCCGATGCAGGCACCGGAGGCTACGACATCTGCTCAGATCAAGAACACACTGATCGCGAGCGTGTGACCTAACAAGGGTATTTGACCATGTTTGAGACCGATATCCTGCTCCAGGACTCGCGGGAAATTCTGGGCGCCGTACCCGTAACGCTTGCAATGGCCCTCACGATCTTCGTGCTCTCGACGATGGTCGGCAGCCTGTTTGCGCTTGTGGAATATAGACGGATTCCCGCACTGCGAGAGCTCGTCATGGCCTACAAGGTCGTCTTCAAGGGCGTTCCGATGGTGATCGTGATCTTCCTCGCCTATTTCGGTCTTCCCCCCGCGCTTCAGTTTCTGTTTTCATTGGTTGGCATAGACTTCAACGCCCACCAAACGCCCAATTGGGTTATCCTTGTCATTGCGGTGACCGGCTGTGTCGCCGCGTTCCAGGCCGAGATTATCAAAGGAGCCCTCAACGCCTTTGACACCGGTCAGGCAGACGCAGCCTATTCGCTTGGCTATACAAGGGGCCAATTGTTTCGACGGGTGCTATTTCCCCAGGTCGCCCTGACAGCAATTCCCGATCTGACAACCTCGATGATGGTTATCATGAAGGCGCTTTCACTCGGATTCGCCATCGAGGTTGTCGATATCTTCGCGCAATCACAACTGACCGCCGCGTTGAATTTCTACTATCTCGAAGCCTTCGTGATTGCCGTCGTGATCTACATGGTGATTGCCTATATCGTCACACAGATCGCCGACAGGATGGAGCAAGCGCTTAGGGTACGGACCTGAGGATGTGGAATAGAATCTTCTAGCAAGATCGACTTGTCTTCCGCGGAAGCATCCTGGTAGTCGATGCCGCAATCGATGCGCGCCTCGAGCCGTGCGGCGTTCCGCGAACCGTCACGGCGGCCGACCTTATCTGGTGCGGAATCGAGGGATAGAGCCGAGACAATTTGAGGCCTCTCGTTAAGAATGCGATAACCAATTGGTAACGGTGCCTGCCTAGCTTCGTGATCCGATGGCCGGCTCGCCCGGCCACATTTTACACGGAGCGGCGACGGGCGGGCGGATGTATCTGGTAATGGAGAAGCTTGTCGCCTTCCCGGCGTCATTGTTGAAATTCGCCTTGAGGATCTCGGTCGTCATCGTGTTTTGCGCCGCCTCTGCTTCCGCCGTGCAGGCCAATTCCAGATTTTCAGGCATTGTCATCGATGCCAAGACAGGCAAGACCCTCTACAGAGATCATGCGGACGCTCCGCGCTATCCAGCGTCTCTCACCAAGATGATGACGCTCTACCTCATCTTCGACGCGCTCGAGAGCGGCAGGATCTCGAAAGGCACGGCGATACCGGTGTCGGCCAATGCCGCCAACGAGGCTCCCTCCAAACTCGGACTGAAGCAGGGTCAAACGATCACCGTCGAACAGGTCATATTGGCGCTGGTAACGAAGTCCGCCAACGATGCCGCGACGGCCATTGGCGAGTTCCTCGGCGGGTCGGAGGTCGGCTTTGCACGTCTCATGACGCAAAAAGCACGACAGTTGGGAATGACCTCCACCACGTTCAGGAACGCTAACGGACTGCCCGACACAGCCCAGAAGACCACGGCGCGCGACATGGCACGCCTTGGCCTGGCGCTCAGGGATCATCACCCTGGCTATTATTCCTACTTCAACACCCGATCCTTCAAATACAAAGGTCGGCGCTTCGGCAATCACAACCATCTGCTCGGCCGGGTGAAGGGCGTGGATGGGATCAAAACGGGATACACGAATGCCTCGGGCTTCAACCTGGTTTCTTCCGTCGAGGCGCAGGGCCGCAGCATCGTCGCGGTGGTGATGGGCGGACATACGGTCAGGAGCCGAGATGCACGCATGAAGCGTCTCATCAGCCGCTATCTGGCTAAGGCTTCCTACGGTCCGGACCGGTTCAGGATCGATCGTGGCGGAGAAAGCGCATTGGTCGCCTCCGCGGCTTCGAACGCATCGGTGCCCACTCCGACGTGGAAGCCGGCCCAGGTGGCCGATTCCCGAGCCGCTTTCGCCGCTGAGGCGATGGGCGATGTGTCCAGGGAGCAGGCCTTGTCTGCCGATGCCATCGATCCGATCAGCACCGCTTCCACCCAAGAAGGTCAATGGATCATCCAGATTGGATCGATGCCAAGCAAGGCCGCAGCTCGTGAAATCCTTTCACTCGCGGCTCGCAAAGCGCCAAAACTGCTTTCGAACACTTCTGCTTTTACCGAGGCCTTCGAAAAAGATGGCGATGTGTACTACCGCGCCCGATATGGCGGCTTCGATAACAAGTCGGAAGCGTGGCGCGCTTGCGGGCGACTGGCGCTCAAAAAAATCGATTGCTACGCGCTCACTCGGTAGGTGGGATCGAACGCCCATGCGAACGCTGCAACTCGCCTCTCCCGACGTTGTCTCACCAGGACCACGCGGCAATATCGAAAGATGTCCTCGAGCCCTCTTCGATCCTTCGCATGGGGCTTCGCTGTGAGACGCCGCGGTTGTGCGCCTCGGAGCAACGTCGTCTCGTCGACTTATCAAGACGCCGGTTGCGGCTTTTTCGTCACGGGTAGCGTCCTTCGTTGTTGCCTCATCGCTGCACTATGTGTTGCAACTGTCACAAAGGCCGGCCCTCAAGCTGCTGTCAATGGGATTGCCTTGCCCCGCTTCGCGTCGTTGAAGAGTTCTCCTGTGAATATGCGGGTCGGACCGGGCACCCAATATGACGTCGAATGGGTTTATGTCCGGCCCAGGATTCCGCTTGAAATCTACCAGGAATATGGAAACTGGCGGCGCGTGCGAGATTGGCAGGGAACATCCGGCTGGGTCTTCGGTCCGCTTCTTTCGGGGCGAAGGACCGCTGTAACCGCCCCATGGAGCAAGGACAAGATCGCGCTGCGCCGAAAGCCTTCGGTTTCCAGCCTCGTCACCGCCTGGCTGGCGCCGGAAGTAATTGTCGAACTGGTGCGCTGCGACGGGCAATGGTGCAGGGTCGCGGTCAAGTCGCTGGCAGGTTTCGTCAGGCAAACCCGCCTTTGGGGCGTCTATCCTAACGAAACACTCTAACAGCAGCACTCGTCAGAAGGCTGCTGCTGGTCGGCCGGTGATGGCATTTCGCGTCGCCTTCAGCCAAATCAAACCTCGCGAGAAGAACGCCGAGTTGAGGGCGTTCCGCACAACTATGGCTGACATCTGGCCGGCGATAGCGCCCCTCCCACCTGTCGCAAGCCTTCGCGAGGGCCTGCCCGACTATTCCGGCGGCCGTCGGACAATGGACTTCCTCAAGTCAGCCGTCGCCCAACACCACCTCCGCGGGCAGTTTCCAAACGTCATTCGGCAGCTTCGACCGATCTCGATGCCGGCACGATCCGCGCGGCACAATATTTGAACTCGGGGATCTTGCCGTAAGGATCGAGCATAGGATTGGTAAGCATGTTGGCCGGGCTCTCGTTAAAGCAGAACGGCATGAACACCATGCCATCGGCGACCTCTCGATCGGCCCGCAGAATGGCTTCGACAATGCCGCGCCGCGTCTCCACGTTGATCACGTCTCCCTGCGCAAGGCCGCGGCGCTTGATCTCGTAGGGATTCATTGCAGCAATGCCGTAGGGCTCGATCGCGTTGAGCACCCCGGCGCGGCGTGTCATGGCGCCCGTGTGCCAGTGCTCCAGCAGGCGACCAGTGGTTAGCACCAGAGGATATTCGTCGTCGGGCACCTCGTCGGGAGGCAGGAGGTCGGCGGGCACGATGCGCCCGCGGCCATCCGCGGTCGGAAACCCGGTGGTGAAGACGATCTCGTTGCCAGGAACATCAGGACCATCGGCAGGATAGACGACGGACTCCTCGCGTTCGATGCGCTCCCAGGAAATGTGCTTCAGCGACGGCATTACTTGCGCCATTTCGCCGAAGACGTCCGAAACGTGCCTGTAGTTCCAGTCCAGCCCCATGCGGCTGGCAAGCTCGATGATGAGATCGAGATCCTGCCGCGCCTCGCCCGGCAGGTTGACGGCCGGCCGGCCGATCTGCACCTGCCGATTGGTATTGGTGTAAGTGCCGAGCTTCTCAGCATGCGCGGAGGCAGGGAGCACCACGTCGGCATGCCACGCTGTTTCGGTCAGGAAGATGTCCTGAACAACCAGATGCTCTAGCTTGGCGAGTGCGGCGCGCGCATGGCTCTGGTCGGGATCGGACATGGCCGGGTTCTCGCCCATGATGTACATGCCCCGGATCTCGCCGTCATGGATCGCGTCGACGATCTCGACGACGGTCAAGCCGCGTTTGGGGTCGAGCGTCTGGCCCCAGAAATTCTCGTACTGGCCGCGGATATCGGCATTCTCCACCGATTTGTAGTCGGGGAAATACATCGGGATGAGGCCCGCGTCCGAGGCGCCCTGGACATTGTTCTGGCCGCGCAGCGGATGCAGGCCTGTGCCGGCGCGCCCGACATGCCCCGTGATCAGCGCCAGCGCGATCAGGCAGCGCGAATTGTCCGTGCCGTGGGTGTGCTGCGAAATGCCCATGCCCCAAAAAATCATCGAGCGCTCCGCCTTGGCATAGGTGCGCGCCACCTCGCGCAGTACACCGGCCTCGATGCCGCAGACGGGAGCCATCGCCTCGGGCGAAAAATCCTTCACCTTGGCCTTCAATGCCTCGAAGCCGGAGACATTGGCCTGGATGTACTGCTCGTCATAGAGCCTCTCTTCTATGATGACGTGCAGCAGCGCGTTGAGCATCGCCACGTCGCTGCCCGGCTTGAAGCGCAGCGCATAGCTGGCGTGGCGCATCAGTTCCTGGCCGCGCGGATCCATCACGATCAGCTTGGTGCCGCGCTTTGCCGCTTGCTTGAAATAGGTGGCGGCCACTGGATGGTTTGTCGCCGGCCGCGCCCCGATGATGATCACGCATTCGGCCTTCATGGCGTCCATGAAAGGCGCCGAGACCGCGCCAGAGCCGACGCCCTCCATCAGAGCGGCCACGGAAGAGGCGTGGCAGAGCCGGGTGCAGTGGTCGATATTGTTGGTGCCGAAACCCTGCCGGACGAATTTCTGGAAGAGATAGGCCTCCTCATTCGACCCCTTTGCCGAGCCGAAGCCAGCCAGCGCCTTGCCACCATGCTGGTCGCGGATGCGTTTCAGCCCGCTGGCAGCGCGCTCCAGCGCCTCTTCCCAGCTGGCCTCGCGGAACACTGTCAGCGGGTCGACACTGCGCAGATCAATGTCGCCGGCCTTCGGCGCGTCGTCGCGACGGATCAGCGGCTTCGTCAGCCGTTCGGGCGACATCACATAGTCGAAGCCAAAGCGCCCCTTGACGCAGAGCCGGTTCTCGTTCGCCGGACCGTTACGGCCGTCAACCTGGACGATTTTATTGTCCTTGACAGCGACCTGCGTCTGGCAGCCAACGCCGCAAAACGGGCAAACCGTATCGACGACCTTGTCGAACGCCTGGACGACACGCGTCTTGCCGGTCTCGTCCATCAGCGATTTCTCGTAGAGCGCACCAGTCGGGCAAGCCTGGACGCATTCGCCACAGGTGACGCAGGTCGACAGGCCCATCGGATCGTGCATATCGAAGACAGGAATCGAGTGATTGCCGCGCTCGGCCATGCCGATCACGTCGTTGACCTGCACCTCGCGGCAGGCGCGCACGCAAGCGCCGCAGGTGATGCACGCGTCGAGATTGACGGCAATGGCCGGATTGGTGATGTCGAATTCTGGCGCTAGCCCCTCCTCGGTGAACTTGGAACGGTATCGGCTGCCCGAAATCCCCATCGAACCGGCCCATTGCCAGAATGCCGACTGGTTGTCTGGACCGTCGCTCGCCGGTCGCATGTTGCTTGCGAGAAGCTCGAATACCATCTCGCGCGATTTGCGGGCGCGTTCGGTATCGGTTTTCACGACCATGCCGGCGGAAGGCTGGCGAACGCAGGAGGCAGCCAGCACGCGCTCGCCTTCGATGTCGACCATGCAGGCGCGGCAATTGCCGTCGGGACGATAGCCCGGCATGTCGACATGGCACAGATGCGGAATCTTTGTTCCCTGGCGCTTGGCGACATCCCAGATAGTCTCGCCAGGGGCGGCGCTCACGGTTTGCCCATTGAGGGTGAATACCACGCTCTCGGCCATCAGAGGTCACTCCGGAAATGCGTCAGCAGATGGTTGATCGGATTGGGCGCCGCCTGGCCCAGGCCGCAGATCGACGAATCGCGCATCACGGCTTCGAGGTCGCGAATCTTATCTTCCGGCATCGGGCCCTGCTCCTGCAAGATAGCCACCAACTTTTCGGTTCCCTCGCGACAAGGCGTGCACTTCCCGCAGCTCTCATGTTTGAAGAATTTCATGAGGTTGAGCGTGACCTGCTTTATATTGTCGGCCCGCGAGAACACGACTATAGCATGGGAGCCGACGAAGGCGCCCTGCTTGGCCAGATCGCCGCCGAAATCGAGCGGAATGTCCCCCAGTGCTGCTGGCAGGATGCCGCCTGAGGCGCCACCCGGCAAATAGGCCTTGAACTCATGACCGTCCGCCATACCGCCGCAATAGTCGTCGATCAATTCGCGTACCGTGACGCCGGCCGGCGCCAGCTTGACGCCGGGATTTTTCACCCGGCCGGATACGGACCATGAGCGGATGCCAGGGTGGCCGGGCCTGCCCTGCGCAGCGAACCATTGCGCGCCCTTTTCGACGATGTCGCGGATCCACCAGAGCGTCTCGACATTATGGTTGAGCGTCGGTCGTCCGAACAGGCCGACCTCGGCGATGTAGGGGGGGCGGTGGCGCGGCATGCCGCGCTTGCCCTCGATGCTTTCCAGCATCGCACTCTCCTCGCCGCAGATATACGCACCAGCGCCGCGGCGGAGCTCGATGAAGCCCGGCTTGACGATGCCGGTGGCCTCGAGTGCGGCGATCTCCTGACGAAGAATGGCGAGCACCGCAGGGTATTCGTCACGCATGTAAAGATAGATCCGTTCCGCCTCGACGGCGTGCGCCGCGATCAATGCACCCTCAAAGGCACGGTGCGGATCTCGCTCGAGATAGATGCGGTCCTTGAAGGTGCCGGGCTCCCCCTCGTCGCCATTGATCGACATCAGACGCGGGCCCGGATAGGAACGCACGAACTGCCACTTCTTGCCAGCGGGAAAGCCCGCACCGCCCAGACCCCTCAAGCCTGCATCGCCCAGGGTGGCGATGAGCTCGTCCGTGGTCAGCGCCCCAATCCGTATCCGCTGCAAAAGCTGGTAGCCGCCCGCCTGCCGATACGCCTCCAGCCCGACATAATCGGGCAGGCTCACACCGGTCTCCGCTGCCGCGGCCATGCGCCTCAGGCCCTCGGCGGTTGCCTGGTCGACCTCGCGATCACCGATACGCGCGGCAGGCGCGCCAGCGCAACGGCCCATGCAGGGCGCACGCATGACCCTGATCGCCGCTGGATCGGCGCCCGCTTGCAATTCGGCCAGGAGCGTGTCGGCGCCCGCCAGCATGCAACTCACTGAATCGCACACGCGGATTGTCAACGGCGCCGGCGGGATCTCGCCTTCCTTCACAACGTCGAAATGGTCGTAGAAGGTCGCCACCTCGTAGACCTCGGCCTGCGACAAGCGCATATCTTGCGCCAGCGCCCGCAAATGCCGCGCCGACAGGCAGCCATATCGGTCCTGGATCAGATGAAGGAATTCGATCAGCAAGTCGCGCCGTCGCTGGCGCGCGCCCAGGAGCGCCTGGACCTCGGCGAGCGCGGCGTCATCCAGCGGCCTGCCCTTTGGTCCGCGATCACGCGGCCGTCGTTCCTGGATCGTCATGTGCTCACCTCCCCGAGTGAAACGCCCTTACCTCTTAACGATACCCCGCGGACCAGGATGTCGACTATGAGGCACGACATGTCCCCTGCACGACCAGCGCAAGCATTGCCTCGCAAATCTTGGGGCCGCCGCCGACGGGGTGCAACTCGTCACATCGTCGCGGGCTGCGTCTTTTCGATCATGAACACGACGCGATCGCCGTCGCGCTCCGTCGCTTCAAGTCGCTCGCCCATCTCGTTGAGCAGATTGGGGATATCGATGACCGCCAGCGGGTCCGTGCAGTGAACCTCGAGCCGCTCGCCTGGCCTCAAGGCTTTCAACGCCTTGCGGGTCTTGAGCGCGGGCAAAGGGCACTTAAGCCCGGTCAGATCCAGCTTCGCCGTGGTTATCATGGTCGGCATGATGCCCGACGGGACCTGGCCGCGTCAATCGAGCCTGGGTTGCGGCTCTCGTTTCGAGGACGCGATCCGACGGCGCTCACATAAGACTGGAATAGGGGAGGAACTGGACCGTGTGACCTGGCTCGACACGGACTATCTCCTCTCCCAACTCGACGAGACCGTCGGTCGCGACCAGGGATGACAACAGTCCTGCGCCTTCCCTGGGAAACTTCGTCGCTTCGTAGCATCCATCCGCGGCCGCGCGTACGCTTGCTCGCACATACTCGCGCCGTCCCTGCTTTTTGCTATAGGAAAAGGCGGCCCGCATAGCGATCGGGGTCGGTGGTTGCTGGAGGGCCCCCGCAAGGGCGAGGATTGCCGGGCGGGCAATATGCGCGAAGGTGACGAAGCTCGCCACCGGATTGCCAGGAAGTCCGATCAGCGGGGTTCCATCGATCACCCCCATGGCGACCGGCCGGCCCGGCTTGATCGCGACGCGCCAGAACACCAGGGTTCCGGCACTCTCGACGGCGGCCTTCACGCAATCTGCCTCGCCCGTCGACACACCGCCCGAAGTCAGGATCAGGTCATGGCTCAATGCCGCTTCGCTCAGCTTTTCAGCGATCAGGCTACTATCGTCCACGAGGATACCGAGATCGGTGATGTCGCAGCAGAGTCGAGCGAGCATCGCCGTCAGCATGAAACGGTTGGAGTCGAAAAGCTGCGCCTGTCCGCGCATGTCTCCCGGCGCGACGATTTCGTCTCCGGTCGAGAACACTGCGACGCGTATCCTGCGCCTAACCTGGAGTTCCGTGAACCCCAATGCGGCGGCGAGCGCGATATCTTGCGGCCGCATCCGATGGCCCGCCGGGAGGACGGTCTCGCCCAATGCGACATCTTCACCCGCAGGGCGCACATTGGCACCCTTTTTCAGGCCGGGCGGGAGAAGGATCCTGCCGGAGCCGTCGATGCTCACGTCTTCCTGCATGAACACCGTGTCGGCCCCGTCGGGCATTGGAGCGCCAGTGAAGATGCGTACCGTCTGGCCCGGCCGCACAGGTTCATTCGCCGCCATGCCGGCCTGAACCCTCCCGGCAACGGCGAATGCCGTCTCGACGGTCTGCGGCAGATCTGCCCCTCGCACGGCGTAGCCGTCGACCGCGGAATTGGTGAAGGGCGGCAGCGCCAGCGATGCCACCATCTCTTTTGCCAGGACGCGCCCATCCGCCAGCAAGAGCGGGACCGTCTCGACCTCCTCTACGGCGCTGAGTTTCGAGGCGATCAGCGCGGCAGTCTCGTCGATGGGCCGCATCTGTCCGCCGAAAGCGAAGCAGTCATCCGAGATTTGCGCCATTTATATTCCCACTCTACGAGCGTGTCGGCTTCTTCGTAATCGCATCAATCCGGCTTTTTTTAATCAGCTTCGGTTGAACAGCCTGTAAGATACGGCAAGCTAGCGCAGGCGCGAGCCAGAATACGACGTCAGGAGACTGCCATGCCTTTGATGCTACGCCAACCGGAACACGCTATCATCACACCCGATCCGCAAGACCAACGGCTGACGGAGCTGGTTGCGGGCGTCGACCATACAGGCGCGGCGGTAGAGGTCCGCGTACCGATCGAACGTGCCCTGACGCTCTATCTCAACGCTCAGGAGATCGTCACGATGATGACGGTCAACGACTATCCTGAATATCTTGCGCTCGGCTATCTGCTGAACCAGAACATGCTTCTGCCCACCGATGTGGTGACGGACGTCGAGTATGACGAGGACCTCCAGGTCGTGGTCGTTCGCACCGAGCGCAACACCGACTACGAGCAGAAGCTCAGAAAGCGAACGCAGACTTCGGGTTGCGCCCAAGGCACTGCCTTCGGCGACGTGCTGGAGGCGATCGAAGACATTACGCTCCCGCCCGCTGAGCTTCGCACCTCCTGGCTCTACGAGCTGACGCACAAAATCAACACCATGCCGTCGCTCTATCTGGAGGCAGGCGCGATCCATGGCTGCGTCCTTTGCAGAGAGGGCACGCCAATCTGCTATATGGAAGACGTCGGCCGCCATAACGCTGTCGACAAGATCGCCGGCTGGATGTACCGCCACGCCATCGATCCGGGGGACAAGATCATGTACACGACCGGGCGGCTGACCTCCGAGATGACGATCAAGACGGTTCGGATGGGCATTCCCATCCTGGTTTCGCGTTCCGGCTTCACCGCCTGGGGCGTGGCGCTGGCCCGCCAAGTGGGGCTGACGCTGGTCGGCCGGGCGCGCGGCAAGCGCTTCACCGCACTTTCGGGCCAGGAGCGGATCGTCTTCGACCAGGATATCGCTTCGGTCGATGAGGAAGCGCCGCGCCACCGCCGCAAGGGTGCCGAGCATGACGATTGAGCGGCCCATGACGTTGGGCGTCGTGCTCGCTGGCGGTCTGGGTCGGCGCATGGGCGGCGGGGACAAGCCGACGCGCGTGATCGGCGGACGCACGATGCTCGAGCATGTCATCGAACGGCTGGGACCGCAATGCGACGGGCTCGTTCTTAATGCCAATGGCGACCCCGTTCGTTTCGCCCGTTTTGGCCTGCCCGTCGTCGCCGACACGATCGAGGGTTATCCGGGGCCGCTCGCCGGCATGCTCGCCGCGCTCGATTGGACGGCGGACAACAGGCCCGACGTCGAGTGGGTGGTCAGCGCCGCCGGTGATTGTCCTTTCCTGCCGCGCGATCTCGTTGCACGCCTCCAGCGGGCGCGCATGACCGAGGGGGCGGATTTGGCGGTGGCGGCGTCCGGCGGTCAGGCGCATCCGGTCATCGGGCTCTGGAAAGTCGCCCTGCGGGACGAATTGCGGCATGCGTTGACCAACGAGGGCCTGCGCAAGATCGACCGGTGGACCAGTCGCTACGGCCTTGCCACCGTATCCTGGCCGGCAGAGCCGGTGGACCCGTTCTTCAACGCCAACACAGTCGAGGACCTCGCCGAAGCCGAGCGGCTGGCCGCGTTGCTTGCCGCTAACCCGGCCGGCTGAACCCCGCGCGCTCCAGCGCCGAATGCACCTCGTCGGCCTGGAGGACTTCGAGGAACGCGTGCACCGCGGGCTGATCCTTTCGCGCGCAAACCAGCGCGAAGTCGTAGTGCTCTTCGGTCAACGGGATAAGACCGAGCCCGGCCGCACGCGCGACCGGCGCAATGGTGACGCCCCAGTCGGCGCGCTTCTGCACTACCGCCGCGGCCACGGCATTGTGTGTGCGCGGCTGGTTCCAGTAGCCGTCCGGGCGTTCCGCGCCGAGGAGTTGGTCGATCAGGATACGCGTTCCCGAGCCTTGGTTGCGGTTGACCATCATGCAATCGGGATCGGCGAGCGCGGCACGGACCGCATCCTCCGCGCCGAGGCCCTCGAAGCGCTCGTCCCCTCGGCGGAACACCAAACCTTGCATGCGGCGCCAGCCTGGCACGAGTTCGAGACCGTCACCGAGGAAGGGCGCGTTGTAGTTCCGCGTCTTCGGGTCGAAGAGATGGATGGGAGCGAGATCGCACTCGCCGCGCTTGGCCGCCGCAAGACCGCCCAGGCTTCCCACAGACAGCGAGCGCACCGAAATACCGCGACGCGAAAGTTCGCCAACGACCAGATCGAGGCCGACGCAATGACTGCCGATGACGACGAGGTCGGGAACGCGGACCCGCGGCGTGAACAGCGTCACCGCTACGTCGGCACCGGCAGGCACGTGATCGGCCAGGGCCTCGATGCGGATGAAGCCATCCGCCTGGGTAAAGGATGTTATCGCTCCCGAGCCCTTACCAGTCGGATAGGCCGTCAATCCTCCCTGCCCTTGCACAAGGGAGACCATCGCGAATTCGGTCCGTCCGAGTTCGGAAGGAACCCGCAACGGAAGGCTTGCGGTGACCTGAGCATCGACGCGCGGCGGCAGCCCCGCCATGCGCCGCAGGGCGGGTACCACCATGTCATGGAAGGTGAACATGGCCGAGGTCGGAAATCCCGGCAGGACGATGACCGGCTTGCCCCCGCACACCGCCAGGCAAAGCGGCTTTCCGGGCTTCAGCGCCACGCCGTGGGCGATGATGCCGGGTTTGCCCAGTCGGCCGATAATGCGATGCGTGATATCCCCTGCTCCTTTGGACGTGCCGCCCGACAGGATCATTACGTCGTGGGCGGCGAGCGCCTCGCGCATAGCCGTCTCAAGCGTTGCCTCGTCGTCCGGGAAGGCGCCGATAAAATGCGCTTCGCCGCCATTTTCAGTGACCGCCGCAGCGATGATCGGTCCGTTGGCATCATAGATGCCGGCCGCCCGCAGCGGCTCGCCCGGCTGAACGAGTTCATCGCCAGTGGAGAGCACGGCCACGCTTGGCCTGCGCGCCACGGCCACTTGTGCGATTCCGCACGCGGCGAGCATGCCGATTTCGCGCGAGCCGATTTGCGTTCCGGTGCGCAGCACGACCTCTCCTCGCGCCATGTCGGATCCTGCATTGGAGACAAACTGGCCGGGCGAGATGCCGCGCCCCACCTCGATGGCACTCAACCCCACCGGATGCGTATGCTCCACCATGACGATGGCGTCCGCGCCACGCGGCAGCGGCCCGCCGGTTGCGATGGGCGTGGCGGTTCCGGTCAGAACGGGGAGTTGCGGAACCGTGCCGCAGGCAATCGCTTCCGCATTCAGCTCAAGCCGAACGGGACGGGTTTCAGAGGCGGCAGCCAGATCGGCCGCACGTACCGCGAAGCCATCGACATTGGAGCGGTCGAAGGGCGGCACGTCGCCCGGTGCCGCCACGTCCTCGGCAAGAACCAGCCCGAGCGCGTCGGCCAGCGTCCGCGTCTCGGTCGGCAACGGGCGGGGAAACAGCGCTGCCTCGAAGCGAGCCAGCGCAGCTTCGCGCGACAATATCGTCAGGAACTGCTCCTGCCCGCTGTTCTGCCGGGCCGATGATGGAGAATTCGTCATAGCGGCTCACTCGATCAAAAGTTGCGGAGCGGAAAGGCGGAGACGGGCGTACCGGCGGCATACCCTTCGCTATCGCCCGGGACCGCAAGCCAGGCGTCGGCAAGCCGCATCGCGTCCAGCGAAAAGTCGCCGACCGCGAGCGGCGTCCACATGTCCCTTTCCTTCCCGAGCAGAACGAGCTCGTAAAGTCCGACCGCGGATGAGATTTTCCGCGAGAGCGGCAAGATGATGCCGGGCCGTTCAGATCTGCCCGACAGGCGGTCCAGGACTGGCTGGACAAGCGCAAGGAACCCGGCGAAAGCTTGGTGCGGCGATCCGGCCAATGCGACCACCGGTGTCTTGCCGAGCCGGCCTATTGCCGTTGTCCCACCGGGCCGTAAGGCAATGCCGTGCCTAAATAACACCCCGCGCCGCGCAAGAGCCTCGGCGGTCACGTCGGCGTGGCCGTCGCCAGTACCGCCGATCAGGAGCAGAAAATCGCAGGCCTCGCCATCAAGAGCGACAATGATCGATGCCGCGTCGCGCTCTACGGTCTCTATACCGACGATCGAAACGCCCGAGGCACTCAGACTCTCGACCACGAGCCGCATGGAGAATGTCTCGTGGCTGTCGGCAGCGACATCGATCACGCGCACGCGCGGGCTCCGTATGGCAAGCTGGCTCAGTCCCACTTTGCGGGCGACCAGCAGGTCGGCGACGCCGATCGCCTTTCCCTCAAGCATTGGCGGGCGGGCCGCCGCCATATCCTCGCCCGCCCGGCGCACACCCTGACCGGGCACGGCTTCAGCTGCTGCTTGGATCATCGGTCCACTGCAATCGACGAGGCCGGCCTGCAGCATACAGTCGCGATCTTCAGGCATGGCCTCACCCGTCTCGACCCAGATCGGCGCGACCGGCAAAACTAAGGGCGAATAGGCTGATGCCCCCACGAGGTCGAGGGCGCGACACGCCCAGCCGTCAATGGCAGCGATATCTCGCACAGGCTGAGCCGGCACGACAGGCGGCATCCCGGCAGCGACATAGCCCAAGGCTTGTTCAGGCGGCACCAAGCGGGGGGTGACGGGCATTACACCATCGAGCAGCGCGTCGAGCGCCGCTTCCAGGGGAGTCAGCGGGCCCGTCGAAGAAAACGTTCTCGTCATGGCGCGATATTGAAGCAGACGCGAGCCTGTTTGCAACCAGCTTCAGGAACGCCCGCGCTGCGCGTTCGGGAAGAAGAGCTGCTGGCCGTCGATCTTGTACTCTCCGATCGCCTTCTGGCCTTCCGGAGAAATCAGCCAATCGATGAAGCGCTGGCCGGCCTCCACTTTGACGCTTGGATGCTTGTGAGGATTCACCAGCATCACGCCATACTGATTGAACAGCCGCTTGTCACCCTCGACGGCGATGTCCAACTCGCCACGATTCTTGAACGACAGCCAAGTGCCACGATCGGAAAGCGTATAGGCGTTCATGGCTGCCGCGGCGTTGAGCGCCGCCCCCATGCCCTGCCCGATCTCCTTGTACCACGGGCCCCTGGCCGCCTCGATGTCGATGCCGGCCGTCTTCCACAGACCCAATTCGGCCGAATGGGTGCCGGACCTGTCACCACGCGACACGAAGGCCGCCTTCTTGGCTTTGATGGCGATCAGCGCGGCTGCGATGTCCTTGGTCCCGCTGACGCCCGCCGGGTCGCTCTTGGGGCCAACGAGGACGAAGTCGTTGTACATCACGTCGAAGCGCTTCACCCCGAAGCCTTCCTCGATGAACTTCTCCTCCTGCGCCTTGGCATGGACGAAGACCACGTCGGCATCGCCACGCCGACCGGTGTCGAGCGCCTGACCGGTGCCCTGAGCGACAATCTTCACGCCGATGCCGGTTTTCTTCTCGAACAGCGGCAGGATGTGATCGAACAGGCCGGAATCCTGCGTCGAGGTCGTCGACGCCACGACTATCGACTGGTCCTGGGCAGGCGCGCCGCCTGCTAGCATCAGAAGCACCACAAGCGCAGAGAATATTCGGCGGGTCAGCATCTCAATCTCGGTCCAGTTGATCAAAGCACGAGCTCGCCGCGCACGAAGGCAGCGGCTTGCGGGGTCGCGGGGCGGTCAAGGAAGTCGTCGGCGTCGGCATGCTCGCAAACGCGCCCCCGGAGCAGAAAGACGACGTCTGCCGCGATCCTGCGCACTTGGCCGAGATGGTGCGACGCCATGATGATTTTCGTGCCCGATTGGGCAGCCGTGATGATGATCTGCTCGACAAAACGCGTCGCCGCCGGATCGAGGCTGGCTGTCGGCTCGTCGAGCAGCAGGATTTCGGGCTGGCGCGCCAGGGCCCGGGCGAGGGCCAGCCGCTGCTGCTCGCCACCGGAGAGATGCCGTGCCGGACGTGCCGCGAGATCGAGAAGACCGACGCGCTCGAGCAGTTCCTCCACGCGCGGGGCCCGGAGCCGACGCGGACAGCCGGCTTGAGCCAGTGCATAGGCGACATTCGCGGCCGTCGAGCGGCGCAGCATCACCGGCTTCTGGAACAGGATTGCACGCCGTGTCGGCGGGGAAAACGTTCGCCCCCCCCAAGTCAGGGTTCCAGCAGAAGGTGCAACAAGCCCCATGCAGAGCCGCAGCAGGGAGGTTTTGCCCGACCCGTTCGGGCCGACGACCAGAGTCGGCGCGCGCGGCCCGATCGTCAGGTTCACCCGGTCCAGGATGGTCGTCGCACCGGCGACCAGCGACACGTCATCGAAGACAAGTGGAAGATCGCTCTGAGCAGCCCGCATCCCTAGCCAGCCCGTTGCTCGGACCAAACTCGCACGCCCCAGGCGGCGGCGTTGATCAGCAAGATGAGGAAAATCAGCATCAGGCCGAGCCCCATGGCGAGCGGCAGATTTCCCTTCGAGGTTTCAAGTGCGATTGCCGTCGTCATGGTGCGGGTGAAGCCATCAATGTTGCCGCCGACGATCATCACGGTGCCGACCTCGGCCGCCGCCCTGCCGAAACCCGCGAGCAGAGCCGTGACGAGGCTGAAGCGGCCGTCCCACAAAAGCGTGGCGACCAAGCCCGCCGGCCCGACCTGCATCGCAGTCAGTTCCTCACGGTACTCGCGCCACAGATCCTCGACCGTCTGGCGAGTCAGCGCGGCAATGATGGGCAGCACCAATAGCGCCTGCGCGATGACCATGGCGGCGGGTGTGAACAAGAGGCCGAATTCACCCAGCGGCCCGGATCGCGATAGCAGCAGATAGACCGTCAGCCCGACCACCACCGGCGGCAGGCCCATGAAACCGTTCAGCAGCACGACGATCGCCGAACGACCGGGAAAGCGCGCCAGCGCGATAATTGCACCCAGCGGAAGGCCTGCGACCATGGCGATCGCGACAGCCGAAAGGCTCACGGCGAGCGACAGGCGCACGATGGCAAACAGCGTGGCGTCGCCGCCCGCGATCAGTTGCCATGTGCCGAGCCCTTCCGACATTGCTCCTCGCAGTCCTGTCCGGCGTCAATGTCCTGCAACTCCTCCGTCACTGTCAAATCCTTGAACCTGAACAGGAATATGCATATCAATGCAGGATGGATTTGCTGACGACGTCCGAAGCCGCCGACTATCTGCGCATTGGCGAGCGCAAGCTTTATGAGCTGATCGCGGAGGAGCGTATCCCGTGCAGCAAGGTGGCGGGCAAGTGGCTGTTTCCGCGGCATGAACTCGACCGTTGGGTCATGTCGGGGTTGGTCCGGCCTGCAGGAATGACCCAATCCGAGCCGCCGCCGATCGTCGGTGGCAGCCAGGACGACCTGCTCGAATGGGCTTTGCGCCAGTCAGGTTCCGGCCTGGCCTTTCTGACGGAAGGCACGGAAGCCGGCGTGACACGCCTGCTGCGCGGCGAGGTGTCTGTCGCCGCGATTCATTTCCACAGCCCCGACCCGGACCCGAATGTCGCCGCGATTGCGACCAGACCGCGGCTTTACGATGCGGTGCTGGTCGGATTCGCCCGCCGCGAGCAAGGCCTGCTGCTCGCGCCAGGCAATCCAAAATCGCTCAACAACCTGACCGACGTACTTGCGACCGGCGCACGCATCGCGGTTCGTCAACGCGGCGCAGGCGCGGACATGCTGCTCACGCAATTGCTGGCGGACTCCGGCGCGAAACAAGACGACGTCAACCGGTTGGAGCCGCCCTGCCTGACCGGACCTGATCTCGCGGCTGCCGTGCGCATTGGCAGGGCCGATTGCGGAATTGCTACGCGCGCGGCCGCACGCGCCGCTGGCCTCGATTTCGTTCCATTGGCCTGGGAAAGTTTCGATCTCCTGATGCGGCAGCGGACCTACTTCCAGCAACCGATCCAGGCGCTCTTGCGTTTCCTGCGGCAGGAAATCTTCGCCAGCCGCGCCGCCGAGCTTGGCGGATACGATCCATCGCCGGCCGGGCAGATACGGTTCTTCAAATAGCCGCCGACCCCGATCAAGCCGCAGCTCTCATCCAAGATCGATCTCGCCCTCGACGACATGGCGCAAGCCTGCCGGCTCCGAGGTGATGACGGCCCTCACGGTCAGTCGGCCCTGTCCTTTCAGGCCCTTCTCCGCCACGGCTTTCTCGATTGCCTGCTGCGAAGTCACGCCGACCTGCTTCAGGAACTTGCGCATCGAGACGTTGAAGGGATCGGTTTCCATATTCTGGGTCATATGATTGCCTCGAACGGTGTGGACGATATGGCCGGTCCGGCAAGCTTGGTGCCCGCAACGGCGGCGCTGCGCTAACGGAGCACGGAATGGCCCGGGGTGCAACGAGGACGACGCCCGCACTATGTCTGACGCGGTCCGTTCCTCTGTGGCGTAACAACGCGTGGTGCCGAGATCCTGGTCATGCCGGAGCGCCGCGGGCGATTGCCGTGACGGCCGATGGGCAAACGGCGATCACCGGTGGTTTCGCAGCAAGTGGCAACTGATGAAGGGCATGATGGGATGGGCTGTTTTTCGCCCGTCAGCGCGCGCTAAGCAATCCTGGTGCCACTACGAGCATCGAACAGATGCACCTTGGATACCATGATCTCCAACCCAACCTCTTGATCAAGTTTGAAGGGCGGCTGATCCCGCACCTCGGCCACGAGGTCGACTCCACCTGCACTTAATGTAAGCTCCTGGGCCTCACCGGTCGGCTCGACCACTTGCACCCTCGCCTGAGAGTGGTTGCCACCAACCGAAATGTGCTGCGGACGAATCCCGTAAACTACCCCATCCCTGTCGCCCATCCGAGCATCCGCCGGCAAGGGTAAGCGCAAGCTGTCATCGGCGACGAATGCGCCGTTGTCGATGCGGCCCTCGATCAGGTTCATTTCCGGCGAGCCGATAAAGCTTGCGACGAACAGATTGGCTGGGTTCTCGTAGAGCTCGGAGGGGCTGCCGATCTGTTCGATCCGGCCTTTGTTCAACACCACGATGCGGTCGGCGAGCGTCATCGCCTCGGTCTGGTCATGCGTGACATAGATGCTTGTTCGGCCGAGCCGTTGGTGAAGCTTCTTGATTTCGGCGCGCATCTTGACACGCAACTTGGCATCGAGGTTGCTAAGCGGCTCATCAAACAGGAAAGCGGCTGGATCGCGCACGATGGCGCGGCCCATGGCGACACGTTGGCGCTGGCCGCCGGACAACTGCCGCGGCATGCGGCCAAGCAGATCCTGCAGGCCAAGGATTTCGGCCGCCGCCTTGACCCTCGAGACAATCTCTTCCCTAGGGACCTTCGCCAGTCGAAGCGCGAAGCTCATATTGTCGGCCACGCTCATATGCGGATAGAGCGCGTAGCTCTGGAAGACCATGGCTATGTCGCGCGACTTGGCCGGCATCTCGTCGACGACACGCCCGCCGATGCGGATCTCGCCGGTCGTCTGCTCTTCCAGCCCGGCGATCATGCGTAGCAGCGTTGACTTGCCGCAGCCTGACGGACCGACCAGCACCACGAACTCGCCACTGGCGATCTCGATATTGACATCGCGCAAAACTTCCACGGCGCCGAAGCTCTTGCCGAGCTGTTCTATCTCAATTGCAGACACCTATTGTCCTCCCGTCCGGCACCACTCATTTTTGTTGAGCATGCCGCCATGCTCGGTATTCGGCCTCGCCCTCGGGGCTCAACGGATAGTATTTCCGCAGGTCTCCCCCTTGCGCCAGGCGCGAGCGCGAAAACTCTTCCCACTCAATATGCGCGCCGGCGAGCTCGACCAATTTTGGAGCAAGGGCGACCGGCACGACGACCACGCCGTCATCGTCGGCGACGATGATATCGCCCGGGATGACCAGCACGTTCGAGCAGGCGATGGGGACGTTGACGGCGAACGGCACGATGTTGGTTTGGGCGTGGAAATTCGGCGTGACGTCCCTCACCCAGATGCCGATGTCCAAAGCCGCCGCCTGGGCGGAATCGCGGATGCAGCCGTCGACAACCACGCCGGCCCCGCCGCGCCCGGCGAAATAGGTCAGCATCATCTCGCCGAAGATGCCGCTTCCCAGATCGCCGCGCGCATCGACCACCACCATGTCGCCCGGCTGCGTGGGATAGAGCACGTGACGGTGCAACTGCCGCTCCGGCTCCTCATATTCGGTCTCGTTGTAGAGATCCTCGCGCTTCGGCATGCACTGGAGCGTGAGAGCAGGCCCCGCCGCCGTGCGGCCCAGCCTCAATGGACGCGGGCCCCGTATCTGCGGGTCGCGAATGCCCATCTTGTGGTAGAGTTCGCTGGCCAGCGTCGCCGAGCCGATCGCCGCAAGCGCATCGACCAATTGTCTCGGCGGCCGCGAAATGTCCGATATCGCCGGTATCTGATCAGCTGCCATTCCGTATCCTCCGATTGCGCGGCGAGGTCCCTGACCCCACCGATCGTCACTCAGTTGCATATCCCGTCGTCGAAGCCGTCGAGCGTTCTGGGTGCATGTCCGCCATTCAGCCGCGGACGGCACCGGTGGTGAGACCCTTGACCAGCAGCCCCTGGGCAAACCAGACAAACACCAACGTCGGGATGACCATCAGGACGCCGGCTGCCGACATCGCGCCCCAGTCGATGCCGAATTGCGAGACGAAGTTGGTGAGCCCGACCGGCAGAGTCTGCGCGGCCTTGCTGGAGGTCAGGGTCAGGGCAAGCAGCAGGTCGTTCCAGGTGAAGAGGAAGGTGATGACCGCGCTGGCGCCAATACCAGGAGCAATCAGCGGCGTCACGATCTGGACCAGCGTGCGCACCGTGCCGGCGCCGTCTGACTGGGCAGCCTCCTCGATCTCTTTCGGCACGTCCTGGATGAAGCCCAGAAGCAGCCAGATGGCGACAGGCAGTTTGGCCGCCGTATGGCACAGGATCAGCGCCCAGATGGTGTCGAGCATGCCCATGGCGGCAAACACGGCAAAGAGCGGAATGGCAAGCGCTATGACCGGGATCATGCGCATGATCAAAAGCAGCCCGAAAATCAGCATGGCGCCCGGCATCCTGAAACGCGACAAGGCATAGGCGCAAGGAATGGCCAGCAGATGGACGAGGATGACCGTCGCCGCCGAGACGATGACGGTGTTCCAGACATAGTCCATCGTGTCGTACTCCGCGAAAACGGAGACGTATTGTGTTAGCGTCGCGGTCTCGGGAATGATGTGCACCGGCACCGAGAAGATGTCGGCCGAACTGCGGATCGACGTTAGGAACAGCCATACCAGCGGAAAGACGGTGAACGCGACGGTCAGGGCCAGCGCCATATACTGGCCGGCGGTTCCCACCGTAAATCGACGGCGCCGGCGCTTTGGCCTGGGACGTGCGCTAACGATTGCGGCTTCGCTCATATCGCTCTCCGTTTCGCAATCAGCCACGGTATTCCGTAGAGGAGCCCGAGCACGAACAGCGACATCCCCAAAGCAATGTAGGAGACGGCCGCCGCATGTCCGAAATCCACCGCCTGAAACGCCAGCAGGTAGGAATAGACGGTGAGCAGGTTGGTGGCGCCGCCCGGCCCGCCCTGCGTCATCAGCCAGACGACGTCGAAGGTCCGGAACGTGTCGATGATGCGAAGCATCAGGGCGATCATGATGATCGGACGCATCAGCGGCAGCACGATATGCCAGAAGCGCTGCCATGGCGTCGCGCCGTCCGCGGTGGCCGCCTCGAGCGGTTCCTGCGGCAAGGACTGCAGGCCGGCAAGGAACAGTAGCACCATCAACGGCGTGTTCTGCCAGACATCGGCGACGATCACGGAGACGAGCGCCCAGGTCGGATGGTTGAGCCATGGAATGTCGGGCAGGTTGAACATGCGCAACAGCGCGTCGACCAGGCCGTACTGGGTGTTGAACAGCCACCGGAAATTCAGGCCCACCACTGCGGGCGCGATCATCGGAGGCACCAGGAGCAAGGTGCGCGCGAGCCGCATGCCGCGCAATTTGCCATTGACGAGCACGGCGATCGCCATTCCAGCCACCACTTCAATCGTGATCGAAATGATGCTGAATATGGTCTGATTTCGCAGTGCCTGGTTGAACTGGCGGCCGAAGAGTTCGTCGGTGTAATTTGCCATCCCGATGAAGGGCGCCGAACCGCTCAGATCCCAGCGGAAGAAACTCATGGTGAAAGAGTATCCGAGCGGATAGAGCAGGATGGCCAGCATGACGAGGAGCGCCGGGCTGGCCAGAAGGTATCCTCTCTGCCAGGTGTAGGGCAGCGGGGAACGTCGCCGACGCCCCGACACCGTATGCTGCGCGACGGACGGCATCGTCAATCGTAAGCTCCGGCCCGACGCATGATCTCCTCGGCCTCCGTCGCCGCCTGGTTGAGCGAGTCCGCGGGAGAGACCTGGTCGGTCAAGGCCTGTTCGATGGCCGAAAACATCAGCGTGCAGACTTTCGAGAAGCCGGCTAGCTTCGGCCATTCCTTGCCGTTGGCTATCGTCGTCTCGAGCTGCTGCAGCCACACGGCCTGAGGCCCCTTTGCCGCTGATATCACTTCCTTGGCGATCGCCTGGCTGCTGGGGAAGTTGGTGAATTGATCGAACTGCAACCGCTGCGCCTCCGGACCGACCGTATACTTGATGAATTCGACGGCGGCGTCCTTGCGTCCGGATTGTCCGTTGAGCGCCATGGCATGCGAAATGGCGCATGAAATCGCGGCCTTGTCCTTGACATAGGGCGCAGTCGACCACTTGCCGACGACACGTGAGTTCTCCGGATTCGATAGGGTCGCGAAGGCGCCCGGCCAATCGAAATTCGCATAGACCGTGCCGGACGAGAATTCGGTTGAATTCTCGTTCCACTGATAGCCGACCGCATCGGGTGGCACGATTTTGTGCTTCTGGATGAGATCGCGATAGAAGGTCAGGGCCTTGATGCCGGCTTCGGAATTGAAGGCCGGCTTGTTGGCCTGGTCCACCCAATCGCCGCCGGCTTGCCAGAGCAGATCGCTGAAGGTGCGTTGTGCTGGATCGCCCTGCCCCGGCACGACCAGCCCATAATGGCCATTGCCGGTCAGTTTCAGCCCGACGTCGACGAGCTCCTCCCAGGTCTCAGCCGGCTTCAGGCCTTTTTCCTGATAGATGTCGCTGCGGTAGTACTGGACGCGCGAATCCATGTTGCGCGGAATGGCCGCCAGATTTCCAGTCTTGGGATCGCGCAGATACTTGACAGCGACCGGGTAGAATTCCGCGAGTTCGCTGTCGCTGAAATAGCTGTTCAGCGGCGCAAAATGGTTGAAGTAGGAATCGATCTGCGCCGTATGGGTGCTATAGACGTCGTATTGGCTCGATCGCGCTGCGCTCAACGTGACCACCTTCGCGGTCAGCGGGGTGAATTCCAGCAAGTCGTAGCGAACCTTGATACCGGTCTTGGCGGTGAAATCCTGAACGATCTTTTCCCAGTATTTGGGATAGAGCGGGCCGCCGGTGATCAGCAGTGCGGTGATCTCGTTCGCGTCTGCCCTGGCGATCCATGGCGCGGCTAGCGAGCCGGCCGTCACTGCCGCGCTCGCGGCCAGGAATTTGCGTCTCGATAGGTTTGCGGACATCATAATCTCCTCCTTGGTTTGATTGGTCGGCCCATCCAAGGGTCGGCCGATAACTTCAACCTTTCCGGCAAATCCGCGGCGGCTTGCTCCTCCCGCAGCGAGACTGCCTGGACTACGTCCCGAACGACGCTTGCGAGCCCGCCGGGCACCGTTCGATCCTCCCTTCCCGCAGGCCGAGTTATAGGCTACTGAGCACCATGAGATAAGTTGACTGCATATCTAGCTATCAGCCTATAAGCTTATCAGACAAGTGGATGTTAATGATGGATGCCATGGAGGTCAAGCTTCAAACTTTGCCCAAGCAGGTGGCCGGCGTGCTCGCGCGCCGCATCGCCAGCAGCGGCGTCGCCGGCGGCCAGGGACCGTCGGAGCAGCAGATCCTTCAGGAGTTCGGGGTTTCGCGCGCGGTGGCACGGGAAGCGCTCAAGATCCTGGCGTCTCTCGACATGATCGAGATCGCGCAGGGACGACGCGTGGTGCTGCGTCCGGCAGACGAATGGGACTATCTCAGTCCATTGCTTATCGACTGGCTGCCGCCCGAGCAGACCCGCGAGATCTTGGCGGAAGCGCACGCGACGCGGATAATCATCGAACCGGCCATCACCGCCATCGCGGCCAAGCATATGACCAAAGAAAACCTCGAGCGTCTTGGCACCCTGCTGGCAGCGATGTCGGCCAGCGAAGACAATGCGGACGCCTATCTGAAACTCGATCT
Organism: Mesorhizobium sp. B2-5-3; assembly: GCF_006441005.1. Classification (NCBI taxonomy): domain Bacteria; kingdom Pseudomonadati; phylum Pseudomonadota; class Alphaproteobacteria; order Hyphomicrobiales; family Phyllobacteriaceae; genus Mesorhizobium; species Mesorhizobium sp. B2-5-3. The sequence continues at coordinate 429,447 of NZ_VFUS01000006.1, forward strand.
GGATTTCCACATGGAGATTTGCCGGGCAGCCAAGAATAGGATCCTCGACCGCTTCATGTACTCCTCCCGGTGGTGGCAGATGGCAAGCAGGCGCATCAGCAACCAGGTGCCTCATGCCCTGCCCTCGGCGACTGAGATGCACAGAGCGATCTACGAGGCGCTCGTGGCGCGTGATGCAAAACGGGCGGAAGAGGCGATGCGCCGGCACCTGAAGATCACCACGGCCGTTGGCCTGCCCCCATAAGAAATCGCCAGCCGATGCTCCCGAGCGGCGCAGCCAGCAATCGGGCTGGCCGCGCCGCTGCGCGCCGGGAGGACGCGGCCGATATCAGGCGCTTTTTGCTTGCTGTTCCTGGCGCTGGCGCGCGCGAAAACCGAACATGTCGCCCTTGTCTTTGATTTCCGCCCATACCGGTCCGGTAATCTTGTCGATGGCAGCGATGTCCGCGTCGGAAATCGCCCAGCCTGTGCTCTCAGCATTTTCCTCGAGTTCCTTGACCGTGCGCGCGCCGACCAGCGGCGAACTCACGCCCGGCCTGTTGGTAAGCCACTGGATCGCAAGCTGCGGAACCGTCTTGCCGTAGCGCGCCGCAATCGGCTTCAGGGCGTCGACGGCGTCAACCGCGCGCTCGTAGGTGCCCGGCTGGAACAGAACGGTGGTGCGGCGCTCATCGCCTTCGACGAATTTGGTGTCCGGCGACAACAGCCCTGTAAGCAAACCCTGGGCGAGACCGCTATAGGGCATCACGCCGATATTATGCTTGCGGCAATAGGGCAGCGTCTCAGCCTCAACCTCGCGCCACAGCATGTTGTAGGGTGGCTGGAGCACGTCGACGACGCCATGCTGACGGGCGCTGTCCATGTCGGCGGTGCTGAAATTCGAGACGCCGACTGCCTTGATACGCCCGGACGACCGCAGCCGCTCCATCATCTCCATGGTCGGGCCGATCGGAAAATCCGAGTTCGGCCAGTGGACAAAATAGACATCGACATAGTCCGTCTGCATCCGCTTCAGCGAACCGTCGAGCGCCGCCTCAATCGCGGCGGGTTCGAGGTGATTGGGCGCAACCTTGGTCGCGATAACAGCCTTGTCGCGACGGCCAGCCAGTGCCTTTCCGACGATCTCCTCGGCATGGCCATGTCCATAGGCTTCGGCCGTGTCGATCAGCGTTATGCCAAGCTCCGCGGCGCGTCGGATCACCCGGATCGATTCCTCGTCGTCGGCCGCGCCCCAAAAGGCGCCGGACATACCCCAAGTGCCTAGACCGATCTCCGATACCCTGACCGGCGACGATCCCAACTGTCGCTGTTGCATCCTGTTCCTCCTGATTGGCAGGCAGGGCTATCACCCTGCTAAAGTCAAATTTATACGCTTATATACTCGTCTAACAAGTAGGTTCTGGCATATTTATGGCGCTTGGTGCGGAGCCACGAATTTTCCAAGTAATTCAATGATACCTGCCGTTGCAAGGTGTATTCGCGCAAAATCGTTCAAAGGGGGTTTACGTCCCATCTTCTCATCTTGTATGCTTATTGGACAAGTTGATGTAAACTGACCATATGCATTTGAAGGCGCCGCGCGCCATCACGGGGAGGAGGTTTCGATGAAGATCACGGACATCAGGACAGCGGTCGTCGCCTATCACGGCAAGGCGACCCTGATCCGCATCGATACGGACGCCGGCATCTCCGGTTATGGCGAGGCAAATCCCGATGCAGGCGCCGCCGCAATCGTCGGGCTGATTTCGGAACTGAAGTCGGAACTGATCGGCCAGGATCCGCGCAATGTCGAATATTGCTGGGACAAGATTCGCCGTGACCATGTGTTTTCCGGTGCGCAAGCCGGCGTCTTTCTCATCGCGCTGACCGGACTGGAGATGGCGCTGTGGGACGTGGCGGCGAAAGCCGCCGGGCAGCCGCTTTATCGCATGTTCGGCGGCAAGTTCCGCGACCGGATAAGACTCTATGCAGATTGCGGCGACGGCGATGAGGAATCGGGATCGCCGCAGGGATGCGCGGCACGCGCGCGCCGCATGGTGGCGGAAGGCTTCACGGCGCTGAAATTCGACATCGACAATCTGCGCCATCCGGCGAAGTTCGACGCGGTGAACCATACCATCAATGGCGCCGAACTGCGCTTCATGGTCGAGCGTGTTGCAGCGGTGCGCGACGCGATAGGCCCGGACATCGATCTCTGCATCGACCTGCACGCGCGCTACGACGTGCTCAGCGCCAGCCGCATAGCGGCCGAGATGGAACGCTTCAACCTTCTCTGGCTGGAAGAGCCGATCCCGGCGGAAAATGTCGAGGCCCTGAAGCAGATCCGCATGCGGACCAAGACGCCGATCTGCGTCGGCGAAAATCTCTACCTGCGCTGGGGCTTCCGCGAACTGTTCCAGAACTATGGCGCCGACGTCATCATGCCCGACGTGCCGAAATGCGGCGGTCTTGCGGAAAGCCGCAAGATCGCGAATCTCGCCGAGATGTACTACGTGCCGTTCGCGCCGCACCTGGTGTCGACACCGCTGGGCACGATGGCGACATGCCATGTCTGCGCCAGCGTTCCGAACTTCCTCGTGCTGGAGTGGCACGCGCTTGAAGAGCGGGAGGCGTGGGACAGTTATGTGCGCCTTCCTGACGGCGCGAAGTCGATCGTCGAAGACGGCCACATCGTGGTGCCTGACGTGCCCGGCATCGGCGTCGAGCTCGACATGGAAGGCGTCCGTAAGCGCGCCGTGCCAGGCTTCGGCATCTTTGAATAGCTGACGACCGGGCCGGGCGGATTGAACTGCTCGATCAAACAAATCCGTTGTGAGGAAGCCATGGGCAAGCGGATCATCTTCACCGGCGGCAGCGGCAAGATCGGCCGTCACGTCATACCCTACCTGCTCGAGCGCGGGCATCAGGTTCTGAATCTCGACCTGACGCCGCTCGATGTGCAGGGCGTCGACACCGTCATCACCAATCTTGCGGACGCTGGCGAGACCTACAATGCACTGACGCTGCATTTCGGGTTCAACGAATACTTCGGCGGAAGGAGCCGCGGCCCGGTCGACGCAGTGGTCCATTTCGCGGCGATCCCGCGGATATTCCTGCGACCGGATAACGCCATGTTCGCCGCCAATGTGCAGTCGACCTACAATGTGATCGAAGCCGCCACCAAGCTTGGCATCCGCAAGATCGTCACTGCTTCCAGCGAAACGGTGTACGGTGTGTGCTTTGCCGAAGGCGACCGCGATTTCACATCGTTTCCGGTGGACGAGGACTATGACGTCGATCCGACCGACAGCTATGGTCTCTCCAAAGTGCTGGGGGAGAAGATTGGGCGCTCTTTCGCCTCCCGTACTGGAGCCGACGTCTATGCCCTGCGGATCGGCGGAGTCGTCGAACCGCGGGACTATGGCCGCTTCCCGGAATTCCTGGCCGACGCCTCGAAACGGCGGCGCGACGGCTGGACCTACATGGACGTGCGCGATCTCGGCCAGATCGTCGATCTGTGCATCGAGAAGGACGGCTTGGGGTTCCAGATATTCAACGCAGTCAACGACAACATCGTGGCCGAGATGCCGACGGCGGAATTTCTCAGCAAGCACGCACCCAACATACCAGTCACACGCGCCCTGGATGTATTCGAGGGACCGATCTCAAATCGGAAGCTGCGCGACATCCTTGGGTTCCGGCAAGAGTATGACTGGCGCACACAGCCTGCGGATACTTGACTGGTGGCGGAGAAGGCAGCGGTAGATGGGGATGTTCCTGAGGCCAAGGTTGGCGCAGAGACCAGATTTTCCTGAACTCAAGCAGCGCGCTGGGTAAACGTAACACTCGGTTCACGAATATTGCCGGCGCTGCGGTGCCACATGGCTTCAGGGCCTTTGGCCGGGCTAGTCCAACGTCTGCTTCCTAGCTCACGCAGTTTGGAGCTAAACGGCGGGTTGGAGGCGCAAAGCTGCCATCCGCAGACGATGCGATCGGCGAGTGTCTAGACCATCGCCTCGAATCGCCTTGGCGAACCGCTTCGTAGCCTAATGGCGGATAACGACAATGGTCGGCCCGGAGGATCGACGTCTTCTACTGGAAGTCAACACGTTAGCGGACGGTTCGGCAACCCGTTTCCTTCATATTCTCTGGTATGGTCTGGCGAACCTAAGGAACCGGGGGAGCACTAGTTTTTACTACGCGTAGTATCTCTGTCTTGTCCCGCAAAGGGGTCGATGCATGTTGACCCAGGGCATGAGCCCGACTGGTTAGGAGGCCAATAGCGGACGCGCGACTCCGAAGATATAAAAACCATAGGCCAACGTTATCCTGCGGTCCAACTCGAGGCGTAACACCCAAGTGATAACTACTCGTTTCCTTAGTATCTGGCGATCGCTCTCCGGTGTCGGCATGGCCCTCGGCATGCTGTTCTTCGCGGCCGCCCTGACGCCGACGCTCGTTCCCCGCACCGACCTGACGCAAGGCGTACTGGCGGGCGCGTGCTTCGCCATCGGCTACAGCCTTGGCGTCGCCTTGCGGTGGCTGTGGAAATATCTCGAGATTCCGGAACTGCCGCCACGGCCGCGTTTGCTGTCCAAGGCGATTATCCTGGTCCCGTGCCTCGGCCTTGCCGTTGTGGCACTGTGGCGATCCGGCGCGTGGCAGAACTCCATCCGCGCGGTGATGGGCATGCCGGCTGTCGATGGCGCTCATCCCCTCAATGTCTGCGCCCTGGCCATTTGCACCTTCATCGTCGTGCTCGCGCTGGCGCGCCTTGTCGCTTGGCTGGTGCGCGCCATCGCCGGGGCACTGAGACGCTACATACCCCGGCGCCTGGCGAATGTCGCCGGCGCCGCTGTCGCCGTGCTGCTCATCTGGTTGCTGGTGAGCGACGTTGCGATCCGCGCGATCTTCGGCGCGCTCGATTCCTCGTTCGCCAAGTTCGACGCACTCATGGAACCGGAGCGCCAGCAGCCGAGCGAACCCTCCAGGACCGGAAGCCCCGCCTCGCTGGTCAGGTGGGACGAGCTCGGCCGCGCCGGCCGCGAGTTCATCGCGGACGGTCCCGCCGCCGCCGAGATAGGGACCTTCACCGGCCGGCCGGCGCAACAGCCGGTCCGGGTCTATGTCGGGCTGGGAGCGGCGAACAGTGCGCAAGCCCGCGCGAAACTCGCGCTGGAGGAGCTGAAGCGGGCGGGCGGCTTCAGCAAATCCACGCTTGTGGTCATCACGCCGACCGGGACCGGATGGATCGATCCGGCCTCGATGGATGCGCTCGAATATCTGTGCCGCGGCGATGTCGCCAGCGTCGCCGCGCAATATTCCTATCTGAGCAGTCCGCTGTCGCTGCTGGCGCAGCCGGAATACGGCGCCGAGACGGCCCGGGCGCTGTTCCTCGAAATCTACGGCTACTGGACCACCCTGCCGAAGCAGTGGCGGCCGAGGCTTTACCTGCACGGGCTCAGCCTTGGCGCCATGAACTCCGAAAGATCGGCCGGGCTGTTCGAGATATTCAGCGATCCGATCAGCGGCGCACTCTGGAGCGGCCCGCCCTTCGAAAGCCGCATCTGGCGCTCGGTGAGCGATACGCGCAACAACGGCTCGCCGCAGTGGCTGCCGATCTTCCGCAATAGCAGCCTGGTCCGGTTCATGAACCAAAGCGGCCCGGCGGTGGCGCCCGACACGCCCTGGGGCCCGCTGAGGATCGTCTACCTGCAATATGCCAGCGACCCGATCGTATTCTTCGATTATCGCGACGCCTACCGGCAGCCGGATTGGATGAAGGCGCCGCGCGGGCCGGACGTCTCGCCGCAACTGAGCTGGTACCCGGTGGTGACCATGCTGCAGCTCGGTCTCGATATGGCCGTGGCGACAACCACGCCGATCGGCTACGGCCATGTCTACGCGCCGCAGGACTATGTGGAAGCCTGGAGTGCGGTGTTGGGCGTGAAGGACTGGTCGCGACAGGACCTCGCCGCCCTCAAAACCCATCTTGCCAGCAAGGTTGCAGCACAGGCCGACAGAGGCGGCTAGCTGGGGCTTCAGGGCACGGCCGAAATCAGCAGGAACATGGCGAATATGCCGAGATGGACCACTCCCTGGAGTCTCGTCGTGCGGCCCGTGCCGAGCGTGGGCGTGCTGACGAACATGGTGAGCAGAAGAAACACCGCGAGCCCCGACATCCGTTCAGGCTCATGATGCAGTCGATTTGCCACTGACGTAAATGGCGGAAAACGGCAGCGGGCGTAGGGAGCCCGCTGCCGCCAGGAGCGAGGCACGACGACGGACTGACGTGCTCGGCTCCTTGTTCCCGCAGCGGCTTGGCGGCAGACATCGCCGCGGGAAATTGCTGGATGTTCGCGGCTATCGCGGCGGCAGCATTTGGGGCGGGCGCCCTGAAACCAACAGGCTCCAGGCCGCCTTCTGTCAGGCCTTGCCCACGGGCAGCGCGACGAACCGGCTCGAGTCGTCGCGGGTGATCTGCATCAGTACGGCCTTGCGGCCAGCCTTGGCTGCATCGGCCATGGCCTTGGAGACGTCATCAGTGGTGTTCACCTTGGCCGAACTGACGGCGGTGATGACATCGCCCGGCTGGATGCCACGATCGGCCGCATCGCTATTGGGATCCACATCGGTGACGACCAGTCCTTTGCCATCGTCTGACTTGGCGATGGTCAGGCCAAGATCGGCCAATGCGTCGGCCTTGGCAGGCGCGACCTGCTTGCCGTCATCGCCGGAGGCCTGCTTGTCGCTGGACGGCAGTGTGCCGAGATCGACCTTGATCGTCCGGCTTTTGCCACTACGCAATACGGTAAGATCGACCGACTTGCCCGGCGCATAGGCGCCGATCGTGCGGGCGAGGTCTTTGGGCGAATCGACATCCTTGCCGTCGACCTGGGTGATGACGTCACCGGCGGCAATGCCTGCCTTGTTGCCGGGACCAGCGTCCTGGGCGTTCGAGACCAGTGTGCCCTTGTCGGATTTCAGACCAAGGGATTCAGCAATTTCAGCGGTGACCGGCTGGATCTGGACGCCGAGCCAACCTCGCTTGATGGAGCCTTCCTTCATCAGGTCTTCCACGACCTGCTTGGCGGTCGAGGCCGGGATGTCGAAACCAATGCCGACACTGCCGCCCGACGGCGAGAAGATGGCTGTGTTGATACCGATCACCTGGCCATTGAGATTGAAAGTCGGGCCCCCCGAATTGCCATGATTGACCGGAGCATCGATCTGGATGAAGTCGTCATAGGGGCCGGCGCCGATATCGCGGCCCCGAGCGGATACAATGCCGGAAGTGACGGTGCCGCCGAGGCCGAACGGGTTGCCGACTGCCACCACCCAATCACCGATGCGGATCTTGGAGTCGTCGGCGAAGTCGACATAGGTGAACTTGCCGCCGCCATCGACCTTCAGCACAGCCAGGTCCGTCCGCGGATCGGTGCCGACCAGCTTGGCGTCGAGTTCCTTACCGTCACTGGTGACGATGGTGAAGGACGAGCCTTCCGAGACGACGTGATTGTTGGTGACGAGATATCCGTCCTCCGAGATGAAGAAGCCTGAACCCTGTGCCACCGGGCGCGGCTTGCCGTCACCATGTTTGAAGCCGCCCTGCTGCCGGTTGTCGGGCAGGTTCTCGAAACCATCCTGATCGTCGGAACCGTCGTCGGCGACCGGCTGGACCGTGGACTTGACCTTGACGCTGACGACCGCCGGCGAAACCTGCTCGACGACATCGGCGAAGCTCGGCATCTGCGGCGCCTGGACATGCACCGCGTCGGCCAGCACGGGGGCAGTGCCGGAAACAACAGCTCCGACGCCTACAGCGCCTACAGCGCTCAGCGACACTACAGCCGCCGCCAGGCGCCGACGAGTTCCGGAATACGAATTGGGGACAATATTCATGGGGTTCCATCCTTTTGAGTGAGATGCACTGAGCATCCTTGGCCAGGATGGTTAGAAGAACCTACATTACGGCATCATTGCCATATCATGAAAGTTTTGTCATTTTCATTCCATAGTATTTATAAAGACGATATGTAGAGTTATTTTCACTAATATTGCAAATTTGTAACTTGCACGTTCGATTATTATTCAATTCTGTGACATCGAATTCGGTGGATTTGCGATGTCACGACAATCTAAATCGACACTAGAAAAAGTGAATGTGCCTTCCGATTTATTCGGAGTTTACGCGACATTGGGCCGGGGCTTGCCGGGCGGCGATTTCAGATCGAATTTCATCGCGAGTTCTCTATGTGTTGATTGCATGGCAGGCCATTTGAAGGTAGCGCGCATGGCATTGGGCGCGCCTTTGTCGCCGGGACGCCAAGAGGCCGCTCCGGGCGGTGATTTTCAGCAGGGTGAGAGCCTCCCCAGGAGGTGATTATCGTCCAAGCGAGGCGTCGAGAGGGTCTGTCGCTAGCTCGCTAAAGACCGGCGCACCGCTACCATACCACTGGCCCTCCGTCCCGCATCGCCACCGGCATTCGAGCAACACTGGTGGCGCCTGTCGCGACGGGCGTCATTGGCGGAAAGACATGCTGTTCGACTAGCCTCATTCATACCGCAAGCAAGAAATAAACGCTCGATCCACGTTTGGGATTCACCGCATATTCCAAGAAAACCAGGTACTGCCTTAAATTACTTGGCTTTGATGCCATCCGCAGCAGCAGGTCGCACGGCGGGATGAAGTCCACGGAGAAGCATATGAGGCGCATCATCGTCGCTGCGATCATCGCAAGCATGGCAGCCCCCACCTGGGCAATGCCCGTCGGAGCGCTAAGGCCGTCGGTTTCCGATACGGTCACGAACATCGACCTAAGGAGGCCTTCCCGCCATCGACCGGGACATGGAGTACGGCCACCGCACCACAGGCCGCCCCATTATCGGCCCTCGCGTCCGCCACGCCATCACCGGCATTCGAGGAACAATAGCGGCGCCGTCGCCGCGGGCCTCATTGGCGGAATGCTGCTCGGCGGGATGGCGATCTCGGCTGCCCGCCAGCACAATCACAGCGCTTGGAACAACCATGTGAACTGGTGCTCGCAGCGGTACCGCTCCTACCGGGTCTCGGACAATAGCTGGCAGCCCTACAATGGCCCACGCCGGCAGTGCATCTCGCCCTTCTGAGTGCGCTCTGGGCTCGCTGGTGCTAGGAAGCCTACTGGGATTTGTTGAAACGGCTGAATGCAAGCTTGGACGGGAGCAAAAGCGAGCCTGGCAAAGGCCGGCGGGGCCATTGGCGTGAGCCAGCGGAAGTATCCCGCCTGTTCAAAGAGCATCTCCGCGAAGGCGTTTGCCGATCAATTGATACATGTCCGGCGTTCTGGTCGATGCGACGAATCTCGGTCCGAAAGTCGCAGGTCCGCAGGGAAGACATGGTTCTCTGTTTTCATCCACGTCGATGCGCCAGTTGGGAGGACTATTGTGCTAAAAAATCTATCGATCGCGGCAATCAGCGCCATGATGATTGTAAGCTTCAAGCATTCCGCGTTTGGCACGTCGATCGGCGTGGGCAATCCCTACCCAGTCAGTCACTACGAGTGCCAGGACGGCACGCGTCTGGCAGTGCGTCTCCTCGGGGATCGCGCTTCTGTATCCGTCAACGACGCGGCCGAGGTCGATCTGCCCTCCAAGGGACCGGAAGGAACGACGTATTCGAACGGTCAGTGGACGCTGACCATCATACAGGGACGCCTGTCCTGGGGTGTTGGCCGAGCTGTGCCATCTCTATGCGCCGGCGGTTGAGCCTCCCACCTCAGGAAAACTGATGAAGACTATCCAGTTCGGTCGCGCATTTCATCGCAGCTTTCGAGATCCAGATACGCGTCGGCTCCTCGTGCATTGCAGTGTTTCTGGACGCCTGGTGCCTCGGCGCGGCCGGCGGCAGGAACAATGGCACCCATGACAATCTCCATCCGTCAAACCAGCGGTTAATGCATGTCGCCCAGAAGTGCGCAGCGGTTCTGGGACAACGATATGCATCAAAACAAAGACTTAAAGCGAGTCGCCTGAATCTGTTTCGACGCGACACGCTTTAATCCCAAGAGATGCGCTTCGACAATAATACCGAAAACGCACGCGCTCTGACGGCAGTGCATAAAATGCAAAGAATCCAGAAACTAGGCATTGTGTCTCCAAATATCCGAGTCACCATGCAGAATTATTGACAACGTGTTCGCATGCGCGTGATGTCGGCTTAATTCACCAAAGAGGACGAAAGATATGCGGAGATATGCACTAGCTGCCCTGTTAAGTGCCGCACTCGGCTTTGGTATTCCTCTTGCCGCTGTGTCCCCAGCGGGAGCTGTGACCGTAAATATAAATATCGGATCAAACCTTAACAACGGCCGCGCGATTACTTGCGCTCAAGGCCAGCGATTGATTCAGAGCAGAGGCTTCAGGGACGTGCGTCGCGTGGACTGCCGGGGACGCAATTTTGTTTATCACGCGCGTCGCATTGGCGGCAGCACTTTCGAAATAGTGCTGAATGCCCGTACTGGCCGCGTGGTGGATTTCCACCGCATTCGTAGATGACTCAGAGAGGCAAGGGAATGACGCAGTTGTCCGAGACCCAGCAACCCAGACGATCTGCGTGGACGAACTCGGCGATCGGAATCGTCTTTATCCTGGCAGGGATCTTCGTGTTGGGCGATCTGGCGCTGGCCACGACCATCAGCGCACTTGTCCTGGGAATTGCGATCGTATGCGCCGGCTTTGTCGAGATCGCCCTCGCCATCTGGGCCGGCGGGTGGCGTGGTTTTCTCTGGCAGACGATGCTCGGCATCCTGTACGTCGTTTTTGGCTGCCTGCTCATCAGCTTGCCGGTGCTGGGATCTATCATCCTCACATGGGTGCTCGGTGTCGTGCTCGTGATATCTGGGCTCGGAAGAATGTCTTTGAGCCTGCGCTACCTGTCCACCGACCGATGGATGATGCTTGTTTCCGGCCTGTTCGGTCTCGCGGCTGGCTTCTTGATACTCATCGGATGGCCATCGACCGGGGTTTGGGTGATTGGGGCGTTCATGGGTATCGACCTAGTTCTTCACGGCCTGGGCTGGCTCGTTACAGGCTTTCGGCCAACGGATACGACCCGATGATCCAACCATTTTCACCGTGACCGTTACCCGCTTTGCGGCATTGGCTCCTGTCCTGCCGCGACGGTTCCCAAGCGCGGCAAGCTTTTTGCGTAGGGTTTCATTTTGTCCTGGACGTCGCGAACGGCCCGTCGATGCGCACGATGCCGCATGATCGGGATCAGCCACCCCTCGAGACCAGCAGCGCGCCTCTGATCACATAGGAGAAGTTCGGGCGGCTCCGGACGAGAATTCGTCGCGACAAAGCCGAGCGCAACGGACGAAGCGGCCGACAACCAATGTCGAGACCGCAGGCTTGCCAGTCGGACAGGCAAGCAAAATGAGACGTGCTGCACACTATTCGGATTTCCGGCTCAATCTTTCACCTTCTAGGATGTGTATTACGTGCCCTTGGAAAGTCTTAGCCTAGGAGGGTCCCATGTCCGATCTGATCGTCATCGTCTATCCAAACGAGGCCAAGGCTGAAGAGGTACGTCAACGGCTCATAGGACTTCAAAAGGAATACGTTATTAAACTTGGCGACGCGGTTATTGCCACCAAGACCGAGGCGGGTGCGATAAAGCTCAATCAACTTGTGAATACGACGGCGGCAGGCGCTGTATCCGGTAGCTTCTGGGGCTTGCTTATCGGTGTTCTCTTCCTGAATCCGTTGATCGGACTTGCGGTCGGCGCCACCTCCGGAGCCCTTGGCGGCGCTTTGACGGACGTGGGTATCAACGATGCGTTCATGCGCGATCTGTCAGCCAGCATCCAGCCTGGGGACGCTGCCCTGTTCGTGCTCGCGCACGAGATGACAGCGGACAAGGTGCTCAAGGAGATCCAGGCCTTTGGCGGCGTGGTGCTTAAGACGTCGCTGGATGAGACGAAGGAGCAGGTTCTGCGCGATGCGCTTCAACGCGCTTCGGCGATGGCCGGCCAAGGCGCGGCCGCGACCGCCTGACCGCGGTCACGGAACATCCCGGAATCGGAACTCTGCTGGTCGGCAAGGGCGATGGATGGCCCGATAGTAAGTGGGCGATGCAAGCATGTCCGGCCTTGAGACAGCGGCCCTGCTTTTGATTGAAGCCATCTGCGGCGCGGGCGGAGCTTTCGCTACGACTTGGTTTTGGCGCATGGCTGCGCTGGGTTGGAAATCTGTCGCGGCGGCTGGCGTCGTGGGAGGACTGACCCTGACAGGGCTGGCCGGTCGGATTCCCGCCTTGGCAAACTTCCTCGGCAACGTCGAAAATGCTGTCGATGCCACCGCTCGTGGTGTCGGCACCCTCACGCCCGGCGTGCTGATTGGCGTCGGCATTGCCGGCCTTCTTGGCGGCATCCTGTCGGTTTGTATCATCGGCCTCGTCCGGGGCGCGGGATCCGGACGTCGCTAGGGGCCCGGCCAATCGAATTTCCTGGCGGCAATCACGCGTTCCGCCGATCGGCGGACCCAAGCAACTGAGCGATCCAAAGGGTCGCCGGCGATTGCGAGCAAAAAGTAACCAGCGCGATGGTGATGGGCACACCTATGAACGCGCCGAACACACCCCAAAGAAACGACCAGAAGAAGACCGAAAACAGCACCACAAAAGGCGACATCGCCAACACGTAACCGGCAACCCGCGGTTCTATGTAGCTGCCGATGACGAACTGAATGATGTTGAGGCCGGCAAAAATCGAGACGGCGGCCTGTGGCGATCCGAACTGCGCGAGCGCGTAAAGCGTCGGCAAGAATGTCGCGACGAACGGCCCGATAAACGGAATATAGTTCAAGGTGAAGGCGATAACGCCCCACTCGGCGGCAAACCGCAGTCCGAAAGCCGCCGAAAGCGCGCACACCATCGAACCGGTCGCAAGGCTCATCAATGTCCGAACCAGCATGTAACGTCGCCATTTCGATGCTGTCTGACTGCTGCCATTGATCAGTGCGGCCGCCGCCTGGGCGCTCAGCGCTACACGAGCATTGCGAGCCGCCGCTTCAGCGTCGAGAAGACCCAGAAGCACGTAAACGACGACAACGATCCAGAACGAGATCACGGTATTCAGCCTTGCGGTCACGCCTTGAGCTATCCGCACGAACCAGCCGACATTGAAATGCTCGGCCCAGGCGCCGGCCATCACGACACCGTGCCCTTCCAACCACTCGGCGAGTTGACTGTAGAGTCCTTGAAAGCGGGCGCTGTCGGCGAGGACCGATCGGCCAATGCGGCCAAAACCCCAACTGGCGATCGATGCAAAGGCGAAGAATGCCAGGACGACGACACAGACGACTATCGCCAGTGCGATCAGCTTTGGAAGAAGCCGCTGCAGGTTGCGCTGCAATGGCCACACCAGCGCGATGAGGAAAAGAGCGCACACGACTGGCGCGAAAATTGAGGCAGCGGCCTGCAGCGCCCATATGACGGCGATAACCGCCAGAATATACGTAGGCGCAAAGAGCGTTCGCTTCGCCATGGTATAGTCTGTTCCCGGCCGGCTGGATGACGTTACAGACAACTCCGAAATTGGTCCGGAAGCTTGCTCAGCGCCCAGACCAATGTTCATCGATATCGCTTAACCAGCTCGATTCGTGCTGAATAAAGCTGATCTTACGCATCGCGCCTAGCACCGTTTTGTGATGGGTCGACCCTGACGATCGCGAACCGTGTGACCCCAGCGATCACGAACCCAGCATTCGCGATGATGCGCGCGCGGTGCCGTCGCAGCGCCGACCACAGCCCCTGTGCCGCCACCGACCGCCGCGCCTACAAGGGCACCTCGACTGCCGTTTGCAAGGCCGCCGATGACCGCACCCGTTCCGGCTCCTGCCAACGCCGTGCCTGCTGTTCGCTGTTCCGTGGCAGTACAACCCGCGGCCATCAGAGCCAAAGCAGAAACGAATATAATACTTCTCATGGTTTCATCTCCTGGGTACATTTACATCCGCTCGCCAACAACGAGCATTCCGTCCAACAATGTGCCGATTGTTCCTATAGGATTGGGAGCGACTCCAACGCTCTATGAGCAATTCTGGGGTAGACGGTCTTTATGTGCTGGAGGCCGTCCGACAGGTATGGCCTTCAGACTATTTGGGGGCCGACCGGCCGCCTGTATCGAGCCCGGCCGGATTGCTATCAATAGTCGACCGCATCGCGAATGATGGGACAGGTCATGCAATGACCCCCGCCTCGGCCGCGGCCGAGCTCCGCGCCTGAGATAGTGATGACCTCTATGCCTTCCTTGCGCAGCAGCGTATTTGTGTATGTGTTGCGATCGTAGGCAAAAACGACACCAGGCGAGGCGCAAACCAGGTTGGCGCCGCTGTCCCACTGGGTGCGCTCGCGCATGTAGTCGTTGCCGCCGGTTTCAACGACGCGCATCTTCTTGAGACCAAGCGAGTCACGCACCGTCTCAACGAAACTGCCTTTGTCCTTGTGGAGTTCGACGCCCCCCTTGCCGTCAGGGCGATAGGAGAATGCGTCAATGCCGTTGACGATGTCCGGATACATCAGCACGCAGTCACGATCGGCAAACGTGAATACCGTGTCGAGATGCATCGCCGCGCGCAGCTTAGGCATTGCGGCGACGATCACACGTTCGGCAGCTCGTTTCTCAAACAGGGCCGCCGCCACTTGGCTGATAGCCTGGCGCGAAGTGCGCTCGCTCATGCCGATAAGCACATTGCCCTTGCCGATAGGCATCACGTCCCCACCCTCGAATGTGGCAAGCCCCCAATCCCTGGTCGGGTCACCCCACCAGACATTGACCTTGCCGGCGAAGTCCGGGTGGAACTTGTATATCGACGTGGTGAGGATGGTCTCCTCGTGGCGCGCAGGCCAATAAAGGGCGTTCAGCGTCACGCCGCCATAGATCCAGCAGGTGGTGTCCCGGGTGTAGAGCGTGTTGGGCAAAGGCGGCAGCAGATATTCGTTGACGCCGGCCGCGTCACGGATCAGCGCCAGTTGTTCGCCGCCGATGCTTTCCGGGAATTCGAAGGTCGACAGCCCGCCGATCAGTGTTTCAGCGAGGTCGCGATTAGAGAGGCCGTCGAGATAGGAGCGGACCTCGTCGATGAGGCCGAGGCCGACCTGGTTCGGTACGATCTGCTGGTCGAGGATCCACTTCTTGGCTTCCGGAATGGCGACCGTCTCGGCGAGCAGATTGTGCATCTCGACCACCTCGACGCCCCTGTCGCGCATCTTGGTCATGAAGTCGAAATGATCGCGCTTGGCATTGTCTACCCAGAGCACGTCGTCGAAGAGGAGTGCGTCACAATTGCTGGGTGTCAGCCGCTGGTGGGCACGGCCGGGAGCGCACACCATGACCTTGCGCAACTGACCAACCTCTGAATGAACGCCGAATGAAGTATTGTTTGTCATGACCTTCCTTCTTTCTGTTCAAGGTGCGATGGCGCCCGTCAGCAGCCCGTAGGCTCCGATCAGGCCAGCGATGAGCGTGACGGCGAACACGAAGAGTTCGGCGAGCGTGAACAGCTGCAATTTCTGCTCGCGCCGCGCCCAGACGTAGAGGATAGTTCCGGGCGCGAAGAGGACGGCAACAAGCAGCACGTATTTGAGCCCGGCGGCGACGAACATGAAGACCGTGTAAATCGCCGCGATCCAGGCGAAGATCTGGTCGCGGCCGCGCTGATCCGGCGTCTTTTCATAGCCAACGCCGCTACGAGCGAGCAGGATGCCGTAGCCAGCCACGAGCAGGTAGGGCAGCAACGCGGTGACGCTCGTCATGTCGAGCATGAAGTTGAACGCGTCCCGCGACCAGTAGGTGGAGATCACGAAGAGCGATACGACGATGTTGGTGAGCCAGAGTGCATTAGCGGGAACCTTGTTGCCATTCTGCGCTGCGAAGAGCCTTGGCATGTCCTCCGACTTCGCCGCCGCGAACAGCACCTCGGCGCAGATTAGGGACCAGGCGAGATAGGCGCCGAGCACCGAGATCAGAACGCCGATCGAGATGAAGACCGCACCCCAGTGACCGACGACCGCTTCGAGAACGCCGGCCATCGACGGCTGCTGGACACCGGCGACAGCCGATTGCGGCAGAGCCGCGTAGGGCAGCAGCGTGACCGCTACCATCAGGCCTGTGACGCCGACGAAACCGAGAATCGTCGCCGTACCGACGTCGGAACGCACCTTGGCAAAGCGGGAATAGACGCTGGCGCCCTCGATGCCGAGGAAGACGAAGACCGTGATCAGCATTGTGTCGCGCACCTGGGCGATCAGGGACTTCGGCGGCATGTCCAAGCCGCCGAAGAAATTCTCGCGGAACTGCCCGAAATGAAAGAAGAAGATCAGGAGCAGGATGAAGACCAGGATCGGCACGATCTTGGCAATCGTCACGACAGTATTGATGAAGGTCGCCTGCTCGACGCCGCGCAGGATCATGAAGTGGAAAGCCCAGATGCCGATCAACGAGACGATGATGGCGATGGCGCTGCTGCCGTCCCCAAAGATCCCGGGAAAGAACCGCCCCAGCGTCGAGCCGATGAGCACCCAATAGAAGACGTTGCCCAGGCAACTACCGAGCCAGTAGCCGAAGGCGGACAGGAAGCCCATGTAGTTGCCGAAGCCGGCCTTGGCATAGGCGAAGACGCCTGAGTCGATGTCTGGCCTCTTCTCGGCCAACGCCTGGAACACCCGCGCCAGCATGTACATGCCGGTTCCCGCAATTGCCCAGGCGATGATTGCGCCGAACGGACCTGTCGCAGTCGCGAACCGGCCAGGCAGATTGAAGATGCCCGCGCCGACCATCGATCCCACAACCATGCTGGTCAGCGCAAACAGCGAAAGCTTCTGATTTTCGTTTGAAGTCATAAACCGCTCTCCTGGCTGCGCGAACCAGAGTTCGCGATCAGACGCCTCGCCGACACGTCTCGGTCCAGCAAGGTTATGTCTGATCAGAAGCAGTAAATTCGAATATCGGCAACCGGTTAAACGAGCCAAGGCAAAGGTTTTGGACGTCAGGTATACTAGTGGGATTTTATGCCAATCACGTGGGCGCCAGATTCGAGATAGGTTGCAGGCGTAACAATGAGGCCGCTGGACCGCCGTCCGCTAAGGAATTGTTGATCCAAATTCAATGAACTCGACCGTTCAGCAAAAATTCTCGATATGGACCCTGACGGCTATGGTCGTCGGTTCGATGGTCGGCGCGGGCATCTTCTCTTTGCCGCAGGCTTTTGGTCGCGAGACCGGTCCGTTCGGGGCCATGATCGCTTGGGCCATCGCTGGCGTCGGAATGCTGATGTTGGCCTTCGTCTTCCAGACCTTGTCGGTTCGCAAGCCGGACCTCGATGCGGGCGTGTATGCCTATGCCAAGGCCGGCTTTGGCAACTATCTCGGCTTCCTCTCGGCCCTCGGTTACTGGTCTGCCGCCGTTCTCGGCAACGTTTCCTATTTCGTGCTGATAAAGTCGACGCTGGGGCTTTTCTTTCCTGTGTTCGGCGATGGCAATACCATCACGGCGATCGTCATTTCCTCGATGCTTCTGTGGATCGTACATTCGCTGATCCTGCGGGGCGTCAAGGAAGCGGCGGCGATCAACACCATTGTCACTTACGCCAAGATCATTCCGATCTTTCTCTTTATCATCTTCGTTATCTACGGCTTCAGCGCCGATGTCTTCACGGCCAATTTCTGGGGCGGGGAAGAAGTCAGCGTTGGCAGCATCGCGAGCCAGGTTCGCGGGACCATGTTGGTGACCGTATTCGTCTTTGTCGGAATCGAAGGCGCGAGCGTCTATTCGCGTTACGCACGCAACCGCGGGGATGTCGGGGTCGCGACGCTCCTTGGTTTTCTCGGCGTGCTCTGTCTGCTTGTGCTGGTCACCATTCCCTCCTACGGGATCATGCTTCGTCCTGAACTGACAGCGCTGCGCAATCCCTCCATGGCCGGCGTATTGGAAGCGGTGGTCGGGCCATGGGGCGCCAAGTTCGTCAGCTTCGGCCTGCTGATCTCCGTTGCCGGTGCCTATCTGTCCTGGGTGCTGCTGGCCGCTGAAATCCTGTTCACCGCATCACATCACCAGACCATGCCGCGTTTTCTTGCGTATAAAAACAAGCATGGCGTGCCGTCGCGGGCGCTCTGGCTGACCAATACGGTCGTGCAGGTTTTTCTGGTCCTGACGCTCTTTGCTCAACAGGCCTTCAGGCTCGCTCTCGAGCTGACCAGTTCCATGATCCTCATCCCATATCTTCTTGTCGCCGCTTACGGGGTCAAGCTCGCATGGGGCGGCGAGAGCTACGAGAACGACCCCGTAGCGCGGCGTGTCGACTTCGCAAGGGCGGCGATAGCATTGATCTATACGGCCGGTCTCATCTACGCCGCCAGCGCCAAGCACCTGCTGCTCTCGGCCGTCATCTACGGACCGGGCACGATCCTCTTCGTCATGGCTCGGAAGGAGCGGGGGCAGAGGGTGTTTACTCCCGCCGAGATGGGGATGTTCGTCGTCGCCGCACTTGGCGCGGTCGCGGCAATCTACGGCATCCTTGCCGGCGCCATCGCAGTCTAGGGCCCAAAGCTGTTTCGCAGCAGAAGACCACTCAGCGTGTGCGCCCTGCTGTCAGGCTGGCTGATCTGCTGCGAGCTCGTGGCTTGGGCGCCTTGCCAGCCTTCCACGCGTGCCTCCTTTGGCGTAATGCCGAATTCCTTCCTGAACATCCGGCTATACGCCGATGGATCCGTGAAGCCCCAATCCCCGGCAATGGCGGAGATCGGGCGCCCATCCAAGCTGTTGGAAAGTATATCGCGTGTCTTGAGCAGGCGTTTGTGGCGAATATAATTCGAAACACCTCCGGCCGGTTCGAATATCCGGTAGAGGCGAGAGCGGGACACACCGAGTTCGCGGCAAAGCCTGTCGGATGCCAAGGACTGATCATTCAAACTTTGTGCAATGATTTTGGCAGCGCGCTCGGCGATCACGGCGTCGATCACACGCTTCGCCTCGGTGATGCGGTCATGTGATGGCGACACGCACGCAGCCAGCAGATTGGTGGTGGCAGTGGCAATGTGCGACACATCCACGGCCCTCAGATCGGAAAAGGAACGGTGCAGCAGAAGCATGTAGTCTGCCAGGAGTCTTTTCGACTCCTCACGTATTTCAATCCTGGACGATTGGATGAAAGGCAGGTCGCGTGGCAGGAAAACGGCAAGGAGGGCGTCGTTCTCCATCACGCATTCGTAGGGCTCTGCAAAAGATTGCAGGGTCGTTCTCACGACCTGCCAACTTCCAGGAAGCCTGCCCTTGGACAAGGGCAGGCTCAAATACCAATTGTCCACCGAAGGGTTTTTCAAATGCCGCCAGCGACAGCGGTAGCCACTGCCAGGCAATTCGAGGAACATGACAGCCAACGTTCCCAGATCCCACACTGTTTCATGTGCTGGAAACGAATGGCTCCGTTCTTGCATAAGTTCAGTGTCGGCAACGCCTTGATACCAGGTTCGAAACAGGTCGAATTGCTTAGCAGGTGGTGCCGTGGAGGTATCGATGTCGACGGCGCATTGCAGGGACTTCTCGGCACCTGCTCCTCCAGATAGCCCGGCGGCATGAACCATAGCATCCATAGCAACTATCCGTCTTTGTTGGTGCAACACGGGTTATTGCAAGAACATTAGTTCATTCTAATATATACAACTCCGGCAAGCAATGTTGAAGGTGGATGTAATACCCTGTCTACTACCAGCATAGAAGCATGTTAATCAATCGTTAACATGCCATCTGGCCCATTTGAGGTATCCACCAGGAATTCGTGAACTGGGCTTAATTGTACCCGACGGAAGTTGTGGAGGTGGCTGCGTGATATCCGAGGCTTATCAGACCGGTTGTGGTGGCTCTCAACTCAGTATGCAAGGCATCCCAATCATAGACCACCAGTCCATTTTTCTTGTTGGAGGCTGTACTCCCTGAAATGTCTTGTGGGACTAATGCCCGGATACCACGCGCACAACGGGAATCGGTAAGGACGATCTAGCCGCCCTCGCAGGCGTCACCGCGAGATCTGCAGCATGATCCTCATCGGCAGGGACCACACAGCCATGGCGCATGAAACCAGCGAGGGCCTCGGACGTCGCGACTTCATGATCGCATCGGTCGCTACCATCGGCGCTGCCGCTGCGCTCATGGCCGGGCCGGCGCAGGCGCAAACGGGCTCGGCACCTGCAAGCGCGTCTCCCGCAGGGACGTCGGGGACCGTCTATACCGGCGATGTCATCGACGGAAAGAAGGTCATCAGTTCGCTTGACATCTCGGATCTGAAACCAGGCAAGCACAGCTTTTATTTCCAGGGCGTACAGATGCCGACGGGCCAGCACTGGTACGTCTCGGTGATGGTCGCCAAGGGGGCAGCCCCAGGCAAACGACTGGGGCTGATGAGCGGCGTGCATGGCGATGAAATGAGCCCCATTCAAACCGTGCAATCCGTAATGCGTGAGCTCGATCCGGCCGCGATGTCGGGATCGGTGGTGGCGGTACTCGACATTTCGCGCCCCGCAATGGAAGGCATGGAACGGAGATGGCCGAATTCGGGGCGCGGGATCGACCTGATCGACATCAATCGGTTGTTCCCTGGCAACGAGGACGCTCCCGACGCGCCGACGCGCCACGCCGGCCTGATATTCAACCGGCTTCTGCGGTCAAACCTCGACTACGGGATCGATTTTCATACAGCCGCCACGGGCATGGACGCGACGGCGTTCCACCTTGCGCGCATGGATCTCCCCGAAGTGCGGGCGATGGCGGAACTCTATCCGGTCGATCAGATTTTCGACAACTTTGGCGAGCGAGGTCTTCTCGCCAATGCCCTCATCGATGCCGGCATTCCCGCCTTCACGCCCGAGATCGGCAAGCCGCGGATCTTCGATCACGACATGATCGCCCTGTTCGTCGAAGGAACGATGAACGTCATCAAGCACCACGGAATAATTTCAGGCCCTATCGGCAGAACCAGCAAGGATTCGAGCGTTTTCGTCGCGGACGGCATGTTTCCCGTCACCGCGACGCATGGCGGTTTCGTCGAATTGTTGGTCGAACTCAATGAGACCGTTCGGCCCGGACAGAAAGTTGCAGTCCAGAGGAACACCTTCGGCGAAATCGTCGCGGAATATTTCGTGCCTCTCGGCGGCGAAGTCGGCGCCAGGCGGACCGATGCAACAGCCGAGTCGGGGACTCCGATCGTATTCCTCATCTTTGACAGCGCCAATCCTGTCGGCGGCGATGTGTTGGTCGAGTAACGGGACCTGAAACGACAAGAACCGCGACACGAAGCGCCGTCCGGCAGGTGTCAGTGTCGCTCAACCGAAAGCAAAAGACATGCTGCGGCTAGGCTCGAAGTACGGTCACCTCGTTCACAGTTCCGGTTGCGGTTGTCTCAATCCCGATCTTCAACGAGTCTCTCGTCGTCTGGAGGCCTTTTCCAGGCGTAGTTTTCTCTCCGGTTTCGGGGCTGCCGCCATCGCCGGGGTGCTGACAAAGCCGTCCTTCGCGCAGACGGCCGCGCCCCCTTCCAAGATCCTGTTTCGCGAAGTCCGGCTATTCGACGGCAAGTCGGGTACGGTGAAGGACGGAGCGCAAATCCTGGTGGAGGGCGGCAGGATTTCCGGAATCGATATGACGAACGCCCCTCCCCCGGAGGACGCCACCGTCATCAAATGCCGCAATGGCGTTCTCATGCCAGGGCTCATCGACGCGCATTGGCATGCGATCTTCGCGGCGGTCCCGGTCAACATCCTGCTTAACGGCGACCCGGGGATTATCTTCGCAGCGTCCACCGCCGAGGCGGATCGCACGCTCAGTCGCGGCTTCACCACCATACGCGATCTGGGAGGTCCCTCCTTCTCCTTCAAGCAGGCTATCGACACCGGGCTGATCCCTGGCCCGCGCATCTATCCCTCCGGCGCGATGATCACGACCTCCGGGGGCCACGCCGATCTTCGCCTGCCAAGCGAGGTTCCGCGCGACGGCGGCAAGCTCAGCAAAGGTGAACTCCTGGGGGGAGCGGCCATCGTCGACGATATCGGCGACCTGAAGATGCGGATCCGGGAGCAGCTTCTCCAAGGCGCGTCACAGATAAAGTTGGTGGGCGGCGGTGGCGTATCATCGCCCCGCAGTCCGCTGGACATCGTCACCTTCAGCGAAGAAGAGCTGCGGGCAGGCGTCGAGGTGGCACAGGATTGGAGCACCTACGTTACCGTGCACGCCTATACGTCTCGCGCGATACGACGCGCGCTGGCAGCTGGGGTGCAGTCGATCGAGCACGCGCATCTGATGGACGAGGACACGGCGGCGATGATCGCCGAGAAGGGCACATGGCTAAGCACCCAGCCCTTCCTGACGGCGGAGGACACCGGCCCGCTGACGGGACCTAGCGCCGACCGCGCCCAGGAGCTTTTCTCAGGGACGCCGAGGATATATGCCTTTGCTCGCAAGCATGGCATCAAGACGGCCTGGGGTTCCGACGTGCTGTTCTCGCCTGCGTTGGGTCCGCGCCAGAGCATGATGCTCACGCATTTGGCCAACTGGTACAAGAACGCCGAAGTCCTGCAGATGGCCACCTCCGGCAATGCCGAACTGCTCGCACTCTCCAATCTGCGCAACCCTTATCCGGGCAAGCTCGGCGTCATCGAAGAAGGAGCTTTCGCGGACCTCTTAGTCGTGGACGGCAACCCGCTCGACGACATCCGGCTGATCGAGGATCCGCATAAGAACTTCGTCGTCATCATGAAGGACGGCCGGCTTCACAAGAGCACCCTTTGAGAGTCAGCGGAAAACCGTATGCCGCCTTCACTTCCCAGCAATCAGTTAATCCGACACGGCCTCATGGTCCTGACGAAGCAAGGCCGCGAGAAAATCTCGACTAGGCAGTGGTCGTCATCGGGAAATCTCGCCGCGAGGCAACCAGACAGGCTCCTGACGCTCCGTCCGGCAGACTTCTTCCTGATACTTTCCATTGAGCGCTCTCGGCTCTCTTCTCTGCCCCCAGGGTGCGAGATCGATATTTAGAACCTGCATGGAACGGGGACATGCCAGAAAAATCGGATCACCCACCTGCAACGCCATATGAACGGGCCGAAATCGAGCAGGGCAAGTGGCGCAGGTTTCTGCTCTTTGGGCTCCTCCTGCTTGCGGGCGGCGTGTTTTCAGTCGCAGTTCCCAGCGTTTCCAATTTCGCATCCAACGTCGTGTTCGCCGTGGCCCTGATGGCAGTCGGCGTCATCAAGGTCATCCAATCGCTCTGGATCAAAAGTTGGGTGGGCTTCGTGTGGCAGGAACTGACCGGCTTCTTCGAGCTCATCGGCGGCATCATGATTTACTTCAATCCTATCAAAGCATCGGCCGCAATATCACTGTTCATAGCGTTTGTACTATTTGTCCACGGTGTTCTTCAATTAATCATCGCCGCTGAAGTCAGGAAAGTCGGCGGCTGGTATTGGTTCGCCGTTTCCGGAATCGTGGCCATATTCGCTGCTTTCTCCATACTGCTGAAGTGGCCGATCGTCAGAGAGATGCCGACTGGCTTGGTGGCCGGATTTTCCATGATGATTGCTGGACTGGCGTATCTCGTCATTGCCCTGAGCGTGCGCAGGACGAAGATTTTGTCTTGAGAGCAGGATCCGACGATGATGAAAAGCAATTTTGACTTTCGAGCCAGGGTCGTGGCGGCCGCATTGCTAGTCAGCGTGGGCGGCTTCGCGGGAGCGGCACGTGCGCAGACCGCGGCGACGGTGCCAGTGGTCGTGCAGAAGGTCCAGTCCGGTCCGGCAAACGCGCCGCTGACATACAACGCGCAGGTCGAGGCGATCGATGCGGTCGACATTCAGGCGCGCGCGTCCGGCCTGCTCAAGGAGATCAGGTTCTCCGAAGGCCAGCACGTGAAGGAGGGCGATCTGCTTTTCGAAATCGAGCCGGATCAACTGTCGGCGGCGGTAATGTCCGCACAGGCGCAGGTGGCCAGGACCGAAGCCACCCGCAACGCCGCGCGACAAAGCCTCTCACGCGCCAGGGACCTGCTCAGCCGCAGGACTATTTCTCAGGCCACGTTGGATGACGCGCAGGCTGCATTCGATGTCGCCGCGGCGGATGTTCAAAGCGCCAATGCAGCCCTCAATACGGCCGAACTCAATCTTTCCTATGCTCAGATCAGGTCTCCCATCAATGGCACCATCGGCCGCTCCCTGGCGACGCGCGGTAATCTCGTGGGGCCCGGCTCCGGATCATTGGCGCGCATCGTACAACTCGATCCTATCCGCGTCGCATTCTCGATCGCTGATAGCACTTTGGTCGACATCAGGCAGAAACTTGCCGGTGGCCAGAAGATCGATGCGAACAAATTCCACCTGAGTCTGTCTCTCGCCAACGGCACACAATTTGCTCTGCCGGGGCGGGTGCAGTTCATCGACAACGAGGTCAATCAGCAGACCGGTACCGTCGCTGTCCGCGCGCTGTTCCCCAACCCCGACCACATTTTGGCGCCTGGCCAGTTCGTCCGGCTAACAATCGTCGACGAAGAAGCCCGGAAATTGCCGATGGTGCCGATGGCGTCCGTTCTTCAGGACCGCCAGGGCAAGTTCGTCTTCGTGCTCAACGACAACAATACCGTGACCAGGCAGGCGATCACGACCGGTGCGCGCATCGACAATCGCTGGGCGGCGACGAGCGGATTGGAAGGCGGCGAAACGATCGTCGTCGAGGGCCTGCAACGCGTTTCCGATGGTCAGCAGGTCACCCCCCGCGAAGCGGAGGGTACGCAATGATCTCGGACCTCTTCATCAGCCGCACCCGGCTCGCGATCGTCGTCTCGATCATCATTTCGATCGCCGGCGGGATCGCGGTGTTTTCCCTTCCCATACAGCAGTATCCGCAGATCACCCCTCCAACGGTGACGGTGTCGGCCTCCTATCCGGGAGCAAGCGCGGAAGTCATCGCCGACGTGGTGGGCGGCCCGCTGGAGACGGCCATCAATGGCGTGGACCACATGATGTACATGTCGTCCACCAGCTCCAATGCCGGCCAATACACGCTATCGGTGACCTTCGAGGTCGGAACCGATCCCGAGACAGCACAGATCAACGTGCAGAACCGCGCTCAGCTGGCGATCTCGCGCCTGCCGGCAGCGGTCGCGCAGCAAGGTGTCTCCGTGCGTGCCCGCTCGCCGGATTTTATCCTCGGCATCGCTTTCTATTCGCCGGACGACAGCCTCGATGCGCTGGCGATCACTAATTTCATCACCACGACCGTCGCCGACACGATATCGCGCGTGCGGGGCGTCGGCGAGGCTTCGGTCGCCGGGGCTTCGGAATACTCGATGAGGGTGTGGCTCAACCCGCAGCGCATGGACGCGCTTAGCCTGACGCCCGACGATGTCTCGGCCGCCATCCAGCGGCAAAACATCCAGGCGACGCTCGGACAGGCCGGCGCCCCCCCGCAGGCGCAGGGCTCGGAGCTGCAATACACTCTGGTCGCGCAGGGGCGGCTGAGAAGCGTCGAGGAATTCGGGGACATCGTCGTGCGCACGGGCTCGGCGGGGGCCAAGGTCTACCTGCGCGATATCGCGCGGCTCGAGCTTGGCGCGCTAAGCTATGCTTCGAGCGCCAGCTTCGCCGGACACGCCTCGGCGATGATGCAGATCAACCAGTCGCCCGGCGCCAACGCCATCCAGACCGCGGCGTCGGTCCGCGCCGAACTGGAGCGCCTCTCGTCACGCTTTCCCAAAGGCATGCAGTATCACATCGTCTACGACGCGACCCGCTTCGTGAATGCCAGCATCTCGCTGACGGCCAGAACCCTGCTTGAGGCGTTCCTGATCGTTCTCGCAGTCACCTACGTCTTCCTGCAGGATTGGCGCGCCATGTTCATCTCGGCGCTTGCCATCCCGGTTTCCATGCTCGGCGCCTTGGCGGTGCTGTTTGCCGCCGGCTATTCGCTGAACATGATTTCTCTTTTGGCGCTGGTGCTGGCGATCGGCCTGGTGGTGGACGATGCCATCCTTGTCGTCGAGAACGTCAAGCATGTGCTGGAGGATACCCCTGACATCGCGGTCGCCGACGCCACGCGCAAGGCGATGCACCAGATCACTGGGCCGATCATTTCCACGACCTTGGTGCTGCTTGCCGTGGTGACGCCGACTGCGTTTCTCGGCGGCATAGGCGGCCAGCTCTACCGGCAGTTCGCCGTGACGCTGTCTTCGGCCCTGGTGATTTCCTCCTTTGTCGGATTGACCCTGAGCCCGGCGCTGGCCGCACTGCTTTTGCGGCGCGATGTGGGCCATTTCAAGCGTGGCCCGCTGGCCTGGTTCACGGCATTCATGAACAAGACGCGTGACGGCTATGGACGCCTCGTCGGGTTTCTGGTGCGGCATTGGTACGTGCCGATGGCGGGATTGCTTGCCTGTTTTGCCGCCGCCTATCTGATCTTCACCGGGCTACCGTCGACTTTCCTGCCCGACGAGGACCAAGGCGCGTTGTTCGTCGACATCCAGTTGCCCAATGCCGCTTCGCTCGACCGCACGAAAGCCATCGTGGAGGACGTGCGCAAGATTCTGACCGACACCGGAGGCGTGCAAGACGTCATCACGGTTGCGGGGTTCAGCATCCTTCAGTCGACGAGTTCGCCGAGCGGCGCAATGGCGGTCGCGGCGCTGAAGCCCTGGGACGAGCGCAGGTCCAGCGAACTGCAGCTCGCCGGCATCCTGCAGGCGCTGCGGATGAAGTTCTCCCAAATTCCGGGCGCGAACGTCGCCGTGTTCGCGCCGCCGGCGATTGCCGGCATCGGCTCGGTCGGTGGCCTGGACTTCCGCCTGCAAGCGCTTGAAGGACAGCCGCCACAAGAGATCGCGCAGGTCGTCGGCGCCCTGCTTGGCGCCTTCAATCATCTGCCGGAGCTCGGCGGGGCCGCCACCACCTTCAGCGCCAATGTCCCGCAGGTCTATGTCGAAGTCGACAGAACGCGCGCCGAAGCGCTTGGGGTAAGCGTGTCGGACGTCTATTCCACCATCGGCGCGGCCTTCGGATCGCGCTACGTAAATGATTTTACGCTCAATGGCCGCGTGTTCCAGGTCAATCTGCAGGCCGATGCCGATTTCCGTGCCCATGCGGAAGACATCTTGAACCTGCATGTGCGTAGCCGGAACGGCACCATGGTGCCCTTGAACAATCTGGCGTCGTTGACGACGATCCTGTCGCCATTCGCCATCCAGCGTTACAATCTCTCGGTCGCCGCTCCCATAAACGCCATTACCGCACCTGGAAGCAGCAGCGGCGGCGCCATGGACGCGATGGAGAAGACAGTGGCCCAGCTGTTGCCGAATGGCTATGGCTTCGAGTGGTCAGGCCTGTCGTTTCAAGAGCGCCGCGGCAGTGGCCAGGAGGGGCTGGTCTTTGCGCTGGCGTTCCTCTTTGCCTATCTCTTCCTTGTCGCCCAATACGAGAGCTGGTCGCTTCCGTTGATCGTCATCCTTTCGCTCGGAGCGGCTCTCTTCGGCGCCATAGCGGCATTGAAGGTCTTCGGGTTGCAGAACAGCCTCTACGTGCAGATCGCCATCGTGCTGCTGATCGGGCTGGCGGCGAAGAATGCCATCCTGATCGTGGAATTCGCCAAGGAGCGGCGCGATGAGGGACTAAGCATAATGAAGGCGGCGCGGATCGGGGCCGAGCAGCGCTTCCGGGCCGTCATGATGACCGCGGTTTCCTTCATCCTCGGGATCATTCCTCTTGTCGTGTCGACTGGTGCCGGTGCGGGCGCGCGGCGGGCTGTTGGCGTCACAATTTTCGGGGGCATGGCCGCGGCTACGACTATTGGCCTGTTGATCATCCCCTCCGTCTATTTTGTCGTCCAGAAAGCAACCGAGTATCTGTCGTCCCGGCGTCGGGGAGATCGTACGGAACGCCTCGATACGATCGAACCATCACATTGAGGTTCGTCCTCGCCAAAGGGCGGTCGAAATGGCCCGCGGCAACCATTTATATTCTTGGAATCTCAATTCTTGGCTTTGCGTCCATTTTTTCGCCGAACGGACTCCTTCTCCGAAACGCGACGATGGACTGAAGACCGGATGTAGGTACATTCGGCGCAATATCTGGCGAAGTTGCCCCCAGAGGCCGGTTTCCGGGCGGCCTTCGAATTCAGTGACGCATCGTCTGGAGGCTGCAACCGTGAGTCCAAAGTCCTGCTCATCCTTGCCGTTGGCCGCTTTGCTCGCGGTGTTGTCGCTGTACGCCACCGCAACGAGCAATGCGGAGGCTGCCTCGTTGGCTGCACGCGGCAACGAACCCGGCTGGCAAATCAGCATCTCGGACACCGCGCTCAGCTTTAACGCCTTAGGGGGCGAGACCTTCACAGCTCAGCCGGCTCCGCGTCCCACAAGGCAAGGCGACGCCGACACCTATCTGGCGACGGTAGACGGCCGGCAACTCGCGCTGACCATCGCTGCCAAAATATGCGTCGATACCATGAGCGGAATGCCATACCCCCAAACCGCGACCGTCATCCTTGGCGACCGGAAATTTGAAGGCTGCGCCGGAGAGCCGGGCGACCTCCTTCACGGAGATTGGCTCGTGGACGAGATTCGAGAAGAAACCACGGTCGCGGGTTCGAAACCCACCCTTGCCTTCGAGCCGGATGGACGCATCCATGGGAATGGTTCGTGCAATCGGTTCTTTGGCGGCTTCGCCTTGACCGGAGAAGCGCTGACGATCTCGGAAACCGGCTCGTCCAGGATGATCTGCGATCAGCCCCTCATGGATCAAGAGCGCAATCTTCTGGAGGCACTCGGGTCCGTCCGTCGCTTTGAAGCCCCACAGACAGGACGAGTGCAACTGTTGGACAAGGATGGCCAAAGGCTGGTGAGTTTACGAAGATAAGCCGGCGCGGCCAGCAGCATGCAGAACCCCGCAGGACGATTTGTGTTGGTTATCTCACTGGCGTTGCTGGTGCAAAGCTGCGCCGGTCCAAGAGCCGTGACGGGCCTTGCCTCGCCTGTACAAATTAGCAACGAAATGTCGGCTATTTCCTTCCTGATTGCCACCACGCGCACAAGGTTCCCCACCTCCGAACCGCCCTATTCGCGGGATCGTTCCCCGACATTGAGTTTTTCGCAGTTGACTGTCGTCGTGCCGGCCACACACCGGCCGGGCGTCGTCGAGACGTCATCGACATCACCCGATCCGAAGCGCCATTTTTCCGCTCGTGATCTTGTCCGCTTCGAGAACAGAGCATCCTTCGCAGGTCGGTTGAACGGGATGCTGGCGAAGCGTCCGCCTTCGGAGCGCGAGGTGTTTATCTTCGTGCACGGCTACAACAACAATTTTGCCGAAGGCCTGTTTCGTAATGCCCAAGTCGTCCACGACTACCGCATCTCCTCGGTTCCGGTTCATTTCTCCTGGGCGTCGGCGGGATCTATCGGCGCCTATCTTTTCGATCGCGATAGCGCTCTCCAGGCGCGGGACGGCTTGGCCGAAACGATCGAAATCGCAGCTCGATCGAACGCTAGCGGTGTTTTCATCGTCGGCCATTCCATGGGCGCGTATGTCGTAATGGAGGCGCTTCGCACCCTTGTATTGCAAGGTAAGGCGGCGGTTACCTCAAGAATCCGCGGCGTCTTGCTTGCCGCGCCCGATATCGATCCAGATGTCTTCAGCAGCCAAGTCAGGGACATACCCCAACTGCCGCACCCCTTCACGATCGTTGTCTCTCGGCGAGATCGCGCCTTGAGCCTGTCGCGGCGCATTGCAGGTGGCCAGCCACGAGTCGGCAGTGGCTTCGATATCCCGCTCCTTCAGAAAAAGGACATTCAGGTTATCGACATTTCCGACGTGGACGGCGGCGGCCACAGCGGCTTTGCAACGTCGGAAACACTGATGAAGCTGTTGAGGTCCGGGCCCCTGCTGCGCCGTCTCATCGTGAACGAAGATATGCCGGTCGAAGACAAAGCCGAAGAGACCCGGCAGATCATCTTCGATAACGCCTCCCTCGTTCTCCATCTGCCGCTCACAATCCTGAAGCGGTCGGCATCCCGGCAATCCGTGTCCCAGCAGCCGGCGTCCGAGATCGGCGCCATGTGATGAAAGCCCCTGCATTTTGAATCAGACGGAATGAACATTTGGAAGCTGAAGTCGCGATAACTCAATCAATCCTGCTGAAGCTCGTGCTTGCGTTGCTGCTCGGCGCGCTGATCGGTGCGGAACGCCAGTACCGGCAACAATATACAGGACTTGTGACGCACGCGCTGGTCGCACTGGGCGCGGCGGCATACTCCTCGCTGCCGGGCGCTCTTGGCTCAGGTCTCGATCTTAGAATGGGGGCTCAGGTCGTAACCGGCATTGGCTTCCTTGGCGCCGGCCTGATCATCAGGGACGGTTCCAACATAAGAGGGTTGAGTACGTCCGCGACGATCTGGAGCACTGGCTCTGTCGGGGTCTTCGTAGGCTTTGGCTTTCTGCTGCTGGCCGCGGAAACCGCAATGCTCATTATTATACTCAATTCGCTTCTTCCTAATTTCTCAAGATTCTTTCGAAGGCACTCTCAGGAACAACCTGCCGTCGAATACACGTACACTATAGAGATCGTATGCTCACGAGATAATGTTTATTTGCTCAGATCGATTCTGCTTCAGACCATCAATACAAACCTCCTCCGCCTACGCTCCCTTAACAGCCATCCCATCAATGAGGGCGACGCCATGAGAATAGAAGCAACGTTGTTCAGCAACCGTGATGATGCGCAATCAGTCGAACGCGTCGTCGCTCACCTCGCGCTCGACTCGAATGTTCAGTCGGCTTCCTGGGAGCCGGAAGAAAAGACCGAATAGAGCGAAAGCCAGAAAGACCCTCGACACCACCTCGAAACGTCAAATTTTAAGGAGCTGCTACAATGGAAGGAAACACCAAGGCCTTGTTGGCAAACAAATTGATAGCTATCGGCCTCTTGCTCATAGGCTTTCTCATTTTTGCATCGGGCTATCGCTATGGCTCTCCATCGAGCATCATGGTTGGCTGTCTTCTCTTTGCTATCGGAATCATTCTTCTGATTATAAAGATCGCCCGCAGAAACAAGCCGGACTCGGTTGCTTGACTTATCGAGTTGGACGAAAGCGATCGCGTCCAACTCCAGTCCGGACAAAAGACTTGGAGAGGCCCTCGTTGTTGGAGGCTCCTAACTGGTACGCCCGCCAGTATAATTCCGTGGTCGCGCGCACCCGCGAGTCCGATCCCGACGCGGAATTCCATATCCAGCAGATTGGCGAGCAGCGCCATGCATCGAGCCTTGCAACGATAGACTATGGCGACGCGTTCGTCCTCGATTTGCGGGACAAGGGTGGCATCGCCATGTCCGGGGCGATCAATGACGATGCGTTGACGGCGGTGTTCCTCTGGGGCGAAGGCACGACCTTCAACGGACAACGGAGTGAAGTACCGCAGTTGCGGATCATCGGCCCGGGAACAGAATTCAAGCTGGAGATGCCAGGAAGCTATCGCCTCATGCGGATCGGTCTGCGTGGGTCCGCGCTCGAGTCTCTGCGCACGGCATCAGCCTCCCACCTGGGCCAGAGGACCGCGCTGATGCCAGGGATACATGAGCAACGCCTCACGGCAGGAGCCGAGCTGGAGCTTCAGCAGAGGCTGCTGCGAACCGTCGGGTTCGCGGAAGCTGCAGCACAGCGTGGCTATGACCTAAGTGCCGGCCTGGCCGTTGCGGCGAGCGAAGCGGGCGCCGCGCTCGCGCGGGTGCTTTCCCTCACGGAGCAACCATCCCCCCGCGCCCTCGGTTCCAGCGATCGGCGCGATATCGTTGATGCCACCCTGGCCATTCTGGAGGCAAGGCCTCATAGCCCTGTTTCCGTCAGTGCAGTCTGCGAGGTACTGGGCATTGGCGAGCGAATGTTGGAGCGCGCCTTTCAGGAACGTCTGGGAGTCAGCCCTCGAGCTTACGAGCGGGAGCGGCGGCTTCGGGCCGCGCACGGCCTTATCCTGACGCAGGGCGATCGCCTCTCGATCACCGACATCGCCATGAGCTTTGGTTTCTGGCACCTGGGCCGTTTCGCTGGAGCCTATACGTCAATCTTCGGATGCTCCCCCAGTGAGGCGCGTCGGCGCTTCTGGAGACACGCAGCACCAGACTGATGGGATGCTCAAACCTGCCGATCCGAGGCTGGTTAACGCGGTGCCTCAGGCATTTTGATCAGGATGGGAAGACGATGAAGCCGTCGGCTCCTGTGGACGGAGGCAGTCGGCAGAAATGCCGGATCCCCGGCGGTCGGCGAATCCTAAAGCCAACGACACACCTACGCGTAGGGCCTCATCACAGCTATGTGCAGCCCGCATTCGGCCTAGTTGCCTGCTGAACCACCCCAATCCGAGAGCTTTCGGGCACTCCGTCGGAAAGTGGATAGAAATTGGTTGGCCGTCAGGAGATTCTGATGGCGCGACCTCAGTGGGGCCGCAACAAACCTTCCGACCGGTTGGTCGCAAGCAAGAGAAACGCAAGGTCACTCCACATGGCGCGCTCGGCGCCGATGAGAATGGCCATAGTCGCAAGGGTAAATACGATGCGAAAACGCTGTCCCAGCTTCCACGAGAAATAAACGCATTGTCTACGTTTGGGATTCCTAGCCCACTCTAGGGGAGCATCTCCGGCTTAAGATTGCCTCAAAATCAATCTCATCCGCGGCGGCAGGTTGAGGGTGTGTTTTTATTGTCGGTTTCCTTGCGGGAAACGGCCTGCCGACCTCTTGAGCTGCCTATACTTCGGCGTCTCATGTACGACAGGAGTTTGTTATGGACGCGAGAGTAACCGCTGCCGGCATTCCCACCGACCCTTTTGCGGATGAGCCTCTAAGATGCGCCATCGACGTAAATAGCTTGTCGGCACCCCCAGCCGAACAGTTTGATTTCTATCGATCATGGTTTGCTGGGGTTGCCGAAATACAGCTTCTTCGGGCCGAGCACGCCGTGTTCCCGGCTCGTCATCAGGTATGGCAGTTGGGCGATCTGGCGTTGAGTTCCATCGAAATCCCAGGCTCCGGCTACGAGATACAATGGGAACATCGCAGACGGTCCCTGTTGGATCACTGGATGCTGTCCGTGCCGTTCTCGCAGTCTGCTGCCGGCGAGATGATATCTCGTCGGCCCCGCATGAGGTGTCTGGCCTTGCCCGATGTTGGAGTGAGCAACGATGATCTGTTCATCACACTGTTTCTGCCCCGCACATGGCCGGCAACCAGATCATCGAAAATCGAAGCCAGCGACGAGGCACTGGATTTTCTTGCGCACTACGCCGTTCTGCTGCACCGCTCACTTCCTCGTTTGAGAGAAGCGGATCTGCCCCATATCGTCACCGCGACTGCCAACATTTCCGCGGCTGCTCTTATGCCGACAAAAGATCATCTGGCAGAGGCGCAAGGGCCTGTGAACGCGGTGTCTGCCGCTCGGATTGCCAAGCGTATCGCAGAGAGGTTGAGCGATCCCGACTTGACGCCCAACAAACTCTGCCGTGCGGTCGGTGTCTCACGCTCCCGTCTCTACCGGATTTTCGAGCCGGTGGGCGGTGTGTCCAACTATGTGCGGCGCAAGCGGCTGCTGAAAACGCGCGACGCTCTAGCGGACAGTTCGGACAGGCGAACGATCTCCAGCATTGCCGAAGTATGGGGCTTCCAAGATCCGTCTACCTACAGCCGGATGTTCAAAACAGAGTTCGGCATCTCTCCAAGGGAAGCGCGCGAACTCGGGTGGCGGGGCGTCAAGCATTCGACCTGGCTGACTGTGGATGAGCCCCTCGCGGATGCTGGCATCCTGAGCAACCTTCTGATCAACAATTCATTGGGATTGTCCCTTTCTTCAAGACAGTGACGGATTCCTGGCAGAGGTCGGGGCGCCTGGAGATCATCCCACAAGCTACAAGAAATATACGTCAAACCCATATTATGGATTCCTCGCATATTTTTCAAAAATCGATGACCGTTTAAGCTCGGCCGTGTCCTCGTCATTAGCATCACGATTTTCGATAACTCCACTCTGGATTTTTAATTGTCAGGACCGTCTCCTTGCGAAAAGCACATCGTTCATTGTTGATCTGCTAGCTCGATAGGAGCTTGTGATGGAGGTAACAGTACGAAGCGATACTCTTGGCGAGCCGATCGCTGGAGCAGTTGCCATACACGCTGCCGACATCCGCACATCATCGATTCTGCTGGCTGGGCGAGATGTTCTTGTCGACTGGTTCTATACCACCCAAGCAGGTGCGGGTGTCAGGATTTCAAGTCCCATAACCTCGATCTCGCCGCGGCTACATCCGCCGGGGATGAGCCCGATACGTCTGGTCTCTTGATCGAGAATTCCATGGGGTTGCCGTCACCCTCTTTCAAGCAATGAGTTTGCCTCAATGCAAGACAAGCCATCAATTGTCAGCGAAAGCGAAACGATCGGGACCCCAGAACCTCTAAGATGCGTCGTAGACGTTGATACCTCGCAGGCGCCACCGCCCGAGCAATTCGACCTTTTCCGGAGTTGGCACTCAAATATAGCCGACGTCGAATTGCTGCGAGACGAGTTCGGCTCGTTCTCTGCGCGCGAGCGGGCGTGGCGGTTGGAGAGCCTCGTGCTGGCTTTCATCGAATATCCCGGGATGGGGTACCGTCGGCGGTGGCGCAGCAGAAAGAGTCCGGTGTTCGACCACTGGGCTCTTTCGGTGCCCCAGACAATCCCCGCGGGCGGCGGCACGCCAAGAATGGGACAGCTGCGCTGGCAATGCCTGGGTGCACCCCATGAAGACCAGGGTGAGGATGACGGTGTCCTTGCGCTATTCCTTCCGCGGGATTTCGCCTTCTCGCAACCCTTCACGCTCGATATCCGGCCCGAGATGGCCGCATTCGTCGCCGACTATGTTCTGCTGCTCTATCATTCCTTCCCCCATCGCACGGAAAGCGACGTCCCGTATGTCGCATCGGCGACCACCAGCCTGCTTGCCGCGTGCATTTCCCCGTCCCGGGATCACTTTTTCGAAGCACAGGAGCCGATCGATGCGGTCATCATGGCCCGCGCGAACAAGATCATAGTAGCCAATCTGGCCGACCGGAATCTGACACCGGGAAAGCTCTCGCAAGACCTCGGCATTTCACGCTCTCGACTTTATCGGATTTTCGAACCAGCCGGAGGAATCTCGCACTATATCCGGCGACAGCGGCTGCTGAAAACGAGGGACGCGCTCGGAAACATCGCGGATGGACGCCCGATTTCGAGCATTGCGGAGGAGTGGGGCTTCATGGATCCCTCGACATATAGCCGGACATTCAGGCGCGAGTTCGGAATCTCGCCCAAAGAGGCGCGGGAGGCGGGCTGGCTGGGCCTCAAGCACCCTCCGTTGGCGGAGCGGTCGAACAACGGCAAACCTTCTCTGAACAGCCTCCTGGCCAACAATTGCCTTCTCAGCCATCAGCTTTCGACTACGTGATTGGAGTCTTCGGCTGAGGTAATCTTGTCGAAGACAAGAGTGAACCCATTCCTTGGCGAAGCTGGAGATTGGGCGCCGGTTCGAACTGCCCGCCGGGAACACCACGCAGTCTGACGAGGCGCTCGTATGACATAAGAGATTGCACCCTCAGCGGAGAGGCCGATGTCAGAAGTGTTGGTCCCGATAGCGCAGGCTCATCGAAGCTCATAAAATACCAGCCAAGAAGTCATTAAATTTCGGAGGTTCATTTGGTGAATTCTTTGAGCAGACGATCCGTGATCGTTGGGGGAATATCATTTCTGGCGCTGTCCGGGCATGCGGAAGCTTCCCAAAAGAGTTGGTATATCGGGAGAATTCCAGATAAGCCTTTTGACATCCCTCTCGTAGACAAGACGCGCATCCCCCGGCAATTCCGTCGGCAAACAGTGCCTTACTTGGGTAGGGAAACCGCCGGAACAATCCTAATCAACAAGCAGGAGCGCTTCCTGTACTATGTCGAAGACGCAGGCAGGGCGATCCGCTTCGGCATCGCTGTCGGTCGGGATGGACAGCGATGGGGTGGAGAAGCCATCGTTGAACGAAGAGCCCAATGGCCGACCTGGACCCCCACCGCCAACATGCGACGCCGTAATCCGAGCTTGCCGCAGCGCGTTCCGGGAGGCCCAAACAATCCTCTCGGCGCCCGGGCGCTGTATCTGTATCGCAATGGCCAGGACACGCTGTATCGCATTCATGGGACCAATGAGCCGTGGACCATTGGAAAAGCTGCATCATCCGGCTGCATCAGGATGTTGAACGAGCATATTTTTGAACTCTTCGGAACGGTGCGCAACGGCGCGCGCGTTATCGTTGTCTAGCCTGCGGCAATCATGAATGCCATTGCGCGGCACCTCTAAATGCCGAGGCCGACGCGTGGAGACATCCTCGTCACAGGACACCGTCTCTCCGGAAGCTTGAGCGCAGAGGAAGCCGGCGCTTCTCCGGTTTCGTTTGGCTACCGCACGACCAATACAGGCACACTTCCATCCGCGAGAACCTCCGACGTCTGGCTTCCCAGCAAAAGCTTTCTGATGCCACGACGGCCATGGGAAGCCATCACAATCAGGTCGCAGCCTCGTGACTTGGCGGTGTCGATAATCGCCTTGGCCGGGTAGGTATCCGGGACATGTAGAAATTCTGCGGAAACCCCCATCCGGTCGGCTGCCTCCCTGACTTGATCGAGGACTTGCCCTGCGAATTCCTTGCTCGCGGCCTCAAAACTATCAACCTCCTCCTGCGAAGGAATAGACCCGGAGGTAAATCCGGTTCCATAGTCAATCAGCATTGGCTCCGTGACCGTGACAACTGTCGCCTTGGCAGCCAAGGCTTTCGCCAGGGCTATCCCCTGCTCAACGCCCTTCCTGGCGACGTCGGAGCCATCCGTGCTCACGAGGATATGAGTGTACATCTGAGTTCTCCCTGCCTGGTCGACCACGGTTCCGGCAACACCAACACTCGTCGAGATATGCACGTTGGTGCACTGCAAGCCCTCTCTTGGACATCCAACTCACGCCGCTTGTATCGCGACGCTGGGCACATTCGGGAGCGGACGCACCATCTCCAAACCGCGGAGGAATAACGCTAGCCCGGCCCGACGATCACCAATTGCCTTTTCGTGTACCAGCTATGGTTAAATCACAGACAAGACGACAGATATTCGCAATGCCTTTGTTGCCCCTCAACCTACAATTCATCGAGTCATTGCGTTATGTGCAATTTATCCCAATGAATTGCATCTCGTCCAATTCTCCTTATTGCGACGTGCATATGTTGGCGATTCCCCTTTCGACCCCAAAATCGAACAATATGATTTGATCAATGTATCTTTCGGTGAGTATCTCCATGTGAAAAGAAGCACATTATTGACTGGAGGGGCGGCAGCCGTCACCGCCTGTCTGCAAAGCCCGCCTTTTCGCAGTCGATGGGACGTGCATCTTGGGGTTAAAGGCGACGCGCCCCTGCACCGCGCGAATGACTCGGGCGGAAGCCCCGAGCCCGAGCGACCAATCGATCTTTTCTGATCCCGGCACAGGATCGTTTTCGGTCATAATTCGAAGAAAGCAGACAGCCAAATCCGCGACTATGCCGATTTGCGTCCGGCTTTGGCTTTGGGGCGGTCCTTGATGCCTTCCTTGGCGAGACTCTTGCGGAGAACCGACGCCAGATCGATAACGTTCTCCTTGGGCGGGGGCACCGGTTTGGGCGGCTGCTTGCCCTTGCGTTTTGCGTCGATCAACGCGATGAGCGCATCCTCGTAGGTGTCTTCAAATTTCGACGGATCAAACTTGGTCACTTTTTTGTCGATCAGCAGGCCTGCGATTTCGAGCAGTTCCTGGTCATATTCATGGCTTTCCAGGTCTTTGAATACGGTCTCTTCCGAGATCATCTCGTCATGGGTCCGCAACTCGGTAAGCAGCATTCCCTTGCCATATGGCTGTATCACGACTTCGCGCCCGCGTTGGTACAGCACCACGCAGGACCGCGCCGCCACGCCCTTCTTGGCCATCGCTTCGCGCAGCACGGAGAAGGCCTCGGTGGAAG
The DNA here is from genome assembly GCF_006441005.1 of Mesorhizobium sp. B2-5-3. Lineage (NCBI taxonomy): Bacteria > Pseudomonadati > Pseudomonadota > Alphaproteobacteria > Hyphomicrobiales > Phyllobacteriaceae > Mesorhizobium > Mesorhizobium sp. B2-5-3. The sequence goes on from NZ_VFUS01000006.1 coordinate 467,507, forward strand.
CGCCGTCGGCAGGGATCAGGTAATAAGGCTTTTCCAGGTAGCGCGTGTCGATATCCTTGATGGCGACAAACTCGTCGACCTCAAGCGTGTGCTCAGACGTCATCTTCAGCTTTTTGATCTCGTCCGGTTCGACCTTGATGAAATCGCCCGCGTCTGCCTCGTAGCCTTTGACTTGGTTTTCGCTATCGACGACATCGCCCGTCTCTTCGTCAACATAGGCAGCCTTGACGGGCAATCCATCTTTCCTATTCAAAATCTTGAAGTGGATTTTCGATGCCTCACTGGTTGCACCCACAAGCTTCACTCCGCACGACACGGATCCGACTTTCAGAAACCCTTTCCAAACTGCTCGTGGGGCCGCCATGCAGTCCTCCTGTCGCGCCGATCCTTGGCACAAACGTCAGCCGGATCGTTCCGTTCCGCCCGCCTGATCAGCATCGACGCACGCGATCGCATCACGGATGGTG
>NZ_VFUS01000007.1:0-381507 GCF_006441005.1 Mesorhizobium sp. B2-5-3
CGCTCGTGATCGGGCGAGTTGCCATCATCAAGAACTTTCGACTGCAACGCAGGTTCCCGTTGTGCCAAGCTCTACAAACGTGCTTGAAGGTTTTGCCGCAAGCTGATCCGACATCTTGGGTGGCCACAGTTTAGGACGAAGCCGGAACTTGGTGACATGGTCGGATGCGGCGGCGTGAAGGTGTCGCTCCACGGCAAGATATGAAGCCTTCTTCATGTGTGGCGGAACCTTCGGCGTCGTGCAGCTTTACGTTCTTTAGGTGGAGATCATGAGGGGAGATGCAGCTTGTCTTCGCCGGCGTGGGTGGTGTGCAGCACGCGGGCGAGCGCTCGGTGACGCCACTGTGATGTCCGTGCGAAAAAAATGAATCGCTAGCTTGCCGCCTTCGACCCCGCAGACAGTCGTACCATCATATTGGTCCGACACTCGGCGATTCTCGGAACGTGACTACTTCCAAGTGATGGGGTGAGGTATGGGACGCGATACTACCTGACCTGAGCTTTTGAGCCCGCTTGACATTAAGGAGGTAACCGCTTGCCAGGTGAGATGATACTGCCGAACAGATCAGGTTTCGATTTATCCGTGTTGTTCAAGGTGCTGGAGCGACGGGACGATCTCACGGTCCAAGACCGGGCAGTACTTCAGGACGGCCCCTGGCGCGTGCGTGATTACGAAGTCGACGACGAAATCGTCGTGGAGCACTCCGAACCCAAGGAGAGCTGCGTTATCGTCTCGGGGATCACGGGAAGAAATGTCACCTTCGCCGACGGCAGGCGCCAGATAACGGCCCTCCACATTCCAGGCGACTTCGTTGACCTGCATGCATTCCTGTTGCACGTTATGGACCACAACGTCGTTGCTTTGGCGCCAACTCGCATGGCGTTCATCGGGCATGATACGCTGCATCGGATCACTGAGACCCACCAGCATCTGTTCCGCGTGCTGACAACGGTATTGGCGGTGGATGCCGCCATTCAGAGGGTTTGGATCGCGTGCCTCGGGCGCCGGTCCGCAGAGGCCCACCTGGCGCACATCATTTGCGAGATGTTCCTGCGTATGGAGGTCGTCGGCTTGACCCGGGAATGGTCATTCGAATTTCCTGTCACGCAAAGCATGCTGGCGGATACGGTGGGGCTGTCGGTTGTCCACCTCAATCGGACGCTTATGGCATTGCGCCGTGCTGGCCTTATCACCTGGCAGCGTAAGGTCGTGACCATCACGAACTGGGATCGCTTGGTGCGAGCCGCCGAGTTCGACGCGACTTATCTCAATCTTCGCAAAGAGCCGCGATAGAGACTTTTACTCGCGTGCTTCGTCACCTCCCAGCAGCAATGATGGCCCAAGCAATGGCGCACGGCACGCTCGGCTTGAGAGGCAGGTGGAGGACCCCAACGGGCAAATTGCCGACGCACTCCTCATCCACCTCGGCCCGTGCACAATCGTGCTGACGGATAGTGCTTCGGCCGCACGGCAGGCGATTTTCTTCAGGCTCCTCTGCTGCAATTGAACCTATCCGGGCGGCCCTCAAGCACGCGATCCGCGGTGTTCATGCACCTTGGGCTAAGGGATCTGATGCGTCTGGCGCCGATTAAAGCGGTCGGTTTGGAACTTTTCATTCCCACAAACGTTCGAAGGGGCTTGTGGGAGACGGGGTGCCAAATGAAGCAAGGGATTCTTCCTGCTCAAGTCGACGAGGTAGCCTCTCTCTCGGAGGTTCCCGATCCGATACTCACCAATGAGTTTGAGGATTTCTTCGAGAATGCCGCCATCGCACTTCACTTCGTCGGGAAGGATGGCACCATCCTGCGTGCCAATCGCGCAGAATTGCAAATGTTGGGATTCACGGCCGACGAATATGTAGGCCGCAACATTCGCGATTTCCACGCAGATCAGGTTGCTATTGGAGACATATTGGACCGCCTGTCCCGGCGGGAGGAACTTAAAAACCACCGCGCCCGGCTGCGTGCCAAAGATGGCTCGACCCGCTGGGTAGAGATAACCTCCAACGTTCGCGCATTGGGTGACCGCTTGCTCAATACCCGCTGCATCACCATCGATGTGACTGAAACGGTCAAGGCGCAGGAGCTTATCCGCGAACAGGAGCGGCGCCTTGCCATCACCTATGAGAACGCTGCCGCTGGTATTGTGGAAGCAAACGCCGAAGGCCAACTGCTGCGGGTAAATTCCCATCTGTGTGACCTTTTGGGATACACGCAGGATGAGCTGATTGGACGATCCATTTTTGACCGCACCTTTCCCGCCGATGCTGAAGCAGATCGCGAGCAGTATCGACGGCAAGTGGCTGGCGAGATCGACAGCTACACACTTGAAAAGCGATTTGTTCGCAAGAATGGATCAGTTTTTTGGGCTGTTGTGAATTCGTCGAGCGTTCATGACTGCGACGGGTCATTTCGATACGCTGTACGTGTCCAGCACGATATCAGCGAGCGCAAGCGGGTTGAGGCGGCGCTTGCCAAACGTGCCGAGGAACAGGGTGCGATACATCGATTCACCGAAATGCTGCAGCATGCGCGCACGCAAGAGGATGTGTATGCGCCGGCGCTCGATGCAATCCAACGTGCGCTCCAATGCCAGCGTGCTTCGATATTGCTGTTGGATAAAAACGGGCGCATGAAGTTTGTGGCTTGGCGTGGCCTGTCCGACACTTACCGCGTAGCGGTGGAAGGACACTCGCCTTGGTCAGCGGAGAGCCAAGATCCGCAGCCGATCTGTGTCGACGATGCACAGCAAGCGGATTTGCCGGAAGAATTGAAACAAGCGATCCGGACTGAGGGCATTGGTGCGGTCTACTTCATTCCGATCACACAAGGTGGACGGCTTCTGGGCAAATTCATGGCCTACTTCGACCAGCCTCAAGAGCACTCGGAACAGCAGATTGAAACGGGTCGGACCATCGCTCGTCAGCTCGGTTTCGGTATCGAACGCATAAAGGGCGAAATTGCTGCTCAAAGGCTGGCAGCAATCGTGGAGTCTTCCCATGACGCGATCGTCAGCAAGGATTTGAATGGGATCATTTTGACATGGAATCGCGGGGCTGAGCGGCTGTTCGGCTATTCGGCCTCGGAAGTGCTCGGCAAGTCCATCACGATCATCATCCCTCCGGATCGGCTGGGGGAGGAGCCGCTCATCCTGGGTCGGATACGCAATGGCGAAATTGTCGATCATTTCGAAACAATCCGGCGCCGCAAGGATGGGTCGCTAGTCGACATTTCTCTGACAATATCGCCTGTCCGAGACGCAGCGGGCCGTATCGTGGGCGCCTCCAAAATTGCCCGGGACATAACCGAGCAGAAAGTCGCGGAGGCAAAGGTGCGCGACAGTGAACGTCACCTTCAGGATTTGCTCGCCGCCATCCCTGCAGCAATCTACACAACCGATCAGCAGGGCAAGATCACCTATTTCAATGAGGCAGCGGTCGAACTCGCCGGCCGAACGCCGGTGATCGGCAGTGATGAATGGTGCGTTACCTGGAAGCTCTATTGGCCAGATGGAACGCCACTTCCTCACGACCAGTGTCCAATGGCTGTTTCGCTTCGTGAAGGGCGACCGGTCCGGGGAGTTGAGGCGATTGCCGAGCGGCCGGACGGCACCCGGATCCCATTCATTCCCTATCCGACGCCGATGCGGGATGCAGCTGGAGAAATTGTCGGCGGCATCAACATGCTGGTCGACGTAAGTGAGCGCAAGCAAGCTGAGACACAACAGCGGATCCTGCTTAACGAACTCAACCATCGCGTTAAGAACAACATGATGATGTTGACGTCCTTGCTTTCGGTAGCGGCCAGGACCAGTCAAAATCCCGAGGCTCGCAAGACAATTGGTGAGGCAAGCAAACGAGTGGCGACCATGGCCGCGGCTCAACGTGTCCTCTACGACACGCCAGATGCATCCAATTTCAGCGCGCCACTTTTTGTCGGGGCCATTTGCGAAACCACAAAGCAGATGTTTCCAGCGAATGTCCAACTAGTTTGCGACGCCGATCCCATCCAATTGCCCAACGATATCGCAATGCCGCTTGCGCTCATAGTCAATGAGCTTTTGGTCAATGCGGTCAAACATGGATCAGCGGCCAAGGGAAGCAGCACCATTCGGGTTGAGATCAAGCAAAACGGTCAAAAGCAGGTGTTGACGGTCGAGGATGAAGGTCCAGGTTTCGATTTGCGGGCAGAGCGTCATTCCTCGTCAGGTTTGCGATTGGTTGAGGGATTGGCGCGCCAGATTGGTGGGATTTTCGAAGTTGAGCGAGATCCGTCTCGCTGCATCGTGATTTTTTCTCAGGCTCCCGGGGAGAACGGCTTTGACGTTAAAAACGGCAATAGTTGAGACAAGCCGGACGGGGGTTTCGAGCCGACCATCCAGACCTCAGCTAGTTTTCTCCAGAGACGATGGGACTGGTGCAGAAGCGAGAGTTTCCGGCAAACCATCCATCATCATCGTCGAAGACGACTACCTGATTGCACTTGATATCGAGGCCAGTCTTAGCGATGCAGGTTTCGTGTTGGCTGGGATAGCCAGCACAGCCGAGGAGGCCATCATAATTGCGCGCTCGGCTCAGCCCACGATTGCCTTGATGGATATCCGGTTGCTTGGCAAGCGCGACGGAATCGACGCAGCGTTGGAACTTTACCGGGCCTTCGGTATCCGGTGCATCTTTGCAACTGCGCACGCTGACCGCGATGTCAAGCTTCGGGCCGAAGCGGCAAGACCACTCGGCTGGGTTCAGAAACCCTACTCTACGCCGATGCTCATCGAAGCCATCCAGAATGGTTTGCAGGAGCTCGACAACGAAGGCTGAGCGTCACAACCGCCACGTCAAGGCTGGCGGATCCCTGGTTGGCATCGCTGTGAATTAATCGACAACCGGATATAAATCTTGCTGGACGCTTCGCCCGAGTCGATACCCGGGAGAAGGATGGCATGTTTGCCGCATTTCTCGAGCAGTGCCGCCTTGGCATTGCCGAGACCGTTACGACCATGTCCAAAGGGGGCCGATTCCTGAACCGGGAAGAAAACGGACCGTGGGTTTATGGATTGGCCGGCCACACATTGAGCTGATGCGCATGCAAAGACGCTTCAGCCAAAATAGCTCCCTTACAGTGGTGCCTCGTCGGGGAACTCGCCGCGCTATGCTCCAGGCTCCGAGGAGTCACCACACACTTCTGGCGCTTTGCCCACTGCGGCGATGTCAGCTTTCGGGAGATCACCCAGTTCTGCCGAACGGCCGACTTGGGGGCGCAAAGCTGCCGTTGGGGAACCTGTCGAATGACCCTAGCGACATTCGACTGGACTTCATACGGCAAAGAAGCATTGGTGGTCCCAACGCCGCTGAAGAGCAGCGGATTAAGACCGAGCAGAATCTCCAGCCCGCCAGAACAGCGGGCTTCGGTCAGTACAAGCGCCGGAATGGTCCGGGCTTCTAACTGATGGAGAACTGAAATGTCTATCCTCAACAACACCATTGTTAGGGCCGACAATGCGGAAGTCGCTGATACGGCGTCCAGCGTCGACAACGGCACCCCAAACCGGAAGCTCCGCGCGAAATCGGCTATCTTGATCATGAAAGCCAAGGACGTGGTTCCGGCAGCGCCTACCAAAACCGACATCGTCCTCAAGAAGCTCAAGTCGGCCAAAGGCGTTACAATCCAAACCCTGATGGAGGCGACCGGATGGCAGGCGCATTCGGTTCGGGGCTTCCTCTCCGGCGCCGTCAAGAAGAAGCTTGGCCACGAACTGCTTAGCGAAACCGGCAAGGATGGACAGCGGCGATACCGCATCATCGATGCGAAGATCGCCGGTTGACCTTGATGCGCAAGCGACTTGATTTGGATCGTGAGATCGCCGGGATCGGCGATCTCACACGTGATGAACTCACAGCAGCCTGGACAAAGGCCTATGGCTGCCCGCCGCCCAAAGGGGTCAAACGTGGGTTGCTTGAGCGGTCGGCTTCCTGGCATCTCCAGGCCAAGCGGTTGGGTGGTTTGACTTCGACCGTCAAGAAAACACTCGGGACAGGCAACGCGCGTCGGACCAACGTGAATACTATCCGACAGAGAAAAATTGGGTCGGATCGCGAGGACGGAGTTCCGTCGCTCCGGCCCGCATCGTCGGATAAGGCGTCCACCTCACCGCCACGATATCTTCCGCCAAAAGTCGGCTCCCGCCTGATGCGGGAATGGAACGGCCGGATGCACGTTGTCGAAGTGGTCTATGACGGCTTCGTGCTTGACGGCAAGACGTACAGCTCGCTGTCGGCTGTCGCCCGCCGCATCACTGGCGCCCATTGGTCTGGCCCAAGGTTCTTTGGGCTATGACGACGAGCCCCGCCTCAACTGTGCCATCTACACGCGCAAATCCACTGAAGAGGGATTGGAACAGGAGTTCAATTCGCTCGATGCACAGCGCGAAGCTTGTGCGGCCTTCATCGCATCGCAGGTCGGTCTTGGCTGGAAGTTGGTGCCAAACCACTACGATGATGGCGGCATATCGGGCGGCACGATGGAGCGCCCTGCCCTGCAGCGTCTGCTGCAAGACATCCGGGACAAAAAAGTCGATGTGGTGGTGGTCTACAAGATCGATCGCCTTACCCGGTCGCTGATGGATTTTCCAAGATCGTCGAGATCTTCGATGCCAGCTCCGTGTCCTTCGTGTCGGTCACGCAGCAGTTCAACACCACGACGTCAATGGGCAGGCTCACCCTCAATGTGCTTTTGTCCTTCGCCCAGTTCGAGCGAGAGGTCACAGCCCGAGCGTATCCGTGACAAGATCGCGGCTTCGAAGAAGAAAGGCATGTGGATGGGCGGCGTGGTGCCACTCGGCTATCGCGTCGATAATCGTAAGCTGGTGATTGACGAAACCGAGGCGCAAACAGTCAGACACCTATTCGCCCGCTATCTCACCCTGAAGTCGGTGCGCGACCTTGTCGATGAGGCTGCGAGCGACGGGCTTTCCACACGATCGCGGCAGCGCAAAGACGGATCAGTTGCCGTCATCATGCCGTTTGGTCGCGGCAATCTTTATCACCTTCTTTCGAACCCGATATACGTCGGCAAGATCAGGCACAAGGATCAGGTCTACGATGGAGAGCACGAGCCGATTGTCACTTCGGCCACATTCGAGGAAGCCCAGGCACTACTCGCCTCGCAGGCCCCGCGGCGACGAAGCCAATCCAATGTAACGCAACCTCATCTGCTCACCGGTCTGCTCTTCGATGAAGCCGGCGAGAAATTGCGATCGGTCCATGCCAACAAGCAAGGTGTTCGTTACCGATACTATGTCTCAAAGCAGTTCGTCGATGAACGCAGGAAAGGTTCCGAGGGCTGGCGTCTTCCGGCACCCGCACTTGAATCAGTTGTTGAGCATCGCCTGAATCGGATTCTCAGTGATCAATCCCAACTGTCTGATTGGATTCGGCAATGGGCCGAGGCTGGCGAAGTCCAGTCGGCGATTCGGCGAGCCGAAGAGTTGCGAGCGTGCTGGGCTTCAGGCACTGCAGACGCGAAGCGATCCATGCTCCAAAAGATCGTTCGCAAGATCACCCTCAAGCCGGGGTCATTGACCATCGAACTGGATCGCCGCTCGCTATCGGAATTGGTTCTCGACCGGACTCTGCCACCAAACGATGGCGCCCAGGTAGCTTCTATCGAATGTCCAATCGGAATGAAGCGTCGCGGCGTCGAAACACGCATCGTGCTTACAGACGGCTCCAACAGCAGCCGAGAACCCGATGGCGCTTTGATCGACCTGTTGCGCCGCGCCCACCTATATCTCCACCAACTTACGGACGGAGCCATCCGAAGCCTCACCGACGTTGCCATGCTCAACGGCACCGACACATCCGAGGTCAGCCGCCTCCTGCCCTTCGCTTTCCTTGCTCCGAAAATTGCGGCCAACATCATTGCTGGTGATCAACCGGTTGAACTTACGGCGCACCGGCTGTCCCGATTGTCGGACCTCCCCCTTGCCTGGACTGACCAAGCTGCACTCCTCGGCTTCTAACCATCCGGCGAGCATCTCGCTGATCAGTCGACGATCGCTTTGCCAAACACTTGGCTACGGAATTCGCTCGACAGAGATGGACGACTAAAAGTCAGGTGTTTTGGAGCGTTTACTGCGGCGTCTCAGCCAAGTGTTGGCGACCACCCGCAGCTAACCCTCGGAAATATCGGAGCTATTCTGAGACGGATGAAATCCCCGAAAAACGGGGGGACTGGATGGTGGGCCCGGAGGGCGTATTAAGATCGTTGATTTTGTTGAGCTTTTCGTGGGCCAAAATCAGAAATCTTCCCGCATCGTTCCGTATGGTTCCGCCGCCCAACCCATAGTTGATTTTGACGAGCCCAGGTTTCTTCGCGTCCGAAGTCGGCCTAGCGGGATAGGAGGTAATGACTGCAGTGGGGCCGCTTTCGGACGGCCTGGTTTCGTGCGCCGAGGATCAGTTTCCTGCCGTTAAGCGACAGGTGACTTCAACCACCGCTTCCGACGCTGCCGAGACGCCTAACGCCGGATCGACCAAAAGCCTATTCATTCAAGTTGCTGCGGGCTGCAAGGCAACAGCGGCGCAACGGTTTTCAATGACAACGCGCTGTTTTCTTACGGAAAGCTCACATCCTGTCCAAAACCAGAGGCAATTGCCTGGGCGAAAATGTCCACCGCGTGCGAAGGCGGTCGCCGAGTTGCTCGACCATGTGCCCGTCGTCAAAGCTGGGGCATGCGTCACCCGCCGCAAGGCGATGATATCCAGCGGCTGAGTCGCTGATTGCATAGGCCGCTCGACCGATGGTGACCGGCTCCCCGTCGGCTCATATGACCGATATGGAACACCATCATGCGAGGCGGCAAGCATTTTGCCGGCGGACAGCTAGGGCCGTGCGGCAAGAATGCCCCGCGCTACTCCGCCGCGATCCGTTGAACAAAATCCAGAAAAGCGCGCACTTTTGCAGGCGGCATGTGGCGTGACGGATGATAGGCGTAAAGCGGAAACTGCTCGTCTGACCATTCCGCCAGGATCGTCGTGAGCGCCCCGCTCTCAAGCCACTCGTCGAGGCCGATGGCAAGACTCTGGAATATGCCTTGCCCAGCGAGACCGGCCGCGACGGCAGCGGAGGGATCGTCCATGACCAACCGCCCCGACGCCTTGATCTCGATGGCTCCGTTATCCCCTCGGAATTCCCAGGTGAACGGCCGCCCGGTCTGCGGGTCGCGAAATAGGATGCAATCGTGGTGCATCAGGTCGTGGGGCGTGGCTGGAATGCCGTGACGGTCGAGATAGCTTGGGGCGGCACAGGTCAGCACTGGTACGTCCAGCAGTTTGCGCGCGATCAGCGAGGATTCGTCCGGCGGACCGAAGCGCACGGCGACATCCGCGCCGCTCATCATCTCTTCGCGATAGTTGCTGGTGGTCAGATCGAGCGACAGTGCGGGGTAGCATGCCAGGAATTCACCGATCCTCGGCGCCAGCACCATTCGCGCGAACCAGGGATCGATCGAAACCCTGAGCCGTCCGCCGACGAATGCCGCCGAACCGGCGGCTTCGGAGGCCGCCTCCTCCAGTCCGGCCAGCAGCGGCATTATCCGGGCATGGAAGCGCGCGCCCTCCTCCGTCAGCGTGACCTCGCGCGGATTGCGGTCGAACAGCCTGACACCGACGCGTTGTTCGAGCCTCGCCACGGCACGGCTGACCCCCGATGGCGTGAGACCGAGAACATCCGCGGCCCGCACGAAATTGCCAGCTTCCATCACCGCCCCGAAAACGCCGACCCCGGTCAGCAGCCGCGTGTCGAAACTCATGCCCTAACTCCGTTGCAAGGTCGATGATCGTTAATAGCCCATCATGATGATTTTGAGTCATCTTATCTTTGATTTTATTGCGCGTGAATCATCGCGTCGCTTCCCATAGATGATTTTTGAGCGCCGGGACGGCGCCGGCGGCACACCGGACCGCGGAAGTCTCCGACCTTGCGAGAAGGAATTCATCCATGAATGCGATCTCACGCAGAAGCCTGTTGGCGCGTGGCGGCCTTTTGCTGGCGGCGGGCGCCGCCGCGGTGAACACCCCGGTTCACGCACTGGCGGCCAACCGGCAAGCGCGGTCCGGCAACTTCAAGTCCATCAACATGGCCATGGAACAGGCGGTGCGCGACGGGATCGTCGCCGGCGTCGTTGCCACCGCGGCAGGACCAGACAGCATGATCTACGAAGGAACCTTCGGAAAGGCCAGTACGGCCACGGGAGCAACGATGCGCGCCGATACGGTATTTTGGCTGTTGTCCATGACGAAGGCCTTCACCGCCACGGCCTGCATGCAGCTAATCGAGCAGGGCAGGATCAATCCCGAGGACGATGCGGCGAAATATCTGCCGGAACTCGCCAATCCGATGGTGCTGGAGGGCTTCGACGGCCACGGCCAGCCGCGCCTGCGTCCGGCCAAGCGGGCCATCAAGGTGCGTCACCTGCTCACACACACCTCCGGCTATACCTATTCGATCTGGAGCGATGCACTAACCCGCTACGAGAACGTCACCGGCATGCCGGACATCGCCACGTGCAAGAACGGCGCCTTCCTGGCACCGCTCGAATTCGATCCCGGCGAACGCTGGCAATACGGCATTAGCATGGACTGGGTCGGAAAGCTCGTTGAGGCGGTCAGCGACCAGTCTCTGGAAGTCTATTTCCGCGAGAACATCTTCGCCCCGCTCGGCATGACCGATTCAGGCTTCCTGATCGGAAGCAAGCAGAAGGCCAGGGTCGCCACCTTCCACAACCGTCGCGAAGACGGCGGCCTGACGCCCGCGCCCTTCGAAATGCCCCAGCGGCCGGAATTCTTCATGGGCGGCGGCGGCGGCTTCAGTACGCCGCGCGACTACATGGCCTTCCTGCGGATGCTGCTGAACGGAGGCACTCATAAAGGCGTACGGGTGCTGAAGCCGGAAACGGTCGCGTCGATGATGCGCAACCAGATCGGCGACCTCGACGTCCATGCCATGAGGACTGCCCAGCCTGCCTATTCGCAGAGCTTCGACCAGTTTCCCGACGAGCCCCACAAGTGGGGATATTCGTTCGACATCAACACGCTGCCCGGTCCGAACGGTCGGTCGGCAGGCAGCATTTCCTGGGCCGGCCTGCTCAACTGCTATTTCTGGCTCGACCCCGTCAGGAAGGTGACCGGCGCCATCTTCACCCAGCTCCTGCCCTTCTACGACCAAAAGGTCGTGAAGCTCTACGGCACATTCGAGCGCGGCCTCTACGACGGCCTCGCCTGATCCATCCCGATTTCAACACCAGGAGACATGTTATGTATGCAATCACGGGAATTTCGGGCAAGGTCGGCGGCGCGCTGGCGAAAGCCCTGATCGAAGCCGGAGAACCGGTCCGTGCGGTGCTGCGCGATCCCGCCAAGGCGGAAATCTGGCGCAAGCGCGGTTGCGAAATCGCCTTTGCCGAGATGGACGCCGTCGCGCAGCTTGCTGCCGCCTTCAAGGGCGCCACTGGCGTCTTCATCCTGCCGCCGTCGGAATTCGACCCGGCGCCCGGCTATCCGGAAGCGGCGAAGCAGAATGAGGTGCTGACGACCGCTCTCCTTGCTGCGCGCCCGGAAAGGGTCGTCTGCCTCTCCACCATCGGCGCCGACGCGGAAGTGGACAATCTGTTGAGCCAGCGGACGATGCTGGAACAAGCCCTCGGCGAGCTCGATCTTCCCGTTACCTTCCTGCGGCCCGGGTGGTTCATGGAAAATGCGGCCTGGGACGTCGCGCCGGCCCGCGACGAAGGCGTGCTGCACAGCTTCCTTCAGCCTGCCGACAAGACCTTCGCCATGGTGGCGACGCAGGATATCGGCCGGCTTGCCGCAGATCTGATCCGCGAGCAATGGATCGGCAAGCGGGTCGTGGAACTGGAAGGCCCCGCACGGGTTTCGCCCAACGATATCGCCAATGCCTTCGCGTCGGTGCTCGGACATCCGGTGCGGGTGGAGATCGTCCCGCGGGAAAGCTGGGAGGGCCTGTTCCGTGCCCAGGGTACGCGTAACCCACAGCCGCGCATGCGCATGCTCGACGGCTTCAACGAAGGCTGGATCGACTTCAAAGACAACGGACAGAACAGCGTCAAAGGCAAGACACCTCTTGTGGAGGTGATCGCGGCGCTTGTCCGGCAAGCCGCCGCGACCGAGGCCGTTTGATTCCACCCTGAAAACACAGCAGACGGCACGGACATCCGCCGCCGCCCCCCTCGCAACCTGAAAGGAACTATGATGGAACGGCTGTGTAACGAGAACGCGGACACACGACCAACTGGTGCCCCCGAAATTGGCCGAAGCGACCCTTATCGGGCTATGCTGGAAACAAAGGCTGCCGGCCTAGCTCCTGCGGCTCGGATCGCTATCGGCGCCGTAACCGGCCGGCCCGCTATGTAGCCTTCGGGCAGAGCGAGTTCGCCGCATCGCTCGACATGCCGATTTGGCCCCTCGGATTGAGAGCTAGGACCATCCTCCCTTTCCACCCTCTGCAATCTATGATCCGCTCCCGCCCACAGGAGGATCGCATGGCATTACCTGTTATCGGGGCTGGGTTCGGCCGCACCGGCACGCACACTCTGAACTTGGCGCTTGAGATGCTCGGTTCACATGGAGGACGTCAACTCTAACCCCGAGCACCGCGACCTGATCCGCGCCGCCGGGCGCCGCGAGCCGGTGGATTGGGACGTCGTCTATGTCGGCTACAAGTCGGCAGTCGACTGGCCGACGGCCTATTTCTGGCGCGAACTCGCCGAGTATTTCCCGGACGCCAAGCTCATCCTCACCGTTCGCAACCCCGAGGACTGGTACAGGAGCGCACGCGCTACGATCTTCAACACCATGGGCGAGACCCCCGACCCGCAAAGTTTTGGCCGGGCCGTCATAGAGACGAAAATTCTCGGCGGTCGCGCCTGCTGGTTTATCCAATGGCCGAAGGCTGGCCGAACCTGCGCGCCTTTCTCAGCGTGCCGATCCGGACCGAACCCTTCCCCCACAGCAGCACCACTACCGAATTCCGAAGCCGCTTCGCCAAATAAGCCCCGCACCGAGTTCGAAGCCGCAGCCCGGGTAACGCGCGTAGCAGCCTGTCCACGCCCGCTCCGATGCTTGTAACCAGTAGAAGGGGGTGTACCAGCAAGGGGAGGGTGGCCGCTGTTGGGCGCGAAGGTGCCATTGCGGCTAGCCGCTTGGATGTCCGCTTCTGGACGGCGGCCATTATAAGTTCGATGGCCGACTTCGGGCGCAAAGCTGCCATTCGGTATGAGTTAAATTCGGGCAGCGAAATAGCTGGATCAGCTTCCTGAATCAAAATGGACGAACCGCTTCGTAAACCACTGACGAATAACGACTGTTTTAGCCTCTGCGGGTCAACTTTGCATATACAATCAATACGTAGAGGATGGTTAGCCAACCGGTTTCCTTCATATTCTCTCGTATGGTCCGGCGAACCTAAGACCAAGAAGACAACTAGTTTTTTGGGAGGGGTGCCTCAGTGCAATCCACAGAGAAGATCAATCACTGCATTTTGACCGTAACGCTAAATTGGCTTGGCCCTCGCGCGTAACTCGGCTGTGTCGTTGCGATCGAGATGTCCTGGGACAGCGCAGGCCAGGATCGGCGACAGCGCGCATGAGCGTGCCCGGCGTTTTCGCGGTCGGGCAGCGGAGCTCGAGGATGGGCGTTGTCATAAGGTTTGATTCGCCATTGCCATCCGGAGCTCGACAACATCCTGGTCGTGCCTCACACTCCGAGGTGATCGAGAAGACTTTGTTGATCTTCGGCCATCTGATGGTTCGTCATTTCTCTGACGATTTTTCCATTTTCGATTACGTAGTACCGGTCGGCGACCTCGGCGGCGAATTGAAGATTCTGCTCGACTAAGAGAATGGTCAGTCCCGTGGACTTGATATCTTTGATCAGTGCACCGATCGCATCGACCACGACAGGTGCCAGCCCCTCTGTCGGCTCGTCGAGCATCAGAAACGAAGCGCCCATGTAAAGGGGCCGCGCTATCGCTAGCATCTGCTTTTCCCCACCCGACAACGACGCGGCCTTTTGCGAGCGCCGGGTTTTGAGGATCGGGAAATACTCATAGATCCGGTCGAGCGGCCAGGCGGTGTCTCCGTTCGCACGGCCGATCGTCAGATTCTCGTATACGTTCAGCGTCGAGAAAATTCCGCGGTCTTCCGGCACAAAACCGACCCGCATCTTGCAAATCCGCTCAGGCGAGAGATCGATGATTTCGGTTCCGATGAAGCGGATGCTCCCGGTTCGTCGGGGAATATCGCCGATGATCGACTTCAGCAGCGTGGTCTTGCCGGCACCGTTTCGCCCCACCAACGTTACCACTTCGCCAGTCTGGACAGACAAGTTGACGCCCTGCAAAATATGGCTTTCGCCATAATAGGCGTCGAGATCCGTTATCTCCAGCATGCTCAATGGCGCTTTCCCAAATAGGCTTCTATCACCCGGGGATCCTGTCGGACGTCGGCGTAGCGACCGCGCGTTAGAAGCGCCCCCTGCTGCAATACAATGATCTCATCGGCGACATTTGCGATGACACCGAGGTTGTGCTCCACGACGATGATCATGCGGTCGACGGAGAGTTGCGCAATAAGGTCCGTCGTACGCGATACATCTGCCGTCGTCATCCCAGCGGTTGGTTCGTCGAGAAGGAGAATCGTTGGGTGTGCTCCCAGGGAAATCGCGAGCTCCAAGGCGCGTTTGCGGCCATATGGCAGGTCCCCTGCGGGTCGACCGCGCAAAGAGGACGGAATTCCGACCTGATCCAGCAGTGCCGACGCTTCCGGCCGGTGATCCTCATGCCAGTCGATCTTTGCGAAGGCCTTCGTACCCCCGTCTGCTCGGCGCTGCACCGACAGCACGACATTGTCCATGACCGAGAGATTGGGGAAGATGCTCGTGATCTGAAAGCTGCGCACGATACCTTGGCGAGCAAACTGCTCGGCACGTAAACGAGTCATGTCCTGGCCGTTGAACAGCAGCCGACCACGCTTCGGCCGATAAAACCCGCTCAAGACGTTGAACAAAGTCGTCTTGCCGGCCCCATTAGGGCCGATGATGCCGTAAACCGGCTTTCTCTCGAATTTCAGGCTTAAGTCATTGATCGCCTTGAAGCCGCCGAAACTCATCGTGACGGACTGCAGTTCCAGTAGCGGCATCACGGTTCCGCCAGCGCTCTCGCCAATGTTCTGGCCACAATCAGGCATCGGCTGCATCTCCCGTAGCGACAACCCGATCGGGCTTCGATGCATATCGCCTGCCCGAGCCAGACATTTCGGCGGGTGGAACGCGGTCAACGGAATAATGCACGATTTCGCCGAGTATGCCGCGGCGGAACAGAAGCACAATGGTGACGAACAAAATGCCAAGGAACAGGCTGCCGCTGTCCGTTATCGACGAAAGCGTGCTGCGCATCATCAGGACGACGCCGCTGCCAACGAATGGCCCGAAAATGGTGCCTGCTCCGCCCAGAAGCGTCATCATGACCGGCTCTCCGGACGCCCGCCAGCTGACCATCTCGAGCGTAACGAACTGATGGTTCAGCGCATAAAAAGCGCCTCCGATCGAACATACCAAAGCCGAAAACACGTAAGCCTTCACTCGCAGGCTGTATACATTGTACCCAATGCTCATTAAGCGCTGCTCGTTCTCGCGAGCGCCGAGAAGCGCGAGCCCATAAGGCGATTTGAGAAGCCGTAGGATGGCGTAGACCACCAGTGCCACAGCGCCCAGAGATACATAGTAGAAGACCCTATCATCGCCCAGATCCAGCCCCAGGAGTGTCGGCCGAACCAGCCCATGCAGGCCATCCTCGCCCCCCGTAAAGTCGGGAAACTGGTTGATGATGAAATATACGATCGATGCGAACGCGAAAGTGATCATCGAGAAATAGATCCCCTTCTTTCGCGCGACGACCAAGCCGAAGAGGAGGCTGACAGCCGTACTGGCGGCGACACCCGTGAGCACGGAAAGTAGCATCGGGACCCCGAGCTTAACCATCAGAATGCCGGTGACATAAGCGGAAGTGCCCCAATAGGCCGCCTGTCCGAAAGATAGCAGGCCACCGAATGCGAACAGAAGATCGAAACCGAGGGCGAACAATCCCCATAGGATGATATCGGTCGCCAGGACCGGATAGATCACCCAAGGAAGCAGAAGGGCGGCAGCAAGCGCGACCAAGGCGGCAGGCCTGCTCAGGAATACCTGTCGCGCGCGCTCCGTCATCGGTGTGTAGTGAAGCGCGAAATGAGAGATGTCGATGCCCTGGAAGATACCGCCGGGCCGCACCAGCAGCACAACAAGCATAAGGATGTAAATGACTGCGGTGGACGCCGGGGCATAGAAGATCGCTGCGATGGCCGAGACGAGACCGGATGCAAAGCCCATGACCACCGAGCCGGCAATCGACCCCATCCCGCCGGCAACGACCACAGCAAAGACGAAATTGATCATCTCTTCGCCCATGAAGGGTGACACGTTGCGCAACGGCGCGGAGAGCGCCCCAGCCAGCCCGGCCAGAGCCGAGGCAAAGAAGAATGTCCCGGAAATGAGGAGGGGTACGTTCCCACCGAAGCATTTGAGGAGACCGGGCCGCTCCGAGGCCGCCCGGATAAGGGCGCCCAAACGGGTACGCTCCAGCGCGAACCATGTACCGAAACACAAGCCGATCGATACTATGACGACAAAGAGACGATATTTCGGATAGGAGACGAACCCAAGGTTGACGGCACCTTTGAGAAGGCCGGGCACAAGATAGGGCGCGGACGTCACACCGTAGAATATTCGGACGACGTCTTGCATGATCAGCGAGAGGCCGAACGTTAGGATCAGAACATACGCAAGGTCGAGGCCGTAGAGGCGCCGTATAAGCAGCCGTTCCAGCACGATGCCAGTCGTGCCAACAAAGACGGCTGAAACGAGGAAGCCGACCCACAACGAGAGGCCGAATTGAGACCCCAGAACCAACGCGGTGACGGCGCCAAGCATGAACATGGAGCCATGCATAAAATTGACCACGCGCATCATGCCGAAAATGATGCTCATTCCGAGGCTCATCAGCGCCAGGACCCCGCCGGTCACCAGCCCATTGAAGAGCAATATCGCATAATATGACATTAGGTAGAACTCCGGATCCCTGCAGGCCAGATGCGTCCCGGCGACGTCGATAAACCGATGCCGGGAACTATGTCGTCCTACTCCCAGTCGTGCTTGCAGGTGCTGTCCGTCTCCGGATAATACGCCTCGTCACCTGGAACCGAGCCGGTGATATCAAAAAAGTCACTATCGTTCTTCACGCCCGACGCGGGCTTGACCTGACCGACGAAGGTGCGCTTGACCACAAGATGGTCGCTCTTGCGCATGAGCGCGTCCTTCGCGAACATGTCGCTGAAACGTCGGCCTTCAAGGACTTTCGTCACCTTGTCGGGATCGTCGGTGCCGAGTTCCTGGACCGTTTTCAGCACCTGATAGACGGCGGAATAGTTCCCGGCGTGGATGTCGCCGGGATAGAAATTCAGTTTCTCATGGAAGCGTTTGGCGAATTTCCGGGTCTCGTCGTCCAGATCCCAATACCAGATCAGCGCGGCGTTAACGCCAGCCCAAGTGTCTGGGCCAAGAGCTTTGACGTCCGACAGATTCAACTGGCCGGGAACAATCTTTATACCGGCGTCCATCAATCCGAACTCTCGTGCCTGCTTGACCGCGTTGCGCAGGTCCTGACCCGATTCAAGAATGCCGATGGCCTGCGCGCCCGCCGCCTGCGCTTTCAGGAGATAGTTTGAGAAATCATCATTGGGGAACGGCACCATGTCCACCCCGACGATTTCGCCGCCATTCTGCTTGACAGCCTTTGAGAAAGAATCGAGCAGAGATTTACCGAAGGCAAAGTCAGCCGCGATAAAGTACCACTTCTTAGTGCCCTCCTTGGTCATTTGTTTGACTGGGACCGACATGGCTGAAGTATCGTAACCGTAGTGCCAAGTGTATTTACCGCAGGCCTCGTTGGAAAGTGCCATGGTTCCTGGGCTGACGAAAGTCGTCAGAATGTGTCGTTCGTTGGCAAGCTTGGCAACAGCGATCGCGGCCGCTGAGCTCGACACGTCCGTTATCAGATTTACGCCCTGGGAATCGATGATCTCGCGTGCCTTGTTGACGGACAGCGCCGGATCAAGCTTGTTGTCGACGACGATGACTTTTATCGGAACCCCGTTGACCTTGCCACCGAAATCTTCGACCGCCATCTTTGCGAATTCCACATCACCTGGACCTGAGGTTTCTGAATAGACCGAGGAAAGATCAGTCAGCATCAGAATGTTGAACGTGCTGCTCTTCATCTGGGCTGATGTCGGGACAGTACCGGTCAGAGCGATAGCTATTGTCAGGCCGACAGCAGCAAGTGTCTTCATTGGCATTTATTAGTTCCTCGTCATTAATATTTGTCGTGTTAAGGCGGTTTGGATTGTCGTGAACCAAGGGTTCGGGCGCATAATCGCCGCCAACCAGACTGTCTGGCGATGGCGCAAATGGTAGGGTTGCGGCAACGCTCCTCCCCCACGACAAATATCCGCCTACACCGTGGGCTCAGCCCAATTCTGTGGCTCGGGTTGCTTTTCCAGGGTTTTTACCGCAACTGCCGGCGTGAGGGAGTCTCATATGGAAAACATGTCATCGCGTTTGGAGATGCACGCTGACGGGCTGGCTGCAGCCGGGTACTAGGGTTCGCCGCGTATCGCGGAATCATTTGCGAACTCTTCGCCCTCTCCACGGAGCAATTCCCTTGCACCCTACTGACAAGGCGAATTTCTGTGTCCAGACAGAAGCGCTCCGCGTCGAGGATAAGGTCGTCACGGACACGCCCGTAGCGCAGAAGCTTCAGCCCAGTGCCGCCCGGTAGGAATGCGAACGGCACGATCGGATCGGCATGCCGGCCCAGAGCGCCGAAACTTCCCTTGCGGCAAGTGTCCCCGGGGCAAACTTCGTTCAGATCGGCTGATTAAAAGCCCGCAATCACGACCTCCCGTAAAGCGCGAGAGTTTGCCCGTTGACGAAAACTTTGGTTCGCTTCGAGATCACGCACAACCAGGCGTCCGAAACTCCTGACGCTTAAAATTTCGTCGCCCACTCTTCGATGTTCGACTTATCGAATACCAACAGGTCCTTGAGATAAGCGCTGCCGTCCGCCTCCACGGTCATGTCGCCGAGACGACCGATCTTGGTGGTGCTGTTGGCTGCACCGTCGGTTTGCCCACGCGCGAGCATGCCGGCATACATGACGGCCGCGTAGCCGAGATCAGCAGGACTCCAAAGCTGGAACGTATCGGTCACACCGGAAATCACGTTTGGCTTCATCTCCGAAGGCAGGCCGTGGCCCGTAACAAATATCTTGCCCAACTGACCTGCATCGGTAACCGCCCGGCAGGCGGAGACAATGCCGACGGCGGTCGGCGAGATAATGGCCCTCAAATTTGGGTACGCTTTTATGAGTCCCTGCGCCTCGCGATAGCTCTTGTCCGCCGCGTCGTCGCCATAGACCACGCCGACCAGCTTTAGCTTGGCATATTTCTCCTTCTGCCACTCCTCCTTCATCTTCTCGATCCAGAGGTTCTGGTTGGTTGCCTGCGAGGTTGCCGACAGAATTGCGACCTCGCCTTCGCCACCGAGCGTCTTGCTGATCATGCGCACGTCATTGGCGCCGATTAAGTCATCGTGCGGGGCGTTCACATGCATTATGCGGCCTTCCGGCGCGATCGCAGAATCGAAGGAGATGACCTTTATGCCACGCTGCATCGCCTTCTTGCCTGTAGGGATGAGGGCTGTGGCGTCGTTGGCCGAGATGACAAGAGCGTCGATTTTCTGGGCGACGAGCGCGTCGATGACCGCAATCTGCTGTTCGACGGTCGCTGCGGTCGGACCCGTGTAAACGAGTTCGACATTGCCTAGTTCATCGGCCGCTTGCTGACCACCATCGCGGGTCACGTCGAAATAGCTGATGCCCATGACCTTGACAACCAATCCGATGCGCAGCTTCTGCTGCGCGAAGGCGGGCCGCAAAGGTGCCGTTGACGTAACGCCAGCGAGCGCAGCACCGGACACGAGTTTCAAAAGCCGACGGCGATCCGGATTCATTGCTTCCTCCCATCTAGTTTCAAGAGATCGATATTGGGGCGCTCCAACAGAGGGACGCCAAATCGTCAGACAACCGCGCGCCAGACCTCCGGAACGAAGGCATAGCCACCGCCTCGTCGCTCGACATGACCGAAGGCAGGAAAGTCCAGGTGAATGCCGGCTATGCGAAGCCTGTCTGCAGCCGCCATATCCAAGGCACGCCGCCTGGTAGCCACAGCCAGATCGCGGTCTATGTCAAGAATCGTTGCTGCCTGGGGCGCCGTAAATTGTAGATGCGGCATATGAACAATGTCGCCCCAGATCATTACAGAGTCACCGCCGGATTCAATGAGCCAGCCGGTGTGGCCGGGCGTATGGCCGGCCTGTGTGACAGCAATGACCCCTGGCATGACGGGTCCGTCACGAACCGTCCGGATGCGCTCTCCATACGGCCGGGTAGCCCGCCGGAACCCTTCAAAAAATTCCTGCGGTTCGCCATCGGGTGAGCGTGAGGGCGACATGGGATCTCGAAAGAACTGGAGCTCGGCCTCGTTGACGACAAGTTCTGCGTTCGCAAACACAGCCTCACCGGCTTCATCGATTAACCCATTGATGTGGTCGGGATGCATGTGCGTGATCAGGATGGTGTCGATGTCAGCGGGAACAATGCCGATTGCCGCCAAGTTCCGGCAGACCATGCCCAACGTCGGTCCCGAACGCGTTCCACAGCCCGTGTCGACAAGCGCCACATGATCGCCGGTCCGGAGCAGAAAGGCATTCATCGTCATTTTGGGCGGAACCGGACGGAACGCCGCTGTTTCGATGCGGATGCAATCCTCCTGATCGATACCCGCGATCATATCGAAAGTGGCCTGAAAGGTACCGTCATTGACCGCAGTCACCGTCATGTCGCCGATGGCGATGTGATAGGCACCCGACGGCTGGCAGTGTGGTTTGGCTGCTGTCACGTCACATTCCCAAGGTTCTTCGGGAGGGTGCAAGCGGAGCGGAGAAGCGCCCAATCTTCAGCGGGCCGTCAACGCAAGCGCTCGGCGAAGCCTGGGAGCACGACCGCCATCCTCCAAAACGGCCGAGATGGCGAACCGGAACGACCGCCATTAGGTCTCTTAGGACATGGTCCGAAGGAACGGAAATCGTAAATTGCCAAGCAACCATCGCGTTCGGCGATGAGAGATGGGGGCGATCGTCGCTACGAAGGTTTGCTCGGTCCAAAGTAGAGACCGCGCTCGAAGCCTTCATAGAGTTTCAGAGTGATCGGATCCCCGAAAGGCAGTATCTGCGTCATGATCACGCCGCCTATGCTTCTGTAGCGATCCACCCAGAAATAGGTATTGGCAAGGCCAGCCCAGGTCATGCTGCCGGCGCTACGCCCATTGGGCGAATCACTCGTATTGAGCAGAAAACTCAATCCCCATTTCTGCGGCATGCCAGGGAAAAAATCAGTATCGTTGGCGAGATCCTTCAACACCGAGGTGAGCACGCCTGCCTTGATGTCGCCGATGCTATTCTGGCCCATGAGTTCGACGGTATCCGGCTTGAGCACGACAGTGCCATCCTTGGCTCGCCCGTCATTCAAGAGCATCTGGATATACGACGCGTAGTCGCCAGCGGTTCCGTAGATGCCGCCGCCGCCCATGAAGAATTCGGGCTGCTGGGAGATCTCATGCTCGATCGGAACAAGCGAGCCGTCTGCTTGGCGGCGATGCACGTCCGCCAGGCGCTCGCGCCACGCCGGTTTTATCAGAAACGCCGTGTCGTGCATCCCAAGGGGCGCGAACAGGTGCTCGCGCAGATAGTCCTCGAGCGATAGGCCGCTGACAGCTTCGACGACCTGCCCGGCCCAGTCGATGCTGATGCCATATTCCCATTTCTCGCCCGGATCGGCCACCAGAGGCTGAGCGAGCGAACTCAACTTGCAGTCGACTAGCAGCGGTATGTGGTTCTCGCGCATATAGCGCTCGACCGCCTTATTCCAAATGTCGTAGCCATAGCCGGATGTGTGCGTCAGCAGATGCCGGAGTGTGATCGGCCGCTTGGCCGGCCGCACCATTGGCGTGCCGTTCGCGTCGAAACCATCGAGAACCTCTGGTGAGGCAAGCGACGGCAGGACGCTTCCGATCGGCTCGTCCAGAGCGACCCGCCCCTGCTCCACCAATTGCATCGCCGCCGTCGCCACCAGGGCCTTGGTCATCGATGCGTACCAGAAGACTGTGTCCAGCGTCATCGGTGCGCGCCTGGTAAGGTTACGCAGGCCGAAGGCGCCCTCATACAGCCGGGTCGTTTTGTCGACCGCGATGGCAACGACGCCGGGCACGTCACCGCGCTGCGCCGCCCTGCGAAGCAAGGCGTCGATCGAATGCACATCGCGTGTGGTCACTATTGCGTCTCTCCCAGGGGCGTTGTCGTAACTGTCGGCGCCAGAACGGCGAGCTCGCCCGCTATGTCCTCCATCTGCTCGCCTCCTGCCATCAGCGACAGCAGTTCCGTGCTGCTCTTTTCACCGCGCTTGAAACTGGCCGCAACACGACCCTGGATCAGGACGGTGAACAGGTCGCCCACGAGCGTGGCATGATGTGCATTGTGCGTTATGAAGACAATGCCGACACCCTCGGCACGCGCGGCCTCTATGAAGCGCAGCACGGTAGCGGCCTCCTTGACACCAAGTGCCGATGTCGGCTCGTCCAGAATCAGGACGCGGGCGCCAAAATACATAGCTCGCCCGATTGCAAGCACCTGTCGCTCACCCCCCGATAGCGATCCCACCAATTGGTTGCCGTCGCGCACACGCGTGATCCCGAAGCGCCTTATCTGCTCCACGGAGACGCGGTTCGCCTTCTCGATGTCTAGCCGCTGGAACGGCCAGACACCTTTCTTGGGCTCGGCGCCAAGAAAAAAGTTCCTGCCCACGCTCATCAGCGGAATGGTGCCGATATCCTGATGCACTGTGGCGATACCGCGCGCTCGGGCATCGCGCGGATCGGTGAATTGCGTTTCCACGCCATCAAGTAGGATCTTGCCTTCACTAGGACCGTGAAAGCCCGACAGGATCTTAATTAATGTCGACTTGCCGGCACCGTTGTCACCTAGAAGGCAGACCACCTGCCCGGCTGGAACGCTAAGAGACACGTCAGTAAGCGCCTGGACGCCGGCAAAGCGCTTGGAGACGCCTTGCAGTTCGATGAGGGGGCGGTTTTCAGAAGCCATGCAGAACCTCGCGCTGTCGGCTGGCCAGCGCTCATGGCGAGGCGCCGGAAGTAGTGATTGGTGATCACGGCCGCCATCAGCAGAACGCCGAGAAAGAGCTGGACCCAGTCGGTGCTCCATCCGGTGTAGAAGATGCCGATGTTGATGACGCCGAAAATGACGGTGCCGAGAAACACCCCGAACGCGGAGCCGTAGCCGCCGCCGAGCAGGACGCCGCCGATTACGGCGACGATCGGTGCCTGAAAGACATAGCCGAGGCCGGCAGTCGCGTTGCCGGAATGATATCCGACCGCCTGGATGACACCGACAAGGCTCGCGCCAAGACCGGTCATCATGAACAGCACGATCTTGACAAAACCTGTCGGTACTCCGGCGCCGCGCGCCGCGACAGGGTTTCCACCGGTCGCGAATATCCAGTTGCCGAACGCGGTCCTCGCCAGTACCCAACCGCCAAAGATCGTGATGGCGAACCACCACAGGATCGAGATGTTTGCCTGGCCCCAGTTCGATGCGAAGACAGCATCTGAAAGCGGTGTCGACTTCACCGAGACCGAGGTGGTGTTGCTGAGCAGCCGCGCCAGGCCAAGTGACAGGCCGCCTATGCTGAAACTGCTGGCAAGCGTCACGATGAAGGACGGCAACCCGGTGCGCACGACAAGGAGACCGTTCAGGACGCCGACAGCCAGGCCAAGTGCAAGGGTGGCTGAGATCATGAGCCACACGGAAAAGCCAAACAATGTCGTGCCGATCGCAACCGTGATCGACGCCGCGCCTACCACCGCGCCGACCGACAGGTCGAACTCGCCCGCAACCATGAGAATGCCGACCGGTATGGCGATGATGCCGAGCTCGGCTGCGGTGTTGAGCCATCCGGCGGTGCCGTCGAAGGTTACGAAGCCGTACCGATAGGCCGTCGCCGCGAAGAAAGCATAGACGAAAACGGTGGCTACGAAGGCACCGAACTCGGGTCTGCGCACTAGACTGGACGGAGACCAGCTCCGCATTGGCCGGGAGGTGGCGGCCGATGCGTCACGCAGCGCCTGTGTTTCCAATGTCATGAGCGTCATCCGGCAAGTGCTGGGATTGGTTGAGAAGATCCGAGGGACAGTGAAGGCAGGATCTCGGGCGCGCCACGATCGCAGGGAGCTGGCGCGTAATCAGGACGCCCCTCTGACGCCGGGATAGGTCCCGTTGACTTTCAGCACCTCGTCAACATTGTCCTTGGTGATCATCAGCGGACCGGTTGATATCTGACCCATTGGCAGCATCTTGTATTGCACATACTGGTATGCCGCGAGCAAGGCGTAGTAGCCGTCGAGATATGGCTGCAGGTCGGCGATGAAGAGCAGGTCGCCGTTCTTCAAGGCTTCGAGCGAGCCGAGCGACAGGCCGAGCGAAGCATTGACGATCTTTCTTCCGCTCTGCTTGACGGCCTCCACGGAAGCAACGCCCTGCACGGCGCCAATGGTCCAGATCGCATCGATCCTCTGATCGCTTTGCAGCGCACCACGGATGGCGCTGCTGACAAAAGTAGGGTTGCTGGCATCGGAGAACTGGATGGTCAGGACCTTGGAGTCGCCTCCGGCCGCCTTGAAGGCATCGTTATAGCCGAGGCAATCCAGGTCCAGCGTGGTGTTGCCGGGAACGTGATTGACGCAAAGGCCGAATTTTGCACCGGCCTTGATCTCCCTCTCACCAACCGAGCGACCGAGGTCACGGGCGCTGAAGCCTACGTATGAAATCGCGCCGATATCCCGCCAGGAAGCGCCACCATCATGCTGAATGATGACCGGGATGCCGCTGGCCGTGATCTCCTTGATGATGGGGTCGAGCGTGTCCGGGAAGTAGTTGCCTATGACCATGGCGGCCGGCTTCTGGCTCGCGGCCTGCTTCACCAGCTTGGCGTAGTCGGCGACGAAATTGTTGGGATCGGTGCCGGTGATCCACTGGTAGTCGACATTGAGGTCACGAGCAGCGTCGTCGCCGCCCTTCTTCATCGCGCCGAAAAAGGGATCCCATAGCGGGCCGCCCAGCATGACGATGCGCGGCTTGTCCTGGGCGCTGGCGGCACCGGCCGCGCTTAGCGAAGCCAAGACGCAGACACCCAAAAACGCAACTGCGGCCACGCCGCGCCGTGCCAGCGAAGCTGGTAGCATGTTCATGATCTCCTCCCAAAAGAACCGGCCGATAAGACCGACATGAATTGGTCTAGGTCAAACGGCTTTGGGCGCTAAGTCGTGGTTGAGCATCCAACCATCGCGATGCGCGAAGCTTGCCGCGACGACTTGCTTGGCCGCGGAGGCAACGCGGCTCAGCCGAGCTGCTTTGTCATACGGCCGCGCCGCGCGCGCTCGCCGGCTGCGTTCAAGGTCAGCGCAACCAGAAGGATCAGGCCGTACATGATCTGGATGTAGAAGATCGAAACCTGCGCCAGCGTGAACAGGGTCTGGATCAGGAAGAGCAGCGTGCCGGCCGCGGCTGCACCCAGCATGCCCCCTCGCCCGCCGGTCAAGGCGATGCCGCCCAGCGCGACGGCAGCGATGGAGGTCAACGTGTACGGAACGCCGACGCGTGGATCACCCGAACCGAGGGCAGCGGTAAACACCAGCCCAGCGATCGCCGCCAGCACGCCGCCAATGACGTAGGCGATGATGCGCACGCCCGCCACATTGACGCCCGATGCGTAGGCAGCGCGCGCATCCCCTCCAACGGCGAGCAGGTTGCGGCGGTAGCCTGTCCGCTCGAACGCCAGCCAGACAAGGCCAAGCACGATGAGCAGGACGAGCATCCCCGAAAGTCCGCCATAGCTGCCTGCAAGACCGAGCAGCCATTGCGGCGCCAGACCGCCGGCCATGGGCAGCATCTCTAGCGTAATGCCCTGGAAGGCGAGGAACGTGCCCAAGGTTGCGATTATCGGCTGGACGCGCACGACTGCGATGAGGAAGCCGTTCAACAGGCCGGACAAGATGCCGACGCCCAGCGAAGCGCCGATGATTGTCACCGGATCGGCCCACCCATTCGGCACGAGGATCGACGTCACCATGGCATTGACGAGCCCCGCAAGCGGCCCGACCGAAAGGTCGATCCCGCCCTCTCCTGAAAGCACGGGCGCGGTCTGGGCCATGGCGGTGATGATGAACGGCGCCACGCCGATGAGCATGCCGTTCCAGTTCGTCACATCGGTAAAAGCGGGGCTGGCGAAGGCGTTGAGAGCAGTGAAAATGACCACCGCAATGAGCACGGGCCATGCGTAGCTGCGGTCGCCGAGCCACTTCATGTCGAGGTCTCCAGTCGGCGTTGCGAGAACATCGCATCGATCAATGCGCGTTCACTAAGGTCGCCGCGCTCGACGATCGCGCTGACGGCGTGATCGTGAAACACAACCACCCGGTGGCAAAGCAGGCACAGTTCCACCAGTTCGGTCGACAGCATCAGGATGGAAACGCCGCTCAAAGCGAGATTATTGAGCACCTCGTAGAGGTCGCGCTTGGCACCCAGATCCACACCACGCATCGGATCGTTCAACACCAACACACGCGGTTGGGTGGCGATCAGACGCCCGAGTAGCGCCTTCTGCTGGTTGCCGCCACTCAGCGCCGATATCGGCGTGTCGAGCCCAGCCATCTTGACCCTGGTCCGCCGAGTGACCTCGCCGGCGACCTCTATCCGCTTCCTTGTGCCCAGCACACCCCAACGGGCGAATGAGCCGAGCGCCGATACGGTCACGTTGTCGAGCACCGACAGCGGGGCGAAGATACCCTCGGATTTGCGGTCGCGCGGCAGGAACGCGATCTTCGCGCGCGACGCGTCGCGTTGCGACCGTATGGTGATGGTCCCGACGTGCACTGTCCCCGTGGGCGCGCGACGCAGACCAGCGATGCACTCCAGCAGGGCGACCTGGCCGTGCCCCTCCAGCCCCCCCACGCCAATGATCTCGCCGCGACGAAGGTCGAGATCCAGTGTCGGCTTGCCTTCGAGAACCGACAGGCCTCGCACGCCGACGATCACCTCGGCATTGGCGGGAATAGTCTCGCCGCAGCCTTCGCCTTCCGCCGCCCGCGCACCTTCGCGCGTCGACATCAGGTCGAGCAGGATTTCGCTCGATACTGCGCCGCGCTCCAGCGATGCGACGCTCCGGCCAGATCGAAGTACCGTCGTGCAATCGGCAAGGGCGTGAATCTCGTCCATGCGATGCGAGACAAATAGGATCGATCGCCCTTCGCCACGGAAACTTCGTAGCACTTCGAAGAGACGATCGCGGTCTTCGATATCGATCGCGGAGGTCGATTCATCGAGGATAAGCAGGCGCCAGGGCCGCATAAGAGACCGTGCGACGCCGATCATCTGGCGGTTGGCGAGCGATACCGTGCCGGCCAGCCGCTCGATATCAAGATTGCCGATACCGACAGCCGCCAGTGCTTTCCGCACGGCTTCGCGCTCGCGCAAGGGGGTCATCTTGCGACGGATCATGCCGTCCAGGCCCAACATGACATTGTCACGAATTGACATGTCTGGAAGGACCAGCGTCTCCTGGAACACCGTAGCAATGCCGGCGTCCTGCGCGGC
This sequence comes from Mesorhizobium sp. B2-5-3, assembly GCF_006441005.1. Taxonomy (NCBI): domain Bacteria; kingdom Pseudomonadati; phylum Pseudomonadota; class Alphaproteobacteria; order Hyphomicrobiales; family Phyllobacteriaceae; genus Mesorhizobium; species Mesorhizobium sp. B2-5-3. The sequence goes on from NZ_VFUS01000007.1 coordinate 27,947, forward strand.
ACGCGGATTCGCGAAACTGGCTTGCCGGCCGAGCCAATCCAGTGTGCCCGCTTCTGCGCGGACGATGCCGCTGAGTATCTTGATCAGCGTGCTCTTGCCCGAACCATTCTCTCCGACAACGGCATGGATTTCGCCCTCGCGGATCGACAGCGAGCAGGAATCAAGCGCGATCGTTTCGCCAAATGTCCGGCGAAGCCCATCCGCGGACAGAAGCAGCGGCATGCCCTTGCGGTCGGCGGGCGGTTCTATCGCGCGCTGATGGACCGCGCTGTTCATATGCACATACTCAGATGCGGTTCGCGGCCATAGAGCGCCACGAGCCCGACGATCAGGAAACCGAGGAATATCTGCTGTGCCGCTTGGTCGAGCCCGAGACCGACAAGGAGGGTGCTAAGTTCTGTTACGACAAGACAGCCGGCAATTGTGCGCCCATAGCCGCCGCGCCCGCCGGTCAGCGGCGTGCCGCCGACGACGACTGCTGCGACAGTGGTGAAGAGGTAGGCTGCGCCGACGGTCGGATCGGCCGCTCCGCTGAAGCCTGCAAGTAGAATGCCCGTCGTCGCTGCCAGGAAGGCACTGAGCGCGTAGACACTCATCCAGACGAGCAGCATCGGCACGCCGGCCAATTCGGCGGCGCGAGGATTTGCCCCTGCGGCGAACATCCAGCGGCCGAGCTTGGTCTTGCGCTCGAGGAATAGGATGCCGCCGGCGATGAGCAGCCAGATCACCACGGAGCCGGGCAGCGGGATGGCACCGGTCTTGCCGATAACCGAAACCATGTTGACGAGCCAATCAGGCACAAAGCCCGAAACCTCGCCATGCGTCCCTGCCCAGATGGCGCCAAGGATGATCGAGCCGCTCGCCAGCGTCACCACGAGCGGGTTGAGCTGCAGGTATCGGGATGCAAAGCCGTTTGCCAGACCGATCAGCGTCGCCAGCGCTAGAATGAACACGGCCGCAGCAAAAGCGGAATAGCCGGCGCCGTAAAGCAGCGCGAACAGCACGTTAGACAAGCCGATCACAGCCGGGATCGAAAGGTCGAAGCCGCCGATGACGATCGTCAGGGTCTGGCCGATCGAGGCGATGCCAAGCAGACTGGAAAGCAGCAGAAGCGACAGCAGGCTTATGACGCTGGCATAGCCGGGAATGAAGACGTTTATGACAAAGAAAAGGATGAAGGCGAGGAGAAACGGGGCCAAAGGCCCGGCCACTCGTTGGATGGTCTTGAGGGACAAGTCGGTCAAAGTGCGACTACCATTCATACCCGACGGGTGTGATCCTTTGAAAAGCAATGCCGCGCACGATGCGCAACTCCCTTATGGGTGCCCGCGCTGAACGCGAGCACCCATCGTGGTGCATTTCACTGCGGCTGGGCGTTGGTCGAGACGATCTCAACCTTGGCTCTCGGCTCGCCGCCGGTGAAGAACTGCTCGAAATACGAGTCCGGCACGAGGTGCAGGTCCTTGCCGTTGGCGAAGCAGGTGCTTTGCACGGTCATGGAAGCGTCGTAGTAGTCATTGAAGTTCTCCGCCGTGATGCTGGGCAGCGGCATGAAGATGGTGTTCACCTTCGGTTTTTGCCCGGCCATCATGTGCAGTGCAGGAATGAAGGCGGAATAGGCCATCGGACCGCCATCCTGGACAAAGGTGTTGGCGGTGAGGTTCTTTTCCTTCCAGTAAGCAAGCAGGCTGCAAAGGTTGGTGACTTCGGTGATGATCGGAAGCGCACGGCCCGACTGCTCGAACGCTTGGCCCACGCCAACGCCCATATTGCCTGTCGAGAACACAGCGTGCACAGGCTCAGGATGCGTCGCCAGGAACTTCAGCACCTCGGTTTTGGCCACCGACCCAGTCCACATGCCAAACAGGCTGCCGGCGACCTTAATGTCGGGAAACGCCTCGACGGCCTTCCGGAAACCTGTCTCCTGAGCGACCGTGTTCGCGGTCCCGGGCTGTCCGTTCATGATGAGGGCGGTACCTTTGCCGCCCAATTGCTTGGCGATCCACTCACCTTCGTACTGACCGCGATAGTAGGGATTGGTCGCTACGTTCAGCGCTTCCGGGCAGGTGACCGTCGAGTCGATGGTTACGAAAAGGATGCCCTTGTCGAAAGCCTCCTTGATGCCCGCGCAAAGGCCGGTCGCAGACCCCGGATAGCTCATGATCAGGTCACAGCCCTGCGCGATCTGCGCCTTCAGCTGCGTGAGCTCGAGGTTGATGTCGCCGTTAGAGTTCGTGACGTTGAGTTCGGGTTCAGCGAGGCCTTGATCGGCCAATTGCTTGGTCAGCGCCTTCAGCTCCGCCACAAGGTTGGCGCGCCACGAATTCCCAAGATAGGAATCATTGTGGCAAATCTTCCATGGCGGCGCATGGGGCTTCCAGTTAGCGAACGGATCGGCGACTATATTGGTCGCATACCAGTAGCCGCCGTAGTATTTCTGCGCCTCCTTCGGCACGGCGGCCAGCGCGGCTGCCTGCTCCTCGGCCGTCGGATCGGCCGCGTGACTAGCCGCCAGCCCGACCAACGAAAATGCTGCCGTGCAGGCCGCCACGGTGATCACGCGGGCGAACCGTACGGCTCTGTTCTTCCAGGTAAGCATGCTCTCCTCCCCTTTTTATCATGAGGTTCGCAAACCGCCGGAAGGACGAATCTAACCCTCGCCATGAGGGTACTCATAGCAAACGTTAAAGACCCTCCCTGCTGGCCTGTTTGGAACAGAACCCCTGCGATGGTTATAGGAGACACTGACAATTCAGCCGAAGTCGTCGTTGGCTATGCGGCCATCGCCCCAGACGATGTCCATGGGCGCGCTCCGCAGTTGCGACTGTCACTAGGTGAGGCGACTTCCTCAGGGCAAGACGGGCATCTTGTAGTTTGCCAGGAACTCCGACCAGCCTGTATTGATGTGCACTTCCATCGCACCCGTAGCGCCCTCAACATCGCCCCGCTCCAGAGCGGCCAGAAGCGTCACGTGTTCATCGAAAACGCGCGACTGCCTGCCCGGCATCTGGCTCAGCAAGTCGAGCGGATATTTGGCCCAGAGTATGCGCACGAAATCGAGCGTCTGCGCCTGGCCTGCCAGTTCGTATAGCCGGAAGTGGAAGCGAAAATTCTTCTCCTGGCAGGCGGCGCGGTCGCCAGCCCTGGCGGCCATGAGAAGATCGTGGTTGATGGCTTTGAGAACGTACAGATCGTTCGGCGACATGCGCCGCGCAGCTTCCGCGGTCAGGCGCGTTTCAAGCAACTGTCGTAACTGGTAGAGTTCCTCGGCACCTTCGATCAGGAAGGGTGCGACGATCGCGCCGCGATGGGCACTCACCGCCACATAGCCCTGGGCTTCCAGCAGCCGCAGCGCCTCGCGCACCGGCGTGATCGAGACGCCGAGCATCTTGGCGATCTCGGCCTGCTTCAGCTTCTGTCCACGCGCGAGGACACCGACGATGATCTTTTCGCGCAGCACTTCAGCAATCTGATACTCAGCCGTCGTCCGTGATTTCAAAGACCAGTCGCCGCTGTCGTCGGCGAGACTGCGCTTGCTGATCTGTTGCTGCAATGCGTCGAGCGGCTGGTGGTCGGTCATTCCTCATTTCCGAAGCCGACACTCGAAACTGCTGGTCGACCTACATCAGGATTTCCATGTTCGTCCCGTTCCCGCAACCACAATCGAGCGGTTCAGCGTTCGACGGGCATCAGAATATTGATTTCTTCAGCCGGACTCTTGAGATCGGTTGATTTCGGCCTCTTGGCGAGTTGGGATCACGGTGGATTTTTTCCCATCGCGCACCCTAACGGAAGCATGGAGGAGTATCGTCAGTGAGCGACAAGGACCAGTTGGTCATTCCCGTCAAAGCCGTCCGCGATGGCGTCAATAAGGACCCGGAGTTTGCGATTGCCGCCCGCTTCTGGAACGCCCGCATCCGCTTCTACAGCAACGAGGCGGACGAGTATTTCATGGAGATCCGGGATGGCCGCGTCGTGGACTTCCAGCAAGGAAGCGACGGCTACAAGTCGTCGACCATCTATGTCGGCGGGCCGCGGGAAACCTGGCGCGACATCCTGAAGCCGGCGCCGGCGCGCTTCTGCAACGACTTCTTCCCGGCGGCGATCCATCGCGGCATGCGGCTCGGCGGCGATCTGTCGTCGCTCTACGCATATTACAGCGCCTTGCAGCGAATCCTCGCCGTGATGCGCCAGGAGATCAACGGCGTGAAGGCTTGAGGGACGGATGATGGCAAAGTTTGCAAAGATGGAATGCGGCTATCTGTATCTGACCCTGGATGACACCGAGTACCGTATATACCTCGAACAGGCTGGCACCGGCATCCCGGTGCTGCTGCAGCACACGGCAGGCACCGATGCGCGCCAATGGCGGCACCTTCTCGAGGATGAGGAACTCACCCGGTATTTCCGTTTCATCGCGTGGGACTTGCCCTACCATGGCAAGTCGCTGCCTCCCCTCACCCACCGCTATTGGGAGACTGGCTACAAGCTCAAGATGGACTGGTTCCTGCGCTACGTGCTCGAGTTGTCAAAGGCGCTCGAGCTCGACAGACCCGTCTTCATGGGCTGCTCGATGGGTGGGCTGCTGGCGACCGATCTGGCGCTTTACCATCCCGAGCATTTTCGCGCCGCGATCGCGCTTGAGCCTCTTATCAAGAGCCCCGAGCCTGGCACGCTGACAGACTGGTACTGGCACCCAACGACATCCAACGACACACGCGCCGCCTTGCAACACACACAGTGTTCGCCGAGCAGCCCGGAGGTCTACCGCCGCGAGACGATCTGGATGTACAGCCAGGGGGCGCCGTCGGTCTTCCCGGGCGACCTGCACTATTATGTCGAGGAGCATGATCTCACGGATACGGCCAAGTATATCGACACGGCGAAGATCGACCTCTATTTGCTGAATGCCGATTACGACTGGTCGGCGACGGTCGAGGAAGGGCGTCAGCTTGCGTCGATGATACCCGGCTCGAAATGGGTGCATATGCGCGACATGGGCCACTTCCCCATGGCCGAGAACCCGGCGAAGTTCCGGGAGTATATCGTGCCAATCCTCGATGAGATCAGGGCGAAGTCAGCAAAGCGCACCGGCTGATACCGCCCCGGGAGGCCAGCGAAAAACGCAGGAAGCAAAATCGTCGACGCTTTTTCCAACCTGGATCCTGGTTTACTTGACGCTGCCCGCCGTCAGCCCGCCGATCAGCCACCGCTGCGCGAACAGCCCGATCAGATAGACCGGTATAATGCCGGTGAGAGACGCTACCGCCATCTGGCCGAAATTTATCAATCGCTCGCCCTGGAAAAGAGCTATCGCCACCGGCAGCGTTCGGCTGCCTTCGTCATTGCTGAAGGCGGAGGCGAGCAGGAACTCATCATAGGCGAGGATGCCACAAATCAAACCCGTTGCCACGAGGCCTGGCGCCATGACTGGGCCGACGAGGCGAAAGATGATCGTGAAATACCCAGCACCGTCGATCTTTGCCGCTTCGTCGATTTCCACGGGCACCCGTCGCAGGAAGCCTGACAACAGCCAAAAGGCCACCGGCAGGTTGGCTATCCCGTTGACCAGGATAAGGCCAGACAGGCTGTTGAGCAGACCAAGCCGACGCAGAAGCAGAAAAAGCGGAATGAGCGCGACCACCGGCGGCGCCACGTAGGTCGCCAGCGTGAAGGCCGGAAGGAAGCGCCCGCCGACCTTCAACCGCACCATGGCGTACGTGGCTGGAAAGGCGACGGCGAGCGTCAGCAGGCTGCTACAAACCGCGACCAGCAGCGAGTTCGCCAGCAGGCGAAACAGTGGGATGATCTGGAAGGTGTTGATCCAGTTCGCCAGTGTCGGTGCCTGCGGCAGGAAATACCCGGTAAGCACCTGGTCTGGCGTCTTGAAGGAAACCGAGACGAGATACGCAATCGGTAACACAAAGAAGCCGACCATGACCGCGGCACACCCTGTTGCGACCCGGCCCCGCGACTTCCCCCCAGCTTGACTGGAATGGCTCATCCCGACCTCGTTTCGCTGCGTTTGTGAAGCCAGGTGATAGGCAGGGTGACAATACTGACGAGGATGGCGAACACCAGCGTTTGGGCTGCGGCCAGACCGACATCGAACTCCTGCATGGCAGTGCGCCATATGCGGAAGGTGGTGACGGTGGTGCTGAATCCCGGCCCGCCGAATGTCAGACCATAGACGAGGTCGAAGAGCTTGAACGCGATCACGACGCGCAACAGCAAGATGGCAAGCAGCGTCGGCATCAGCATCGGAAGCGTGATCTGCCAGAAGATCGTTCGCGGCGACGCGCCGTCGACACTTGCCGCCTCGAACACCTCGTCTGGCAAGGTCTGGAGCGCCGCATAAGCGAGGATCGCCACGAACGGCGTCCACTGCCAGGTATCGGCGACAGCGACCGAAAGGAAGGCTGCGGGCATGGTGCCGAGGAATGAGACCGGCTGGTCTATGATGCCGGTGCGCAACAGCACGCCGTTGAGCAGGCCGCCGGCGGGCGCAAGGATCAATTTCCAGGCCACGGCCACCATCATGGGCGGCGTCATCAGCGGCAACAGGATAAGGCTGCGCACCCACCTCGCCTGCTTCAGACTTGAATGCAGCATCATCGCGATCGCCAAGCCAAGTGCGAGCTGGATCAATGCGACGGGAATTGCGAAAATCGTCGTCCTCAACAGGGCCGCCTGAAAGTCGCCATCGCGCTGAATGGCGGCAAAGTTGGTCAGAACCGGCCAATGCTGGAACTGCCGCCCCAGCGAGCTCTTCGACAGCGACAACGCAAGCACGTCGAGAAACGGATATATGGCAAAGGCGGAGAGGCCGAGCAGCAGCGGCGCGACCAGAAGGAACCCTGCCAATCGCGAGCCGCTTACCGTCGCTCCGGCCGATGTGGAAACCGGGTTGCCTCTATCCATTCAGCATTGCAACCCAAGCCGCCTGGGCATCTTTCATGGCCTGCTCGGGGGTCTTGGTCTGAGCGAGAACCAATGCAAGTTCGTCAGCCAGGCCTTGCAGCATCTTGGACGCCAGTGCCCCGGTAGGCCAGGCAAGCGCGCCATTTAGTGCCTGGGCGCCAGCAGCCTGAACCTTCGGCGCCGCCGCCTTGTACTGGCTGCTGTCGAGAACCGACGTGAAGATCGGATCGATGCCACTGCCGGGAGTCAGTGTCAGCTTGAGGTTCATTTCCTTGCTGCAGGCAAACTTGACCAGTTCCCAAGCGGCGTCCGGCTGCTTCGAGCCGGCCGAGATCGCCAGGCCGAAACCGGCGTCGAGCGAGCCGCGATGCTGTTTGTTGGCGCCGCCAATCGGCATCTGCACCACGGTCCACTTGTCAACAATCTGCGACATTGCCGGATCCTGTGCGTTGACCCCGAGATCGGTCCAGAACTCGATCATGGCCGCCTTACCGGAGAGGAAGGCCGGCAATCCTTGCTCGAACCCGGTTTCCAGCGGCGTCGGCAGAGCATACGGAGCAACGTTAAGCATGGCCTGGACGGCCGCGATGCTGACTTCCGAATCGAGCAACGGCTTGCCGCTGGCATCGAAGAAATCGCCACCCAGACCAGCCAGCCGGTTGGTGTAGCTGCAGCCTATCATGAAAGGGTTTTTCACACCGAGCAGCGCGGTGCCGAAGATGCCGTTCGCTGTCTCGGCCTCCGTGATGACCTTCGCCGTCGCCAGATATTCGTCCCAAGTCGTGGGCGGCTTCTGGCCGCTCCGTTCCAGGATCTCGGTGTTGACGAACAGCACGTGCGAATCGCCGTCATATGGCACCCCCCAGCGCTTTCCCTTGTACAGTGTGTAGGGATCGTAGATCGACGGCAGGAAGTCCGCAGCGGCATAATCCTTGGCAATGCGGTCGGTAACGTCGACGACCGTGCCGTCTTCGGCGAGCGCGCCGAGCAGACAGTACCAGTAGTCGATGACGTCGTAGACGTTGGATCCGGACTGGACGTCGAGGGTCGCCTTTTGCTGGATCTGGTCGTTGGGAACCGGCAGTACGTTGACCTTCGCGCCGGTCGCCTTGCCGAACTCGTCTGCAACTATGCGTCCACCGGTGACGTGCGGCTGGATCACCATAAGATTGAGTTCGATACCCTTGAGATCGGGCGCGCTCCATGCCTGCCGCGGCATCAGAGCGGCTGCCCCCAGCATTGCTGACGTGCCGAGCAATTGCCGTCGTGTCAGCGACATTTGCTGCATGAGTTCCATCAAGTTACTGCTCTTCATTGCGCATTCCTCCACCAGCCTGCTTCTTAGTCGTTTTAGAAAGAGCCGCCTGGTAGCTCCTATTCCGCCCCGGCGTACGCATGTGGCGGTCAAGCACTTCGGCCTCAGGCACCCCAGGCTTCTGCAGCGAAGTCACGAAGCAGCGCGGCGAACCTCGACCGACCGTCCGCGTGCCCGGAAACGGCAACGCCAATGCCGATCGCAGCAGGCGCTCCAAATCGCGCGGGCAACTGGATTGCGATGACGAGGTCGTCCTGGGCACTCAGATCGCGACAAACCGCGAAGCGATCGACGCGGTGCATTCGCAGCTCGTTGACAAGATCCTCCACATTGACCGCATGTGCAGCATCGCCGACGGCGTTCCCGTGCCGGAGAATGCCACGTACGTCATTCTCGTTCTCTGCTAGAAGCAGCATCCTGCCCAGGGCGTCGCCGCCAATCGGCAACTTCATGCCGGGACTCAGGCGATTCGTCCTTGGCTCGGCCGACGGCCAGGAGACATGCACATATTGAACGTGCACCCCATTGCGGACGCCAAGCCGGACATTTGCATTGGCCTCGATGCTCAACGCATCCAACGCCTGCAGCAGGCCGCTGCCCTGGAGAAACGTGTCGTGGACCCAGTTGCTCAACAGCACGGAGCGGACGCTCGGTAGGTATTTCCGCGTCTTGCGATCGCGCGCTATGAAACCTGCACCGCTCATGGCCTGTAGCAGCACGGACGAACTTGACTGGGGGATTTCGAGCGCGCAGGCGATTTCCGAGACCGACAGCGGGCGGCGGAGAGCAGCAAAGAGTTCAATGATTTCGAGCGGGCGCGTCGCCGATCTCAGGATGCTGCGGTTTGGCCGGGCTGGCAGGCGGCCGGCGTGATGACGATCGCATCCGGCCGCGCTCACTTCGGCGTCAGCTGCTTCATTCAGCATCCCGGTTCGTCCAGAGAAAATTTCGGTAATGCGATGCCATCGGCGATGCGGTCGAACACCACATGGACGCGCGCACCAATCCTGAGGTTCGCCTGCCCGCCGACCAAATTGCTGACGACCAGCGGGCCTTCGTCAAGCCGCACCAGACATGTACGGTAGGGCAAGTCTGCCTCAAAGCCGTCCCAATAGGCGCGATGGAAATCCGCCCAGGACTGCAGCGTGCCTTTTCCGCTCGCCGGTTTCCAGGTCTGGCGGTCATTCAGGCACCGAGGGCAGACCGGCGCTTCGGGAACATGAGCGTCGCCGCACGCATCGCAGGTCTGCAGCGCGTAAATTGACTTGAGCGCATAGTCCCAGAACGGCCTGTTCAAGGGCGTAATCTTGGGCAACGGCTTTGCCTCTACGGATTTCTCGGAAGCGGAAGCGCCATACGCCATGTCAGCCGTCACGCCCGCGTATAAACGATCGTGCGCGTGCATGGTGTTGCTTGCACGTACGTCACGACTTCACAGTCCTCAACCTGCCGATCGCCGCATTCGCCACGCAGTTGGCGCACCGCCTCGACGTTGAGGGCCCAGCCCTGCATATACGAATTGGACAGATGGCCGCCGTCCGTGTTGGTCGGCAGCCGGCCGCCAAGTTTCAACGCTCCGCCCTCGACGAACCGGCCGCCTTCGCCGCGCGGGGAGAAGCCAAGGCCTTCGAGGCTGAACAGCACGGTCGGACTGAAATTGTCGTAACACATCAATGCATCGACATCGGCGGGCTCGACGCCGGCCATGGCGAACGCCTCATCGCCCGATGCCGAGACCTGATCGTGCCAGAAGTCGATGTGAAAATTCTCTATGGACGAGTTTCGATAGGCCTCGCGCCCCGAAAATCCGCTGATCCGAACCGGCGGCTTGGCGAGATCAGCGGCACGCTCGCTTGTCGTGAGGATCAGGCAGACGGCGCCATCGTTGATCAGGCAATAATCGAATAGGCGCAGCGGGGCGACGATCGGACGGGAATTCTCATGGTCGTCGATAGTCATTGCCTCCTTCATCACCGCGCCGGGATTGAGTTGCGCATGGCTGCGGAAGGCCACGGAAACTTCAGCGAGTTGCCGCGTCGTCGTACCGTAAAGCTCCATGTGGCGACGGAACATCATGGCGTGGGCGCCGCCGGGCGAGGTGAACCCCCAAGGGTCCCAATGGCCCGGCATTTCACCTCCGCCGTAGAAGACGCGGCGAGATCGGCCGATGTTGGCGTAAAGCAGCGCGACATATTTCGCCTGGCCGCTCGTCAAGGCGATCGTTGCCTCGATGAGGCCGATGCCCGACATGCGACCATGCCCCGGTAGGGTGATCGTCCAACGCGGATCAAGTCCCAGGACTTCGCCCATCCGGTAGTAGCTCGGAATACGACATGTAAGCAGGCCGTCGACCGCGCCCTTGTCCAGTCCGCAATCTGCAACCGCGTTGCGAAACGCCTCAGCCGCCAGGCCATACTCGTCCATGTCGGGAAAGTTGCCGTACGCCGTCGTGCCGACGCCCACCACCGATACTTTGTCTCGAAGCCCAGAAAAGCCTTGCATCGTCCCCTCCGTAATGGATGATGCATTTTATTTTATCTTGGTCAAGAGGTTCGGAACCATTTCAGAGGCCGCGTGACCCGACATAAATCGAGTAAAGAGACGAGGCAGCGGCTATGAACAGGCGATTGCGCTTGGGCCGCCAAACGTCAGGTTTGTGACGGGTTTCCGGGACCGCAATCTTACCGATTAATTCCCCCTCGGGCTGATGCAGTGAACACCATCAGCCGCGCTTGTCCAGATATTGCCATCGAGGTCCACGCGGAACCCGTTAGGCACCCCGGCATCGATCACGGCGAATGTCCGGCGGTTGCCAAGCCCACCATCGGCCGCTACGTCAAAAGCTAGGATCTCATGTGCGCCACCCAGGCGTGTGCGTCGCGCCTGAGTCGGCAACGAAAGGATTTTCTCGGTGGGCGGGAAGGCCAGGCCATTGGGGCTTGTCCAGTTTGTCCGTGGCGATCGCCAGCTTGCCATCGAGGGGATCAAGGCGGAAAACGCAGCGGCGCCCGAGCTCGCTGGAGGCGCGGTTTCCTGTGTAATCGCTGAGAGTTCCATAATCCGGGTCGGTAAACCAGATCGAATCATCCGAGCGTACGACGATGTCGTTTGGCGAGTTGAGCCGCTTTCCCTCGTAGCTATCGGCGAGAACGGTCTGCCTGCCCGTCAAGTTCGGTGCGGACGACGCGACGATTGCCGCTCTCGCAGGTGAGCAGACGCCCTTGGCGGTCCCGGGTGTTGCCATTGGCGTTGCCGGACGGATGGCGAAAGACGACCGGTGGCTGCCCTTTGGCGACAGTAATATTTGCTCTGCCGGAACGTCGCTAAGAAGGAGAATCTCGATCCGCAAAACAGACCGGACCTTCCGCCCACATCATGCCGGTGTGAAGACGCTCCAATGGCGCATTGGCCACGACATAGCGCCGGAAGCCTTAAAAATTCAGGATCGAAATTTCTTCTGCACTTTTTCCACCACCCAAGGTGAATTGGTTTGACCCCCGCAATTTCTAATTGACAGGCGCCGCTTCTCAATGCCTAATTTTATATAATGCATTATCTTGCCGAGCAAACTCCATAAATGTGGTTGCTCAACATCAACGCTGAGACGGTCCAAACACCCTTCATGACAGCTGCAAGAGTTGAACCCCGGTCGACCGCTCTGGCGTCCGACACCGCCCCCGGAATGCTGTCTGGCCTTCGAGTGATCGAGGTGGCGGACGAGACGGCGGAGTATTGCGGCCTGCTGCTTGCAGGACTCGGCGCCGAGGTGATCAAGATCGAATCAGCAGACGGCAGCCCGACGAGGCGCATCGCCCCGTTCTGTTCTGAGGAGCCCGACCCCGAAAAGTCTCTCTATTTCTGGGCATACAACCGCGGCAAGAAATCCGCCGTCGCCGATCTGGATACCGCAGGCGGTCGCGAGATGTTGGTCCAGCTCCTGGGTACTGCCGACATCCTGCTGGATGCTAGCTGCGGCATGTTGAATGAACAGCTTGGGCTGACCCGCGAAGCCTTTGCGGCGCGGTACCCCTCGCTCGTCATCGCCCGCATGACGCCTTTCGGCGATGACGGCCCTTGGAGTACCTTCAAGGGGTCGGACCTGGTTCATCTGGCGCTCGGCGGCGTCATGATGAATTGCGGCTACGATCCGGATCCATCGGAACAGTACGACCTACCGCCTATCGCACCGCAAATCTGGCATGCCTACCATATTGCCGGTGAGCAACTCATGATTGGCATTCTTGCCGCTCTGATCGAGCGGACCACCTCGGGTCTCGGTCAGGATATCTCCTGTGCCATCCATGAGGCGGTGGCCAAGAGCACCGAGATCGATCTGATGTCATGGGTGATGCGCCGAGCGCCGCTCCATCGTCTGACATGCCGTCATGCCCTGGAGGCAGTGTCGCGTGTCCCCAACATCAGTCACACCAAAGATGGTCGCTGGTACATGACCTGGGGTGTTGGCGCCCGTGACAAGGCCAATCTCGTGCCGTTCCTCGAGCGTTTCGACATGGCTGCGGACCTCGAGGCGCCCACAGCCGATGCGGACTTTAACGCACGCAGCGTCCCGGGCTCGTCGAAGATGGACGACGCCACCTCGCACACGCTGGAAGTGGTTCAGCGTTTCGTCCGCGCCCACACATATGACGCGACGCCCTGGCAAGAAGCTCAGGCCGCGGGATTGCTCTGGGCACCGGTGCGCAAGCCGCATGAGAATGCACAAGACGAGCATTGGCTGAAGCGCGGCGCCATCACCAAGGTCGATCACCCTGAACTTGGGCGCAGCTTCCATTATGCCACAAGCAAATGGCTGAGTTCGGAAACACGATGGCAGGCCGGCAAGCGCGCGCCGCTGCGCGGTGAGCATACGGACGAAGTGAGCAACACCTCAAGGCAGGCATCGCCAAAGGTAGCGGCAGAGGCGACCCTGAAACCGGCGCTCTCAGCACGCAATCGTCCCTTTCCTTTGCAGAACGTCCGCATCTTTGACTTCTCATGGTTCCTTGCTTCGGCGGGCGGAACGCGCTTTGCTGCTGCGCTTGGCGCCGAGTGCATCAAGGTCGAATGGAAGGAAAACCCAGACACACGCCTCGCCGCAATGGCACCCGTTGGCGGCCGCACGGCGCGCGAGGCCGCGACCGGCCCACTGCCGGGCGTCAGCGATCCCGACATGGGCGGCCAGTTCAACAATAAGAACACGGGCAAGCGCGGGCTCTCGCTCAATATCCGCCACCCGAAAGGTATCGATATCGCCAAGCGGCTGATCGCAATATCCGACGTCGTCGCCGAAGGCTTCTCTCCGGGCGTCCTCGATCGGTTAGGCCTGGGGTATGACGTCCTGCGCAGCATCCGTCCCGATATCATCTACGTCCAGCAGTCCGGCATGGGCAGTTACGGCACCTATGGCCGACTGCGCACCGTTGGGCCTATCGCTGCCTCGTTTGCTGGGATGAACGAGATGTCCGGTCTTGCCGAACCGGCGATGCCTGCCGGGTGGGGCTATTCCTATCTCGACTGGATGGGGGCCTATGGCTTCGCCCAATCGCTCCTCGGTGCGCTGTACTACCGCTCGGTCACCGGCAAGGGTCAGCATATCGATGCGTCCCAATGCGAAGCGGGCATCTTCCTTGCCAGCCAGGCCATCCTTGATTGGTCGGCAAACGGGCGAGTGTGGCAGCGTACCGGCAACCGCTCCCCTTATGGCAATGCCGCGCCGCATGGCGCCTATCGTTGCCAGGGGGCGGATCGCTGGATCGCGATCTCGTGCTGCGACCAGCGGTCATGGGCGGCGCTCGCCCATGCCGCGGGCCATCCTGAATGGCTAACCGATCCACGCTTCGCCAATATTGCGGCTCGTCTTGTCAACCAGGATGCACTGGACAAGGTGGTTGGAACGTGGACCGAGGGCGTTGAGGCCTATGACTGCATGAGCCGCTTGCAGGCAGCTGGCGTGGCCGCTGGCGTATGCCAGACGGCGGAGGATCGCTGCGATCACGATCCGCAGTTGCGGAGGCTGGAGTGGCTGACTGAAGTGCCTGGGACAAGGATCGGGACGTGGCCCGTGGCCGAAGTGCCGTTCAAACTTGGCCGCACACCCGCGCATGCAGGCGGATTGATCAACCGCGGAGCGCCTTGTTACGGCGAAGACAACGAATATGTCCTCGGTGAACTCCTCGGCCACTCAACAGCACAGATCCGCTCGTTCAAGCACGAGGGCGTTATTTGACCTCGGCAAGAATCCCAGGCGGATCAAGCCAAACAACCAGATGGATAACAATCAGATGACCAGCAAGCAGCGAAACAGCGTCGCCGACGGTACAGCGGCACGTGAACGCGTCGGTACGCGCTACCGTGATCCCGCTCTCGCCGAAGAATTGTCCCACGTCACTTGGAACAGCACGCTGGATGTGATGCTGTCGCACCGGTCGGTGCGCTACTACCTCGACCAGCCCCTTCCCGCAAATACCCTTGAGCTCGTCGTGGCGGCCGCACAGTCGGCGGCTTCAACTTCCAACCTCCAAGCTTGGAGCGTCATTGCGGTCGAGGACAAGGATCGCAAGGCGCGGCTGGCCGGCTACGCCGCGGACCAGAAGCACATCCATGACGCGCCGCTGCTGCTCGTTTTCGTCGCCGATCTGGCTCGCCTGCGTGCGATCAGCGATGAGCGGGGACATGCCGGTGTCGCACTCGATTACATCGAGGCATTCATCTTTGCCATCGCGGACGCCGCGTTCGCAGCGCAGAATGCCGCTGTTGCAATCGAGTCGCTCGGCCTCGGCTGCTGCTACATAGGCGCGATGCGTAACGACCCTCAGGCCGTCGCCAACGAACTGGGACTGCCCGACGAATCGATGGTCGTGTTCGGCATGACAGTCGGCCGCCCCGATCCGGCGGTGGCAACAGACGTCAAGCCGCGCCTGCCGCAAGGCATAATCCTCCACCGCGAGCGGTATACCCAAATCGACCCGGAGCTTATGGCGGCCTACGAGGCACGCATGCGGGAATTCCAGGCCGAACAGAACATGCGCAACATCGACTGGACTGAACAGACCGCAGCGCGGATAAAGGACGTTGCTGCACTGACCGGCAGGCACGTGCTCATGGACTTCCTGAAGGCGCGGGGATTTGGGCTCAAATAGCTGCGGTTGCGCGCGCCAATGTTGACTGAGAGACAGGGGCTGCGACTTCGTCAGGCTTGCGAACCGCCGGCCCTGTCACGTCGCCGAGATTCTCGGCAACTCAAACGCGTCTGTCGTGCGGACATAGGTGTTTCCTTGTGCCCTGGCGACAAGGCGCAATTTTTGTGTATCGACATGGAAGCGAACCGGGTCGATCAGCATGTCGTCGCGTATATGCATCATCTGGACCGTTCCCAGGATGAGCGAGCGCGATACCCCGAGAGGAACAATGCTGTGCAGCACGCACTCCATGGAGACGGGGCTCTCGGCAATTCGCGGCGCGGCGATCGTCACTGAAGCTTCCTCTGCAAGCCCGGACCGCGAAAACTCATCGATTTCCGGCGCAAACTCGGCGGCGGTTATGTTCATCTGGTCCAGCCGATCCTCGTCGACCAGATTGACGACGAATTGGCCCGACATCCGGATATTGCGTCCTGTGTCCTTGTTGTCGCCTGCAGACCGGTCGACGATGCTGAAACCGACGACAGGGGGATCCTCGCTGAAGACATTGAAGAACGAGAATGGCGCTGCATTGCGCACCCCGTCCGACGCGACGGTCGTGACCCATGCGATCGGCCGTGGCGTGATCGTCGAGGATAGAAGTTTGTGCCGGTCAAGCGGCTTCAGCTCGGAGAAGTCGAACTGCATTGTCGTGGGGACCTCCGATGATTTGGCGGGGCAGACCAGTTTGGCTGGCGCCACGCCTTTCTAGCACCGGCAAAATCGATTGTTTGCTCTATATCGGAACGCGCGCATCGCGCTTAGCGAGGCTGGTGCGTCAACGCATTGAAAGCATCTTCACCGCGGCTGCCGCTGCGCCAAAGCCATTGTCGATGTTGACCACCACAACTCCCGGCGAGCAACTCGCGAGCGCTGCGTTGAGCGCCACATATCCGCCGGCGGCCACGCCGTAGCCGACAGATGTCGGTACAGCGATCAACGGCGCCGCGATCAGCCCGGCGAGCACGCTGAAGAGCGCGCCTTCCATGCCGGCGACAGCGATAACAACCCGAAACATCCGGATTTCGTCGAGCCTTTCAGTAAGCCGCCACAATCCGGCGACACCGACATCGGCGACGATAGGCGCGTCATGCCCGTTGAAGCAGAGCGCTCGGGCGGCTTCCCGTGCGACCGACATATCCGACGTGCCCGCCGCCACGATGCCCACACCTGTGCTTGCAACGGGCATGGACCCGCCCAGCACCGCAGTGCGCGACAGTGGATCATAATCAAGTGCACTGCGAATGGCGAAATCGAGCGCCAGAAAATGGCTTTCGTCGAGACGCGTGAACAACAGCCGCTCTCCTTTCTCGGAAGCAGCGACGATGATGGCGGCCACCTGGGTCGGGCTCTTATGCTCACATAGCACCGCCTCCGGCACTCCGGTGCGCCTGCTGCGTTGCCAGTCGAGTTGAAAGTCGTTCATGGGCGCATGAACATCGCGCCGCGGCTGTAGGGCCGGGCGCCCACGAAGACGCGTCCTGCCTCGGCGCAAAGCCGCTGCGTGATCTCGACCAGCAGATGCTTCTGCGCGGACACGCCGTCGCCGAGTTCCAGAACCACGCCTGACCGCGTAATCCGGCAGCGCAACGTAACGCCACTGGCGGCAATGTCAGCCAGATGCCGCTCGGCCTTCTCGATGAATGCGAGGTCGCGGGCATCGATCGCTATTCCCGTCTCGACGCGGCTTGCCAGGCATGGCTGGGCGGGCAATTCGGCGACAGAGCCCAGGCCAAGCTCGCGAGAAAGCGCGCGAATGTCGGCCTTGGCCATTTCCGCTTCGATGAGGGGATGTACCACCTGGCGCTCGGCGGCAGCCAGCAGCCCGGGACGATAGTCGCCGAGATCATCGAGATTGGCACCCGACGCGATCACATGCGGCGTCAGTGTGCGTATCCGATCGTAGAGATTGGTCTTGCAGAAATAGCAGCGGTTCGAGGGATTGTCCCGATAGCGTGAATCCTCGAACTCGCCAGTTCCGATGACGAGGGTCGTCCAGCCTTCGGTATCTGACAGACCCCGCACGCGTGCCGTCGCCTCTTCCGGAACGGCTGGTGAGGCGGCATGGATTACCGTCACCGCAAGGCCCGGCTTGCGATGTGCGAAGGCTGCCAGCGTCACTGAATCCACGCCGCCGCTGACAGCAATGGCGAGCTGTTCGAAACGGTCAAGAACGCGGTCAAGACGCTGTGCCGGCGCAATGTCATTCATCGTCGGTCGTCTCGGCCTGCCACTTCATGGCGCGGCGCTCGGCAAGGCTTCCGCCTCGAAGGGCATCGCTTTCCACCTTGCGTGTGATGCCCGATGGCCGGAGGACCGCCTTGACGGCAAGTCCGGCAGCCTTGAAGTTTTCCCGGAAGAGGACCAGCCGGCGTTCCTCCCGCAGGCGCAAGCCGATTGTCGATGTCTCGGCAAAACACCGGGCCGTCACCTGATCGGCCAGTTCCGGTCTCGCCAGAAGCCGGAACGACGAGGCGGGACGCCCCTTCTTGCCGAGGCGCTGCCCCACGGAGAGATCCAACACGCCGTCCGTTGCCCTGAGGCGATCGCAGGCGACGCCCATCTCTTCGCCGGTCATGTCGTCGATTTCGAATTCGATGACACTGATGGTGTCGCTCGGACTTGAGACTTCGTTCTCTAGGACGAGAACGCGAAGAATGTTCGGCATCCCGGGCAGGTGCCGCGTCCCCGCGCCTGTTCCGGACGACACAAGCCGGCCAGACGTGCCGTCAGCACCAGGCGCTGTGAGATGTTTAAGGATCGCCGCGCCGGTCGGCGTCACGCGCTCGCCTGATATCCCGTCGTCGCGCCATTCGAAACCGGTCAGGATCGCGGCCGTGGCAGGCGCGGGAACGGGCAGCAGCCCGTGGGCGGTGTGCACAAGGCCACCGCCTCGCGGCAGAGCCGAGACACTCCACACCGTCTTGTCGAGCGCCGCTGCGATGCTGCCGGCGCAGACGACGTCAACCAGGGAGTCCCAGTCGGCGATCTCGTGAAAATGTACCCTTTCGACCGGCACGCGATGGATGGCCGCCTCCGCCTCGGCAATGATCGTCAGTATCGCAATGGCCCTGGCAGCCGTTCCATCGTGGAGATCCGCGGCCTTGATGCGTGCCACCATGTCAGCAAAACTACCTGCATGCGCTTCATCAGGAATCTGGTTGCGATCGTGATGGTGATGGTGGCCATCATCATCACCATATGCGTTCGCATGGGCGTGTGGCGCTGCAGCCGACATCGCGCGCTTCGCGACCAGACCGAAGCGCCGCACGCGCATCGACAGGCTCTCGCCTTCCTCGAAGGCAATGCCACCGGTTTCAACCGGAAGCACTGCAGCGCCGTCGGCAAGTACGCGCTCTCGCAGGTCAGGCAGCGCGTCGAGCATTGCCGCGACGAACATGTCGCCGGCGATGCCGCCGACTGCATCGAGGTGGACGCGTCTCACAGTCCTGCCCGCCGATAGATCGGAATGACGTATGGTCCCTCCGGGATGATGGCAACGGCGGGGTCGCCATGGCGTTCAAGACTGGCCGCGATTGCGTCGTTTACCGAGGGGACCAGTTCAACTCCGGTGATGCGGCGTTCCTCGCGATCTAGCCCGGTCGTGTAGAGCTGGATCTTGCCCACCCGCATCGGCTTCAGCTGCATCTCCGTCTGCCATTCATCGATGTCGGCAAGCGTCTTCGCCGTAAGCGTGGCAAGGAATGGCTCGGGTCCCATCTCCACCAAGCGCGCTTGCGCCTGGCGGAATTCGTGGCTGCCCAAGCCCTCCGAACATTCCGAGGCGATGATCAGCGTCCCGCCCGGGTCGAGAATGTCGATCGGCGTCACCATACCCTTGATCGTCTGGTAGTAGGTCTTGTCGAGGGGATAGCCTGCAGACGACGTCACCACGGTCTTGAACCGGCGCGGCACGTCGATCATCGTCGTGTCGGCGATGAAATCGACCGCAGCCAGATGGCTGGCTATGATCTCGCCAAAGGTCACGCAAACCAGATCGCGATCTTCATCGAGCACGGTATTCAACGCATAGATTTCGCCAACCTTGCGTACGATCTGCAACTGTTCCTCATGGAGCGGGTTGCCGACCAGATTGCACTGGACTGACAGCGGGTCTTCCATGAAACGCGCCGAGTGGAAGGTGCGGATGGTTTCGTGGCCGGCAACGCCGGGGGCGACAACCTTTCGACCACCGGACCAGCCTGCCATGAAATGGGGCTCGACCAGGCCTGTAGCGATACGGAGGTCCGCATCCGCGAAAAGCCGATTGATCCGGATCGGTGTCCCACGCGTCTGCGTATGTCCCAGATCGACGTGGTCGTGTTCGTTGCGTGCGAAATGATTGGTGACGCGGACGGTCTTCAGAACCCAAGGATCGCCGACCAGTTCCTCCAGTTCCACACCCTCGTTCGGACGATGAAGGCCGGTGGCAACGAGCACATCGATCCTGTCCGCGGGAATGCCGCCTTTGATCATTGTCTCGATCATGACGCGTAGGAATAGCCGGTTCGGCACCGGGCGCGTGATGTCGCAGATAAGGATGCAGGCGCTCCGACGCCCGACCACCAGACGGGCTAAAGGCTCGGAGCCAATCGGATTCGCGAAGGCGGATGCAATTGCTGAAGAGGCGTCGAAGAGTTTTGGCAACAACGCCTTCCGGATTACTGTCGGCTCCGCGCCTTGCGGCAATGCCAGCTTCAGCAATCCACGACCGAAGGCAAGTTCGAAAGGACCGCCATGTTTCATCTGCCGTCCCTCGGCTCTCACGATCCGCCGTCCGTCGCTACGGCCCGGCACCTATGATGTTCGGCGGCTGATCCAGCCCTCTTCGGCCACGTGACGTCGCTCGAACATGTCTGGCTTGCCTTCGAGTACCGCTGGTCAGTCAACCGAAGTAAGTCTCGGTTTGGAGACCTGTCGTCGCAATCGGCGATGCGGACGCGACCGACTTGCCGCGAGAGCAGCAGGTCATAGCGGCCGGTCAGGCAAATTCCGCCTCCCCGCCAACCTTCTGCTTGCGGATCGCCTCGACAACTGCTTCACCCATGGCCCTCGTGCCGATCTTCCTGCAGCCGGGTTGATAGATGTCTGCGGTCCGATACCCCTCGCGCAGCACTGACCGTACGGCCTGCTCGATACGCGAAGCGTGCTGGTCGCGGCCAAACGACTGCCGGAGCATCATGGCAACCGAAAGGATTGCGGCCAGTGGGTTCGCCAAGTCCTTGCCAGCGATGTCCGGCGCGGTGCCATGGACCGGTTCGTATAGGCCCTTGTTGTGATCGCCGAGGGAGGCCGACGGCAGCATTCCGATTGAGCCGGCCAACATGGCCGCCGCATCGGAGAGGATATCGCCGAAGACATTGCCCGTCACGACAACATCGAATTGCTTGGGATTTCGGATCAAGGCCATGGACGCCGCGTCAATGTAGAGATGCGTCAATTCCACATTGGGATACTGCTTGCTGACTTCGATAACGACCTCGCGCCACAGCGCCATCGTTTCAAGGACGTTTGCCTTGTCAACCGAACACAGTTTCTTACGTCGTTTCGCGGCGGCCTGGAAGCCCGCATGCGCTATGCGCTCGATCTCGGCATCGGTATAACGCATCGTGTTGATGCCGACACGCGCGCCAGTCTCGTCACGAGAGACACCACGCGGCTGGCCGAAATAGAGATCGCCGGTCAGTTCACGCAAGATGATCAGGTCGACCCCCGTGACAATTTCGGGCTTGAGTGTGGAGGCGTCCACAAGCTCGGGATAAAGCACGACCGGGCGGAAGTTAGCATAGAGACCGAGGGCCTTGCGCAGCTTGAGCAGGCCGTAACCGGCCCCCTCGCTCGGCGCTCGCCTCTCATCCTCAGGAACGCCGGTTCCGCCAAGCAGAATGGCATCAGCTTTGCGTGAGATGTCGAGGGTATCAGGCGGCAGGGCATCGCCGAAGCGCTCCAGCCCCTCACCTCCGATTACGGCTTCTGTGAGTTCGAGCGGGAGTTCACTACCGATGACCGCGTGCAGCGCCCTTACTGCCTCCGCGGTCACTTCCTTACCGATCCCGTCTCCTGGGAGCACTACTATCTTCAAGGCCTTGCCTTTCGAAATTGAGTTGAAGAGGCGGGCGCATTCGCTCGGCCCTCTCTGCGGCAGGACTTATATGGGCCGACCCGGACCCTTCGAAGTCGTCCTTTGGAAAGCTCGCATCGTCGGACGCGACGCACCGGTTAGCCGGCGGACCAGCCTCTCAACTGTTGGTAAGGTGCTTCAACAGCAGCTTCACGGGTGGTGGCAGGCCCTGACTGTCCTGAACGCAGATGTTCCACTGCCTGACTGCCCAAGGCTCGTCGAGCGCGATTGCCGCAAGCATGCCACCCGTTACATAACGGGCGGCACATCCCGCCGGCACGAGGCCGACGCCCATCTGCGCCTCTACCATTGTCGACACCGTCTCGAACCCGTTGACCCGGATTGGCATTTTCAACGGTTTGCTCAGCTCAGCCGCAGCGCGAATGACGAGCATATCCAGAAAACTTCCCCTGCTTGGCCCGATCAGGTCATAATCCGGGAGGTCGGCGAACTTGACGGAAGTTTGCGAGCTTAGCGGGTGGTCCCTGTGAGCCAGCACCACGAGGCGGTCGCTGCGATAGGGGATGTATTTCAAACCGCGACGGGGCACGACGCCACCGAAGACGCCGATATCCGCAGCGTTCTCGGCCACCGCGTCCACGGCCTGCTGGCTGGTGCCCTCCTCCAGATCGATTCGAATGGCCGAATGCGTCCCCAGAAAGTTGCTCAGATCCGACGGCAGATGCTGGATGATCGTCGAAACACTCGCAAAAATGCGGACCTGCCCGCTGACGCCACTGGCGTGATGGGCAAGCTCAATCTCCATCTGCTTCAAGTCGCGGAGCACGACGCGCGCATGGTGGAGCAGCGCCTGCGCTGCCGCGGTCAGCTCCAGTCCCTTCGAGCTGCGATGAAACAAAGGCGTACTGAGGCGTATCTCGAGATCGGAAATCCGCTTGCTCACCGCCGATGCCGCGATGTGCTCGCGATCGGCCGCCTTGGCGATACTCTGCTCTTCGCAAACGGCGACAAACAGCTGAAGCGAAAGAAGGTCAAAACGCAATGTAGCTCCCCCTCTCCGGCATATTCCATCCATGCCAGGCCTGCGAAACACGCAGCCAGTCACTGCTAATAGCTGTTGACCGCACGGATGCAACTGTCGCAAGGGCATCATCGCGGATCGCGAAGCAGCCATTCCAAACGAAGTCTTTTGCGAAAGGCCATCGCAGTCGATACGTTCTGGCACGCGCTTGTCGCGAAATCGCCACCGGTTCCCCCGTGGAACATGCTTCAATCAATAATTCAATCAGAGTGCGTCTTCGACCATGAATCGATATGATCTTGAGCAGCGCGTAGCGATTGTCACGGGCGGAGCGCAGGGCATCGGGTTCGCAGTCAGCGAGCGGATGCTGGCATCCGGTGCCAGGATAGCGATCTGGGATCGCGATGGCGCTACGTTGCAAAAGGCTCTCAATCAGCTTGGACGAACCCGCGACGTGCTTGGGATTGAGACTGACATTGGCGACCTCGCGTCGGTGGAAGCGGGCTTTGCACACACGCTGGAACGGTTTGGCAAGATCGACATACTGATCAACAATGCGGCGTTGGTCGGGCCGAACATGCCGACCTGGGAATATCCACCCGAGGCCTTCGCACAGGTCCTGAGTGTGGGATTGATAGGGACTTTCAACTGCTGCCGCGCCATCGTCCCTCATATGCGGGAGCTTAACTACGGGCGCATCGTCAACCTCAGCTCCATTGCCGGCAAGGAGGGCAACCCCAACGCGGTCGCCTACAGCTCCATGAAGGCAGCCGTGATCGCCTTGACGAAGTCACTGGGCAAGGAACTCGCAGGGCAGAACATCGCAGTCAACTGCGTCACTCCGGCGGTTGCCAAGACGCCTGGGGCAATGGAGCAGTCACCGCAACACATCGAGTACATGCTTGCCAAGATTCCGCGCGGCCGCATGCTCGAACTTGGCGAAGCCGCCTCCATGATCTGCTGGCTAGCGTCAGAGGAGAATTCCTTTACCACCGGCGCGGTGTTCGATCTTTCCGGCGGCAGGGCAACCTACTGACCGTAGCGCCCGTCAAATTCCGCGGCGCACGTGGCGGCGCACCGATCCAACAAGGAGACTGCTGATGCCTTCCTACATATTCGAAAACGCGCGGATCGTTGACGGCTCCAATGAGGACGGCGAGCACGACCGTTTCGTCCGCGTCAGCGGCAATGTTATCGACGAGGTTTCAGACAAGCCGATCCGGGATAGCAACGCGCATCGCTTCGATCTGCGCGGGAAGACTTTGATGCCGGGCCTGATCGATTGCCATGTGCACATCAATTCCGGAGTTGCCGATCCGGCCGAAAACTCGTTTCTGCCAAACGAACTCGTCGCCTATCATTCGGTGCGGATATTGAAGGGCATGCTCAATCGCGGTTTCACCACCGTGCGCGACCTCGGCGGCGCTACTGTGGCTCAGGTCCATGCGATAGAGCAGGGTCTTATCGAAGGTCCTCGCCTGGTCATTTGCGGCAAGGCCATGGTGCAGACCGGCGGCCATTCGGACTATCGGACGCGCTACGACATGATCAGTGGCGACCGTCAACTCGACCAACTCGGCTCGGTAGGACGCATCGTTGACGGCGTCGACGACTGCCGCCGTGCCGCTCGCGACGAGGTTCGCAAGGGCGCCAGATTCATCAAGGTGATGGCCAATGGCGGCGCGGCATCCTCCCATTTTCCTCGGCCATATCTCGGCTATTCGATGGATGAGCTGCGCGCGTTCCAGGACGAAGCCGACAAGGCCAAGATGTATGTGTCGGTGCACACCCACACCGACGAGGCCGTCGCACGTGCACTCGAATGCGGTATTCATTCGATCGAACACGCGACACTTATTACCCCTCAAACCGCTGCCACCGCTGCGAAGCAAGGTGCGATCGTCACGCCGACGATCGCCGCCTATGAAGCGCAGATCCGCGAGGCCGATGCGCTGAAGCTGGATCCCGGCTTTGTGGAACGCCTGAAATGGGTGCGCGCAAGAGGTCCCGAATCGCTGGAGACGATGCGGGCAGCCGGCGTCAAGCTGGCTTACGGCACCGACGTGTTGGGCTCGATGCACAGCTATCAGTCCGAAGAGTTCCTGATCCGCGCGGAGGCGCTGCCGGCGATCGAGGTGATCAAATCGGCAACCCTTACCGCCGCCGAACTCGTCCGTATGGAAGGCAAGGTCGGCACGATCGCGGCAGGCGCCTTTGCCGACCTCCTCGTGGTCGACAAGGATCCCGTGAAGGATCTGTCTGCGCTGGGCAGTCAAGGCCGCTACATGTCCGCCATCATGAAGGATGGTGCATTCGTGAAGAACCAGCTCGCAGCCTAGGCTCACGCTGGGACCAATCACGCCGCCATCCTTTTGCCAGTCTTGAGATGTCCGCTCCGGGGGCGGACCGGCTGTGTCACTTGGATATCGACAAGTCTTCCGCGTTCACGCCTTACATCGTGGAATGCGACGAGGTCCATCCCATCGAAGGCTCTGAGCGCGCGTCCAGCCAACTATCCCAATGCTGAATTCGACCGCCCTGGTGTCCGCGCATCGCTGGAGGTCGCGCATTTGAGCGAAGTTTCAGTAACTGCTGAGTGGAAGGACATAGCTCGTTCGAAGAGGCGACGCCAAAGCTTTGAAGGGCTGCCCTATTTGCTGTTGGCGCCGATCGCCATACTTCTGGTTCTGGTGATCGTTTATCCGCTGGTTGAGGCCGTGCGGTCTGCCATGACGGACGCATCTTTTGCCCAACTGGGCACGCGCCCGCTTCAGCGGTTTTCAGAACTTTATCAAGCCGGTCAACGACCCGACCTCCCTCGAGGAGAGCTGCCTTGCCGGAAAGAGGCAAATCCCTTGTCTGGCTGGTTGTTCCCCTCCCGCCACGCTGTACATGGGAGGTTAGTCCATGGAGGACATTCACCCCTTCTTCGGCGCCAACGCTGCGAGCGGAGTGGCTAGCTCCGGCCAGGCCGCGGTCCGGTGGGTCTGAAGCTGCGGGTCGCTGATCGTATTGTCCCAATCGACCGCGAGGAAGCGTTTGCCGGTTATTTTGTCGCCCTCGCTGGTCAAGAGCGCCAGAATCATCGGAGCCATCATCTCGGGGCGGATAAGCGTCTCGCGATCAAGGCCATCCCTATCGGGAACCATGGCCGTGTCTACCGGCCCGCCAGGCAACACGACGTTGACGGTGATGCCTGATTCATCGAGTTCGCGTGACAGCATCATCGACCATGCTTCGAGAGCCGCCTTTGACGGTCCGTAGGGGGAAAAGCCCGGCCGCATCATGGTCAAGTAGCTCGTGCTGACGTTAATGATGCGGCCCCATTTCTGCGGACGCAGGCGCGGAACGACCTGGCGCGACATGTTGAACGTGCCGCAGACATTGGTCAGCATGAATTTTTTCCACAGTTCTTCGCTGACGTCTTCGATCTGCAAGGGGAGAGTCTCGTAACGTGGGTGCACGGCGTTCATGCCGAGCGCGGCATTGTTGATGAGGACATGCAATCCACCGAAATGCTCTGCAGCAGCATCCACGCCCCGTTTGCAATTCGCCGGATCAGTGATGTCGACCTGCAAGGCAAGGAACTTGTCTTTCCCAACGCGCTGCTCAACCCGGCTCACACCATCCAGATTGATATCCATACCAGCAACACGCACCCCTTCCTTGACAAGCGCTTCAGCAATGGCAAGGCCGATACCTGCACCGGCCCCCGTTATGATCGCAACCTTCCCCTTGAAATCCGAATACGGCATAAATCCTCCCAATTGCGTGGCTTAGTCCGTCGATCGGGAACGTTCCGATGACAACGGGCCAACTAGTCGCCCAGGAGGCGACGCAGTTCTGATAATGATACGACGGCGTTAGCCCCAGTCGCGATTGGGAAGTGATGCATCGTCTCGGACGATGCCACCAGCGCTCATCCTTGGCCACGGCGTCACTTGCCAATCGCGTCGGTCGACCGTCCGCAATTCGGATAGCTCCCATGCAACTCTGTCAAGACCTGCGCGACACCATTTTTGGAAGGACTCAATCGCTGGCTGAGATGTCTGACGCGCCGGTTTTTCCCTCCTACCCGAAGTCACTCCTGAAACGCTTCCTCGCGCTTCGAGCGTATGCTGGGCAACAGCACCAGGACCAACAGTATCGCGGCCAGAACGATCAGCATGAGGCTGCCGGGCCGGGTGAGGAACACGGTCGGGTCGCCACGGGAAAGCACCATTGCCCGCCGCAGGTTCTCCTCCAGCATCGGTCCCAGCACGAAGCCGAGCAGCAGCGGCGCTGGTTCGAAGTCGAGCTTGATCAGGATGTAGCCGACGAGGCCGAACAGGGCCATTGTGTAGATGCTGAACGAGTCGTTGTAGACGCTGTAAGCGCCGATGCAGCAAATCGCAACGATCGCCGGAGCGAGGTAGTGGTACGGCACCATCAGCATCCGCACCCATATGCCAATCAGAGGCAGGTTAAGCAGGACCAGCATCAGATTGCCGACCCACATCGAGGCGATCAGACCCCAGAACAGGGCCGGCTGCTCAGTGGCGACATTCGGGCCAGGTGTAATGCCCTGGATAACCAACGCGCCGATCATCATCGCCATTACCGGGTTAGAGGGGATGCCGAGCGTCAGCATCGGGATGAATGAGGTCTGCGCGCCGGCATTGTTGGCGCTTTCTGGCGCCGCGACCCCTTGAATAGCGCCCTTGCCGAACTGCGACCGGTTTTTCGAGACACGGCTCTCGACCGCATAGGCCGCGAACGATGCCAGGACTGCGCCACCGCCGGGCAAGATCCCAAGCACGGTGCCGATGCCAGTCCCTCGCAAGACCGGGGCTATGACGCCCTTGAGCTCCGCAGCCGTCAACATGAGTTTGCTCACCTTGCGAACAATTACGTTGCGCTTCTGCTCATGCTCGATGTTGAAGATGATCTCGTTGATACCGAATACGCCCATGCTGAGCGCGACGAAATCGAGCCCGTCGGCCAAGCTCGGTATGCCGAACGTGTATCGCAGCGTGCCGCTCTCGACATCGGTCCCGACCAGGCCAAGCAGCAGGCCCAGCACGATCATCGCGAACGCCTTGAGCAGCGAACCTGACGCAAGCGTAACTGATGCAACGAGGCCGAGCACCATCAGGGAGAAATACTCTGCCGGGCCGAACTTCAGCGCAAAGCCGGCCAGCACCGGAGCGAACAGCGCCAGGATGAGCGTTGCGACCGTTCCGGCGAAGAACGAACCCAGTGCCGCCACCGCCAACGCCTGACCCGCCCTGCCCTGCTTGGCCATCTCGTAGCCGTCAATCGCGGTCACGATCGAGCCGGCTTCGCCCGGCAGGTTGATCAGGATGGCGGTGGTGGAGCTTCCGTATTGCGCACCGTAGTAGATGCCGGCCAGCATTATCATCGCCGTGTCGGGCGACAGGCTGAAGGTCAGCGGCAGAAGCATGGCAATTGTTGCCACCGGCCCGAGACCCGGCAAGACCCCGACAGCTGTGCCTAGCAGGCAGCCGACGAAGCAGTACAGCAGGTTCCACGGGTTCAGTGCCGTCTGGAAACCAAGCTCAAGATTGGAAAAGAAGTCCATGAAAAATGTTCTTCAGCTGGTGATTTTCACGGGCTGGGGGAAGCCGAAGGCCACCAGTAGCCGAAAGATAGCCATTGCCCGATGATCGGGATGGGCAATCCGAGCGCATAGACGAAAAGGAAGGCGCAGACGAGAGACAGCACGAGGGCTAGCGTGATGGAGGGGATCCACTTCGTGTAGCTGCTGGCCATGGTCGTCGCCAGAATGCAGAGCGCCAGCGAGATGAACAGGCCGAGCCCTTTGAGGGTTAGGGCGAAGACCATGATCGAGCCCAGGACGAGGACAAGCGCACGCCAAGGGATCGTCAGCGCCTCGCCTGCCCCGCTTTTTGAACGCAATGCGTTAACGATGATGGCAAGCCCCAGAACGACCATCAGCAGGCTCAGAACGATCGGAAAGTAGCCCGGCCCCATTCGCGAAGCGCTGCCGACCGTCAACCCGCGACCGAAGTAAAGGAACGCTGCACCGGTGGCGAGCACCAGCGTCCCACTGATCGCGTCTCTCGGCTTTTCAAGTTGAGATGGCATCGTGAGGACCCGGTGCATAAATCATAGGCCGAAGCAGCAGGAGCCATGGCAGGTCAGAACCTGCCTGGTTCGGGGTGCTTGATGCCGCTTGGCGATATGGGGCGATTGGCGGATTTCGCATCGAAAACTCCAATCCGCGAGCAACGTTCATGCCAGACTTAGGGCGGCCCAAAACGAATGAGCCGCCCGCGACGAACCGTCAATCGGTAATCCGGATGTTCTGCTTTTCGGCGATGGTCTTGAACGTGTCGAGTTGCTTGACCACGAAATCCTTGAACTCAGCGCCGGCAAGCGGCGACGTATACAGGCCAGAGTCAGCCAGACGCTTTGCCACTTCCGGCTTGACCAAGGCGTCGGCGACGGCCTTGCTCAGCTTGTCGGTGACTTCCTTAGGCATGTTCGCGGGACCCATGAGGGCGAACCAGCCCGTGACGGTGGCGTCGCCGAGGCCGGCTTCGGCCAAAGTCGGCACATCCGGCACTACCGGTACGCGCTCGGGAGAGGTCACGGCCAGCAGCTTGATGGTGCCAGTGTTAAGATGGGCGGAGATGTCCTTCACCGTGCCGAACATGCCGTCGATCTGGCCTCCGACGAGGTCGGTCACAGCACCGGCAGCACCTTTGTAGGCGACGTGGGTGATGTCGATGCCTGCCGCCAGGGCCATACGCACACCCTCAATGTGCAGCGAACCGCCAACACCCGAAGAGCCGTAGTTGAACTTGCCGGGATTGGCCTTCGCGTATTCGACGAAATCTTTCATGGCGTTGAGCGGCAGCTTCGTGCTGACAGCGAACACCAGTGGAAACTCGACGACCCGAGAAATGAAGGTCAGGTCGTCTGGGATCTTGTAGGCCACGTCCGGCTTGACGGCCGGCAGTATCGCAATCGCGTCGTTGTTGCCAAACAGAAGCGTATAGCCATCTGGATCCGCGCGCTTGACGGCATCAACGGCGATCGCCGAAGAGGCGCCGGGGCGGTTATTGACGATCACCGGCTGTCCGAGGCTGGTCGACAGTGACTCGGCGAGGACGCGGGCGGCGAAGTCGGTTGCGCCACCGGGGAGGTAGCCGACGATTACTTCGATCGGCTTGTTCGGATAGTCATCAGCCGCCTTGGCGCAGTTGGCGCCAGCGAGCGACAGCAGTACCAGCGACAGCGCTGCCAGCATGGCATGGGCTGATTTTTTGTAGGATCCAATCATTCTTCTCTCCCTTTTTATTGCTTCTTCGAGGCTTCCATCCCGCAGCGAGACTTTGCTAGCGTCACGTCCCAAAGGAACCGTAGACAGCGCACCCGAATTCCTGCCGCCAACTAAAAGCCCACCACCGTTCCTCTTGGCCTCCCGCGGCACTTCGCGACGGCATGGCCGACGGCGCAGTACGGCGACCTTATAAAAAGAAACGGCGCAAAAAGGTGAGTCGTAGATTCTTATGCCGGCATCGCACACTGCGAGGATAAGGCTTCTGCTCGGAGCCAGGTGCCGCGGTATGCTTTACCGATAGACGGCGGAGCGGAGAGAATATGGCAAAGCATGGTAGAGCGAGCCAGGCCCGGTTGCGCAGCCGCAAGCATTACGAATGAGGGTGAGCGAGGAACCGTTCCGCCTCGATGGCGGCCATGCAGCCGAGGCCGGCAGCGGTTACCGCCTGCCGATAGACATCGTCGCTTACATCGCCTGCCGCAAAGACGCCCGGAACGCTGGTGCGCGTCGATCCAGGCTCAACCCAGATGTAGCCACCGGGCTTCTGTCGGAGCTGGTCGCCAAAGACCCGGACGGACGGGCTGTGGCCGATCGCGACGAACAGCCCGTCGGCAGGCAGGTTCTGCACGGCACCCGTTCTGGCATGCCTGAGGCGAATGCCTTCGACGGAGAGCGCCGGTTCTTCGTTGCCTAGAACTTCATCCACTACATGCTCCCAGACGACCTCGATTTTCGTGTCGTTGAACAGTCGTTGCTGCAGGATTTTCTCCGCTCGCAAACTGGCACCACGGTGCACGAGCGTGACCTTAGACGCATATTTGCTGAGGAATAGCGCTTCCTCGGCCGCGGTGTTGCCCCCGCCAACCACCACGACGTGCTTGCGGATGAAGAATATGCCGTCGCATGTAGCGCAAGCGGAGACACCGAAGCCGCGGAAACGCTCTTCCGAAGGCAGGCCAAGCCACCTGGCCTGGGCGCCGGTCGCGATGATGAGCGCCTCGGTCTCGTAGCGCTTGCCGGACGACGTAATTACCCTGAACGGCCGCTCGCTGAGATCGGCGGTTTCGACATGGTCAGTGACGATAGTCGCCCCGCAGTGTTCCGCCTGTTTCTGCATCTGCTCCATGAGCCATGGGCCCTGGACGATGTCGGGGAATCCCGGATAGTTCTCGACATCCGTGGTTACCGTCAGCTGTCCACCAGGTTGCGGCCCACAGATCAGCACGGGATTGCACAGCGCGCGTGCCGCATAGATGGCGGCGGTGTAGCCCGCCGGCCCCGACCCGATAATGATGACCCGTGTGCTCATTCGTTCGCCCAGGATTGCTGGTGGGTTTGCCCGGCTCGACGGTATTGCCCGCCCGCCTCGGTTATCCGCTGCCTCGCGCCCGCTCCGAAAAGCAGCGGTCCGACGTAGCCATCAGCTGGCATGGCGGGAGAGGCCGTCGTTGGCAACCGGGGCGGCGCTATTCCCAGAGGGCGACCGGCATCGGCAGACCGTCATAGAGTTTCGCGTCGACAGTCTTGGAGAGAGGAATATCAAAGCCTTCGAGTACCGCCTGCAACTGGCGCGTATGCTGCGCCGAGTGCCAGGTCTGGCGCTCAAGTACCTCCCAGCCCGAACGCACGCCATAATAAGTCCGGACGGTCCATAGGCAGGCGCGGTCCTGCAAGCCATCCCACCAGCCCGTCAGGGTCGCGATCGATGCGTCGGCAAAAGCAAGGATGTCGGCATTGTTCTTCATGTCATCAGGCGCGGGAAGATTGACGTAGTGCGCCCAATCCTCGAATTCTCCCGCGACGTTGCGGACGAACACGTCAGGTATCTGGAAGATGTGATAGGCAAGGCCAAGGACCGTTCGCTCCAGGCGGTTCGGAATGGGATGGTGGCCGAGCTTGTCCACCGGAATCTCCACGATCAGTGATCTCGCTACCGCGAGAAATTCCTGCCAGCGCCGATGGAGCTCTTCAGGCGGCAGTCGCTCGACGCCGTCTCGCTTCCTGCCGACGAACTCGGCGACCTGGTCGAGCGACTGGGCGAAGGTGAACTTCTCGCCGCGCGATACGACAGGCAAAGACTTCGCGCCGAGCTTGGCGAGGTCGGCTGCGCCTTGCTCGTTCTCGAGCAGGTTCACGGATTCGAACGGCACGCCGAGACTGGTCAGGAACTCCTTCGTCTTGACGCAGGCCGAGCATCCAGGCACCCAGAAAACCCTGATCGGATCGGTGTACATGTATAAATCTCCTGCTCTTGAACCGAGAATCTTGAAATCCTTCGACTTGCGTGCGGCGCGGCGGACCACGCGATCCCAGTCGGGATCAGCCGGCAAACTGTAGCGTCCCCGGATTGTCTAAAGCGTCGTGGGCAGCAACTGAAGACGCCATTCGGGAAGGGGGGCATCGTGATCGGCGATGTGCCGGGCCGCGGCATCGTCGGGCACGATGCTTTCCTTCCCGTTTGCGACTTTCGATCATGGAAGCCTGCTTTTAAGAGAGGCCGAGACTGGCGCCACGTCCGCGTCGGCGCTCTCGTCTGAACCATGAAGGGGCAAAGAGAGCATTCAATGCCGAGCAGCCGGTCAAACGCTATCAGAGCGGGGCATGCTCCATTTGGCCCGGGGGTGTGCCGGCGAAGATGAGCTGGGCTCCTACCACCCGCCGCCTCCCGTAGGTTCTCACCACCAGACGGATGCGGGCGCCAACATTGAGGGATTGTGAATGCGACTTGCGGGTAAGACTGCGCTGATTACCGGCGGAACGAGCGGCATCGGGCTTGCTGCGGCGCGGACATTCGTCCGCGAAGGCGCGCGTGTGGCGCTCTGCGCACGCGACGGCAAGAAAGCCCAGGCGCTGGCAGCCGAGCTGGGTCCGGGTAGTGTCGGCGTCCACATGGACGTCTCCGACCTGGACTCCATCGCGGCTGGTGCGGTGCTTGCCTCGGAAGCGCTCGGAGGCATCGACATCGTCTTCGCCAATGCCGGCATCACCGTGTTCAAGCCGTTCGCCGACTGGACCGGCGAGGATTTCGATAAGCTTTTTGCTGTCAACACCAAAGGCCAGTTCTTCACGGTCCAAAAGGCAGCACCCTTCATGCGCGATTGCGGCGTGGTGATCCTGACGGGGTCGATCGCCGCCAAGACCGGTCAGCCCAATATGGCACTGTACGCGGCTTCGAAGGGTCCGGCCTTGGCCCTAGCCAAGGCGATTTCGGCAGACCTCTTGTCGCGCCGCATCCGTGTCTTCTGCCTGTCGCCAGGACCCACCAAGACCGCCGTGTTCACCAGCGAAGGACCGTTCGCCAACGGCGCCGAAAAGGCGCTGGCGACCGTTCAGGCACGCGTGCCGATCGGCCGCGCCGCCGATCCATCCGAGCAGGCGGAAGTGGCGCTTTTCCTCGCCTCCGACGCCTCGTCCTTCATGCTGGGCACCGAGATCGTCGTTGACGGGGGCAAGAGCCAGCTTTGAGATGACCGCTCGGCGGGCCTGTCCCTTGAAAGAGATGCGGCATTGTTAGGAGCCAGCTAACTGCACTGGCTTCCAAGCCCCAGGGGCCCCCCGTGTTGCTTGAAGAGAAGTAGTTTGGACGGTCTGTTCGGATCGACGCCCGTTGCCGGGAGTCGGGTTGGATGCGCCCGTGGACGAGCGTCGGGAGGGGAAGCTGTCCACCCGACACGCCTTGGCCAGAATCGATGGTGAGCCGATCAACTCGGTGCGACAATCGCCAGTCATCGCGCGTTGCGATGACACCCTTCCCAACAAAGACTCCTTGGGGCGGACGTCACTACGTTAGAAAATGGCCCCGAACGTATCGGCGGGCGCCATGCTACTCACCGGCTGCGGCTGAGCATCACCGCCTTTGGTTGCTTGCTTCGTTTGATCTGCTTCCTATGGGAGAAAAATATAATGAGCTTAGGCCGGCCTCGCGCGGCTCTCACCATGCTGGACAAGATCTGGTCGCAGCACAGCATCCTCGACCGCGCGGACGGTGAGACGCTGCTCTATGTCGACCGGCATCTCATCCACGACGGTTATCAGCCAGCATTCGAGTTCCTGCGGGCGCGCGGCTTGCGCCCGAGAGCTCCTCATCAAATTTTCGGCACGCCCGACCACTACGTGCCGACTGACGTGCGTCAGGTTGCGCGCATTCCCAGCGCCGAGCGCCGCGGCATGGTCGAGTCGCTGATGGAGAACGCCAAGGAGCTCGGCTTCACCGTGTTTGAACTTGCCGACAGCCGGCAGGGCATCGTGCATGTCATCGGCCCCGAGCAGGGCATCAGCCAGCCGGGCATGACCATCGTTTGCGCCGACAGTCATACCTCGACGCACGGCGCGCTGGGCGCTCTGGCGTTCGGCGTCGGCATGACGCAGGCAACGCAGGTGTTGGCCACCCAAACGCTATGGCAGCGCAAACCGAAATCCATGCGAATTTCCGTCGAGGGCGAACTGGGCTTCGGCGTAAGCGCCAAGGACGTCATTCTCGCCATTATCCGTAAGATCGGCGCCGCTGGCGCGGTCGGCTATGTCATCGAATATGCCGGCTCCGCCATCCGTGATCTGACCATGGAAGGCCGCTTGACCGTCTGCAATATGTCGATCGAGGCCGGCGCGCGCGCCGGCATGATCGCGCCAGACCAGGTGACGTTCGACTATGTGAAGGGCCGGCCCTATTCGCCCTCGGGAGAAGCCTGGGACAAGGCGGTCGAGCGCTGGTCGCAGCTCGGCTCGGATCCCGACGCCGTGTTCGACAGGGAAGTCACACTCGACGCGGCCGAGATCGCGCCGATGGTAACCTGGGGCACGAGCCTTGAGGACGTCGCTCCAATCGACGCGCTAGTGCCAGACCCGGATCGCGCCAACACCGCCGAGCGCCGCGAAGCCATGTCGAAGGCGCTTACATATATGGGACTCGAACCCGGCACGTTGCTGGCTGGAATCCCGGTCGACCGGGTATTCATCGGCTCGTGCACCAATGGCCGGATCGAGGACTTGAGATCCGCCGCGGCGGTCGTCAAAGGCCGGACGGTCCATCCGAGAGTCGAAGCTTGGATCGTGCCTGGGTCTGGCCTGGTCAAGGCTCAGGGGGAGGCTGAGGGGCTGGACAGCATCTTCCTCCACGCCGGTTTCGAGTGGCGCGAGGCGGGCTGTTCGCTTTGCCTGGGAACCAATGGCGAGACCGTGGCTTCCGGCAAGCGCTGCGCCTCGACCTCAAATCGTAATTTCGTCGGCCGACAGGGCCGCGGCGCACGTACCCACTTGATGAGCCCGACCATGGCGGCCGCAGCCGCTATCACCGGCCACCTCACCGACGTTCGCCAGTTTCAGCGAGGAGAATGACCATGGAACCGTTCAAGTCGGTCACGGCGACCGCCGTTCCCTTTCCTGGCGTCAATGTCGATACCGACCAGATCCTGCCGGCGCGCTTCCTTTCGAAACCCCGCGCCGAGGGCTTTTCCCAATATCTCTTCCACGATCTGCGCTTCGACGACGGCGGCAAGGAGCGGGAAAATTTTGTACTCAACACGCCACCCTATCGCCACGGCGAGATCTTGGTTGGCGAAGATAATTTCGGTTGCGGCTCGTCGCGCGAAAATGCCGTCTGGGCGGTTGCGGATTATGGTTTCCGGGTTGTCGTCGCGCCAAGCTTTGGCGACATCTTCTTCTCCAACAGCTTGAAGAACGGTCTGCTGCCAGTGGTACTGAAACGCGACGCAATCAGCAGCATCATGATCCAGCTCAAGGAACAACAGGGGGCGACCATTGAGGTCGATCTCGCCGCACAGACTCTGACCGCCCCGAACGGAGCGGTCCATTCCTTCGAGATAGATGAGTTCTCCAAGCACTGCTTGCTAAACGGCATCGACGAACTCGACTACACGCTGTTACAGAAGGACCAAATCGATGCCTTCGAGAAGCGCCACGCGGCCGAGCAGGGCTGGACCGTTCCGGACTGATAAGCGCGAATGCCTTCATCGCCCAAATGGCAGGTTTGGCGTAGCAAGGAACTTGTTGTCTATCGGCCGCGACCTTCCGGCTTTTGCGGCCGCCACGACTGCCGACTACGTCTTTAGAACGAGAAGTCATGTCGAGGAGTGACCCCTAAAATGAAGTTGTTGCATTATGGCCCGTTGGGCCAGGAAAAGCCCGGAATGCTCGATAAGGACGGCCGCATCCGCGACCTATCTGGCAAGGTGGCCAACATTGCCGGTAGTACGTTGCTTCCGGAAAGTCTTGACGCACTACGCGCCATCGACCCGATGACCTTGCCCTTGATCGAAGGCAACCCGCGCCTCGGTGCCTGCGTTGCCGGCACCGGCAAGTTCATCTGCATCGGCCTGAATTATTCCGACCACGCCGCAGAGACGGGCGCGACGGTGCCGCCGGAGCCGATCATCTTCATGAAGGCCACGTCGGCCATTGTCGGCCCCAACGATCCGGTCGAAATCCCGCGTGGATCACTCAAGACCGACTGGGAAGTCGAGCTCGGCGTCGTCATCGGCAAGACGGCAAAATACGTGTCGGAGGCCGAGGCGATGGACTATGTCGCGGGCTATTGCGCCATCAATGACGTTTCCGAGCGCGCCTTCCAAGCTGAACGTCAGGGCCAGTGGACCAAGGGCAAGTCCTGCGATACGTTCGGACCGACCGGCCCGTGGCTGGTGACGGCCGACGAGATCGACGACCCGCAGAACCTCAAGATGCATCTCGAGGTCAACGGGCGCAAATTCCAGGACGGCTCGACCAAAACGATGATTTACGGCGTCCGCTATCTGGTGTCCTACCTGTCGCAGTTCATGAGCCTGCTGCCGGGAGACATCATCTCCACCGGCACCCCTCCTGGCGTCGGCCTAGGCCAGAAACCGAACATCTTCCTCAAGGCAGGCGACGTCGTTACGCTCGGCATCGAGGGCCTCGGCATGCAGCGTCAGGAGTTCTACCAAGGCTGACAGGGGCACACGCCCTGCACAGCGGCAACGGTTCGGAAAACTCGGCTACGACAACGTCGCGGTGCGCGCGGGCGACGCACCATGGGCTGGCCGGACGCCGCGCCCTTCGACGCCATCCTGGTGGCGGCTACCGCGCCCGCCCCGCCGCCCGCCCTGCGCGAACAGCTCGACATCGGTGGCCGGCTCTTGATCCCGTCGGCGAAGACCCTACAGCCAGCGTCTCGTCAGGACCGCACGAAGGGCAGCCGCGACCTACAGGGAGGAGGATTTCGGCGGCGGCCGGTTCCTCCCGCTCATCGGCGAACAATGCGGGGCCCGAAGAGGACTGACGCGCGGCGCCAACCGTTCCCAATCCGGCCGCGCTTGACGCTGCCGGATTGTCGCTTAAGGACTAGCGGTTCCACCCAACAAAGGCAGAACGGCATGTTCCATCCCGATTTCACGACGCTCAGAATCTTCCTTGCCGTCTACAATCTGGGCAACATCAGCAAGGCGGCGGCGCGCGAGAACATCGCGTCGTCGGCGATCAGCAAGCGCCTCCACTCGCTTGAATCGGAACTCGGGGCGCCGCTGTTCTATCGGCATTCGCGCGGCGTCGAGGCGACGCCCGCCGGCGAGATGCTCGCCAAGCACGCGGCGACCCTGTTCAGCCAGATCAACCGGATGACCTCGGAGATGAGCACCTTCGCCTCCGGCGTCGCCGGCCAGGTGCGCATTCACGCGCACACCTCGGCCATCGTTCAATACATGCCGAGCCAGATCGCCAGCTTCACCAAGGCCTATCCCTCGGTGAAGATCATCCTGGTCGAGGATTCGAGCCTCGGCGTCCTGCAGGCGACGATCGAGGGCCTGACGGACATCGGTATCCTCGCGGGCAACATGGCCTTCCCGGATGCGCTGGATGTCTTCGACTACAGGCACGACAAGCTGGTGGTTCTGGTTCCGGCCGGCCACCCGCTCAGCACGTCGGGCGGGGTGCGCTTTGCCGACACGCTCGGCTTCGACCATGTCGGGCTCGCCGTCACCAGTTCGCTCGGCACCCTGCTCGCGGGTGCGGCCGACGCGCTCAGCATGACGCTGAAGACGTGCATCGAGGTGAAGACCTTCGAATCGGCCGTGCGTATGGTCGAGGCCGGGCTCGGCATCACTATCCTGCCGGACGGCGTGCTGGCCGACAAAGTCGGCAACGACCGGGTCTGCGCCATTCCGCTGCTCGACGAATGGTCGACGCGTCCGCACGTCATCTGCGTCCGCAACGACCGACAGCTGACGACCGCAGCGCTGTTCATGCTCGATCACCTGCGGTCCGTCCCATAGCGGTGATCGCCAGCCGCCGCCGATCGTCGCTGTTTGATAAGGGGGGCCTGCCGAACCGATACTGTCGCGTCGGCGGCAGCCATCATAACGTCGCGCCGTGTTCACCAGCATCGGGTCCAGGATCGCAAACCGGTCTTCGGCAAGCGCGATGCATCCATTCAAAGCGTGGGCGTCCATCCCCGTCGGGGAGATACGGCGCTCCGGGAGAATTTCATGAGAGAGAACTCTTTTCGGCTCGCGATCATGCCGGGCGACGGCATCGGCGTCGAGGTTATGGAGGCGGCGACGGCGGTGCTGGAGGCGATCGAGAAGCGTCACGACATCGGCTTCAAGATTGAGCGCGTCAATGGCGGCGCGCGCCAGTATCAGGAGACCGGCGTCGCCATGACTGAAGAGGGATTCGAGGCGGCCGAACGGGCCGACGCCATCCTGTTCGGCGCCATGGGTTCGCCGGACATCCGCCATCCCGACGGCACCGAGCCAGCCCCCCAGCTCGACATGCGCTTTCGCATGAAGCTCTACGCGGGCCTGCGCCCGATCCGGGCCATTCCCGGCGTGCCGCTGGCTCTGGCTTCGCCGCGCGCTTCCGAGATCGATTTCGCGCTGGTGCGAGAATCGACCGAGGGGCTGTTTGCCTCGCGCGGCAAGGGCATCGTGACCGACGACAAGGTCGCCACCGACACGATGCGGATCACGCGCGACGTCACCGAGCGGGTGTCGCACTTCTCCTTCAAGCTCGCCGAGCGACGCGCCCGGCGGCGCAAGCGCAAGGGCACGGTGACGCTCATCGACAAGTCAAACGTGTTCCGGTCGTTCGCCTTCATGCGCAAGATCTTCTTCGAGGTCGCCTCGCAGCATCCCGACGTCACGGCGGCCCAGCATTCGATCGACGCCACCGCGCTCGACCTCATCCGCCGGCCGTGGGATTTCGACGTGATGGTCACCGAGAACATGTTCGGCGACATCCTGTCGGACCTGGGGGCCGGGCTCGTCGGCGGCATGGGCTTCGCGCCGTCGGCCGATATCGGCGACGACCACGCTTTGTTCCAGCCCTGCCATGGCACCGCGCCCGACATTGCCGGCCAGGGCATCGCCAATCCGGTCGCGATGATCCTGTCGACCGCCATGATGCTCGACTGGCTCGGCGCCCGCCATAGCAGCGAGGCCTGCCTGGAAGCAGCCGACGAGATCGAGACCGCCGTTGACGCGGCGTTTGCCGCCGGCTCGGTTCGTCCCTATGACATTGGCGGCAGCGACGGCACGGGCGCGATCGCCCGGGCGATCATCGAGCGGCTGGCACCGCGCGCCAGGGTCTGAAACGCCAGCTTCAGGGTGGAATTCATGGCACTATCTCTTCCCGAAGCGCTCGACCTCAGCGGCCAGCGCATTGTCGTCACCGGCGCGGCGAGCGGGATCGGCCGGGCGACGGCAAGCGCTCTCGCCGGCCTCGGCGCCGACCTGCTGCTCGCCGATGTCTCGAGCCTCGACGCGACCTGTGCCGATCTCATCGCCCACAACGTCGTTCCCGAAACGGTCCAGGGCGACCTCCTGACGCCCGGCGCCATAGCCCGGCTCTTCGCCTCCGGGCCGGTCCGCGCGGTCGTCCATTGCGCGGGCATCGTTCCGACGCAGATTCCCTGGGACCAGGACCCAAACTGGGAAGCCCGCTTCGCCCGGACCATGGCGGTCAACGTCCGGCTGCCGATCGAACTCGGTCACGCCGGCATCGCCCACATGGCCGGGAACGGCGGCGGCCGGTTGATCCTCATCGGCTCGCTGGCCGGCTGGCACGGCGGCACGCTGACGACGACGCCGCCCGATTACGTCACCTCCAAGGGCGGGTTGCACGCGCTGGTCCGCCTGCTTGCCCGCAAGGCTGCGCCGGGCGGCGTTCTGGTCAACGGCGTCGCCCCCGGACCGGTCGTGACGCCGTTCAGCGCCAACATCGACTTTCCGCGCGAAAACTTTCCGCTCGGACGCATGGCCACCGCCGAGGAGATCGCCTGGCCGATCGCCTTCCTATGCACGAAGGGGGCGAGCAATTTCTGCGGCGAGATCGTCAACGTCAATGGCGGCGTCTTCTTCGCCTGATGACGGGCCGTTGACAACATGAGCGACAGCTTCGATCCCGACAGCGCGGCAGAGGGACTGGCGAGCGCATGGCGCGCCGGTGCGCAGCCGGCCGGATTGCGCGCCGACGTACGGCCGCGCAGCCTCGCCGAAGGCTACGATGTCCAGGACCGGCTGATCGCGCTCCTCGGCCATGCGGTCGTCGGCTGGAAGATCGGCCTCGCCGGGCGCAACTTCTATCGCGGCGCCGGTCTCTCCCGCCCGATCTTCGGGCGCATCCTGGCGCCGCGCCGCCACGTCAGTGGCGAAGACGTCATCGTGCCCCGCGATGCCAGCGTCACTATCGAACTGGAGATCGCGCTCGTGCTGGCGTGTGACGCCGGACCCGTCGTCACCCCAGACCTGATCGAATCCGCGCATATCGGCTTCGAAATCGTCTCCTCGCGCCTTCCCGACCGCCAGCGCATCGGCGTGCCGGCCACGATCGCCGACAATTGCGTGTCGCATGCGGTGGTCCTGGGCCAAACCGTCGATCTTGACGCGATCGGCGACATCGCCGCACATGCCGGCGTCACGGTCGACGGCCATTTGCGCGCCCGCGGCCTGCGCGGCGACGATCTGCCCGATACGCTCGCGGTGCTCGGCCACCTGATCGCGCATCTGCGCGAACGGGGACAGGTCCGGAGGTGTAGCGGCGTGGTCTTCACCGGCACGCTGACGCAACCGTTCGACGTCGCGGCGCCGTGCGAACTCGCCGTCACCGGCACGGGATCGGCATTGCATTGCCGGCTCGTGCCCGCTCCGTGAGGCCGCCGGCTTCACGGTCCACTGACAAAAAATGAGACAGGGAATACCGATGCGTTCGTCCAGACTGCCCACCCGATACGGCCGTATTTTCCCGCCGGACGAAGCCTGGCTGGCGACGGCAGAGCCGGAGGTCATTCTCGACCCCGAATTGGAGATCATCGACACCCATCATCATCTCTGGGACCTTCGCACCACCAGCGGCCACCGCTACATGCTCGACGAGTTCCTCGCCGATGCCAACAGCGGCCACACGGTCGTCGCCACCGTTCACATGAACGCTTACGAATGGGATCGCGCCTTCGGCCCGAAGGAGATGCAGCCCGTCGGTGAGACCGAGGTCGCCGCCGGCATCGCCGCCATGTGCGACAATGGCATCTACGGGCCGATCCGTGTTGCGGCCGGCATCGTCGGCTTCGCCGACCTGATGCTCGGCGACGGCGTCGCGCCGGTCCTGGAGGCGCATGTACGGGCCGGCGGCGGTCGTTTCCGAGGCATCCGCCACTCAGGCGGGTGGGATGCCGACCCGATCATCGGCAACAGCTTTCCGGGCATCGCGCCCGGGCTTTACGGGCAGCCGCATTTCCGCGCCGGATTTGCCCGGCTCGTCGCCATGGGCCTATCCTTCGACGCCTGGCTCTACCATCCCCAGCTCGCCGACGTCACCGACCTCGCGCGCGCCTTTCCGGAGGCCAGCATCGTCATGGGCCATTGCGGCTGCCCGCTCGGCTACGGCCCCTATGCCGGCCGCAAGGACGAGGTCTTCGCCGCCTGGAAGGCGTCGATGGCCGAACTCGCCACCTGCCCGAACGTCTCGATTAAGCTCGGCGGCATGATGATGCGGCTTGCCGCCTACGACTACAACACCCGGCCCGCGCCGCCGACCTCGGCCGAACTCGCCTCCATGTGGGGTCCCTACATCGAGACCTGCATCGAACTCTTCGGAGCCGACCGCGCCATGTTCGAGAGCAACTTCCCGGTCGACCGGATGGGCATCGGCTATGCCGCCCTTTGGAACGCCTTCAAGCGCATCGTTTCCGGCGCATCCGACGGCGAGAAACGCGCGCTGTTTGCCGGCACCGCGCGGCGCGTGTACCGGCTGGATTGAACCGCCGCGCGGGCGGCGCCCAGCCAGCACATTTGGCGAGGTGGGGGGAACCGAACCGATAATATCCCTGCATCGCGCCGCCGGCTTAAGCTATCCCCGATAGGGAGGCGCGCGCGGTCGGCGGATCGGAGCGTGGCGGGCAGGCATTTCTGGAGCAGCCGGAAATTAGGGAGGTCATGCAGTATCAGCTCCAATTCGCGCCCGTGTTCGCGAACATGGACCATCTTCTGACGGGCGCGTGGATCACCATCCAGCTCTCGTTCGTCGCCACGATTCTCGGCTTGATCGTCGGCGTCGTGCTGGCCTTTGCCAAGACCGGCGGGCCGCCCCCGCTGCGTTGGCTGATCGATGCCTATATCGAGCTCATCCGTAACACACCCTTCCTGGCGCAGATCTACTTCATCTATTTCGCGCTGCCCGAATTCAGCATCCGCATGACGCCGAACACCGCCGCCATCGTGGCGCTGGTGGTCAATGTCGGCGCCTTCGCCACCGAGATCATCCGGGCCGGCATCGAATCCATCGCCAAAGGCCAGGTCGAGGCCGGCGTCGCGCTCGGGCTCAACCGCCTGCAGATCTTCCGCTACATCATCCTCAAGCAGGCGGTGCGCACCATCTACCCGGCGCTGACCAGCCAGTTCGTCTACCTGATGCTGTCGACCAGCGTCGTCTCGGTGATCTCGGCGACGGACCTGGCCGCCGCCGGCAACGACATCCAGCAGCGCACCTTCACCGCCTTCGAGGTCTATCTTGTCATCACCGGCATGTACCTCGTCATGTCGCTCGGCTTCTCCGGCCTGTTCCGCCTGATCCAGCGCCTCGCCTTCAACTATCCCTTGAGCCGGTAGGAGCGAGGTCATGATCCGCCCCTTCGGCATACAGGAATTCTGGTTCATCGTTCTGGCCGTCCAGTGGACGATGGCGCTTTCGGCCGTCGCCTTTGCCGGCGGCGCCGTCGGCGGACTCGTGGTGGCGCTGGCGCGGGTGTCGAAATACCGGCTGCTCTGCCTGCCGGCGCTCGGCTTCATTCGCCTATTCCAGGGCACGCCGCTCTTGATGCAGCTCTTCCTCACCTATTTCGGCCTGCAGATCATCGGCTTCGGCGTCAGCCCCTGGGTGGCGGCCGCACTGGCGCTTACCGTGCACGCCGCCGCCTTTCTCGGCGAGATATGGCGCGGCTGCATCCAGGCGGTGCCGGAAGGCCAGAGCGAGGCGAGTTGGGCGCTTGGCCTGTCCTATTCCGGTCGGATGAAATCGGTGATCCTGCCGCAGGCCGCGCGCATCGCGGTGGCGCCGACCGTCGGCTTCCTCGTCCAGCTGATCAAGGGCACGTCGCTCGCCTCGATCATTGGCTTCGTCGAGCTGATGCGCGCCGCGCAGATCATGAACAACGCGACCTACTCGCCGCTCAAGGTCTACGGGCTGGTGACCATCATCTACTTCTGCCTGTGCTGGCCGCTTTCGGTCTACGCCCGGCGCATGGAAGGGCGTTACGTCGCTCTGGCGAAACGCTGACGTCTCGAATTGTCCGGACCCTCGATGTCGGGGATCCATTTTTGAAAGGGAGGATACACCGATGACACTCTGGAAAAATGCTCTGACGTTCGTCGCGAGCGTCGCGGTCGCGGCGGCCGTCACCGTGATGCCGGCTTCAGCCCTGACCTTGAAGGAAATCAAGGACAAAGGCACGATCACCGTCGGCTCGCTGGTCGATTACCCACCCTTCGGCCTGCTCGATTCCAACGGCCAGGCCGTCGGCTACGATCCCGATCTCGCCAAGGAGTTCGCCGACAGCATCGGCGTCAAGCTGACCATCCTGCCGGTGACCTCGGCCAACCGCATCCAGTACCTGCTGTCGGGCCAGGCCGACGTGCTGTTTGCCACGCTCGGCATCACCGAGGAACGCCTCAAGGTTGTCAACTTCTCGGTGCCCTATGCCGGTCTCGAGCAGTTCGTCTATGGCGACAAGGATATCGCCATCACCGACAAGGCGGGCCTCGCGGGCCAGACGATCGGCGTCACCCGCGGCACCACGCAGGATACCGCCGTCACGGCAATCGCGGCGGCCGACACCAACGTCCAGCGCTACGACGACGACGCCTCCTCCGCGCAGGCACTGATCTCCGGCCAGGTGCCGCTGCTCGGCGTTGCCGACATCGCGATCGGCCAGATCGAAAAGACGGCGCCCGACCGCTTCACCAAGAAGTTCCTGCTGCGCCAGCAGGCGCAGGGTATCGTCGTGCGCAAGGACTCGCCCGAGCTGCTTGCCGCCGTCAACGACTTCCTCAACGGGAAGAAGAAGGACGGAAGCCTGGGCAAGCTGCACGAGCAATGGATGAAGGCGCCGTTGCCGGCCTTCATCGAAAACGCCGAGAAGTAGGTTCCGGCACGGCCGGCCGCAGGGAGATGTCCACGTGAGTTCAGAACAGGC
This sequence comes from Mesorhizobium sp. B2-5-3, assembly GCF_006441005.1. Lineage (NCBI taxonomy): Bacteria > Pseudomonadati > Pseudomonadota > Alphaproteobacteria > Hyphomicrobiales > Phyllobacteriaceae > Mesorhizobium > Mesorhizobium sp. B2-5-3. The sequence continues at coordinate 72,447 of NZ_VFUS01000007.1, forward strand.
GAACGCAACCGTCTCGCTCGCGGTGAGCATGGAAAACGTCGAGAAATACTACGGCGCTTTCCATGCGCTGAAGGCCGTCAACCTGACGGTGCGCAGAGGCGAGCGAATCGTCCTTTGCGGCCCGTCCGGCTCGGGCAAGTCGACGCTCATCCGCTGCATCAACCAGCTCGAGCACGTCCGCAGCGGCAGGATCGTCGTCGACGGCATCGAACTCACCGCCGGGCCGAAGAACGTCGAGGCGGTGCGCCGCAACGTCGGCATGGTGTTCCAGCAGTTCAACCTGTTCCCGCACATGACAGTGCTCGAAAACTGCACCCTGGCGCCCATGAAGGTTTCCGGCATCGCCAAGGCGAAGGCGGAGGAGACCGCGCGCAAATACCTCGCCCGCGTGCGCATTCCCGAACAGGCCGACAAATATCCCGCCCAGCTTTCGGGCGGCCAGCAGCAGCGCGTGGCGATCGCGCGCGCGCTCTGCATGAACCCCAGGATCATGCTGTTCGACGAGCCGACCTCCTCGCTCGACCCGGAGATGGTCAAGGAAGTCCTCGACACCATGATCGAACTGGCCAACGAAGGCATGACCATGCTCTGCGTCACCCACGAGATGGGCTTCGCCCGCCAGGTCGCCGACCGCGTCATCTTCATGGACCAGGGCGAGATCGTCGAGATGGGCGAGCCGGGCACCTTCTTCGACAATCCGAGGGAAGCCCGCACCAAGGCGTTCCTCAGCCAGATCAGCCATTGAACATGGCGTGCGCCGTCCTGTACTGAAAGCGGCGACGGCAGACGCTGCCGGATACGAGGATTTGAACAGATAATGCGCGCCGTGGTTCTGCATGCCGAGAGAGACCTGCGCGTCGAGGAAAGGGCCAAGCCCGAACCTGGCCCCTAACAGGTGCCGGTGCGGATCGCCATTGGCGGCATCTGCGGCTCCGACCTGCATTGTTACAACCATGGCGGCTTCGGGCCGATCCGAGTGCGCGAGCCGATGATCCTCGGTCATGAGATTTCCGGGCATGTCGCGGCGCTCGGCGCCGGTGTCGCGGGCCTGCAGTCGGGCGCGCTGGTCGCCGTCAATCCGTCGTCGCCTGCGGCCATTGCGGCTTCTGCCGCAGCGGCCAGCCGATCCATTGTTCTGACATGCGCTTCCTCGGCAGCGCCATGCGCACGCCGCTCGTGCAGGGCGGGTTTGCCAACTTCATCGTCTGCGACGCCGCCAACGCCTCGCCATGGCTGCCGGGCGTCGACGCCGCGATGGCGGCTTTCGCCGAGCCACTCGCGGTCTGCATGCATGCGGTCGGCCAGGCGCCGGTCTACGGCGCACGCGTGCTGATCGTCGGCGCCGGGCCGATCGGCCTCCTCCTCCTGCTTTCGGCGCGACTGGCGCACGCGCGAAGTGGTGGTCACCGACATCCTCGACAAGCCGATCGCCTTCGCCCGTTCGCTCAGCGCGACCATACGGTCAACGTCGCGGTCGGGCCGGATGCGCTGGCCGGCTACGAGGCCAACAAGGGTTATTCGACGTCGTCTTCGAGGTCGCCGGCCAGTCGCTGACCATCGCCGGGGCACTGCGCGCGACACGGCCGCGCGGCAGCTTCCGCTTCGCCGGCGAGTTTTCGTTCGCCGCCGAGCTCATTGGTTCGGGCCGGATCGACGTGGCGCCGCTGCTAAGCGCGACCATGCCGGTCACTGATGCCAATAACGTCTTCCTGCTGGCAGGCGACAGGAGCCGGGCGATCAAGGTACAGATCGCCTTCGCCTGAACGCAGTCGTCGAGCGGCGATCACCTCCAGCCGCGCGGCCCAGGCTGCCGCCACGTTCCGCGAGGTGGGGGGTGCCCAATGGATACTTTCCTTCGCCGGGCTCTCCGTTAGTTTCGATGGGAGGAAGACCCTCGATACGATGCGCCTCATAGCACGCACCGCGAAACCCGCCGGTGCTTCCGTTTTTCCAAATTCGAAGAGAAGACCGCCATGTCCAGCAAGAAACCCGTAGCCATCGTCTTCGACACATTCGGATCCGTGGTGGACTGGCGCGGCGGCCTGATCGCCGAAATGAAGGAACTCGGTGGCAAGCGCGGCGTCAACGGCGACTGGGCCGCCGTCGCCGACGCATGGCGCCACGGCTATCACCGGATGCTCGATGAAGTGACCGCGGGCACGCGGGACTACGGCCTCCTCGACGACCTGCATCGCGAACTGCTCGACGAGGCCATGCGCGATGTTGGCGTCACCGGCTTCAGCGAGGACGAGCTGCGCGACATCAACCTCGGCTGGCATCGCCTCAAGGCCTGGCCGGATGCCGTGGCGGGCCTGACGCGGCTGAAGACCAAATACATCGTCGGCTCGCTGTCGAACGGCAACGTGCGCCTGCTGGTCGACATGGCCAAGGGCGCGAACCTGCCGTGGGACGTGGTCTTCGGCTCCGATATGTTCTCACGCTTCAAGCCGCATCCCGACACCTACCTGGGCAGCGCCCGGCTGCTCAATCTCGAACCGGGCGAGGTCATGCTGGCGTCGGCGCACAATGGCGACCTCGCCAACGCGCGCAAGTACGGTTTGATGACCGGCTTCTTCCTGCGTCCCACCGAATTCGGCCCCAACCAGACGATCGACCTTGCCGCCGAGGCGGATTGGGATGTCATCGCCGACGACATCGAGGACATGGCCACCAAGCTCGACACCTGACGGTAGCGGTCGCGCCAATGGCGCCGGCATTCTCCTTCTCGGTCGGTCTAGGCTCGCCCGCTTCCTACTTCATCCTGAGCCTGTCGAAGAACACTGGTCGATTGCGAAGGCAGGGCGTGGTGACGAGAAAGCGCGGCCATCCCTCCACCCGAATATCACCGTTTCCTCGCCGTTCGCGATGCCGACATGGTGAACAACGATTTGAGCCCTCTTGCCGGGGCGGCTAGGACTTCGGTTGGGGACTTGCCTTAGGACAGTGCTTCCGGGCAGTATTTCTTCGGCTGCATGCTTCTATAGTTCATCACACCTTATCGCCGAATAGCTTCAGCAGACGAATTGGAGGTCTTCTTTCGCAGCAGGGAGGAAATGCCGGTACCCCAGGTACCGCATTCGCGAATGGCAGGAAGAGTTTGGAGGAGGAATCCAATGAAGAAATATATAGCGGCAGCTTTATTCTCGCTGTCCCTGGCATTTGCCGCGACGGCCCAGGAAGCCGCGCGACCGGACTTCATACCCGAGGCCGACTGGGGCAAGATCAAGGGTCTCATTGATCCGAGCCGTGTCCAGTGGCAGCCTTACAAGGGGATCGCCGTCAAGCAGGACGGGTCGCCCTACAAGGTGCTCTATTTGCCGGTGTGGATGGGCGACGACTACCAGGTCATCGCGCAGCATCTCCTGCAGACCCAGCTCGAGGAAGCCGGCGCGACCTTCACGACGAGCTCGGCCGAATTCGACGTGCCGACGCAGACGCGCCTGATGGAAGACGCCATCGCCACGCACGCCTACGACGCGATCGTGCTGCATCCCATCGACCCGACCTCCATGGCCACCACCATCGACAAGGCCATCGCATCCGGGATCGACGTCTACAACTGGGTGCTTCCGGCCAACACCGACAAGCTCACCGGCTTTGCCGGCTATGATGCCGACACGATGGAAGGCAACGGCCAGATCGGCGTGAAATTCTCCGAACTCGCCAAGACGGCGGGCGCTACCGCCGAGAAGCCTTATCGCGTGCTGGAGATCTGGGGCGCACGCGCCCTGCCGATCTGCCAGGCCCGTCACCACGGCGTCGGTCTGGGGCTGGCGGGAGATCCCGCCGTCGAGATCGTGGAATCGGTCGACACGTCCGGCCAGCCGGAGTCGGTGATCAAGGCTATCCAGGATGCCTTTGCCCGCTATCCCGACATCAAGGCCATCTATCCCCAGTTCGGCGATGCCGGCGCCATCACAGAGGGCCTGCGCTCCGTCGACCGTCTGGCGCCCGCCGGCGATCCGAACCACGTCGTCGTCATCCTCCAGGATATCGACAAGGCGATGCTGGCACCTTTGCGCGACGGCACCTTCGACTTCACGGTGTCGAACAACCCGTGGCACCAGATCGATGTCGTCGTGAAGCAGTTCCTCTGGCACACCGTACTCAAGCAGCCGTTGGGCGACGGCGATGCCAATTCCGGAACGGTCAAGCTGCCGCGCCGGGTATTGCTGCCGATGCCGCTCCTGACGGGTGCGACGATCGACACGGATGCAGCGCATATGTGGGGCGGAACCGTCGCCTTCACCGACATGCCGCTCGGCAAGTGGAACTACTGGCCAGTCCTCGACACCAAGGAGATCGGCCTCCCCGTCCCGACGCTCGCCGACCGCAAGAGCCTCCTCGGCTATTGAGGCGCATCCGTTCGTCGCGCGGGTGGCTGCAATTCCACCGCGCGACAGACGCCGGGCGGTATCCAGGGAACAGGTGAGACACGCGTGGGTGACATCGTCCTGAGCATGGTGGGCATCACCAAGTCCTTCGGGAGCATCAAGATTCTGAGGGACGTGGCGCTCGAATTGCGCGCCGGCGAGGTCCACGCCCTTCTTGGCGAGAACGGCGCCGGCAAAAGCTCATTGATGAAGATCCTCATGGGCGTGCTGCGGCCCGACAGCGGCGAATACACGGTGCGCGGCAAGCAGGCCCAGTTTTCCAATCCATCCGAGGCGCAGCGCAACGGCGTCTCGATGGTCTATCAGGAGTTCGGCCTGGTCCAGTATCTGAGCGTCACCGAGAATATCCTTCTCGGCCGCCTGCCCGCCTGCTGGGGCAAGGTCGACTGGCCCAAGGCGCGCCGCGAGGCCGCGCAGATCCTGCAGCGGCTCGGCAGCAGAGTGTCGCCCGATGCCACGGTCGGCGACCTGAAGGTGGCCGACCAGCAGGAAGTGGAGATCGCGCGCGCCCTCTCCTACGATCCGGCCGTCTTCATCATGGATGAGCCGTCCTCCGCCTTGTCGCGCGTCGAGATCGACAATCTCTATGGCCTCGTCAGGGTGCTCAAGCAGCGCGGCGTCGCCATCGTCTACATCTCGCACAAACTCGAAGAAGTCTTCGCGCTCGCCGACCGGGTGACGATCCTGCGCGACGGCGCCGTCGTCAAGAGCTGCGGCATCGCCGAAATCAACATGGCGACGCTGGTCGAGCGCATGACCGGCAAGCCGGTTGACAGCACATCAACGTTGCGGCAGGCGCCCGGACCGGGCGCCGGCAGGCTCCTCGAACTCTCCGGATTTTCCGCCGACGGCCTGTTCGAAGGAATCGACCTGACCATCGCGAAGGGCACCATCGTCGGCATCGCCGGCGTGATCGGCGCGGGCAAGAGCGAACTCGCGCGCGCCATCGTCGGTGCGCTGCCGGACGGAACCCGTGTCAAGGGCAGCCTTCACTTCGATGGCGTGGCGGTGAACGTCGCCACGATGACGCCGAGCAAGGCGCGCCGGCTCGGCATCGGCTTCGTCAGCGAGGATCGCCAGGCCGAAGGCATCGTCCAGGAGCACTCGGTCGGCTTCAACATGGTGCTGCCGGCACTGAGCCGAGTGACGACTGCGGGCGTGCTCGTCGGCCGCCGGGTGCGCGGCCTGGTGGCCCGAGTGATGGACGATGTGGGGCTGCGGCCGCGCGAACCGGGCAAGCTCGTGCGACTGCTCAGCGGCGGCAACCAGCAGAAGGTGGTCATCGGCAAGTGGATCGCCGCCGGTTCGAAGCTCCTCATTCTCGACGAGCCGACCCGGGGTATCGACGTCGGCGCCCGCCAGGAGATCTACGACGTCATCCGCCGCCAGGCGCGGGAGCGGGGCGTCGGCGTTTTGCTGCTGTCATCCGACATGCGCGAGATCATGGTGGCGTCGGACCGCATCCTGATCATGGCGCAGGGCCGGATCACACGCGAAGTCGCGCCCGATCGGGTCAGCGAGCGCGACTTGCTCGAAATGGTGCTCGTGAGCGGCGACAAGGGCGCCGATATCGCTGGCGTGCCGGAGGCGCACGGATGAAGAGCTTCCTGCGCAACGACAACGTGCTGCGCGCGCTCATGCTCGTGGCGCTGATCGGCGTGTTCGGCCTCTTAACCGGAGGCGTTACCTACAGTGCGCGCGGGCTGTACAACATCCTGCTGCAGAGTTCCATCATCGGCATAGCCGCTATCGGCCAGACCTTTGTCATCCTGACGGGAGGCATCGACGTGTCGCTCTACGGCATCGGCGTCTTCGCAAGCGTACTTGGCGCTTCCACGCTGACCAGCCGCTTCGACCTCAACATGGTCGGCGGCGATCCTTGGCCAGTTCCCGTCGGTATCGCGATTATCCTGCTCGTCGGCATCGTGATGGGCGCCGTCAACGGCCTGCTGGTCGCGCGGCTGCGCGTGCCCGCGCTGATCGCGACGCTCGGCATGTGGCAGATCGGCCTGGGTCTCGCCCAACTCGTCGGCGGCGGCTACACGATCACCGATCTGCCTTCGAGCCTTAGCATGCTGGGACAGGGCTCGATCCGGGGCGTGCCCGTGCCGGTCATTGAGATGCTCCTGCTCTTCGCGCTGGCGCATTTCGTGCTCAGCCACACGTCCTTCGGCCGAGCCGTCTATGCCGTCGGCGGCAATTCCGCCAGCGCGTATCTCTCCGGCATCAAGGTCCGGCGCGTGCAGTTCCTCGTCTTCGTGATCTCGGGACTGATGGTCGCACTCGCCGCCCTGTCGATCGAATCGCGGATGATGTCGGTCTCGATCAGGACGCTGAGCGGGCTGCAGCTCGACAGCATCGCCGCTGTCGCGATCGGCGGCGTCAGCATCTATGGCGGCCGCGGCACCGTGCTCGGCGTGTTGTTAGGGACACTGATCCTCGCCGTCATCGACAGCGGCCTCGGCGCCATGGGCGCCAGCACCGACGTCCAGAACACGGTCAAGGGTGCGGTCATCATCCTGGCGGTGTCGATCGAATTCTTCCGCCGCCGCGAGCGGCCAACCCGCATCACGGCCTGACATGCAATTGCGGAGGCAACCAGAGTGATCGTCGACCAACTTCGGGCAGCGGATGCCGGGCCGGGCCGCCGAGGCTTTGGCTTCGGCGTACTGACCAGCGACGACTTCGTGCGCCTGCTCATCCTCGCCGCCTTGATCGCGGGGTTCGCAATCGTCACGCGCGGCGCCACAATCGGCACCGAAAACCTTGCGAACGTGCTGATCCAGTCGTCCATCCGAGGCATTGCCGCCTGCGGGCAGGCGTTCGTGGTGCTCACGGTAGGCCTCGATCTCTCGGTGAGCGGCATCGTGGCGGTGACGCTGATGGTCGGCGGCAGCCTCGTCACCACCAACCCGCAATTCAGCCTTCTCGGCGTCGCGATCTCTCCGCTTCTCGCCATCCCGGTGATGCTCTTCGTTGGCGTCGCGTTCGGCACCGCCAACGGTTTCCTCGTGGCACGGCTGCGGTTGCCATCCCTGATCGTGACGCTTGGCGTCTGGCAAATCGGCGTCGGGCTCGCCTATCAGGTGACCGGCAGTGGCTTCGTCGACAGCATCCCCTCGAGCATTGCCTTCATCGGCCAGGGCAGCGTGCTCTACGTGCCCAACCCGGTCATCCTGTTCTTCGCGATCGTGGCGCTCAGCTATTTCGTCCTGCACCGGACCGCTTTCGGGGCCGAAATCTACGCCGTTGGGGGCAATTCCCGATCGGCCTTCATCAGCGGCGTGCGCGTGGTGCGCGTGCGCATCATCGTGTTCGCCATTGCCGGCAGCTTCTATGCGATCGGCGCCGTAATCAGCATGTCGCGCTACATGAGCGCCACGATGGCGCAGACGACCGGCCTCGAACTATCGACGATCGCCGCGGTTGCCATCGGCGGCGTCAGCCTGTCGGGCGGCAAGGGCAGCATCGTCGGCGTGCTGCTCGGTACGCTGATCATCGGCGTCGTCGACAATGGGTTGAGCATCACTGGCGTCGGACCCGCCCAACAGGCGATCCTGAAAGGCGCCATCATCATCTTCGCAGTGATGCTCGACGGCTTTTCGCGACGCTGATGGCGCGCCCGGCTCGCCGCCGATCCGATCAGAACACCGCCCGCCAAACCTCGGGCACGAAGGCTTACGAGCGCCGTTTCTGAATCGTGCTTTCATTCCTTAGTTCGCGTGTCCCGTCCAGATTATGCGACCCTCCAGCAGGTTCCTAGTCCGCGGTCCAGCCGCCGTCGATGACCATGGACGATCCCGTCATGAGAGAGGATGCATCGGACGCCAAGAAGACAACCGCCCCGGTTATGTCGCCGACATGACCTATGCGGCCAAGCTTTATCTTGGACAGCACCTCCGCCTTGAAGGCCTCATTCTTGAGAAAATTCTGAGCGAGCGGCGTTTCGACAAACGTAGGGCAGACGGTGTTGACACGGATCTTGTGTGGCGCAAGGTCGATTGCCACCGCCTTCGTCATGCCCTCCATGGCCCACTTCGAGGCGCAGTAGACGCTGCGCGTCGCGGCACCGACATGGCCCATCTGCGACGACATGTTTATGATGCTGCCACTCACGCCTTGCTCGACCATGCGTCGCGCGACGATCTGCGCAACAAAGAAGGAAGCACGCAGATTGAGGCCCATGATATCATCGAAATCGGCCTGCGTTACATCAAGGAATGGGTTGGTGCGGTTCATCCCTGCATTGTTGACCAGCACATGAAATGCCGGCCTGTGTGAAACAGCTTCACTCACTGCCGAAACGTCCCGGATATCGAGCGCGATGGCTTCGGCTCGTCCGCCCGCGCGAGTGATATTGGCCGCGGCAGCCTCCACCTCGCTCAATGTGCGGGCGGCCAGAACAACCTCGGCACCAAAGTGGGCGAGCGCATGAGCGGCGGCCAGTCCCAGCCCCCGCCCGGCTCCCGTAATGAGCGCTCGTTTTCCGTCCAGCCTGAAATTTGGCGCGACTTGATTTTCCTCCATAAATCTCTCTCCATTTGTTTGAAATTGGGAATACGTATGCGCACGCATTTGCTAAATTAGTATCCTGGCGTTGATCAGTTCAGGCGGTTGCAGGACCAATGTTGGTAGAGCCGCGAATGATCAGTTCGCCGGGTATGCGAATAGCCGCTGGTGGAAAGTCTGCCGGATCAAACAGCAGGGAGAGCGACCGCCCCACCATCGCCTCGATCGGCTGGCGGAAGGTGGTGAGGTCGTATGCCGGCCAGGCGGCCGAGGGAATGTCATCGAAGCCCACGATGGAAACATCGCGCGGAACTTTCAACCCAAGCCCGAAGCGCGCGGCATCCAACGCGCCAAGCGCCATGACATCGGCGATACAGAAGATGGCGTCCGGGGGAGTCGGGCCGGACAGCAGATTGATCGCTGCCCTGTAACCCCCGCCATAGGTGTTTTCGCCGAATTGCTCGCCAATGATTTGGACTCCATGGCGGCGCAATTCATCCTGAAAGCCGGCGCTACGTTCGCGGTGGGTCGACGTATCAGGGCGGCCCCCTATAAGGGCTATACGCCTATGCCCTGCGGCAACAAGAAGGGCGGCAACTTCCATAGAAGCCGACCTGTTCTCGCAGCACACTGAATTGATCGAAAAGTCGTCGACGGAGCGGTTGAACAGAACCACCCGGGTGTTCCTGTTGTGCAGGATGTCGCGCATTCGCGACGACAACACAGCTGACGTGACGATCAAACCGTCGATCTCGTACTGAAGCATCGATGGCAGCACGTCATCGACTTCGAAACCCTTGGGCACGGAAAGCAACAGGAGCTGCTTGCCCATGGCGTTGAGCTTCTGGGTGTAGATTTCCAGGACGGCCGGGTAGAACGGATTGAGGATATCGGCCATGATCAGGCCAACCATATTCGTCTTCTTCGTCTGCAGGCTTCGCGCGATCCCATTTGGCGTATAGCCCAAGCGCTCCGCCGTCTTGCGAATCTTTTTCTTTGTCTCCTCTGAAATCCTCCCGTCGCCGGCGAGTGCGCGAGACACTGTCGATTGCGATACGCCAGCCTCCCGCGCGACATCCACCGAAGTTGACCGTCTCATGCATTGGATCCTTGCGCAAATCAGCTTTTGCGCCTGTTATGCTGCCTTGCGCGCAGCAATAGCAAGACGATGCGCGAGATCAAACGCTGCTGTCAGGCCGGCGGGGTCGGCGCGATTTTGGCCGACAATGTCGTAGGCTGTTCCTTGCGAGGCGGTAACGATTGGCAGCGGCAATCCGCCAAGAACGGTCGAGGTGTTGGCGAAACCGAGTGTCTTCAGCGCGATCTGGCCCTGATCGTGGAACATGGTGATGATCAAGTCGAGCTTCTCCGGCCCCACACGCAGAAAGACGGTATCGGCCGGATAGAGGCCGGCGACATCGTATCCAAGCTCCTTTAGCCTTTCGATAGCGGGGAGGATAATCTCAATCTCCTCAGTGCCCATTGCGCCGCCTTCTCCCAAATGCGGGTTAAGGCCGGCAACGGCTATTCTCGCACGTTTGCCGCTTGATGATTCGACCGCCTTGGCGCCGGCCACCGTGGCCGCAATGATGGACTCCACGGAGATGTTGTCGGCCACGGCGCGAAGCGGAATATGCGAGGTTACGCGGGCCGTCCAGAGAGCCCCCTGGTTATTCATTTCGCAACAGAAGCCGGCAACCCCGAGGCGACTTGAGAAAAAATGCAGTTCGTCGATCGCCTTGTGACCGGCCAGCCACATCGCCTGTTTGTTGAGCGGACCATAGACAATCGCATCGAGCTGCCCTGCCCCGGCCGCGTCTGCTGCACTCTCCAGCGCCGCGAGCGTGGCAGTTCCGCCCTCCGCGCTCGCCACACCGGGTTTGTAGCCGTCTCGATCCAGCCCTGAAATCAGCGCCACGCCGCCACGCTCCGGAATCGATGAGACGCTATCGACGACCGGGATTTCAGCATCGAGACCAGCGATTCGCATTCCGTCGCGAAAGCTCCCTTTCCCACAAAAGACGGCAACGCGAAGGTCACTCTGGCGCCCCTTTGCATTGACTAATTTGGCACAAAGTTCCGGACCGACACCGGATGGGTCTCCAGCGACGAGGCCGATTGTTGTCACAGACATCTCTCACTCCTGTTTGACAAACTCATTTCAAATGTCTAACAGAGTGCATACGTATGCTCAATCAAAAACGACAGAAGCCATCTCGTATGAACGCCTTTGCAACAGACTCCCTTGAAGCGCGCATCGGCGCGCAAACCACGGAAGCGAGACGACTTTCGGGCCAGATCGTCTGCGGCGGCGGCTTGAGAAAAGCGCTCACAACCGCGCAATTCGATATCGAGAACCCCGCCACCGAAGAGATCATCGGCTCTGCGCCACGCTGCGGCATAGAGGATGTCAATTCTGCGGTGGATTCGGCTTCCCTTGCGTTCCGGTCTTGGTCGGCAACGCCGGCGAGAGAGCGCGGCGCCCTGCTCATGCGGGCAGCCGATCATCTCGACGGCTTCCGTGAAGACATTGCCCGGCTCTCGTCGCTGGAGACTGGTAACGCACTTCCAACCCAATCGCGCAATGAAGCCGGCACCATGGTCGACATCCTGCGTTATTTCGGTGGTCTGGCTGGCGAGATCAACGGCCAGACCTATCCGCCCGATCCTGGCCGGCTGCTCTATACGCGACGCGAGGCGCTTGGTGTCGTTGGCGCGATCATTCCGTGGAATGCACCGCTGATGCAGCTTGCCAGCAAGATCGCCCCGGCACTCGCCGCAGGCAACACCGTCGTGCTAAAGCCGGCCGAGCAAGCACCCTTGGCAGTGCTTCGGGTGTTCGAACTGCTGCAGGCGGTTCTGCCACCCGGCGTCGCGAACGCAATCACCGGGCTCGGCGAGGAAGCAGGTCGCCTGCTTTGCCAACATCCGGCTGTACGCAAGATCAGCTTCACCGGATCGAGCGCGGTCGGCGCCATGATCATGCACTACGCCGCCGACAAGATCATACCAGTCACAGCCGAACTCGGCGGCAAGAATCCGAACATCGTCCTGGCCGATGCCAATATCGATCGCGCGGCCCGTGGCATTTTGCAGGGGCTCCGGCTTCAGCGTCAGGGCCAGTCGTGTTCCGCCGGTACGCGGATCTATATCCACGACGCCATTTATGATGCGGTGATCGAGCGCGTGCTGGCCGGCATTACGTCTTTTCGGGTTGGAAACCCGCTGGATGAAGCGACACAGGTGGGCTGTATCGTATCGCGCAAGCAGTTCGATCGTGTCGAACGCTACATCGAAATGGCGCGGCAGACGCCCGGCGCCCGTATCCTTTGCGGCGGCCAGCGTCCCGAAGGTCTGGACAAGGGTTACTACTACTCGACGACGCTGATCGAGGGCGTTCCCGCAAGCTCACCCGTTTGCCGTGACGAGATCTTCGGGCCGGTCGCGACTGTCTCACGCTTTACCGATTTCGAGACCGTGCTGCAGGAGGCCAACGATACGCCCTACGGCCTCGCGGCAACGATTTTCACGGAAAACCTCCCGGCGGCGTTCGACTTCGTGTCGCGCATCGACGCCGGCTTCGTGCAGGTCAACCAGTTTGCCGTCGCGGAAGCCAACATCGAATATGGGGGGACGAAAATGAGCGGCATGGGGCGTGAACTCTCGCTGGCGAGCATGATCCAGCATTTCACCTGGTCGAAGACCGTCATCGTCAACACGTCGGCTGCCTGACCGGGAGAATGCTCAAGTGAAAACCGTCGCTTTCCTTGGTCTTGGCAATATGGGTCAACCAATGACCCGCAATCTGGTCCAAGCCGGCTTTCCAGTCATTGGCTTCGACCCGTCTTCGGCCGCACAGGACGCGGCTGAGAAGCAGGGCGTGAAACGTGCCACCTCCGCCGCCGAGGCGGCTTCATCGGCCGATGTGGTTATCACCATGCTTCCGACCGGAGACAATGTCCGCGACGCCTATCTTGGAGCGTCGGGTGTCATCGCGGCATCCCGCAAGGGTGCGCTCTTGATGGATAGCAGCACGATTTCATCGACCGTCACGGTGGAAATCGCCGCTGCCGCCCGCGCCGCCGGCCGGCGCATGATCGATGCACCGGTTTCAGGCGGGACGCCGCGCGCCCATTCCGGCACTTTGACTTTCATGGTCGGCGGCGAGGCCACGGATGTCGAGCATGCCCGCCCTCTGCTGGAAGCAATGGGACAGCGCATCTATCATGTCGGGGCTTCGGGAGCGGGCCACACGGCGAAGCTCTGCAACAACATTCTGTCCGGAATATGCATGGCGGGAACTGTCGAGGCGCTGGCACTCGGTGTCGCCAATGGTCTCGACCCAGCAATCCTCAGCGATGTGATGCGCAACTCCTCGGGCAACAACTACGCGCTCGAGCGCTATCACCCATTCCCGGGCCTGATGGAGAATGTGCCCTCTGCCAACGGTTTTGCCGGCGGTTTCCGCTCGGATTTCCAGTTGAAGGACATGCGGCTCGCCAAGGAGCTGGCGAACAGCTCGAAAGTCCTGGCAGCGATGGGAAATCTGGCAACAGAGCTCTTCGCCATCCATTGCCAGAATGGACATGCCGGCGAGGACTATTCGAGCATCATCAAACTGGCGCTCGATCTCGACAGCTACTTCGAAGGCAGGACGACGGAAGGGGCGACCAAGTGATCCGCAAACTCAAAGAGGGGCGCGATCCGAGCGCCGTGGCAGCCGATCAGGCCACCGTCAGAGCCACTGTAGAGGGCATCATCGCAGATGTCCGTTCGCGTGGCGATGTTGCGGTGCGCGAGCTTTCGATCCGCTTCGACAGATGGGACCGCAAGGATTTTCGCCTTACCGATGCGGAAATACGCGCCTGCCTTGCGGAACTGTCCGAACAGAACCTGAGCGACATCCGCTTCGCGCAGGAACAGGTTCGCAACTTCGCGCAGCATCAGCGCGAAGCGTTGCGCGATATCGAGATCGAAACCCTGCCGGGCGTTGTTCTTGGGCACAAGAACATCCCCGTTCAGTCCGTCGGCTGCTATGTGCCAGGCGGAAAATATCCATTGCTGGCCTCGGCCCATATGTCGGTCATCACGGCCAAGGTTGCCGGCGTGCCGCGCATCTTCACGGCTGCGCCGCCTTACGAGGGGCGCCCTGCCGCGGCGATCGTTGCGGCCCAGCACCTGGCAGGCGCGGATGAAATCTACTGTCTCGGCGGTGTGCAGGCCGTAGCCGCCATGGCACTGGGCACACAAAGCATCCAGTCCGTTGCCATGCTGGTCGGTCCAGGCAACGCCTTTGTGGCGGAAGCCAAGCGCCAGCTCTATGGGCAGGTCGGCATCGATCTCTTCGCCGGTCCGACGGAAACCCTGGTCATTGCCGATGACAGCGTCGACGCCGAGCTATGCGCGACCGATCTTCTCGGCCAAGCCGAGCATGGTCCCAACTCACCGGCAGTCTTGCTGACCAATTCAGAGGTCCTCGCCAAAGCCACGATCGCAGAGGTCGAAAGGCTGCTGAACATCCTACCGACTGCCGTCGTCGCCCGTCGCGCATGGGAGGATTACGGCCAGGTGATCCTGTGTTCGACAGAGGACGAAATGGTCGGTGAAGCAAACCGCATCGCATCGGAACATGTGCAGGTGATGACTCGCGATCCCGATATCTTCCTCGAGCGGATGACGAACTACGGGGCGCTGTTTCTCGGGCCGCGAACCAATGTCGCCTATGGCGACAAGGTGATTGGAACCAACCACACGCTGCCGACGGCCGGAGCCGCCCGTTACACCGGCGGCCTTTGGGTCGGCAAGTTCCTGAAGACCGTTACCTATCAACGCGTCCTGACCGATGAGGCCTCGGCAATGATCGGCGAATACTGTTCCCGCCTTTGCATACTTGAAGGATTCGCCGGCCATGCCGAGCAGGCAAACGTTCGTGTCCGTCGCTATGGCGGGCGCAACGTCCCCTATGCGGCCGCCGCTGAATAAATCGCGATAAATCGCGGCGACGACTGCGGATGCCGGAAGAGGAGCTGGCATCCAATCTGAGACGGGTCGTCCCGAGACGGAGAGGAGACAGACGTGACTGATATGCCGATGGTGGATGCGCACGTCCACTTCTGGAATCCCGAGCAGAACTATTATCCGTGGCTCAACGATCGGCCGCTGATCCCATTCCGCTATGGCGACTACTCCTCGATATGCCGGCCGTATCTGCCGGCCGACTACAAGCGGGACGCTGCCGGCCACCACGTTGTCAAGACGGTCTATATCGAAGCCGAGTGGGATCCGAGTGATCCAATCGGCGAGATGGATTATATCGCCTCCCTTCGTCGTGAGACGGGGTGGCCTAACGTCGCTGTCGGCCAGGCATGGCTCGACCGGGGCGACCGCGCCCGGGTGCTGGAGCGGCTGGCCGGTTTCGACTTCGTACGCGGCCTGCGTCACAAGCCGAAATCCAATCCCAAGCCGGGCTCAGCCGCTCCAGGCAGCATGGTCGACCCGCATTGGGTCGAAGGTTTCGCCATGCTGTCGAGCTATGGTTTGCGGTTCGATCTGCAGACACCATGGTGGCATCTGCACGAGGCGTGCACGCTCGCCGACCGCTTCCCGCAGACGCAGATCATTCTGCTGCATTCAGGGCTGCCGGCCGATCGCAGTGCCGAGGGGATTGCCGGCTGGAAAGCGGCAATGACCGAATTCGCCAAGCGGCCGAACGTGGCGGTGAAGATCTCCGGCATCGGCCTGCCTGGCCAGCCTTGGACGGTCGCCAACAACCGCGACATCGTGAGGTCGATCATCGAGATTTACGGCGTCGAGCGCTGCATGTTCGGGAGCAATTTCCCGGTTGACAGTGTGTGCGGCACGCTCGATGAGATCTTTGGTGGCTACAAGGAGATCACGGCGGATCTCGGACCCGAAGCGCAAAAGCGCCTGTTCCACGACAATGCGGTCCAATTCTATGACATCCGGTAAGCCGCGCCTTGCCTATATCGGCGTCGGCCTGATGGGCGGACCCATGGCCGCGCGCCTTGCAGGGCTTGGCTACAAGCTACGAGTCTTCGACGCGGATGCCGGCCGGCAAGCTGCGGCTATGGCTTCGGGTGCAGTTGGCGCTGCGTCGCCAAAAGACTGTGTCGAGGACGCGGATCTCGTGCTCCTCAACCTGCCGTCGCAGGCGGCAGTCGAAACCGTGGTGTTTGGCCAAGCGGGCCTGTCGGATGCTCTGCTGTCACCGCAGATTGTGGTGGATTTCTCAACCGTGTCGCCGGATTTCTGCCGGTCCATCGGTTGGCGCGTCCAAGCGGCCACGGGATGCGAATGGATCGACGCTCCGGTTTCGGGTGGTCCCTCGGCGGCAGGCGAAGGCACACTGACAATCATGGCCGGCGGCTCGGATTGGGCGATCGCATGCATCCGTTCCTTGATTCAGGACATCGGCCGCCAGTTCACCCATGTCGGACAGACAGGCATGGGTTCGGTTGCCAAGATGATCGCGCAGCTCGTGGTCGGCACGAATTATGCTGTTCTGGCCGAAGCCGTGCGCCTCGCTGAAGCGGCAGGAATGGATGCCGCGCTGCTGCCTGAATGCGTGAAATACGGCCATGCCGACGGTGTTCTGATGCAACAGCTCTATCCACGTATCGCCGCACATGATTTCGCGCCGCGGGCCTATGCGCGGCAGCTGCTGAAAGACCTCGACATGGTGCAGGAGCTCGCCCGTAGTTCGGGCACGGCAACCCCAATGTCCGGCCAAGCCGCCCAGCTCTTTCGTCTGCTTATCACGGCCGGCCACGGCGACATCGACGGCACCGGCATCTATCGCCTCTACGAAGGCGCGCCGTCACATCTTACAGCGATCGGGGAGAGCGCGCGTGCCCAGTAATTCTTACGGATTCATCGGTCTCGGTGCGATGGGCATGCCCATGGTCAGCAAGGCTCTGGCAGCCCAGCTCGACGTCCACATTTTCGATACCAACGCTGCGGTCGTCGATGTCCTTGTCGCGCAGGGAGCAAAGCGGCAAGACAGCGCCGCCGCGGTCGCCAACGCGGTCGAGACGGTCTTCGTCAGCCTGCCAAACGCGCCGATTGTCGAGGCCGTCGCGCTGGGTGAGGCCGGCCTTATCCATGGCAAACGCATCAAGCACTATATCGATCTCTCGACCACCGGCCCGACAATGGCGCGCAAGGTCGGTGATGCGATGGCGGAACGCGGCGTATCTGTGCTGGATGCGCCCGTCAGCGGCGGACCAATCGGCGTCCGCAACGAGACGCTGGCGGTCATGGCGTCGGGGTCGGAGCAGACACTGGAACGGGCACGACCGTTCCTGGCGACATTTGCAAAGACTTTTGTCCATCTCGGCCCGGACGTCGGCAAGGCACAGATCCTCAAGCTCGCCAATAATCTTCTCACCGCAACCAACATGGTGATCGTCGGCGAAGCGCTGGCATTCGCCGAAAAGGGCGGTATCGAGCCCGAGGATCTGTTCCGGATCATCAATGCCGGCTCCGGCCGGTCCTGGGTGTCGGAGATCGCCTATCCGAAGCATGTGGTGACACGCCGCTACGACCAGAATTTTCGCACCGAGCTCATGCACAAGGACGTGACGCTTTGCATGCAGGAAGCCGAGCGTATGGGCGTGCCAATGTGGCTCGGGGCCAACGTCCGCCAGTTCTGGCAGTTCGCCATGACGCAAGGCATGGCCGACGCCGATTGCTCGCGCATCGCGGCCCTCATCGAGGGTTGGGCAGGCCTGAATATCGAAGACGCGGCCGAGGCCGCCGAATGAATTCATATGGGGAGGAGTACACCGTGATGCTGAACGACAAGACCGCCATTATCACAGGCGCCGCCTCGCCGCGCGGCATAGGCAAGGCCACGGCCCGGCGGTTTGCCGCGCAGGGCTGCCGCGTGGCGATCTTCGACCTCGACGAAGAGGCCGCCATGAATGCGGCCCGCGACATCGGCTCCGAACACATCGGCGTGGCTTGCGATGTCCGGGATCCCGTTTTTTGTCGCAAGGCAGTTGGTGACGTCATGGCCCGCTTCGGACATGTCGACATCCTGGTCAACAATGCCGGCATCAGCCAACCAGACCGGCTGATGGATATCACCCAGGAGAATTTCGACCTGGTCATCGATTCCAGCCTGCGTGGCAGCCTGAACATGGCCCAGGCTACCGTGCCTTCGATGATCGAACGGCGCTCCGGCGCGATCGTTTCGATCGGCTCGATCGCGGCCCAGATCGGCGGCGGCATTTTCGGCGGGCCGCATTATTCCGCAGCCAAGGGCGGCATCCACAGCCTCACCAAGTCGATGGCGCGTGAACTGGCGCAGCACAATATCCGCGTCAACGCGATTGCCCCAGGCACGATCGACACGGACATCTTTGGAGACAAGCTGACCGAAGACAAGCGACGCGACATCGTCGTGAACATCCCGCTTGGCCGGCTCGGGACGGCGGATGATATCGCCAAAGCCTGCCTGTTCCTGGTCTCGGACCTGTCCGACTACGTGACGGGGCTCATTCTCGACGTAAACGGCGGCCGATTCATGCACTGAACGACAGTCCGCATGGCCTGCGGATCGATGCGACGACGAACATATGGAGGCGACGCGTGCTCAGGATCAATTCCGGACAAGACGAGGCTCCGCTTGCGCATGGGACGGCGCTTCTAACGTTTCGTCGCGAATTTCCAGCGCCTTCTTCAGGGATCGAAGGCGTGCATCGTCCCACCTGCTCGATATGGGACACCCCCCGCGAGTACCAGCCCGATGCCTTGTTGAAGTCAGGGATCAAGGATGAAGCGGTTGCCTCCTACCTGTCAGACACCCGTCCGCTCTATGACGCCGCCAAGCGTTGCGTTGGCCAGCTTTCGGGAATCCTGCTTCTGCTCCAGACCGACAGCCTCGACCGCAACCGCAACGATCTCTTGCTGGCGTCGGTGACAAGGCAGTTGCGCGAGGCAACCGACCGGCTTGGTGCGGTGAAGGCGCCGCCGACAGCGGCCCGCCACCAAGCCGCGCTCGCCGATCTGCTAGTGCTTCTCGGCCGGATACTCTCGCGGCTTGATCGTCTTGCCGATCTCATTGATCCGGCAAGTCCCGATCTCGATGCCGTCGTTGACGCGCTTTTTTCCGCGCAGCGGTCGCTGCGGATGGTTTCGGAACCTTCCGCCGGACTGACCCCCGTGGATTTCACGGCGGCCTGCTGCAACTGCCGACCCGCGAAAAATTAACCGGCTGGATCAAGGGAGGAACCGGTGTCACTCTATTCGATCTACGTCCTCGAATACGGCTATGTGCCCGAATACCACAAGAGCGGCGTCATCTACGGCGCTCACAATGAAGGCTATGTGAAGCTGCCCTACTGCTACGCCGTCATCAAGGGAGACGGTTGGGCCGCGATGGTCGACGTCGGTTACAACGACCGCGACTACGGGAACTATCTTGGCACGCTGTTCAATGTCCAGAACTGGCGCGGACCGCGCGAGGTTCTTGCCGAAATCGGATTGACGCCGGAAGACATCAACGCAGTCTTTATCACGCACGCGCATTTCGATCATTTCGGCAATGTCGATGCATTTCCCAATGCCACCTTCTACGTCCAGAAGAAGGAGCTGCAGGAATGGATCTGGGCAATGTCGCTGCCGGACCGCATGCGCTGGATCCTGTCCGGCATCGATACGGCGGACATCCTGCGCGGTGTGCAGCTGGCGCGCGACAAACGCCTCATCGCGGTCGATGGCGCCATGGAAAACGTCTTCCCCGGCATCGATCTTCACGTCGCCTATGACAGCCACACCTTCGCATGCATGTGGGTGACGGTGCGCAATGATGGCAAGACGGATTCCCAGGACACCTGGGTGCTTGCCGGTGATCTTGTTTACCAGTTCGAGAACCTGAACGGCGCCTCCGAACAGCTCAAGATCGACGACATGTATCTCCCGGTCGGCCTTGCCACCGGCAGCCAGATCAATCTGATCATGGCCACCGAAGCCATGATGAAACAGGTCGGCCATGAGTCTCGACGGGTCATACCCGTTCACGAGTCGCGGCTTGAACAGACATTCCCGTCCCGGCTCTCCAGCCAGAAGCTGCGCATCAGCGAAATCTGTCTGGCCAGCGGAGCAAGATCCGCACTGCTTTAACCAACAAGTTCAATGCCGCGAATCCGCAGAAGGACAAGACACGTGGAAAAGCCTTCAGAGAAGCCAAAGCCGGTCACGGCCTTAGGAGAAGGTGCATCCGGACCGAGCAGTTGGTTTGCCTCAGCTGGCGGACCGACCGCGGGTATCGCGGCGGCAACGCTGGTCCTGTTCGTCTTCGGCGGCCTGATCGCCCCGCAGAGTCTTGGCACCGGAGCGATGAGCGGAATGCTTCCCTTTGCCGCGATCCTGGCCCTGGTCAGCCTGGGTCAGACACTCGTCATCCAGCAGGGCGGCATCGATCTGTCCGTGCCGGGGATGGTTTCGCTCAGCGCTGTCATCGTCTGTTACTTCTCAGAGAGCCAATCGAATGCCGAGGGCAGTGTCGTCCTGGCACTCTTTTACGCTTTCGCCGCTGCAGCTGTAGCGGGGCTGATTAGCGGCCTGCTCGTCAGCAAGGTTCGTGTTGCGCCCATCGTGGCCACGATCGGCATGAACGCGCTGCTCTACGGTCTGAACGTCAAGATTTCGGGCGGCACGCCGGTGTCTGTGCCCGGGTCGATAGCAGCGTTCGCCAACGGCAAGATATTTGGCATCACGCAGCTCGCATATCTGGCCGTAGCGGTGGCTATTGTCGTTATTTTCGTCATCAAGGCGACGACCTTCGGCCGCAATTTCGAGGCTGTCGGCGCAAACAGCAGGGCTGCGCGCGCGGCGGGTATCATCGCCGATCGCTACCAGATCGCTGCGTATGTGGGCGCGAGCCTGCTTTATGCGACAGGCGGCATTCTGCTCGGCGGCCTTATGCAATTGCCAAGTCCGCAGCAGGGCGACAACTACCTGATGCCGTCAATCGCCGCGACGGTTCTGGGTGGAACCTCGCTGTTTGGCGGCAAGGGCAATCTGGCGGCGACCGTGATCGCCGCGCTCTTTCTCACACAGCTTCAGCAGTTGGTGCTGACGACGGGCGCCAGCATCGGCGTTCAATACCTTTTTCAAGGTGCCGCGATCCTGGTCGGGGTCGGCATCTATGGTCTGAATTTTCGCAATCTCAGGCGTGCAATCAGCCTGAGGAACAGGTCGACCGCATGATGTCGGCGGCCAAGGGAATAAAAAGTTTCAACGCTGTCCACCACGGGCAGGTTGGAGAACCGCAACCAAACTTCGTTGGGAGGAAATGATGAAGTCTTGTCTTGGAATAAACCTGTTATCGGGCGCAACGCTCGCCCTGTCGGCCTTTGCAACTGTCTCACCGCTGTCGGTCACGCAAGCCGGCGCCGCGGATTGGTGCAAGGGCATCGCCGGTGGTGTCTTCTGCGCCGAACCGGCGGCGACGCCGCCGAGCTTCTGCGGAACGAAGGAAATCTCCGTCGCGCTGGCGGATGGCTTCGCCCAAAACCCCTGGCGGCAGATGACGACGGCCGCTGCGATCAACGAGGCCAGCCAGTGCCCGAATGTCACCGGCTGGGATCATACTGACGGACAGGGTAACACCCAGAAGGCAATCTCCGACCTCAGCGGTCTCGCGGCACGCGGCGTCAATGCCATTGTCGTGTTTCCCGATGCCGGCCCGGCCATGTTGCCGGCGATCCGCGATGCCTTCAAGCAAGGCAGCACCGTCGTCCCCTACCGGGCCCGTGTCGGCGGCGAGGAAGGCAAGGATTACAGCGTTTTCGTCGGCACGAACTTCCACCAGGACGGCGTCGACTGGGGAAAATGGATGGCGAAGGCCCTCAACGGCAAGGGAAATGTCGCCTATCTCGGCGGACCTGCCGGAACCAGCCAGAGCCGTGAGCGCGCCGATGGCATCCTCGAAGCGTTCAAGGACTATCCGGGCATCGTCCAGATCGGGCAGAAGCCGTTCGAAGTGACGAATTGGGATTCCAGCATGGTCGCCAAATCACTGGGCGCGCTGATTGCCCAGTATCCGCAGATCGACGGTGTCATCGCCGACCTCAGCATGGGCGTTGTCGCCTCGGGCGTCTTCGAACGCGCCGGACGGCCGCTGCCGCTGATCGCCGGTGAAGACGCCAATGTGTTCGGCTGCACCTGGAAGAAGCTGCATGACGCCGACGCGAAGTCCACCTTCCAGTACACGACAAACAGCGCCGAGCAGTGGAATGTTCGCCTGGCCGTGCGCTGGGCGATTGCCGAGGCCGCCGGCGGCAAGATGGATCAGCCGCTCGTCATAACCGATCCCAATGGCACCAAGCATACGGTGGCCGAGGCCGGTGTGAAGGAAGTGACGAACTTCCAGCTGGAGGATTCGCTTGCCGGAACGGTGTTCTGCAATCCGAAGCTCCCGGAATCCGCTTCGAATGGCACCAGCCTGACGGACGAACAAGTCCTGGCGGCCCTCAAGGGCGGTCTCTGATCTCGAGCAAAACGGGGCGGGCTCTGCCCGCCCCTTCATCCCCTCAAGGAGGATGATGGAGACACTTAGGAGGATCGAGCATGGCCACCGTCGAACAGCTTCAGCCTGACATGGCACCCCCGGCCGACGCGGTATCGGACGCCCCGTTGGGATTGCGCATGCAAGGCGTGTGGAAGCGTTTCGGCAATGTCGTCGCCGTGAAGGACATCTCGTTTGACGCGCGATGTGGCGAGGTTCATGCGCTTCTGGGAGAAAATGGCGCAGGCAAGTCGACATTGATGGGCATTGCCTCCGGAAATTTGAGCTTCGATCAGGGTTCGATCGAAATATGCGGACAAACTGTAGATCGCTTGAGCGCGGCACAGGCGCAACGGCTCGGGCTCGCCATCGTGCATCAGCACCCGGCAGTGCTTCCTGATCTGACGGTGGCTGAAAACCTGCTGCTTGCAGTTCCAGCAGCGCTTCGAACGGATTATGCGAATGCCAATGACTGGGTAGTCGCCCAACTCCATCGTGTTGGCTCTGCCGTTCATCCCAAGACCCGGCTGTGTGATGTCGACATAGCACAAAGCCAACTGATAGAACTTGCCAAGGCGCTTGCGATCGACCCGAAGATCCTCATTCTTGACGAACCCACCGCGGCTTTGACAGCCGACCTTGTCGATATCCTGTTTCGCAACGTGCGCCAAGCCGCGGCTCGCGGCGCGGCGGTCATCTACATTTCGCATCGGCTGCAGGAAATCAGACAGATCGCAGACACTGTCACCGTCATGCGTGACGGTGAAGTGAAGGGATCGGCACCTGTGCGCGATGTCAGCGATGACCAGATCCTCAACCTCATTGTCGGACGCACCGTTACCAAGCAATTTCCGCCCAAATCATCCGGTGTCATGAGTGGCGCAAGTGTTCTTGAGGTCAAAGGGCTTTCGGGCGCTGATTTCGTAGACATCAACATGTCGGCGCGTGGCGGCGAGATCGTTGGTATCGCCGGCATTACCGGAAACGGCCAGAGCGACTTCCTGCGTTCGCTGGCAGGTCTTGGAAATGCCCGTGGAGCCGTCACTCTGGACGGGAAGACCGTGCCGCTCGGCAACCCGGGTGCCGCTCGTAGTGCCGGCATTATCTATCTGTCTCCCGACCGCCAGCATGAAGGCCTTTTTCCCAGTCTTTCCGTGCGCGAAAACGGTACCATCTCGGCCCTGTCACGTTTCGCGAACTTTGGCGTCGTGGACCGTTCGCTCGAACGGCGGCAAATGGAAGCCCAGCGAGTGGACCTGAACATTCGCGCGGCATCGATCGAGCAGAATGTCGCCACGCTGTCTGGCGGGAACCAGCAAAAGACGATCCTGTCACGAGCTCTCCTGGCAGAGGCTTCACTCGTGCTGGCAGAGGAGCCGACAGCCGGGGTTGACGTGGGTGCCCGCGCCGAAATCTATCGCATCCTGCGTGACGTCGCTTCGCGCGGGACATTGGTGGTTATCGTCTCATCCGATATCGTCGAGCTTGAGGGCGTATGCGACCGCGTGCTGGTCTTCTCCCGTGGGCACGTCGTGGGCGAACTCTCAGGCCAAGACGTCAATGAGGCCAATATCGGCCGGACCATGATAACGGCCACCACCCATCGCAAGACCGACCAGCAAGGACGAGACAGATCCGGCACTACGCGTTCATGGCTGCGAATGGTTGCTGCCGGCGACTATGTTCCAAGCTTCGTGCTTGCCGGGCTGATCGTGCTGCTGGGCCTGGTAGCGTCTGGCCACAACATTCGTTTCGTCTCAGGCTTCAACATCGAGAAGATCCTGTTCCTTTCCGCTGCGCTGGCGTTCGTCTCGTTTGGGCAGATGTGCGCAGTGTTCACTGGCAGGATCGATCTGTCGGTCGGCCCGTTGATCGGCTTGAGCCTCGTCATCGCGTCATTCTTCCTGAATGAAGGTGCCGGCATGGGAACGATAATCGTTGGCGTGTTGGCCGTTTTTGGCGCCGCAGCCCTCATCGGCCTGACCAACGGGACCTTGGTTCGGTTCGGGAACTTCACCTCCGTCGCCGCGACGCTTGGAGTCTACATCATCATTCAGGGCATCTCGGTGTTGCTGCGGCCCTATCCCGATGGAGCCATCAGCGCCACCGTCATGGATACCATCAAAGCCACTATCGGCAGCATTCCGGTCGTGTTTATCGTCGCGTTGGTCCTGGCAATCATCCTCGAAGTGGGCTTGCGCTACAGCCGTTGGGGGATGAGCTTGCGCGCCGTTGGCTCTAACGAGAAGGCGGCGGCGCATATTGGTGTGCGCACAGGCTGGACCGTAGTCGGCGCGTTCATCGCCTGCAGCTTGCTCACGGCGCTTGGGGGCATGATGGTGGTGGCGCAGCTGGGCATCGGCGATCCCAATCAGGGCATCGAATACACGCTGGGCAGCATTGCCGCAGTGGTCCTCGGCGGAGCCAGTCTCTTTGGCGGACGCGGCAGTTTCATCGGCGTGCTGCTTGGCGCCGTCCTGATCCAGGAAGTCAATTCATCGATGGTTTTCCTGGGCCTGTCGCAAGCCTGGCAATATTGGTTCATCGGCCTGCTGACGCTGATCGCAGTGGCAGTCTATTCACAGGCCCGGTCAGCGTCCCATTGAGAGGCCGTGAAACGAACTGCCGCCGACTGGAGCACAACGACGAGTGCACGAAGATCCGAAAAAAAGGCGCGATATCTCCCCCAACCGCAGGTCGACGCTTCCAGTCACTTGATATGCGATCAATGTTCACGAATATCGCGCAGATCAGAAATAGCTGGCGCCGATGCCGGCAAGCCCGATCGTCTTGCCGGCAAAAGCCGCATGCTTCGTTTGCTCCACTCGATGGCTCGCTCTGCTTTTCCGCTCCATCCGAGGACGACGCTGCCCAAAATGTAGGTCAGCGCCGATGACGGACTAATCGCGAGCGCAGCTTCCAAATACACTGAAAGCAGGACTGCGGTCATGTCCATCCATGCCGATCGAAAATCACGCGAGGGTCAATGCAGACGCATCGTCGTGCCCATGAGGATGGCGGAGCGGGCATGACGTATCGAAGCGGCGCGGACCTGCAAGCCGCTGCGTAGGAAGAGGCAATGGTGGCACATCGCAGCGTTGCCATGCGCCAGCGCGTAGGCCGGATCGAGCTCGACGTGGCGAGCGGACTCTTACCGCTTATCGCGGTGCGCTCCGACAGGCACAGAATGTCCCACTTTCGAGGGGGGTGGAAGAGAGTGGGACAAAAAAGTACAAAAAACCCAATTAAATCAATGGCACCGAAAGCCAATGGTGGGCCCGGAGGGACTCGAACCCCCAACCAAGCGGTTATGAGCCGCCGGCTCTAACCATTGAGCTACAGGCCCCACGCGGGCTGGATTAATGTTTTTCGCATCGCGGCACAAGGCTTTCCGGGACCGCTGGTCACAATCGTCCAAATCAGCCCATAATCGCGCCATAAGGAGCCTCGTGCGCCCGCTGGGCGCGGATATGCTTACCCGAGGAGATTTTATGACCAGACCTCTTTTGCCCCTCGCACTCGCCGCCGCCATCACCTTTCCGGCGCTGGCCGCGGCCGCTGAGTCGCCGACACCGCCCCGTATCGTGGTTTCGGGCGAAGGGGCGGCGACTGTAGCGCCCGACCTGGCGGTCCTGACGCTCAGCGTCATGCGCGAAGCCAAGACGGCGCGCGCCGCACTGGATGCCAACAACGACGCCATGGCGGCCGTGATCGCCGCGATGAAGTCGGCCGGCATCAAGGACCGCGACCTCCAGACCGCGGGCATCCAGATCAATCCGCGCTATAACTACACAAACAAGCCCGACGGCGGCCAGGAGGCCGAATTGATTGCCTACCAGGTAACCAACACGCTATCGGTGCGCGTGCGCGACGTCGACAAGACCGGCGAGATCCTCGACAAGGCGGTATCGCTGGGGGTCAACCAGGGCGGCGGCATCGTCTTCACCAACGACAATCCGGCTGCCACCGTTACCGAAGCGCGCAAAAAGGCGGTGGCCGATGCCATGGCCAAGGCCAAGACGCTGGCGGAAGCCGCCGGCGTCAGCATAGGCCGGGTGATCGAAATCACTGACCAGAACATCGCGCCGCCACCGATGCCGATCAACGCCAAGGCCTTCGACGCGGCCGTCGGTGCTGCTCCGGTGCAGGCCGGCGAGAACGCCTACAATGTCCAGGTCACGGTTACCTTCGAACTGAAATAAGCGCCTTCGATGGTCCGTGGCCGGGCCCGGCCCTGAACCGTCCGCCATGGTGCACGAAAAACCCCGCAGGATCGCTCCCGCGGGGTTTTTTTGAGCCGCATTCTTCCCGAAGGAAAGCGGCTCCACTACTCCAGACCGACCTTCGCAGAAGGTCGTGTCTCCAGACTGATCCTGAAAGGATCATGTCTCCAGACGGATCTTCGCAGAGGGTGGTGTCTGCGACTGACCCCGCAGAAGATCATGCCGCTACCAACCCTCGCAGAAGGTCGCGCCTTAAGAGGCTCAGCGGTTGATGATCGGGCAACCACGCTCATTGGCGAACACGATGACGACGCGGTCGCCATACTGGCGGCCCATCACCTTGACCGTGCGGCGGCTGACGTCGACGATGCGGGCACGGTGCAGCCCCATGCGTTCGGCCTTGTTCAGGGCCCAGTCGGGCGAACAGCCGCGGCGCCAGTCGTCGCGGCGTTCATCGCGGCGGTGGCGATAGCCGTCATCGCCGGCATAGACGCCGAAGCGCGGATCGTTGTTGTTGCCGAAGCCCAGGTAAAGGCTGTCGGCATGGGCGGGAACGGCCGCCAGCGTGCCGAGGCCGACGAGGGCCGAAAGGGCTGCCGTTTTCACCGAGTTGAACATGGTCTTCTCTCCTTGTTGCGGGCTCTCGCCCGTCCTCTTGAAATCGATGATGGGAGAATGCACCCGCCTGTCTGAACTATTTACGAACCTGCCGTTCATCGGCGGTTCATGTGGCGGAAAAAGGAAGCTTCTACGGGTTTTCCAACAATGTGCCCCAAACGTCTCGCATGGTTCCTGGTTCCTGCGCGCCCTTGCGGACACCGGCCTCAGGGCTCGTCATCCCGATGCGAGCTATGGTTCCTCGTGCCGATGCGAGCCATGGCTCGCCATCCCGATGCGAGCTTATGGCTCGTCGTCAAGCATATAGTCGAAATAATCCTCCGGCTCGGCCAGATCCGTCTCGTTGGCCTTGACCCGGCCGCG
Organism: Mesorhizobium sp. B2-5-3; assembly: GCF_006441005.1. Classification (NCBI taxonomy): domain Bacteria; kingdom Pseudomonadati; phylum Pseudomonadota; class Alphaproteobacteria; order Hyphomicrobiales; family Phyllobacteriaceae; genus Mesorhizobium; species Mesorhizobium sp. B2-5-3. The sequence goes on from NZ_VFUS01000007.1 coordinate 100,088, forward strand.
CATCGACATGCCGGCCTCATGCACCGTCTCGGCACTGCCCGACACCAGACGGTGCCACCAGTAGAGATCGTGCCCCTCCGCGACCAGCCGGTAGGCGCAGGTGCTGGGCAGCCAACTGATGGTGCGTACATTTTGCGGCGTCAGCCCGACGCAATCGGGAACGCGCGCCAGCCGGTTGTGATAGTCCGAACAGCGGCATGTCTGCGCGTCGAACAGGCGGCAGCCGACGCTGGTCCAGTAGATGTCGCCAGTATCCTCGTCCTCGAGCTTCGACAGGCAGCATTTGCCGCAGCCGTCGCAGAGCGATTCCCACTCGGCCGGGCTCATTGCTTCCAGCGTCTTTGTTTTCCAGAACGGCGTTTCCATCTCCGGCATGTGGCCCCGGCCGCCGCGAAGGTCAAGCAGGGCAAGGGCTGGAGTGGGGCGGCACCCCAGTCGAAAGACATGAAGTTGCCTTCAAAAGGCCGGCCAATCGCCCCGTACGGTCCCTAACCATGAGCCGCCGGAACCAATTTCGTTAAAATCGGTTTCGGCAAGGATGGGACCCCACAAGGAGAATTTCGATGAAACGCCAACCACGGATTCTGGCAGGCACCGCACTCGGCCTGCTGATGGCATCCGCGCCGTTGGGCGCATCCCCGCTTCAGGGAAGTGCCGCGTTCGGCCCCATGCGAGACAGCGCAATGCCGCTGGTCCTGGCCCAGGACACCCAGACTGACGATGCACAGCAGAGCGACCAGGAACTGCTACGCAAGAAGAAGCGCGATCAGCAACAACAGCAGAGCGAACAGGCACCCGCACAGCAGCCCGCGCCAGCCGCCGAGGAACAACAGCCACGCAGGAAGAAGCGCGATCAGCAGCAGGTCGAGCAGGCGCCCGCTGGTGAAGCCGCGCCCGCCGTCGAGGAACAACAACCGCGCAGGAAGAAGCGCGATCAGCAACAGCAGACCGAACAGGCCCCCGCGCAGCAGGCCGCACCAGCTGCCGAGGAACAACAGCCGCGCAGGAAGAAGCGCGACCAGCAGCAGCAGACCGAGCAGGCGCCAGCCGGTGAGGCAGCACCCGCCACCGAGGAACAGCAGCCGCGCAGGAAGAAGCGCGACCAACAACAGCAGACCGAACAGGCACCGGCGGGCCAAACGGAACCTGCCAACGACAACCAGCGCAAGAAGCGCAAACAGGAGCAGCAGGCCGAGCCCAGCGCCGTGCCGACACCGAAGGAAGCACCTGCCGCAGAAGCACCCAAGGCAGAACCGGCACCCTCAGGCGAGAGGCCGGCAGCCCAGGGCGAACAACCCCAGGACAAGAGGAAAAAGAACGCCAGACAACCGGCTAGCGAGCAGCCGGCGAATGGCGAACAGCAGCCGGCCAATGGCGAACAACAGCAAACCGGCAGGCAGCCTGCAACGGGCGAGCAGCCGGCCACGGGTGAACAGCCCAGTGCCGGCAAGGCCGCGCCTGTCCAGGGGCAAAACCCCGAGCAGGCCGAGACGCCCGCCGACAAGAACGCTGCCCCCATTCTCGACAGCCAGAAGGATGCCCGACGCCGCGGCCGCGGCGAGAACGGCCAGGCCAGCAGGAACCCCGCCAACCAGAATGGCGAGCAGCAAAATGGCGAGCAGCAGAATGGTGGGCAAAACGCCCGGCAGGGCGGTGCTCAGGGCCGCCAGCCCGCGGTCGCTCCCGTCGACCAGGGTCCGCCTCCGACCGACGATAGAGCTGCTCAGCAGGAGATCAAACCGGAAAAAATCGTCCCGGTTACCGAGGAGAAGGGCAAACGCCTCGAGCGCGCACCGGACGAGAACATCCGCGACCGCCGCCGCCCCAAGGGTGTCGACGTGCTCAAGGAGATCGGCGATCGCGTCATCATCCAGCTCAACGATCAGACATACGTTCAGAGCAGTGACCGCCCGCGCCTGACCCGCGGCGCCAAGGATGTCTACTATGAGGATCTGTCGCAAGGCCGCACGCGCGAGACAGTCGAGCGCGACAATGGCGTGCAGATCGTCACCATCCGCAACCGCTACGGCGACATCATCCAGCGGTCGCGCATCATGCCCGACGGTCATGAGTATGTGTTGAGCTATGTCGACGAACGAAGCTACGACGACGATAATGATTGGCGCGATCCGGGCGACGACCTGCCACCGATGCGGCTGACCATTCCGCGCCGGGACTACATCCTTGACTCCGAAGAGGTCGAAAGCCCGGACGACTACTACACCTTCCTCGAGCAGCCGCCGGTGGAGAAGGTGCAGCGCCTCTATTCGATCAACGAGGTCAAGCGTTCCGCACGGGTGCGCGACATTGCCCGACGCATCGATCTTGACACGCTGAACTTCGAATTCGGCTCTTCCTCGATCTCCGATGCCGAGGTGCAGAAGCTCGAGGGTGTCGCCACGGCCATGGAGAAGCTGTTGAAGAAGAACCCGGCCGAGACCTTCCTTATCGAAGGCCACACCGACGCTGTCGGCACACCGGAGGCGAACCTCGCTCTGTCGGACCGCCGCGCCGAAGCGGTGGCCGAAGCGCTGACCAACGCCTTCGGCATACCGCCTGAAAACCTGACCACGCAGGGCTATGGCGAGGAATATCTGAAGGTCGACACCTCAGGCCCCAACCGCGAGAACCGGCGTGTCGCCATCCGCCGTATCACCTCGCTGGTGGCGCCGGTGGCGAGCAACAACTGACCACGATCCGGGAGCCGGAAACCGGCTTTCGGAAAAGATCATGGTCGATCAAATTTCTGCATTTCCAGACGCTTGAGCAGGCTTCTGGAATCGGATCGGTAAAAGGCCCATCCCGGTTTCGCCGGGATGGGTGAGATCGCGGCAACGGCCCAAGTTCAACAAGAATTGTCCTGGTGTTAGATCCCGCTCATTGAATCGCGAGATGGCCTACCCCAGATTCAGGATCGGGCGTTCCCTGCCCCGTCCCGACTCCAGCGGGACGCACTGAGCCCCGCCGGCCCTCTCCGGCGGGGCTTTTTGCTTAGAGCAACTCCAGGAATGTCTGAAACCGAGTTCCATCCGGAATTTGCGCCTCGATACATCTTTAGAAAGCCGTCCTGATCTTCGTGTCGGAATTGGCAAACACCTCGTCCGGGACAAAAAAGTCGCCGGCCAGCGGCCCGGCCGCACCCGGCGCATACACCGAAAAATCGCTGATCCCCTCGGCGCGCAGCACTTCCTCGTCGATGTAGAAATTGCCGGTCGCTTCGCGTGATGGCCGCATGAAGATGGCATGCGCGGCATCGGCCATGATTTCGGGCGAACGGCTCATCGCGGCCACCGTCGCGCCGCCCAGAAGATTGCGCACCGCCGCGGTATCGATGGTCGAGATCGGCCACAGCGAATTGACCGCGATGCCGTCCTTGGCGAACTCCGCGCTCATGCCCAGCGTGCACATGGACATGCCGAACTTGGCCATGGTGTAGGCGACATGGTTCTTGAACCACTTGGCCTTCATGTCGAGCGGCGGCGCCAGATTCAAGATATGAGGATTCCCGGCCAACTTCAGGTGCGGAATGCACATTTTGGAAACGAGAAACGTGCCGCGCGTGTTGATCTGGTGCATCAGGTCGTAACGCTTCATGTCGGTTTCCAGGGTCCCGGTGAGCTGGATAGCGCTGGCATTGTTGACACAGATATCGATGCCGCCGAATTTTTCGACCGTCTTCGACACCGCTTCGGCCACTTGCGCCTCCTCGCGAATGTCGCACAGGACCGGCAGCGCCTTGCCGCCGGCTTGCTCGATCTCTTCAGCGGCGGTGTAGATCGTGCCCGGCAGCTTCGGATGTGGCTCAGCGGTCTTGGCCGCGATCGTCACATTGGCGCCGTCGCGCGCGGCGCGCAAGGCGATCGCCAGCCCGATGCCGCGCGACCCGCCGGAGATGAACAGCGTCTTTCCCTTGAGCGACATTTTTCCTCCGCTTGCATTGTCCGGTGGCGCGATCCTTGCCTGTGGCGGTCCCCGGATACAAGAGCTTGCGGCAGCGGCTGACGGTGACGCTGCGGAGGGTCCGTTCCTTGCCGCTGTAAATGATCTGGAGCTATAGGGGCAGCGCTGACTTTGACGATGATCGTCAAATCCTGGCTGAGACGTCACCCTAGACCAGCACCAGCCCCTGCCGCATCGCAATGGCGATGGCATCCGTGCGGTTGGCAGCGCCCAATTTGATCAGAATCGCGGCGACATGGAACTTCGCCGTATGAACGGAAATGTCGAGCCGCCGCGCGATTACCTTGTTGGGGGCGCCCTCGGCCAGCAGCGCCAGCACTTCCGCTTCTCGCGGCGACAGCGCCGGGCGGGCGGCATGCTCGTCGGGATGCTCCTCGTCGAAAAGGCCGTCGCCGCCAATATCGCCGCCGTGGAAATCATCGCGGCGGCCAGGAACGGATCCGCTGTCGCCAAAGACGCGGTAGCCGGCCGCCGCCAGCCTGGCGGCGGCCGCAATCAGCATTGCATCCGCCGCCGTCGGCAGCACGGCGAACACCTGCCCCTGCGGCCGTGCCAGGCCGGCCTGCGAAGACAACAGCACCCGCGCGGTCGCGGCGGGAACGGCGTCGCCCTTCCCTGTTCCCGCACCCGTGGGGCCGGCGGTCTCGTCGACGATGGCGACATCAACCGCTTCGCTGCTGCCCGGCGTCACCGGCAGCAGATCGTCGGTCGCGGCAAGCGACGCGGACAGCCGCTCGGCGCGCGCGGCATCACCGAGCGCGACCAGCACGACCAGCTGCCGCTCGCCGGTGCTGCTTTGCGTCATCTCGCCTGTCGCGATCGCGTCCATTAATCCTCTCAGCTGAGCGGCTTTTCGCCGACCGTCAGCGCCACGTCGCGCTGTTCTCCGCCGCGCACGACACCGAGCGTAACCGAAGCTCCGGCACTGTCGGGGCCGAGCCTGCGGATCAGCTCGCGCGGGCCGCTCACCGCCTCGCCGTTCCAGGCGACGATGATGTCGCCGAGGGAAAGGCCGGCGGCCTTGGCCGGACCGTTGTCATCAAGGCTCATGACGATGGCGCCGCGGGCCTCGCCGTCACGGATCGGATGCAGACCGGCGCCGAGATAGCCGCGGGCGACATGGCCTTTTTCGCGCAGCGTTGCGACCGCTCGCTCGATCGTCTCGTAAGGCATGACCAGCGCGCGGCCGCGCGGCCCGAACAACAGCATGCCGATCAGCGCGCCCTTGGCATCGAGCACCGGGCCGCCCTCGAAACGGCCGCCGGCGCCCACCGCCAGGTTGATGCGCCGGTCGATGGTGCCGCCGCGCATTGAGCGCCAGGCCGGGCCGACTTCGCCGACCGAGCCTGAAACTGCCAACGCCGAACCCCGGCTGTTGCCGATGGCGACGGCAATATTGCCGGGCCGCACCGCATCCGCTTTGGCCAACGGCTCGGCATTGGTAGCACCGGCCGGCTTGAGCAGGGCGACGCCGGTCGAGGGATCGCGGCCGACAAGATCGGCCTTCACCGTCTCGCCCGAAGCCAGCGTCAGCTCGATCTCCTCGCCGGCCTCGACGGCTTCCTCGGCGGCAACGAAGTAGCCGTCGCGCCAATGGAAAGCGCTCGCTGTGCGATGATTGTGGGTGGTGAAGCTCGCGGTCGCCGGTGCCGCCTTGGCTGCCAGATCGGCAATGGCTTCCGAAAAGGCACTTAGATTGAATTCGCTCATAGCAGTCTCCTGGGTTCATCCATGCCCCAGATATCGCGCGGCAGCGCGCTTGGAGATACTCGCCTGACGGCTAGTCGGCCGGGCGACTGGCCATCTGGTCAGGTCGCGGCGGATGAAGCCGCTCCGCACATATAGTCATCGTTGCGCCTGAAAACATGGAGCCTGCCAATGGCCGTTGCTGCCGCCAAATTCCAATCCGACGACGCGCTGCTCGACGCCTACTCGACGACGGTGGCCGATGCTGTCGACCGCATCGGCCCGGCTGTCTGCCGCATCGAGCGCATCGGTGGCCAGGGCGGGCATGGGTCGGGCTTCGTCATTGCGCATGATGGGCTCGTCGTCACCAACTTCCACGTCGTCGGCGATGCCAGAACGGTGCGCGTATCGATGCCCGACGGCGCCTCCAGCGAAGGCCGCGTGCTCGGCCGCGACGCCGACACCGACATCGCGCTGGTGCGCGCCGACGGCAGCTTTGCCGATGTCGCGCCGCTGGGCGATTCCAAGCGCCTGCGGCGCGGCCAGATCGCCATAGCCATCGGCAACCCGCTCGGCTTCGAATGGACCGTCACCTCGGGCGTCGTCTCGGCGCTCGGCCGCTCGATGCGCGCTTCCACCGGGCGGCTGATCGACGACGTCATCCAGACCGACGCCGCGCTCAACCCCGGCAATTCCGGCGGACCGTTGGTATCCTCGGCGGGCGAGGTGATCGGCGTCAACACCGCCATGATCCATGGTGCGCAAGGCATTGCCTTTGCCGTCGCCTCCAACACCGCCAACTTCGTCATTTCGGAGATCATCCGTTTCGGCCGCGTACGCCGCGCCTTCATCGGGGTGTCGGCCGACACCGTGAACCTGCCCCGTCGCGCGGCCCTTCTGTCGCAAGTGTCGAGCAAGACCGCGGTTCGGCTGCGCGGCGTCGAGAAGGAGGGCCCTGCGGCCAGGGCCGGCCTCAGGGAAGGCGATATCGTCGCCGCGATAGACGGCCGACCGGTCACCGGCGTCGACGACCTGGTGCGTTTGCTCGACGCCGAGCGGATCGGCCGCGAGACGCGGTGCACGGTGGTGCGCCGCACCGGTGTCAGCCAGGTGACAGTGACGCCAGTGGCAAGGGCTGGTTGAGTTTCCACTCAGGCGCTCACTGCACCCTGCGCATACTGTGCCAGGAATTCCTCGCTTGGCGGGATCGGCTTGATGACATCGATCAGGACGCCGTTGGGATCCCTGGTGATGAAATGGCGCTGACCAAAAGGCTCGTCGCGCAGGGACCGAAGGATGGGCAGGCCGGCGGCTGTGATCCGCTCATAGACCGCATCGGGATCACGGACTTCGAAGTTGATCAGCAGGCCCGAGCTCCGACCCCGTCCCTCTTCCGGGATCGTCTCATGGTCGCCTCGCACGATACCGAGATTGACGCGCTTGCTCTCCACCGATTGCAGATGCACGTACCAGTCGCTCGTAAACAGCGGCCGGAAGGCGAAATGTTCGACATAGAACGCCGCTGTGCCGGCAACGTCCCCGGTCATCAGCACCGGATAATAGCTGGTCGTCTTCATCTTTCCTTCTCCCGTCAAGCAACATACAGTCTGCATGTAAATTGAATTAACATACAGGCTGCATGTATGCAACAGAGATCAGCGCGCCGTTCCAACCGTGACCGCACCGAGGCGACACGCGCCGATCTGATCGCCGCGGCGCGAAAACTGTTCATCGAAAAATCCTACGCCGAGACCGGCACACCAGAGATCGTCGCCGCGGCCGGCGTGACGCGCGGCGCGCTCTACCACCACTTCTCCGACAAGCAGGCGCTGTTCGGCGCCGTCGTCGAGCAGGAGGCAGAGGCCGTGGCGCGGGAGATCGAGGGCGCAGCGCCGCCTTCGCTCAATGCCCGCGACGCGCTCATTGCCGGCTCCGACGCCTATCTTGCCGCCATGCGCGCGCCCGGCCGCACGCGGCTCCTGCTGCTCGACGGCCCGGCCGTGCTCGGCCGCGCCGAAATGGACGCCATCGACAACCGCCATGGCAATCGCTCGCTGCGCGAAGGGCTGGTCGCGGCGATGCGGGCGCGGACCATAAAGAAGCTTCCGGCCGAAGCGACGACCGCCCTGCTCGCCGCCGCCTTCGACCGCGCGGCACTTGCCATTGAGGCGGGCGGTTCGGCCGAAGACTACCGCAACGTTCTCACGGCACTGATCGATGGGTTGTCCCGCGCGTGATCCGAGGCTTCCCGCCGATGAGATCCAGGGCAAAGGTTGGAATCAAATCTGTGCGCTGGAAATTTCCGGCTCTTCGTCGGGCACCTCGCCCGGCTCGAACTCGTTGAAGCAGCCAAGTTGGCGCTTGAACTGGTCGATCAGCCAGGCCGCCGCCGGATTCGGGCTGCGGTCGGCGCGGTGCATGGCATAGAGCGGCGAACGCACCTCCCTGAAAGGCTCGAGGTCGAGTTCCACGAGACGGCCGGTAGCCAGATCGTCAGCGATCAGCCAACGCGGCAGCCCGCCCCAGCCCAGCCCCTCACGCATCAACATATGTTTGGTGCGCAGGTCCGTCAGTCGCCAGGTTCGGTAGGCGAAGACGCCAAAATCGCGCCCCTTGGTACGCTCGGACTGGTCGGTGACGACGAGTTGTGTGTGTTCGCGCGCGTCCTCGATCGCTACCGGTTTGGGCAGCAGCGCCAGCGGGTGGCTGGGCGCGGCTGCCAGCACTATCGACATGAAGCCTATACCCACCAGGTGGACGTCGACATCGCCCAGCAGGCCGCCAATACCGAGATCGGCCTGGCCACCGACAACGTGGTCGGGGATTAGGCCGAGTGTGCCGATGTGCAGGCGCAGCATCACGGTCGGAAATTGCGCCTCAAACGCCTTGAGCACCCGCACCAGCACTGGCGAAGGCAGCGCCGCATCTACCGACAGCGCGACTTCCGCCTCCAGCCCCCGATGGTGACCATCGACGCGTGAGCGTATGCGGTGCAGCACGCCGATCATCCGCCGCGCGTCTTCCAGCATCGCCCGACCGATCTCCGTCAGCTGCGGCTCTCGCGTGCCCTCGCGCTCGAACAGCTTCAGCCCAAGCTGCGCCTCGAGATTGGCGATGCCGTAGCTGATGACGGATTGCGCCCGGTTAAGCTTGCGGCCGGCAGCGGAAAAACTTCCGGTGTCGGCAACGGCCACGAGGATCTGAAGCTGGTCGAGTGTCGGGTTGGGTTGCATTATTGTATCTAATTAATGGATGGATCGTATAGAAAATATACCAGTTTATCTGATGGATCGAAAGCCCATATGTAGCGGGACAATCCAATTCCACTGGAGAGACCCACCATGTCCATTCTTCTCGTCACGTCGAGCCCGCGCGGCGCGGCCTCGCACTCGACCCGTATCGCCACCGAATTCGCTCAGAAGCTGCTCGCCGCCGACCCGTCGAACACGCTTGTCGTGCGCGACCTCGTCGCCAACCCGCTGCCGCATATCGATACCGACTATGCGACCGGCATATACACCCCTGCCGAAGCCCGCACGCCGCGTCAGGCCGAAGTGGTCGGGGTCTCGGATGCCGTGCTCGACGAACTGTTTGCCGCCGACACGGTGATCCTGGCCACCGGCTTCATCAACTTCAACATCTCCTCGACGCTGAAGTCCTGGGTCGACCATGTCGCCCGATCCGGCAAAACCTTTGCTTACGGCGAAAATGGCCCCAAAGGCCTCGTCACCGGCAAGAAGGTCTATATCGTGCTGGCATCCGGCGGCATCTACTCGGAAGGCGCGGCTGTGCAGTTCGATCACGCCGTTCCTTATTTGCGCTCGGTGCTCGGCTTCATCGGCATGACCGACGTCGACGTCATCCGCATCGAAGGCGTCGCCAAGGGTCCTGACGCAGTCAGCGAAGCGCTCGCCAAGGCAACCGCCAAGGTCGACGCCGTGGTGGCTGCCAGCCGGGATGTCGCGGCAGCCGCGTAAAAGCTCTGATTGCCAACCAGATCGAAGGCAGGCGCCCGCGCCTGCCTTTTTTGGCCTATCCAATGATGTGCCGCAGCAGTCCCGCCGAAGCGACCCCGATCAGCACGGTCGGCAGCATCGAAAATCGCGTGGCGGCAATCAGCGTGACGGCCAGAGCCAGAAGATCGGCCGGGTTTTTCGAGACGAAGGCAGGCGCGATCACCGAGATCAGCACGCAGCCGGGCGCCGCCTCCATCACGGCCGTTGCCCGCGCGCTGAGCACCCGATTGCGCAGCACGACATAGCCGCCGACGCGGCTGAGGTACGTGACACCGGCCATCAGCACGATGGTGAGAAGCGTCTGCGCGTCGATCATGCCTCATCCCTCCACAACAGCCAGGCCGAGACCAGCCCCGCCAGCGCGCCCGCCGCTACATACCAGGCGCCGGGAACGAAAAGGTAGGTCAGCGCCGCGATGATCAGACTGACCAGCCACGGCCGCGCAGCGGCAACATCCTTCCACATGCCGCGCAGCAGTACCAGGAAGACGGCCGCGAACGCCATGTCGAAGCCGTAGGTCTCGGCTTCGCCCAGCACCGGCCCGAGCAAGGCGCCAATTGTGGTGAAGGCCACCCAGGTCAGGTACATCGCCACTGCCGCGCCCATATAGTAGCGCGGGCTGAAGGCTGGCGCGACGCCGTCGGCGGCGCGCCGTTTGGCGTCGGCCAGGCCGAGCGCCCAGCTTTCGTCGCACATGAAGAACAGCGCGGAAAACGCCTTGCGCCGCGGCAGGTCGCGCAGGAACGGCGCCAGTGCCGCCCCCATCAGGAGATGGCGGCTGTTGACCAGGAAGGTAATGGCGACGATGAGCAGGACATGCGGCGGCGACGTCCACAGCTGGATCGCCGCGAATTCCGAGCCGCCGGCGAAGTTCAGTCCCGTCAGCAGCGACAGTTCTGCGGTGCTGAGCCCCCTTTGTGTGGCCTGTGCACCAAGCACCAGCGCATAAGGGATGGTGCCGAACAGCACGGGCGCGCAGGAGGCCACGCCGCGCCGGAACTCGGAGTTCAGTCCGCCGCCCGCCGCCGATCTGGTCTCTGCAATGCTCATGATCTTCCTCCGGCCGCGCCGCGCGGCCGCCTCTGCCGGTTCCGTTGGATGCCGCTGATGTCAGGGCAACCATAGCCGCCAGGCCTCGCAATTTGGTTGCGAAGATTGTTGTCTTTTACCAGATTTTGGCATCTTATGCCATGAATCAACAGATAAACGGAATTTAGAGCCATGAAACTTGACGAGATCGACAGGCGCATCCTGCGGGCACTGCAGCGCGACGGGCGCATGGCCAACAATGAACTGGCCGCTGAAGTCGGCCTGTCGCCGTCGCCGTGCCTGCGTCGCGTCAAGCTCCTGGAGGAGGCCGGCGTCATCGACCGCTACGTCGCAGTGCTCAATCCGGCCCGCATCGGCAAGGGCCTGACCTTCTTCACCCGCATCTGGCTGAAAGCGCAGGACGAAGACACGATCGAGCATTTCGCCACCGAAGTGGCCAAGCTGCCGCAGGTGATGGAATGTTATCTGATGCTCGGCGACTGCGACGCCATGGTGCGCGTGGTGGCGGCCGGCATCGACGACTACCGCCGCTTCCAGTCGGAACATCTCAGCCGCATCAGGGGCGTGCAGAACGTCAAGACCGACGTTCCCAGCCAGACCATCAAATACACATCGGAACTGCCGATCTAGGCGCCGGGGAATGGCCCATCCCGGACTGGATAAAAAATGCAACCGGATTGTAGGATTGGTGCCGGCGCCGGCGTCCTTCGGACGCAAGCGGCAGGCCAAGTCAGGCCGTGCCGCACAACAAATGCCTTACGGCATGGGAGAAAACCATGAACCTTTCCTATCGTTGGGTCATTGTCGCGGCCGGCGCGCTGATGTCCTGTGTCGCCATCGGCACCATGTTTTCGCTGGCGATCTTCCTCGAGCCGATGGCGCTCGATACCGGTTGGTCACGCGCCGGCATATCGAGCGCGATGACGCTCAATTTCCTGGTCATGGGCCTTGGCGGCTTCGCCTGGGGCGCGCTGTCGGACCGCTTCGGCGCCCGCATCGTCGTCACGATCGGCGCGTTGCTTCTCGGCCTGGCCTTGGTGCTGGCCAGCCGCGCGGGCTCGCTTATCACCTTCCAGATCACCTTTGGCGTGCTCGTCGGGCTCGCGGCCAGCGCCTTCTTCGCACCGATGATCGCGCTTACAACAGGCTGGTTCGACACCAATCGCGGCCTTGCCGTGTCGCTGGTCTCGGCCGGCATGGGCGTCGCGCCGATGACGATCTCGCCCTTCGCCCGCTGGCTGATCTCGGCCTATGAATGGCGCACCGCCATGTTCGACATCGGCATCATGGCTTGGGTGCTGCTCCTGCCGGCGGTGCTTCTGGTGCGCCAGCCACCGAAGCCTGTCGTGACCGACACCGGCTCCTCGCCGGTTGCCGAGGGCGCCGGCCTGAGCGTCGGCCAAGCGCTGCGCTCGCCGCAATTCATCGTGCTGGGGCTGACCTTCTTCGCCTGCTGCGCGGCGCATTCGGGGCCGATTTTCCACATGGTCAGCTATGCCATGCTGTGCGGCGTGGCGCCCATGGCCGCCGTCTCGATCTACAGCGTCGAGGGCCTTGCCGGGCTTGGCGGGCGTCTGCTCTATGGCGTGCTCGCCGACAGGCTTGGCGTCAAGCCGGTGCTGATCGCCGGCTTGTTGATCCAGGCCGTGGTGATCGCCGCCTATCTCTCGGTCAGCCAGCTCGACCAGTTCTACATGCTGGCCGTCATCTTCGGCGCCACCTATGGCGGCGTCATGCCCCTCTACGCGGTGCTGGCGCGCGAATATTTCGGCCAGCGCATCCTGGGCACCGTGTTCGGCGCCGCGACCATGCTGTCCAGCCTCGGCATGGCGCTCGGCCCGCTGGCCGGCGGCATGGTGTTCGACGCCTACGCCAACTACCATTGGCTGTTCATCGGTTCGGCCCTCATCGGGCTGGGTGCGGCAGGCATCGCCATCGCCTTCCCGCCACTGCCGCGCAGAGCGTTGCAGCCGGCATAGCGGAGCAAACGAAAGGGCCGGCCCAGGATCTGGGCCGGCCCTCGGGTCTGTCGAATTCTTGAGCTGTTCGTCGGCGCCTACCCGAACATCCGCTCGCCCTGCTCGTCGACGAGCTGGATGCCCTTCTTGATCGAGATGTCGACGGCATCGTCCAACCCGGCGAAGCGGTCGGCGCGGATGAATCTGTGTTCCTTCAGGACGCCGTCGACATCCTTGGAGACGACGCCGCAGGTCTGGTACTGGCCATCGGCCTTGTAGGGCGTGGCGCTGATCGTGAAACCCTTGTGCTCGACCTGCTTGGCCGGTGCGGCGCTCTTTGGCTCGGCCGCTTCATCACCGCCACCGCCGAAAAGACGCTTCAGAAAAGACATCGGACTTCCTCCAACAGCATTCATCCCGCACCACATAATCTGGCGCGGGATGAATTTCACTATCGCTCCTTGCCTGAACGGGCAAGGGCCGTGCCGGTTGGACCGAAGCCGGGTTATTTGCGCGACAGCGCTTCGAGCGCCGCGGCGGCGTCTTCGAGGATGCTCATCGCCTCGGCCTGCTTGTCCGCCGGCGCATCGACGATGTCGCTCAGCGCGGCGCGCAGCCGGTGGCGCAGCGCACGGAATTCGTCGCGCTTTTCCGAACGGCCGCCTCGGCCGTCGCGCCGATCCTCGCTATCGTCGTTCCAGCCGAACCAGTCGCGCGCCTTGGCCATCTTGCGGCCGAAGCGCTCGAGATGGTCTAGCACGCCGTCGATCATCTCACGGTTGTCGGCAAGATGCGCCTGCCCGGCCTCGGTGATCGAAAACACCTTCTTGTTGCCTTCGCTCGAGGACACGGCATAGCCTGCCTCTTCCAGGAAGGTCAGCGTCGGGTAGACCACGCCCGGGCTCGGGCTGTAGATGCCGCTGGTGCGCTCCTCCAAGGCCTTGATGATGTCATAGCCATGGCGTGGCGCCTCGGCCAGCAGCGACAGCGTGATCAGCTTGAGGTCGCCGTCGGCCAGCATGCGCCCGGCGCGGAACATGTCGCCCGGGCCGCCGCGTCCGCCGCCCCTGCCATGGCCGAACGGGCCAAAGCCGCCGCCCCCGCCTCTGCCGCCAAATTTGCCGGCCATGTGCATGAAGACGCGCTCGGCGCGATCGCCAAAATGATTGTGTCCGTGCATTGATTGCTCCTTGAGTTATATCTTACGACATATCTTAGCTAGGCACACGCCAGCGTGGAGTCAAGATATATCTTACGATGTATCGGGCCGGAAGCGAACAGCATCTGTCGGACGCCGATCCGTCGGTCGCGCTCGAACATGCGTTCATCATGATTGGAGTAGCCGGCGCTACCAGCGGCCGTTGCGCCGGTTCCAGGCATAGAGCAGGTCGGCGAAGCGGTCGTAGCCGAAGCGAGCGAGCGGTAGCGTAAGGGCGTTGCCGAGCAGCTTTGCCAGCCAGCCCTCGCCCGGCGTCAGCGCCCACACGGCGATGGCGACATCGGCGCCGACCAGCAGCCTGCCCTGAGCATCGGTCGCGTGCAGCCGGCGGCGGATGTCTTCCAGCGAAGCGCCAAATCCGGCCAAGGCTGCCGGTTCATGATTGATGTCGCGAAATTCGATCCGCCCGGCCTTGACCGCCTCGATCAACCGCCGCTTCTGCCTGGCAATGCCGGCATCGCAGACCGGGCAGCGCGTGTTGTACCAGACGGTCAGCAATGGCCTGGTTCTGCTGTCGATCACTTCAGGCCCATCGCCGTCTTCGACCCGACGCATTTGTTGTCGCGAAACAGCGCCCACTCTTCGCACAGCCGCCGATTGGGCAAGCGGCAAAATCCATATTCATTGCCAGCCTTGTCCTTCTTGATCATCAGGCGCCCGCCGATCTCTCCGCAATGGACCGATGCGGGATTGGACATGCCGACCGGTTTTTGCGGGGCAGTGTGGGCATCGATCGGCATCGACGACCACGCGGCAAGGCTGATAGCCAATATCGAAACTTTCTTCATCGCGATCTCCGCTGGCTGCACTCTATCACGATGGAGCGCACCGTCTTGCCGCAAGGCGCCGTCGAGCCGGCACCTGCTCATCGGCTCCGGAACGTCCCGATTTGCATCATCCAAGCGACGAGATGATCTCGCGGTAAGCAAGCTCCGGGAAAGCCTTCAGGGTCCGTGACTTGACGTTGCCGCCCGCGGCCAGCATCAGCGCGAAACGCGCCAGCACCGCATCGTCGGGCGCTTCGACCACCGCCACCATGTCGAATTCGCCCATGGTCAGGTAGAACGACTTGAACGATCCCCCCATCTCGCCCAGCTGCGTCTTGGCGGCATCGAGGCGCTTGGGGGATTCGCGCACGTTCTTCGCGCCCTGCTCGGTCCAGTTCATCAGCATGATGTAAGTCGTCATGGCACGCCTCCTCCGGGGCCACGGAGCACGGTGCTCAGGCCATGGCGATGTCGACACGGCCTCGACCGGGGCGGGCTTCCCGGGCTGTCGCCCAGAAAAATGCATCCGACACGAAATTATCCTCCCTAAGGGCGCGTGCCGCAATGGCGAGCGCCAAAGAAAAAGGGCGCCACGATGGGCGCCCTTGATCTCTTCACAATCGGTAGGCCTCAGCTATCCAGGAAGCTTCTAAGCTTGCGCGAGCGGCTCGGGTGCTTGAGCTTGCGCAACGCCTTGGCTTCGATCTGGCGGATACGCTCGCGGGTGACCGAGAACTGCTGGCCGACTTCCTCGAGCGTATGGTCGGTGTTCATGCCGATGCCGAAGCGCATGCGCAGCACACGCTCCTCGCGCGGCGTCAGCGAGGCGAGCACGCGCGTGGTGGTCTCGCGCAGATTGGCCTGGATCGCCGCGTCGATCGGCAGGATCGCCATCTTGTCCTCGATGAAGTCGCCCAGATGCGAATCCTCCTCGTCGCCGACCGGCGTTTCGAGCGAGATCGGCTCCTTGGCGATCTTCAGCACCTTGCGCACTTTTTCGAGCGGCATTGCGAGCTTCTCGGCCAGTTCCTCCGGCGTCGGCTCGCGGCCGATCTCGTGCAGCATCTGGCGCGAGGTGCGCACGATCTTGTTGATCGTCTCGATCATGTGCACCGGAATGCGGATGGTGCGCGCCTGGTCGGCGATCGAACGCGTGATCGCCTGCCTGATCCACCATGTCGCGTAGGTCGAGAACTTGTAGCCGCGGCGATACTCGAATTTGTCGACGGCCTTCATAAGGCCGATATTGCCTTCCTGGATCAGGTCAAGGAACTGCAGGCCGCGATTGGTGTATTTCTTGGCGATGGAGATTACGAGGCGCAGATTGGCCTCGACCATTTCCTTCTTGGCGATAGCCGCTTCGCGCTCGCCCTTCTGCACCTGGTTGACGATCTTGCGGAATTCCAGGATCGAGATGGCCGTTTCCGTGGCCAGATTCTGGATCTCGGCGCGCAGGTCCCTGATCGCGTCCTTCTCGTTCTTGGTGAACTCCTTCCAGCCGCGCGAGGTCAGATTGGCAATTGAGCGCGTCCAGTTCGGGTCGAGTTCGGAGCCCTGATATTCCTTCAGGAACTCCTCGCGGCGCACGCCATAGCTTTCGGCGAGACGCAGAAGCTTGCCCTCGTTCTGCACCAGGCGCTTGTTGATGTCGTAGAGCTGCTCGACCAGCGCCTCGATGCGCGCCGTGTTGAGCGACAGCGACTTCACCGCCTTGATGAGCTGATCCTTCAGCTCCTTCAAGCGGCGGTCCTGGCTGGGCGACAGCGTGCCGGCCGCGGCCAGCCGGTTCTCGACCTGCTGATCCTGCAGCTTGCGCAGCTTCTTGTAGGTGTCGGCGATGACGTCGAGCGTTTCCATGACCTGCGGGCGCAGCTCGGCTTCCATTGCCGCCAGCGACAGGCTGGCCTCGTCCTCGTCCTCCTCGTCGTCATCTCCGATGCCGCGCGTGTCGGCGCCGACATTGGTGATGTCGTCTTCATCGTCGCGTCCGCGGCGCGGCTTTTCCTCGACCTTGGGCGCTTCCTCGACGCGCTCCACCACCGGCGCCTGCTTGGCCTCGGGGCCGGCATAGGTGGCTTCGAGGTCGATGATCTCACGCAGCAGGATCTTGGATTCGTTGAGCTCGTCGCGCCAGATGATGATGGCCTGGAAGGTCAGCGGGCTTTCGCACAGGCCCGCGATCATCGTCTCGCGGCCGGCCTCGATGCGCTTGGCGATGGCGATTTCGCCCTCGCGCGACAACAACTCGACCGAACCCATTTCGCGCAGGTACATGCGCACCGGATCGTCGGTGCGGTCGGTCGGCTCTTTCTTCGTGGTTGTGGCGGCGACGGCGGTGCCGGTCTGCTCGGCCAGCTCGTTGGCGTCTTCCTCGGCATCCGCCGCGGTGTCGCCGGCCTCGGCCTCTTCGCCCTGCTCGTCGTCCTCGACGACGTTGATGCCCATGTCGGACAGCATCGCCATCGTGTCCTCGATCTGCTCGGAGGTCACTTCCTCGGAGGGCAGCACCGAATTCAGCTCGTCCATGGTGACATAGCCGCGCTTCTTGGCGGCCTTGATCATCTTCTTGACAGCATCATCGGAAAGGTCGAGCAGAGGGCCATCGGTGGCGCCTTCGCGTTCGGTCTCGACCTCTTCCTTTTCCTTTGTCGCCATAGTCTTTATCTTCTCCTAGCGGCCCGACATCGAGGCCGCGCAAGCTGTCGGACCGGTCAAATCGGCTGGGCTCGCTTTTGCAACGCGCTTCACCGGGCCAATAACTGCATCATCTCTTTGTTGGTGCCCTGTCGTCGCCCAAAACCGATTTCCATTTTTGGGCGACATGCATTAAGTCCAGATTAACCCTGATATCTGTGGCAGGCTGGCTGCCTGTCCAGTGACCAAGACCTCACATCGCTGCTTTTCCCGTCGACGCGGGTGCGGGTTAACGTTTCGAATCGTCCTGATTCCGCCATTCTGCCGGAAGGTCAAGCGCCTCTCGCATGATTCGCATGAAAAAAGCGAATCAATTACCCGACTTAGCGCGGTCCGGCTCTAGAAGATCCATGACAACGCCGTCATTCCTGCACTTGCTGGCATGAGCCCGTCCCAACCCTCGGGCCGAAATGAGCTCCGCCTTTCTTCTGCTGGAGTATGATCGTTCCCGAAAACCGGGTCCCGCTTTTCGGAACCATGCTTCAGGCCCGACCAGCCCTGCCCGACGAAACACCGAAACCTTCGATCAGCGCTTCCGTCGCTTGTACATCCCGAAATTGCGCTTGAATTTCGATCAGATGGCGGAAATTCTCGTCCGACGGATCCGCATCCATCGCCGCTTCCGCCTGTTTCAGCTCCTTATGTAAGGTGCGCGCGCTACGCTGCAAGTGCAGCGCCTGGTTCAGAGCGTCGCGGGCGTCCTCGAGCGCTGCCGTCTCCAGCGCCGGCCACTGCCGCGCTCGCCTGATCAGGCCGACGGCACGCTCCCAGATCTCGGCGCAGCCGGCGCGTTCGATCGTCGCCACCACGGCGTGGCGGTCATTGGCCATGTCATGTGCCATCGCGTCGAGGATGGCGCCGTGCAGCCGCTTCAGCTCGGAATTGGCGAGATCGAGGAACTCGACATGGGCGAAATTCTCGTCGATCAGCGCCGGGTGGTTGACCAGTGCGACGATGATCGTCGCCTCGCGCACCGACATGCCTTCGCTGCCGCGCTTGACCAGTGCCGACTGGCCGAGGCTTTCCGTGATGGCGATGCGACCACCGCCGGCCTTGGCGAATTGTCCGCCGGGAGCGGGCGCCTTGCCCTGCCCCGGTTTCCAGTCCGGACGACCTTGCCGCGTTCCGCGCTGAGAACCGAAGAAGCTCAGCACGCGCTCGCGCATCTCCTGCTGGTAGTGATATCGCAGGCTTTCATCACGGATGCGGCTGGTCAGTTCGCGCAGCCGCTTCTCCAGTTCGGCCCGGCGCTCCGGCGTGTCGAAGACGCCGCCCGCCGTCTCGCGCATCCATAACAGATCGGCAAGAGGACGCGCTTCCGCCAGCACGGCGCGGAAGGCATCCGGCCCCTCCGCCTTGACCAGGTCGTCGGGATCCTTGCCTTCCGGCAGCAGCGCGAAGCGTGCGGTGCGCCCCGCCTGGACTACGGGCAGCACCATGTCGGCGGCCCGCCATGCCGCCTTCAGCCCGGCCTTGTCGCCGTCGAAGCACAGCACCGGCTCGGCGGCCATACGCCACAACAGTTCGAGTTGGTTTTCGGTAAGCGCCGTGCCGAGTGGCGCCACGACATTCTCGAAGCCGGCCTGCGCCAATGCGATGACATCCATATAGCCTTCGACGGCGATGACCGTGCCGCCCTTGGCCAGCGCTTTTCGCGCGCGGGCGAAATTGTAGAGTACGTTGCCCTTGTGGAAGAGCTCGGTATCGGGCGAGTTCATATATTTGGCGAGCGCATCCGGCGCCAGCGCTCGCCCGCCGAAAGCGATGATCTTGCCGCGCGAATCCGGAATCGGGAACATGATGCGGTCGCGGAACCAGTCATAGGAAACCGGAATGTCGTCGCCATGGCGCACCAGCCCACAGGCCTCGATATCGGCCTTCGGCACGCCCTTTGCGGCCAGATGCTCCTTCAGCGCATTGCGGCTGTCGGGCGCATAGCCCAGCCGGAACGCATGCTGCGTCGCAGGCGTCAGTCCGCGGTCGCGCAGATACGCACGGGCTTTGGCGCCCTCCGCGCCCTGTAGCCGCTCCTGGAAAAAGGCAGTCGCCATTTCCATGACGTCGGTAAGGCTGGCGCGTTCCTTCTCGCGCCGCTCCTCCTGCACGTCGCGAACCGGCATCGGCACGCCGGCCATGTCTGCGATCTTCTCGACCGCCTCGGGAAAGCTCAGTCCGTCAAGTCCGGTCAGGAACTTGAAGTGATCGCCCGAGACCGAGCAGCCGAAACAATGGTAGCGGCCCTTCTTGTCCTCGCAATGGAAGGATGGGCTCTTCTCGCCATGAAACGGGCAGCAGGCCCAATAATCGCCGCGTGACGCATTGGTCTTCTTGCGATCCCAGGCGACGCGCTGGCCGATGACCTGCGAAATCGGCACGCGGTCGCGTATCTCGTCGAGGAAGGCGGGCGGAAAGCGCATCGGGGAACTCGTTTATCCCCCATATAATCATGCCCGCGAAGTCCGGCGACCCCTAATGCTGACGATGCCCGGTTTCCACAGGGCAAAAGGAAAGGCGGCCGTTGCGGGCCGCCCTTCCTCCAGTCTGGCACTATCGGGACTTTACTGCGCGGCGATGGCGCCAAAGATGATGCCGGAGAGGGCGCCGACCAGCACATAGTCATTGCCGACGCGGATCCATTCCTGGCCACGGCCCGGACGATGCAGGCCGTAGCGCCCATAATCGCGGACCGGCTGATGCTGCCGCCAGCCGGAATATTTCTGGCCATTGCGCCAGTTGTTCCGCTTCACGACGACCTTCTTTTGAATGATGCGCTTCTGGATGACCCGCTTCTGGATGACGCGCTTCCTGACATCCCGGTTGGTGGGCTTCTGCCAGTCGACATTGGTATAGTTCGACTGCGGCGCGACCGGCGCATTGAGCGGCGCGGCCTGGCCCGTCAGGGACGTGGCGGCCAGCATCGAGAAAGCAAGACCGGAAAGAACGATGCGTTTCATGAAGGAATCTCCTTGGTTGTCGATGCCGCAGAAATAGCCGTCGAAGAATGAACCGAAACTGAACATGAGCATTACAATTCCGTAATAAATCCGAAGCTTTAGATCGATTGGTTGAACATCTTCGCAAATTCCGGGCGAAGGGCGGGCGGCAACACCGGCCGATCCGCCGCGTCAAGGCGGCGAGGCTCATGCAACCATTTCGGCATCCGTCCATTCTCCGACACGCCCCGTCGCGCGCCGGCAGCCCTTGAAATCGACAAATTTTTATTATCCGGCTAAAATATTCGAGCTATTATCGGCCAACGTCATGATCATGATTCGCACCCCTCCTCTTTCTCCCGACCGCCGCGCTGCCCGTGTCGCCGGCCTTGCCCGTATCGGTGCGCCGCAATGAGCGGCTCCGTGGTTCTCCTGCATCTGGCCGGCGCCGTGGCGCTGATGCTGTTTGCCACGCGCATGGTGAAGACCGGCGTCGAGCGCGCCTATGGCGACGTGCTGCGCCACAAGCTGCGCGCCACCATGCGCAATCCTGTCATGGCGGTGCTGGCCGGCACCGGCCTCGCTATAGCGCTGCAGAGCTCCACCGCCGTCACGCTGCTGGTCGGCTCCTTCGCGGGCTCCGGCATCGTCTCGGGCGCGGCCGGGCAACTGGCCGTGCGCGGCGCCGAGATCGGTTCGGCTCTGGTGGTCAAGCTGCTCACCTTCGATCTCACGCTGCTGGTGCCGCTTTGCCTGATCACCGGCACGGTCATGTTCATGGCCACCGAGCGGCGCGACTGGCGCCAGACCGGTCGCATCCTGGTCGGCATCGGCCTTTTGATCCTGTCGCTGGAAATGATCGGTCAGGCATCCGAGCCGCTGCGCAACAGCCAGTTGATGCCGGTCATCATCAATTACTTCTCCGGCGATTCCATCACCGCCTATCTGCTGGCGGCGCTGATCACCTGGCTGTTCCAATCGAGCATCGCCGCGGTCCTGTTGATGGCGACGCTGGCGGGCCGCGGCCTGATCACGCCCGAACTCGGCGTCGTCCTCATCCTGGGCGTCAATCTCGGTTCGTCGATCATCGCGCCCATGCTGACCCGCTCCTCCGGCCCCGAAGTGCGCGTCGTGCCGATCGGCAACCTCTTGATGCGCGGGCTTGGCTCGCTGGTCATGCTGATCCTGGTCATGATCTTCAGGCCGCATTTCGCGTTCCTTGGCGCGACGGCAGCGGACCAGATCGTCAATGCCCACATCCTGTTCAATGTGCTGATCCTGCTCGCCGGCCTGCCGCTGGCGGGTCTCGTCTACCGAGCCTCGGAGAAGATCGTGGCGCTCGGCACCAAGACGCCAGCCGCCACGCTCGACGTCGTCGAACTCTCGGCGCTCAACGAAAGCGCGCTCGACGTGCCGAGCCAGGCGCTGGCCAATGCCACCCGCGAGGTGGTGCGGGTCTGCGAGACGGTCGAGATCATGCTCAAGCGCATCATCGAGCTCTACGAGAGCGCCGATGCCGACAAGATCAAGGCGCTGGCCGCCCTTGACGACCGCGTCGACCGCAAGCACGCGGCGATCAAGCTCTACCTCGCCAAGGTCACCAAGAACCCGCTGACCGAGGACGAGGCGTTGCGCTGCCAGGAACTGATCGGCGCCTGCGTCAAGCTGGAGCAGGTCGGCGACATCATCGTGCGCAACATGCTGGTACATGTGAAGAAGAAGTTCGACCGTGGACTGGAATTCACCGACGAGGGTTGGAGCGAGCTGTGCGCCTTCCACGCTTCGGTGCTCGCCAATGCGCGGCTTGCCTTCAACGTGCTGGTGTCGCGCGATGCCGAGACGGCTCGCCAATTGGTGCAGGAGAAGGAACGGCTGCGCGACGCCGAAAAAGAGACCAGCGCCAGTCATTTCCTGCGGCTGCGCGAAGGCACTGCCAAAAGCGTCGAGACCAGTTCGATCCACCTCGACACCATCCGCGATCTCAAACAGATCAACTCGCTGCTGGCATCGATGGCCTATCCCGTGCTGGAAGAACGCGGCCTCCTCGGCGGATCCAGGTTGAAGGCGAGCTGATCAACGACATCTCTCCCTTCTTTGAGACACCTCATCCCCACCTCGCTTTGCGACGCCACCTCCCAACAAACAAGGGCAGAAGGAAGAGCGCCGCACTCTGCCGAAAAAATTGTATTGCGGCAGAATTGCATGGCGTCGGTCCTTCGGCGGCAAAATTGCCATTGCCGCGTTTCCATCGCTCGGGCTAGGCATATCAGCCAAAGCTTTCGGAGGAGATCGATGGACACCCATTCGCGCAGTTTCGCCAAGGCGCTTTCGTGGCGCGTGACCGGCACCATCGATACGATGATCATCTCGCTGGTGGTGACCGGAAGCGTCAAGCTGGCGGCCGCCATCGGCGTGACAGAAGTCTTCACCAAGTCGCTGCTCTATTATTTTCATGAGCGGGCATGGCTGAAGGTTCCTTATGGACGCAAGACCCCGTTCTGAACCCGGGGTCAAGATTTTGAACCCGGAGATCAAGAAAAGCTAAAGCGGCGACAAAAATTTCTGGATTGCCGGCAGCGCGCATCCGTGGTTTGAGGCCTGCATTCGAGGATTTAATTCCCGCCATGTCGCTTCCGCTCATCGCCCTGTTCATCGCTGCCTTCGCTTTCGGCACCACCGAATTCGTCATCGCCGGCGTGCTGCCGCAGGTGGCGCAAGGGCTTGGCGTTTCGGTTCCGACATCGGGCTATCTCGTCTCCGGCTATGCCTGCGGCATTGCCATCGGCGGTCCGCTTCTGGCACTTGCCACCAAGTCCTTGCCGCGCAAAACCTTGCTGCTCGGCCTCGCGGTCGCCTTCACCATCGGTCAGGCGGCCTGCGCGCTGGCGCCCGACTTCACCTCGATGCTGCTTCTGCGCATTGCCGTCGCAGTCGCGCATGGCGCTTATTTCGGCGTCGCCATGGTGGTGGCGGTCGGGCTGGTGCGCGAGGACCAGCGCGGCATGGCGGTGGCCGTCATCCTGTCGGGCCTCACCGTCTCCAACGTGATCGGCGTGCCGGCGGGCACTGCCATCGGCAACATCTGGGGCTGGCGCGCGACCTTCTGGGTTATGTGCGCATTGGGCGTGGCGGCCACGCTTGCCATGGCAGCCCTTTTGCCGCGCACCACAGGTTATCAGGCCAAACCCGCCGGCCTCGCCCGCGAGGTCCGCGTGCTTGCCCGCCAGCAGGTCTGGACCTCGCTGATCCTGATGCTGATGCTGATGATCGGCCAGTTCGGCCTGTTCACCTACATCACCCCGACATTGATCGAGATCACCGGCCTCGACGAGAACCTGGTGCCCTGGGTGCTCTTGCTCAACGGCGTCGGCGCCACGCTTGGCGTCTTCCTCGGCGGCAGGCTAGCCGACTGGAAGCTGATGCCCTCGCTGATCACCATGCTGGCCCTGCAGGCGGTGACGCTTGCGGTGATCTATGCCGTCAGCCCCTATCCCGTGCCGATGGTCGTGGCGATCGTCATCTGGGGCGGCCTCAACTTTGCCATCGGTACGCCGATCCAGACCCGCATCCTGTCCTGGACTGCGGATGCCTCGAACCTGGCCTCCTCGCTGATCCCATCCGGCTTCAATGTCGGTATAGCGCTCGCGGCATCGCTCGGTGCCGCCATGCTCAATGGCGGTTACGGTTATCGCAGCCTGCCGCTGCTTGGCGCTGTGGCGATGCTCGTCGCAGTCGCGGTGGCGCTCGCCTCGCACATCTGGGAGTGGCGCAGCAACGCCACGCCACCGCTGACGGCAGCGGCTGAGTAGATTATCCGCGTCAGGACATCCACCACCGATCATGCCTGATCCGGGCGTGCACCGGCGCAAGCACGACGCGATGAACAGTCATGTCTCGCCCGGCAGCTGCGCAGCTCCAACGCATTACAGATCGATGCGGAACCGCAGGCTCTCCGCTCCGCCATAGGCGGCATCTTCGAGGAAACGTTCGACCAGTCTGCCGCCGTTGGCCAGGATCACTTTGTGCGAGGCCGGATTGCCAGGTTTTGCGGTGATGTCGACATGAGCCAGGCCGACCGCCCTCGCCTCATCCAGCATAAGCCGCAGCGCTTCCGTCGCGTAGCCGCGTCGCTGTTTCCACGGCACCACGGCGTAGCCGATATGGCCAAGCACGTGCGGCGGCAGCGCCGACGTGCCCTTCTGCCAGCGCAGGCCGATCGAGCCTGACGTCTCGCCGTCCCACATCCAGCGCCTGAAGCCCGGCAGGCGCGGGACCTGTCTGCCGTCAGGCAAGGTGATCGGCGGCCCCTTGGCCTCGGGATCATCGAGGCTGGCCAGGAACGCCGCCGGATCCTCCTCGATTGCGGCAAGCTGCTCGCGAGCTGCCTCCATGAGCCGTACATTGTCGGGCGACCAGCCGCGCTCGAGCGCAGCCTTGTAGGACGCCAGATGCTTGAGCCCGGGCTTGACGATTTCGATCATGATCCATGCTCCCTCGCAGGCCAAGCAGGCATAGCGATGGCCACTGGAACGCTCAAGCGGGCTGGAAGCGGATCGCGCCCTTGTTGAGGAAACACGCTTTGCTGAACAGCGACAGATCCAGCGGGTTCGGTAGCCGAACGTCGCTGATATCGGGAAACGGCTTCGTTGACGGATCGTAGGAGCGGTCGATCTGCGAGATGAAGACCAGGATCACGCCCCTGTCACGCGCAAAAGCCTTCAATGTCCGGACCTGGTCCATCAGCTCCGGATTTTCCCGCTTCTGGTCGAGCAGTTGCAGATAGTCGATGACCGCGAGCGTCCCGCGCGCCACCGATCCCAACACCTCGACGATGTAGTCGGCGCTGATGGCTTCGGAAGTGTCGGACGCGAACAATCGGTCGAACTGGGCGGGGTCCGCCCCGATGGCGCGAAACCGGTCCAGCACATCGCGATGCGTGTATTCCAACGAGAAGAACACGCTGCGATGGCCACGCTCCATGGCTTCGACCGCGAGCTCGAGGCTCATCAGCGTCTTGCCGTGGCCTGGTCGCGCACCGACCAGAACCAGGTCGCCGGGCATCAGCCGCGAGAACAGCCTGCCGGCGGCCGTCGTCTCGGCTGCCTTGGCCGCAAGCAGACTCCAACTCGCAGAACCTTCGCGGGCTGCAACACGGTCAAGCGCCTGATGGAGCGGAATCTTCTCCTTGCGGGACAACAGCCTGGCTTGACGCTTCAGATGGTAAATGGGCGCAATCATCGCAAACCTCCTGGTGCGAGCAGTCTTCGCAACCCCTCCTTATGCTTGGTGCTCGAACAGTCGGTTCGATGATCGGATTGCCCCGCATGAATGATGCTTTCCCGACGGAGGGAGGAGGCGTGGGCGCGCCGGAATCAGACAATACCCCAATGCTGACCGGTCGAAAACGCGCATACGTGCCGGGAATGCTGAACAAGATGTGTTTCGCCGGCCGGCATAAGCCGATTTATGATCGTGCCGGGGGTGATTCACCGCCAAAACACAAACGCTTCGACAGGAGAACGGGTCTGGTGCGGTTGAGATCTATCCCGCTGGGTGTCGTCGCCAGCCTCTTCCTCGTTGTCGTCGCTTTGACGGCACGGTCCTTTGCCGCGCCCTCGGCCATTCCGGCCTGGCTGCAGGCCCATGTCGGCGAAGGTGATGGCCAGATCTCAGCTGTGGTCCTGGAGCGGGCCCGAGCGCTTTACCTGAAGAAAGTCGGCGCAGGAGCCGTTAACAATCCCTGCTACTTCGCCATGGATGCGACGCGCCCTAGCGATCTGGGCAACAACAAACTGGGTCACCGTTATTACATCATCTGCGAGGCCAGCCAGGCGTTTCGCGCCGTTTCGGCGGGCCACGGCAGCGGCCGGAATCTGAAGGGCGTCGCAGATTTCGCCAATGGCAAGCGCTGCGCGAAGAACTTCGGCAATGCGCTGGATTCGTCACTAACCGCCGGCGGCGCCTATATGACCGGCGAGGCGATAACCTCGTTCAAGGGCTATCATCGCACCGCAGCGAAGCAAGACGTGGCTTTCATGCGTACCTTCGTGCAGTTCGATGGCGAGGGCGAGGCCGCGAACGCCAGGCAGCGCGTGATCGGCGGGCATCCGGCGGAAGTGCTGAAGGGAATGTGTCTTCGCAAAGACCCGGCCAGCTCGCATGCCGACCATGACGGCTACGTGCCGTTCGGCAAACTGGTGGATTATGCCGGCGGCCGCAGCAATGGCTGCACCAGTTGGTCGGCGGCGGATGCGCGGCAGATCATCCCGATGGTGAAGGACAATCCGACGACGCTCTACATCTACCCTGAATCGCGCGACATCGCCGCCGTTGCGCAAATCGTGGCGGCGGGTCGTTCGCCGTCGGACGCTGGGCCCTATTGGAACGCATCCTGCCTGAAGGAAATCGGCTCTCCGAAATTCTGGCCGCGAAAGACGCTCGAGCCGATCATCGCCCAATACAGGAAAGACCACCCGGCACCGCCGCCGCAGCCGGTGCCGATCTGCAAGGAGCCTTGAGGTCCGTCCCGGCTCGGTGGATGCGGGGGCTACGGGATCGCATCCCTCAGCGCAGAAAATCGAACACCGCCTGAATGAAACCGGATGGATATTCGACGTTCGACAGGTGAACCGCCGGCAGGACGACCAGCTTCGCGCCGGGCACCGCCGCGGCGATCAGTTCGCTGTGGCTGGCCGCCGTCACCGTGTCGTGCTCGCCGGCGATCACCAGCGTCGGCCGCGAGATCAGCGCCACGGTGCGGCGAAGGTCGGCGTCGCGCACCGCCGCAAAGAGGCCCGCCAGGCCTTGCCGGTCGATGGCGAGCAGCATGGCGCGAAATTCCTCGATGACGGGCTCGTTGGCCGCCACCATTTTTGCCGGGAACCAATTGTTGAGGAACGTTTCGGCGGTTTCGGCCATGTCGGGCGCCTGCCGGACGGCGGCAATGCGCTCGTCGAAATGGCTTGCCGGTCCGAGATGCGACGAGGTGTTGCTCAGGATCAGCCGGTCGATCCGCTCCGGCGCGTGGATGCCGAGCCATTGCCCGACGAAGCCGCCCAGCGACAGGCCGAGGAAATGCACGCGGCCAAGGCCGAGCGCGTCGAGCAGCTCGATCACGTCGCCGCCGAGCCGATCGAGCGAATAGGCGCCGGCCGGCACGCTCGATCCGCCATGGCCGCGAAAATCATAGCGCAGAAGATGGAAATGCCTGGACAGCTCGCCGACCTGTCCATCCCACATATGCAGCGTGGTGCCGATGGAGTTCGACAGCATCAGCACCGGCTTTGCCGCATCGCCGTCGAAGCGGTAGGCGATGCGCGTGCCATCGCCAACAGTTACGAAATTCAGCTCATTCATGATGAAAGATCCTTCTGGAAGGGTTGAATGAGACAGAGCGTAGCCATGTCGTTGTTTTGTTGATATTACAAAGTCAGGACAATCTCTGTAATCAAAGCTGACATGGCTCACTTCACCTTGCACGACCTGCAGTGCTTCGACGCCGTGATCAGCACCGGCGGCTTTCAGCCGGCGGCGGCCCTGTTGCATCGTTCACACCCGGCTGTATTCGCCGCTGTCGCCAAGCTGGAACGGCAGCTCGACCTCGTTCTCCTGGACCGCAGCGGCTATCGCGTGCGCCCGACCGAGGCTGGGCTGTCGTTCCACCGCCGGGCGCAATCGCTGCTGCGCGAACTGGAAGGCCTGCGCGTGCATGCCGCCCAGCTCTCGATGGGCGAAGAAAACGAAATCCATGTGGTGATCGGCGACCTCTGCCCACGACCGCAGGTGCTGGGCCTGCTCGGGCGGTTCTTCGCGCAATGTCCCGGCACGCGTCTGCACCTGCACTTCGAGGCCGTCGGCGGCCCTTGGGAGCGTCTTTTCGACGACGAGGCCGATCTGGTCCTGCACTGGATCGACAAGGGCGATGCGCGGGTGGAATGGATCGACTTGTGCAAGGTGCCGTTCATTCCCGTGGTGGCACCGGGCTTTCTGCCGGAGCGCATCGAGCCGCCGATCACACCCGACCAGATGCAGGCGCTCACCCAATGCGTGATGCGCGACACTGCCCGCCATTCACCGCAACAAGATTACTTCATGGTCGAAGGCGCGCCGCAATGCCTGGTCGCCGACCAGGGCATGAAGAAGGAGATCATCCTGCAGGGCCTCGGCTGGGGCCACCTGCCACGCTTCCTGATCGAGGAGGAGCTGCGTGATGGACGCCTGCGGTCCATCGCCGGCCCTCATATGCCGGGCCGCACCGACGAACTGGTGGTGGCGCGCCGCCGCGACCGTCCCCACGGGCCGGTCGCCAACCGTTTGTGGGATCATATCCAGCAGGAGGCGCCGGCATTGCGCCACGCGTTGGAGCCCCAGAAGGTTGTTCCATAGGGCAGGCAAGCACCGACGGTCGCGCCGGCTACTGCAGCAGTCCCTTGACGATGCCGCTTGCCTTGCCGAAATCCATCTGGCCGGCATATTTCTGCTTCAGCGCCGCGATCACCTTGCCCATGTCTTTCTGGCTGGCGGCACCGGTCGCCGCGATCGCCTCGCGCGCCGCGGCGGTGATGGCGGCATCGTCGAGCTGCGTCGGCAGGAAATCGCGGATGATCTCCATCTCGCTGCGCTCCTGCGCGGCCAGTTCCGGACGCTTGCCGTCTTCGAAGGCCTTGGCCGATTCTTCGCGCTGCTTCACCATCTTGGCCAGGATCTGCAGGATCGCCTCGTCGCTGGCCGGCTCCTTGCCGGCGCCGCGATTGGCGATGTCGCGGTCGTGGATGGCGGCCTGTATCAGCCGCAATGTCGGCAGCCGGTGCTTGTCCTGCGCCTTCATCGCGCTCTTCAGGGATTCGGCGATTTTTGCGCGCATCGTGCTCTCTCCTTCGGTCGGCGCGGACAATAGCGCCGGGTGCAGGCCAACGCAAACCCTGATATGTCGAGGCAAGCCTATGATATTGCTCAATGAAATAAATCGCAGCGGCATTTCCCATCATCATTGACCGACCTGCCCCCTTCCCCTATGTACTGGGCCTTGCATGAACTGAAGCTTGAGTGCGTGGAGGCCGCGAATTCGCCGCTCCGCGCCGTTTGCCGCGCAAATAGCCCGCCGGGCCTGTTTGAAGCGCGCGGCCTGATAGGAGTGCCGCCATGGCCGACACCGCGTCCACCCCCGCTTGGGCCACCGAGAAACCGACGGCATTGCTGGTGCTGGCCGACGGCACCGTCATTGAGGGTCGCGGTCTCGGCGCAACGGGTTCGGCGGTCGCCGAGGTCTGCTTCAACACCGCGCTTACCGGCTATCAGGAGATCCTGACCGATCCGTCCTATGCCGGCCAGATCGTCACCTTCACCTTCCCGCATGTCGGTAATATCGGCACCAACGGCGAAGACATCGAGGACCTCAATCCGGCTGCTCGCGCCGGTGCCGTCGGCGCCGTGTTCAAGGCCGATGTCACCAATCCCTCCAACTACCGCGCTGCCGGCCATCTCGATCAATGGCTGAAGAAGCGCGGCATCGTCGCCCTCTCGGGCATCGACACCCGCGCGTTGACCGCGTTGATCCGCGAAAAGGGCATGCCCAACGCCGTTATCGCGCATGCGACCGACGGCGTCTTCGATCTCGACGACCTGAAACGCCGCGCCGCCGCGTGGTCCGGCCTGATCGGCCTCGACCTCGCCAAGGAGGTCACGTCAGGCCAGTCCTCGGTGTGGCGCGAGACGCCTTGGGTGTGGGACGAGGGCTTTGGCGAACAGGACGAGCCCTCCATGCATGTCGTCGCCATCGACTATGGCGTCAAGCGCAACATCCTGCGCCTGCTTGCGGGGCTTGGTGCCAAGGTGACCGTGGTTCCGGCCAAGACCGGCGCCGAGGAAATCCTCGCCATGCAGCCGGACGGCATCTTCCTGTCCAACGGCCCCGGCGACCCTGAAGCCACCGGCGCCTATGCCGTGCCGGTCATCCAGGACCTGCTCAGGACCGAGATTCCGGTGTTCGGCATCTGCCTCGGCCACCAGATGCTGGCGCTGGCGCTGGGCGGCAAGACCGCCAAGATGCATCAGGGCCATCACGGCGCCAACCATCCGGTCAAGGACCACACTACAGGCAAGGTCGAGATCGTCTCGATGAACCACGGCTTTGCCGTCGACGCCGACTCGCTGCCGTCAGGCGTCGAGGAAACCCATGTCTCGCTGTTCGACGGCTCGAATTGCGGCATCGCGCTGACAGGCCGGCCGGTGTTCTCGGTCCAGCACCACCCCGAGGCCTCGCCCGGCCCGCAGGATTCGCATTATCTGTTCCGCCGCTTCGTCAACCTGATCCGCGAAAAGCGCGGCGAGGAACTGCTGGCCGAACGGGCTTAGTTCCGACAGATCCTCATACTCGTGCCCCATCTCCCGCGACGCCTTTGGTGACGGTTCCGAGTGCCGCGGGCCTCGCCACTTTCGTAACGAAGACAACGAGCGCCAGCACTAGGAAAACCGCGCCAACCAGGTAAGGCGCGCCGCCGAAGGTCACTGGCGCGCTTGGCCCGGTGAACCAGGAAAAGATCGCGGTATAGAGCAGCGGCGTGACGATCGATGTGATCGAGAAGATCGACGTCATCGCGCCTTGTAATTCACCCTGCGCCGAAGGCGGCACCTTGGCGGCGGCGAGGCTCCTGAGCGGCGGGTCGGCCAGCGCTTCCAGGCAGCCGACGACGATCACCGCATAAATCATCCAACCCTGCGTCGCGAAGGCGTAGCCGAAAGCACTGAGCGCCGTGAACGCAAGACCGATCACCGCCGTCCTCCACTCGCCAAGCCTGGGAATGATGCGTGGCAGCACCGTTGCCATGACGACGGCGCCGCACAGGCCGAAAGCGCCGAGAGAAAGGCCGATCTGCTGCTCGTTCCAGCCATAGCGATAGTTGGAGACGAACGACCAGACCGCCGGATACATCATGTGGCCGAGCGTCATCAGGAAGAAGACCAGCCCGATCCAGCCAATGCCTTGATATTGGCGCATCTGAAGAAGCGTGCCGACCGGGTTGGCGCGTTTCCACTCGAAGCGCCGGCGGTGCTTTTCATCGAGCGTTTCGGGCAGCAGGAACAGCGCGATCAGGAAGTTCACAAAGGCAAGTCCGGCGGCGAAATAAAACGGCACGCGAGGCCCGAAGGTGCCGAGCAGCCCGCCAAGGACCGGCCCGATGACGAAGCCGACGCCGAAGGCGATGCCGAGCAGGCCGAAATTCTTGGCCCGGTTCTCATCGTTCGAGATGTCGGCGATGAAGGCTGATGTGGTCGAATAGCTGGCGCCTGAAATGCCGGCCAGCACGCGCCCGATGAACAGCATCGGGTAGGACCAGGCTATGGCGCAGATCAGATTGTCGATGGAAAACGTCAGCACGGAGGCGAGAAGGATCGGCCGCCGGCCGAACCGGTCGCTCAACCCGCCCATGATGGGCGCGAAGAAGAACTGCATGGCCGCATAGACGAAGAACAGCCAGCCGCCTTCGATCGCCGCCTGCGAGACGCCGACGCCGGTCAACTCTTGCAGATAGGCCGGCAGCACCGGCATGATGATGCCGAATCCGATGATGTCGAGGAGCAGCGTCGTGAAGACGAGCGCAAGCCCCCGCTTGGCGGTTTTGGGATCCATCATGGGTTCGTCTGCTCCTTCCCGGCGCCTGGCGCGCAGGCGGAGGCACTTATAGGCAAGCCGGCCGTCAGGAACAATGAGGGAACAAGCAGGACGTTCGCATCCTGACATCCCCTGACGACATCCTTGCCGTCAGGTCACCCGTGAAAGAACCGGATGCTCAGATCGGGTTGTTGAACGTATCGCAGTCGGAAAGCTTGCCGCTCTTGTAGCCGCGCGCCAGCCAGGTCTGCCGCTGCGCCGACGTGCCGTGGTTGAAGCTTTCCGGCACCACATAGCCCTGCATTTTCTTCTGCAGCGTATCGTCGCCGATCTGCCTGGCGGCATTGAGCGCGCTTTCCATATCGCCTTGCTCCAATATGCCCTTCTGCGCCGTATAATGCGCCCAGACGCCGGCGAAGCAGTCGGCCTGAAGCTCGACGCGCACCGACATCTGGTTGGCTTCGGCCTCGCCCATGCTTTGCCGCATCTGGTTGAATTTGGACATGATGCCGGTCAGATTCTGCACGTGATGGCCGACCTCATGCGCGATCACATAGGCCCGCGCGAACTCGCCCGAGGCGCCGAACTGCTGGTCCAGCTGCTGGAAGAATGTCATGTCGAGATAGACCTTGTGGTCGCCGGGGCAATAGAACGGTCCGGCCGCCGACGAGGCGAAGCCGCAGGCCGAGCGGATCTGCCCGCTGAACAGCACCAGCTTAGGGTCCTCATAGGTCAGTCCGTTGGCCTTGAAAATGCCGGTCCATGTGTCCTCGGTCTCGGCCAGCACGGTTGCCACGAACTGCTTCATCTCGTCGGAAGCCGGCGCACCGGTGCCGCCGTCCTGGCTGCCGCTGTTGTCCGTTATCTCGCCGCCGCCAGGCAGCAGGCCTCCACCGCCGCCGCTCAGCACCTGGATCGGATCGATGCCGAAGGCTTTCAGGCCGAAATAGAGCACGACGAGGATGATGATGGTCGAGATCGACATGCCGCCGCCGCTTCTGCCGCCGATCGGAATGCGGAACTGGCCGGGTCCGCCACCACCAAATCCGCCGCCGCCGCTGCTGCGCTGGTCCTCGACATTGTCACTCTGACGACGGCCTCTCCAGAGCATGGCAACTCCCCGCGCTGCGAATTTACTGGTCGATCCGGCGCGAGGCCGGCTCCACCTCATGAACAATTATCTCAATGGTTGCGCCAAGTCACAGCATTTTTCGCGGCCGTGGCCGTGCTGGCATGTTGGCTCCGCTGCTCTGGCCGCGACTGTGGAATGTCTATGGTATCGCCGGCGAAACGGGGCCGGCGTCTTGGCAAAGTCCCTAGCCCGCCGTCATCGCCTTGCGGAACGCTTCCAGTGTCTCGGCGCTGACATGGTGCTCTATGCCCTCGGCATCGATGCGCGCCGTCTCGGCGCTGACGCCGAGCGAACGCAAAAAAGCCTCCACCGTCTGGTGGCGAATGCGGCTCTCTTCCGCGACCTTGCGACCGGCTTCGGTCAAGAACACGCCGCGATAAGGCTTTCTGGAGACCAGCCCGTCGGCACACAGCCTGGTCAGCATCTTGGCCACTGTCGGTTGGGCGACCCCCAGCCTGGCCGCGATGTCGACCTGGCGAGCCTCGTTGCCGTCCTCGATCAGGTCGGCGATCAACTCGACATAGTCCTCGACCAGCGCGCTGCGGCGCGCTTCGCGCGTCTGCCGGAACCCTTCCGAATGGACATCGGCATCGGGCAGCGGCTCACGCGGGACCGGTCTGTTCTTCAGCGCCAATATGCGCTCCTCCTTGGCTGCCCGAAGATTGAATCGGCCCGCATTCATAGCACGGGCCCCCACAATCCTGGCGTTTATTTGCATTCGGGCCCAGGCGCAACCGCATCGCCGCCGCGTCGGAGCACGATCGATCACATCACAAAAGCATGATCAATGAAATATAGCATATTGCATAATGTTGAGCCGCGACATAGATAGGAGACATCATCCATTGCATCAAGCGGAATTCGCCATGTCCGAGACCGACGCCACCGCCATAGCCAGACCCGCGTGGCGGTTCGACAGGCCAGGCGACGAGCAGCCGAGTCTGCGCGAGGTCAATTCCTCGATCGCCGTGCCGAATTCGGGCGTCTGGTTCCGTCGCCTGTTTGCCTTCATGGGGCCGGGCTACATGGTCTCGGTCGGCTATATGGACCCGGGCAACTGGGCGACAGACCTCGCCGGCGGCGCCCAGTTCGGCTACACGCTGCTGTTCATCATCATGCTGTCCAACCTGATGGCGATCCTGCTGCAGGCGCTGGCCGCGCGTCTCGGCATCGCCACTGACCGCGACCTCGCCCAGGCCTGCCGCGCCTACTACCCGCGTCCGGTGAACTTCGTGCTGTGGATCGCCTGCGAGCTCGCCATCATCGCCTGCGACCTCGCCGAAGTGATCGGCACCGCGATCGCGCTGCAGCTCCTGTTCGGCATTCCGCTGATCGGCGGCGCCATGCTCACCGCACTCGACGCCTTCCTGGTGCTTTTGTTGATGAACAAGGGCTTCCGCTATCTCGAAGCCTTCGTCATCGCGCTTCTGATCATCATCTTCAGCTGCTTTGCCATCCAGATCTTCGTCGCCGCGCCGCCGGCCGGCACGATCCTGCATTCGATGTTCGTGCCGTCATCCGAAATCGTCACCAATCCGGCGATGCTCTACATCGCCATCGGCATCATCGGCGCCACCGTCATGCCGCACAATCTCTATCTGCACTCCTCAATCGTGCAGACCCGCGCCTATGAACGCACCGACGAGGGCAAGCGCGACGCCATCAAATGGGCAACGACGGACTCGACCATCGCCCTGATGCTGGCCCTGTTCGTCAACGCCTCGATCCTGATCGTGTCGGCGGTCGCCTTCCACAACACCGGCCACCAGGACGTCGCCGAGATTGGCCAGGCTTTCGAACTGCTGTCGCCGCTGCTCGGCCTGAGCATCGCCTCGATCCTGTTTGCCGTGGCGCTGCTCGCCTCCGGCCTGAACTCGACGGTGACCGCCACGCTTGCCGGCCAGATCGTCATGGAAGGCTTCCTGCGCCTGCGCATTCCGCAATGGGCGCGGCGCCTGCTGACGCGCGGCCTCGCCATCATCCCCGTGGTGGTCGTCACCGCGCTCTACGGCGAAAAGGGCACCGGCCAGTTGCTGGTGTTCAGCCAGGTGATCCTGTCGATGCAACTGCCCTTCGCGGTAATCCCGCTGGTCCAGTTCGTCTCTGACAGGAAGAAGATGGGCAGCCTTGCCATCCCGCGCGGCGTTGCGGCGCTCGCCTGGGTGGTCGCCGCCATCATCCTGGTGCTCAACTTCAAGCTGCTCTACGACACGCTGTTCGGGATCGGCTGAGATCGGCCGCGACAAAGACGCGGCCCGCGCTATTTCTCGGTCGATCATGACCACGATAGCCCAATCCCGAAGCTTCTATGCCAAGCTGATGGCTGCCCAGGCGCGTTCCGCCGATCCGCGTCTTGAAGAGGTGTTCGCGGCCGTGCCGCGCGAGGCGTTTCTCGGTCCTGGCCCATGGACGATCGTCGCCGGCCAAGGCGCGGTCGAGACCCCGAGCGCCGACCCGCGCTTCATCTATCAGAACGTGCTGGTGGTGCTCGATGCCGACAAGGGCATCAACAATGGCGAGCCGTTCCTGCACGCCATGTGGATCGGGAAACTCGCGCCCAGGCCCGGCGAGGCTGTCACTCACATCGGCGCCGGCACCGGCTACTACACGGCTTTGCTGGCCAGGTTGGTTTCACCTGGCGGCACCGTTGCCGCCTTCGAACTGGACGTCGATCTTGCCTCGCGGGCAAAGGCAAACCTTGCGGGCTACGAGAACGTCACTGTCATTCCTGGCGATGCCGTCACATCGGATTTGCCGCCGTCGGACGTCATCTATGTCAATGCCGGCGTCGCGGCACCTCCACCCGGCTGGCTCAAGGCGCTGAAGCCGGACGGCCGCATGATCTTCCCGTGGCGCCCGGCCGAGCGCGTTCCCCTGGCCGTTCTGGTGACCCGCACCGAAAACGGTTTTGCCTGCGACCCTTTCATGCGCTCCTGGTTCATCCCTTGCTCCGGCGCGTCGGTTGCAAGTCTCGCGGCAAAAATCCCGACGCGCGACCAGGCCGCGCGCAGCCGCTCGATCTGGCTGACAGCGGACAAGTTGCCGGACCGCACCGCCACCGCGATCTTTGAGCATGTCTGGTTTTCGTCACGCAGCCTCGATGCGCGGCCTCGGGTCTGACGAACCGAAATTCGGCACGCCCTGTCGGACGGCCAGCCAGTCATCCGTCCTTGGGCTGAAGTCCGGCCCTGACGGCGTGGATCGAAACAGGAGGAGCATCCCATGAGAAAGATCATAGCGGCGACATTCGTCAGCCTCGACGGCGTCATGCAGGCGCCGGGCGGCCCGGAGGAGGATCCCGTCGGCGGCTTCAAGTTCGGCGGCTGGACGTTCCACTATTTTGACGAAGTGGCGGGCGCGGCAATGGATGAACTATTCTCCAAACCCTTCGCCCTGTTGCTCGGCCGCAGAACCTACGACATATTCGCCGCATACTGGCCGTATCAGAAAGATCCGATCGCGGATGCCTTCAACCCTGCGACCAAATACGTAGCGACGCATCGTCCGGATTCGCTCACCTGGCAGAACACGCAATCGCTTGGGCCTGATATCGTCCCGGCGTTGCGCCGCCTCAAACAGGAAGATGGACCTGACCTGCTCATCCAGGGATCGGCCAATCTGATCCAGACCCTGCTCGCCAATGGGCTGATCGACGAGATTCGGCTGATGATCTTCCCGCTGTTGCTGGGCAAGGGCAAGCGGCTGTTCGGCGATGACGCGATGCCGGCCGCCTTCAAGCTGACCCGCTCGCAGGCTTCCAGCACCGGCGTCATCATGGCGACCTACGAGCGCGCCGGCGAAATCAAGACCGGTTCCTTCGTCACGGGGGAGCCATCCGACGCCGAGCTCGAGCGGCGCAGGACCTGGAAGTAAACGCTTCTTTTCCTCTCCTCCACGAACGTGGAGGAGAGGAAACCAGGTTCTGAAAATTCCCTCAAGCCGCCTGCGGCCGGCGCGCCAGCCCGTCGCGTATATGCCGTGCGAACGCTTGCGCCGCCGGGCCGACGCCGTGCCTCGGCAGATGCAGGTTGATCGAGAAATTCGGCAGCGGCGGCAGGCCGGACTCGGACGGCAATATGTCGAGATCGGCCGGCACCGTGGAGGCCAGCCAGGTGGTGACGGCCAGATCGGAACGCACCGTTGCGGTCGTCGCGTCGATATTGCCGTTCTCGAACACGGTGCGCCATTCCAGCCCATGCTCGTGGAGCGCCGAAAGCACAACCGGCCGGAAGGCGCAGCTGTCGGCGACCATCGAGACCGGTAAGGGGCGCTTGGCGCGCGCGACACCGCCCTTGGCGCCGACCCACACCAGCCGATCGATGGCGAGGCACTCGCCATCCGATGCCCCCACCCGCTCCTCGATGACCGCCAGGTCGATAGTGCCGGCCGCGAGCGCCGCGGCCAATTCCGGTGAGGAGGCGCAGACCAGCGATATCTCGACCTGCGGATAGGTTTGCGCATAGGCTTTCAGCACCGGCGCCAGCGTCGTGCCGACAAGGTCGTAAGGCACGCCGAACCGCACCTGGCCGGCCACGACATTGGCAGCCATTTCGGCCCAGATCTCGTCGTTGAGGCTGAGCAGCCGCTTTGCCTTGCCGAACAGCCGCTCGCCGGAAGAGGTCAGCCGCAAGCCGCGCCGGTCGCGCTCGAACAGGCTGCGGCCGAGCGCCTCCTCCAGCCGCCGGACTTGCTGGCTGACGGCGCCTTGCGTCAGGTGCAGCGCATTGGCCGCCGCCGTCATGCTGGCCTTGTCGGCGACGGTGACGAAGGTGCGCATGAGCGTCGTATCGAGGTTGCGGATCATGCCTGCATTATAGATGCTAATGCCCGTCATCGCAAATATTGCATTTACTGATATTCGGCTGCATCTACCATGGGGCCTCCGACTGAGGACGCCGCATGCTCCAACCCGTCATCCCCCTGATCCTGTTCGCCCTGGTGGCGACCAGCACGCCCGGCATCGCCACCACCTTGTCGACGGCGTCGGGCGCGCAGTTCGGCTTTCGCCGCTCCATCCCGCTGGTGGTCGGCAGCGCGGCCGGCCTAGCCACAGTCACTGGGGCGGCGGCCGCCGGGCTGGCCGGCCTGCTTCTCGCCATGCCGTCCTTGCAGCTTGCCATGAAGATCGCCGGCTCGCTCTACCTCGTCTGGCTGGCGCTCAAGATCGGCCGTGCGGGGGCGCCCAAGCTCGATGTGACGATGATCAAACCGAACAGTTTTCTCGGCGGTGCCGGCATTCAGTGGCTGAACCCCAAGGGCTGGGCGATGGGGCTTGGAGCCGCGGCATCCTTCGCCGCACTCGCCGACGGGCCGGCGCGGCTGGCCCTGCTGCTCGGCTCCACCTTCGGCCTCACCGCCGCCTTCTCGCTGTCGCTATGGTGTGTGGCCGGCATGCTGCTCGCCCGGCTGCTGAAGACCGAGCAGCAATGGCGCGCGCTCAATATCCTGCTCGGCCTGGTGCTGGCGGCATCGATCATTCCGATGTGGCGGCAGGCGTAAGATGGGCCTGCAGAACCTGGGTTCCTCGCCCCACAAGGCGAGGCGAGGAACCCGAATCCTGTCAAGCCGCGTAGCGTGCGGCTGGCTTGTCGGCGTGCAGGCTGCCGTAGAAGGTCTGCCGGGCGCCAAGGAAGGCGTCCAGCTTGGCCGTATCGGCAAGCGCGGGCACGGTGACGGCTTCGCCCCTGGCCAGGCCGACAAGGGCAGCATCGACCATATCGTCGGCAGTCATGATGATTTCCTTCGGAAGCTGGTCGATATCGCTTCCCGCGGCTTCCCAGAAATCGGTCCGGGTCGCCCCCGGCAGCACCACCTGCGCCTGGACGTCGGTGCCGGCGACCTCGCGCTGCAGGGCTTCGGTGAAGTTGACGACATAGGCCTTGGTGCCGCTGTAGATGCCGCCGAATGAGGTGTCGAAGGCCAGCACCGACGCGATGTTGACGATAGCGCCGCGGTTGCGCGCGAGAAATCCCGGCAGCACAGCACGCGTCAACCGCGTCAGGGCGATCACATTGACCTTGATCATGCGTTCAGCCGCGTCGGCGTCCACCGTCGCAACCACCTGCGCACCACCAAGCCCGGCATTGTTGATCAACAGCGTGACGCTGTCATCCGTCGATACCGCCCCCTCCACCCGCCGCACATCATCGTCGTCGGCCAGATCCGCACTGATCACGCTGACCTTACGGCTGTAGGCATAGCGCAGCCTTTCAGCCAATTCCTCGAGCCGGTCGGCGCGGCGCGCCACCAGCACCAGGTCATAGCCCTGCCCCGCCAGCCGGTCGGCATAGACAGCGCCGATGCCGGAGGAGGCGCCGGTGATGACGGCGGTGCCCTTGTTCTCATTCTTGCTCATTGTCCTGTTCCTTTCGCGCTTTTCGCTCTGGTTCGGCTTCGACGGATGCGCCGGCTGCCGAGCTTCTCGATCGCCAATTAGTGGCATATGCCACTTTTGCGAAGTAGGTATATGCCACTATCTTGTCAACGGCGGCCGCGAAAACTATTTCTGGCGGCAGGCTGGCACAGTCTTTGCCGGCGAGGAGTTGACATGACCGACCTTCAGAAACCGGGATTCAGCCGGTGCAACAATGCCACCTTGCGGCGCACCGCGCGCAGGCTCGGCCGCTTCTACGACGACGCACTTGCGCCTTCCGGGCTGAAAGGCACACAATTTGGCCTGCTCTTTCAGATCAGTGCCAGCAGCGAACCGGCGATGGGGACCGTTGCCGAGGCGCTGATCATGGATCTCTCGGCGCTCGGCCATACGCTGAAGCCACTGGTCCGCGACGGCTATGTCGAAACCTTCCCCGACAAGGACGATCGCCGCGTCAAGCGCGTCCGGCTGACGCCGCACGGCCAGGCCAAGCTCGAAGAGGCGATCAAGCTGTGGAGTGTCGCCCAGCAGCGCTTCGAGGAGATGATCGGCGCGGAGCAAGCCGCGAAGCTGCGTGCGACGCTGGATGCTGTGGCCTCTCTGGACCTCGAAACGCCGGCGGCCGCTCCCTCCAGCTGAAGCGGCCGCGAAAGAACCAGTGACGAAAAGCTCGGCGCCCTCTACTCCGCCGGCATGGCGACCGGCCGCGC
This sequence comes from Mesorhizobium sp. B2-5-3, assembly GCF_006441005.1. Lineage (NCBI taxonomy): Bacteria > Pseudomonadati > Pseudomonadota > Alphaproteobacteria > Hyphomicrobiales > Phyllobacteriaceae > Mesorhizobium > Mesorhizobium sp. B2-5-3. The sequence goes on from NZ_VFUS01000007.1 coordinate 140,197, forward strand.
CAGCATCCGGCCGGCCAGCACGATGCCGAGCCCGACGACGGGGAAGACGGCCGCGATGAGGCCGAGATCGGCCGGCCCGCCATAGCGCAGCACGGCGCCGCCAACCACCGCGCCGAGCGCCACGCCGAGATAGAGCGCGGAGGCGTTGAGCGACAGCACGATCGGGGCAGCGTCCGGGGCGAGCTTGATGATGCGGCTCGCCTGCGCCGGCGGGAAGGCCCAGCCGACGATGCCCCATGGCACCATCATGCCCATCAGCGCCGGCCCGGCGAGATGATGCGGCAGAAAGGCCGGGATCAGCGAGAAGGTGACGAGCATGGCAGCGCTCAGCGCCAGCGACCAGCCGACGGTGCGCGTAGCGCCGAAGCGGTCTGCGGCCTGGCCGCCGGCGATGTTGCCGATGACGGCGCCGACGCCGAAGGCGAGCAGCATGCCGGGCAGCGCTATCGGGGAGAGCCCGCTGGCTTCGATGGCCAGCGGCGCGATGAAGCTGAACACGGTGAAGGCGCCGATGAGGGCAAGTGTGGTCGTCACCAGGATCGGCATCACGCCGGGACGCATTGCCGCCGCCAGCCGGCGCTTCAGCGGCAGCTTGGTGCCGATGATGCCGCGCGGCAGCCGATACCAGAGGATGGCGCCGGCGAGCGCGCCGAGGCCTGCAATGGCATAGAACGTGCCGCGCCAGCCGGCTATCGCCGCGACCAGCGCGCCGAGCGGGGCGCCCACCGCTACCGCCACCGTGGTGCCGCCGACGACGACGGCAATGGCGCGGGCCCGGTGATGGTCATCGACCAGCGCCACCGCCGTGCCTTGCGCGGTCGCCGCGAACAGGCCAGACGACAGCGCCATGATGATGCGCGCGGCGAGCAGCACTTCGAAGGAGGAGCTCAAGGCCGCGGCAACGTTGCCAATGACGAAGAACACCAGCGTCCACAGGATGACGCGGCGCCGGTCCCATTCGCCGGTCAGCGTCGCCAGGATCGGCGTGCCGACCGCATAGGCGAGCGCGAAGGCGGTGATCAGCGTGCCGGCGAGCGGAACGGAGATGCCGGCATCCCTGGCGATGTCGGGCAGAAGGCTGGAGATGACGAAGCCTTCGGTCGAGATCGCAAACGATCCGAGCGCAAGCCAGAAAATCCGCTTGTCCATGGCGATGTGTCCTTAGTTCAAAAGTTATTGAACAATTGGACATAGCCCGGCAGGATGTCAATGAAGCCAGGGAAAAATAGCACAACCATCCTGACAGCCCTGTGTCAGCACGGTCGTGAAAGGGAGAGCGGGGTGCACGGCAGACGCGGAGCGGGTGCGTTGAAATCGGCCGGAACTGTGCTTAGGTTGCAGCCATGAGCCTGCCACATCCCAATACGGACCAGATCAGCCTGCCGATCGTGCTCGCCGTGCTCGGCGACCCGACGCGGCTGGCGATCGTGCGTTATCTCGCCAGCAAGGAAGGCGTGCCGCTGAACTGCAGCAAATTCCTCGATCTCGCCTCGAAGACCAATCTGAGCTACCACCTGGCAAAGCTGCGCGAGGCCGGCGTGACTCGCGCAGAAGTGGCCGGCACCAACCGCATGATCACGCTGCGCCGCGCCGATCTCGATGCCCGCTTCCCCGGCCTGCTCGACAGCATTATTGCCGCCGCAGGCGACGATCCGGCGCTGCCGGCGGTCGGCGGCCATGATATCGAAGTGACGGCCTGACTCGCGGGATCTGGGTTCTCGCCCCCACGGAAGTGGGGAGAGGAAACGCTGCCTCACAACCGGAGCTCCCCATGCGCATCGCTGTCCTCGCCGATATCCATGGCAATGTGCTGGCGCTTGACGCCGTGCTCGCCGACCTCGAGCGGCGCGGCGGTGCCGACCTCACGGTCAATCTCGGCGACAGCGTTTCGGGTCCGCTCTGGCCGCGCGAGACGTTTGCGCGGCTGGAAGCGCTGGACCTGCCGACCGTGCGCGGCAATCATGACCGCCGCGTCGCCGCCGATCCGGCCGATGAGACCATGTGGGCCTCCGACATCTACGCGCAGGAACGGTTGACCGGAGCGCAGCGCGAGGTGCTGTTCGCGCAGCCTCTGACGCTGGAGATCGCGCCCGGCGTGATCGCTTTCCATGCCAGGCCCGATCATGACGAGAAATACCTGCTCGATGCGATCACCGATGGCCGGCTGGTGCGTGCGCCGCTGGCGGCGATCCGGCGGCGGTTGAAGGCGCTCGATCCGGCCTGCCGCCTGGCCCTGTGCGGCCATAGCCACCGGGCCGAACTGATCCGCTTGCCAGGCGGTCCGGTGATCTTCAACCCGGGCAGCGTCGGCTGTCCCGCCTATGAAGACTCGACGCGGCCGGCGCATTCCTCCGAGCAGGGCGCGCCGCATGCGCGCTACGGCATCGTCACTTCAGGCGAGCCCGGCCGGCCCGACCGTTTCGAGGCCATCGCCGTCGACTACGATCACGAGGCGGCCGCCAGCCAAGCCGAACAGGCGGGACGGCCCGAATGGGCCATGCGCTGCGAACCGGCTTCATGCCCGGCTGAATGCTCTTCGCATTCATGCCGCCCGGCTGAATGCTTTTTGCATTCATGCCGCCAGGCTGAATGCTCTTTGCATTCCCGGCTGAATGCTCTTCGTATTCATGCCGCCAGGCTGCTCTCTCCCCGCTCCTCCGATGATCGCCTTCACGCAGATCCGTCCCTGCCGGAAGAAAATCTCGCTTCTGGACATGGCGCAGCGTCGTCGCCTATAAAATCGGCTTCGCGTGTGGCGGCGTTTTCGTATCTGGCGGTGCCTTTGGTAATGCAATCTATCGGCCACGGCGAAGCGATGAAGCGCCGGTCTACGTTCCGAACGACGCTCTTCGCGCTGATCGCCGCTCCTGTGCTTCTGACGGTGGCCCATGCCGAGGATGGGCCGTTCATCTCCATCGTAACCGGCCTCGCCCCCGACGATCTCCTCAACGTCCGCGCCCAGCCATCGCCGATCGGCAAGACCGAGGCGCGTCTGGCCAATGGCGCCAGCGTGAACAATCTCGGCTGCATCGACGTAGACGGCCGGCAATGGTGCAAGGTCGAGGCCGAGAACCCGAAAATCAGCGGCTGGACCCCTGCCCGCTACCTGAACCCCGTCAATCCGGCTTCGCCGCCCGATCCGGATCAGGCGGATGCGGCCGCTGCCGCGACCAACAATGCAGGCCAGGCGCTCGGCGCCGCCAGCCCCGCGGCCGCTCAGCCGCCCGACCTGACGGCGCGGCTAGGCGGAGCCGACAATGCGGCTGCCCCCGCAACCACGCCGAAATCCGCCGCGGTGATCGCCATGCAGGATGCTTACGGCCTGGCGCTGGTGGCGAATGAACCGCGCACTGGGGAGAATCCGGCACAGGCGGAGGCCACCGCCGGAGGCGCCGCCATTGAAATTCCCTGTGCGCGCAATGTTGGCCAGCCGATGACCCTTTGCGCGGCAAGCGTCGAGCACAAGGGCAGCGACAAGGCCGACGTCACCGTGACCTGGCCCGACGGCGGCAGCCGCGTCATCTCCTTCTATGGCGGACTGCCCGCCGGCTCCGACGGCGACAGCGATTTCCGCTTCACCCGCGAGGGCAGCCTCAGCATGATCCGCGTCGGCGTCTCGGAACGATTCGAGATTACGGACGCGGTGGCGTTTGGGCATTAATTTGGAAGGCAGTAGGGCAGTAAGGCAATATGTGAAGTGCCTGGAGTGACTGCCCTACTGCCCTACTGCCCTACTGCCCTACTGCCCTACTGCCCTCATTTTCGGGGTTACATCAGGCAAAACTCTTCCCTATAAGGCCCTCCTAGCCTGATACCAGAATCGCAAGCACAACCGGCCGGGTCTCCCGTCCCGGTTTTTCGTGCAAGCCGCTCGCCGAACGGAATTCATAAAGATGCCAAGACGCACCGACATCAAGTCGATCCTGATCATCGGGGCCGGCCCCATCGTCATCGGCCAGGCCTGCGAGTTCGACTATTCCGGCACGCAGGCCTGCAAGGCGCTGAAGGAAGAGGGTTTCCGCGTCATCCTGGTCAATTCCAACCCGGCCACCATCATGACCGACCCGGAACTGGCCGACGCCACCTATATCGAGCCGATCACCCCCGAAGTCGTGGCCAAGATCATCGCCAAGGAGCGCCCGGATGCGCTGCTGCCGACCATGGGCGGCCAGACCGCGCTCAACACCGCGCTGTCGCTGCGCCGCATGGGCGTGCTGGAGCGCTACAATGTCGAGATGATCGGCGCCGACGCCACGGCCATCGACAAGGCCGAGGACCGGGCGCTTTTCCGCGAAGCGATGAAGAAGATCGGCCTGGAAACGCCGAAGTCGATGCTGGCCAACGCCACCGACGTCAAGAATGCCGACCGCAAGACGCATGAAGCCGAACGCGCGGCACTGAAGGCCGAAAAGCCCGACAATCTCGACGCCGCGCTCGACGCGCTGGAGACAAGCTGGAACCTCGGCGAAGGCGACCGCAAGCAGCGCTACATCAGCCACGCCATGGCGATCGCCGCCCAGGCGCTCGACCATGTCGGCCTGCCCGCCATCATCCGCCCCTCCTTCACCATGGGCGGCACCGGCGGCGGCATCGCCTACAACAGGGCCGAATTCTTCGACATCGTCCAGTCCGGCCTCGACGCCTCGCCGACCACCGAGGTGCTGATCGAGGAAAGCGTGCTCGGCTGGAAGGAATACGAGATGGAGGTCGTCCGCGACAGAGCGGACAATTGCATCATCGTCTGCTCCATCGAGAACATCGATCCGATGGGCGTGCACACGGGCGATTCGATCACCGTCGCGCCGGCGCTGACCTTGACCGACAAGGAATACCAGATGATGCGCAACGCCTCGATCGCGGTGCTGCGCGAGATCGGCGTCGAGACCGGCGGCTCCAACGTGCAGTTCGCCGTCAACCCGGCCGATGGCCGTCTCGTCGTCATCGAGATGAACCCGCGCGTCTCGCGCTCCTCGGCACTGGCCTCCAAGGCGACCGGTTTCCCGATCGCCAAGATCGCCGCCAAGCTTGCCGTCGGCTACACGCTGGACGAGCTCGAGAATGACATTACCGGCGGCGCCACGCCCGCCTCGTTCGAGCCCAGCATCGACTACGTCGTCACGAAAATCCCGCGCTTCGCCTTCGAAAAATTCCCCGGCGCCGAGCCGGTGCTGACCACCGCCATGAAGTCGGTCGGCGAAGTCATGGCCATCGGCCGCACCTTCCAGGAATCCTTGCAGAAGGCTTTGCGCGGTCTGGAGACCGGCCTCACCGGCCTCGACGAGATCGAGATCCCCGGCCTTGGCTCCGCCAACAGCGCCGACGACCGCAACGCGATCCGCGCCGCCTTGGGCACGCCGACGCCCGACCGGCTGCGCATGGTGGCGCAGGCGATCCGCATGGGCACCTCGCTCGAAGACGTGCACGCAATGTGCAAGATCGATCCGTGGTTCCTCGAGCAGATCGCCGGCATCCTGGCCATGGAAGCCCGCATCCGCGAGCACGGTCTGCCTGAGGACGCCGCCAATCTGCGCATGCTGAAGGCCATGGGTTTTTCGGACGCCCGCCTCGCCTCATTGACGAAGAGCGACGTGGAAGTCGTTCAGAAGATTCGTGAAAAGCTCGACGTTCATCCGGTTTATAAACGCATCGACACCTGTGCGGCCGAGTTCGCGTCGCCCACCGCCTACATGTACTCCACTTATGAAGTTCCCTTCGCCGGCGCGCTCGCCAACGAGGCGCAGGTGTCGTCGCGCAAGAAGGTGGTTATCCTCGGCGGCGGTCCGAACCGCATCGGCCAGGGCATCGAATTCGACTATTGCTGCTGCCACGCGGCGTTTGCGCTGCGCGACGCCGGCTATGAAGCGATCATGATCAACTGCAACCCGGAGACCGTGTCGACCGACTACGACACGTCGGACCGGCTCTATTTCGATCCCCTGACGGCGGAGGACGTGCTGGAGATCCTGCGCGCCGAGCAGGCCTCGGGCGAGCTGGTCGGCGTCATCGTCCAATTCGGCGGCCAGACGCCGCTGAAGCTCGCCGATGCGCTGGAGAAGGCCGGCATCCCGATCCTCGGCACCTCGCCCGACATGATCGATCTGGCGGAGGACCGCGACCGCTTCCAGAAGCTCTTGCACAAGCTCAATCTCAGCCAGCCGAAGAACGGCATTGCCTATTCGGTCGAGCAGGCCCGCCTCGTCGCCGGCGAGCTCGGCTTCCCCCTGGTGGTGCGCCCCTCCTATGTGCTGGGCGGTCGCGCCATGCAGATCATCCATGACGAGGGCATGCTGCAATCCTATCTGCTCGACACCGTGCCCGGCCTGGTGCCGGAGGACATCAAGCAGAAATACCCCAACGACAAGACCGGCCAGATCAACACGCTGCTGGGCAAGAACCCGTTGCTGTTCGACACCTATCTCAGTGGCGCCATCGAGGTCGATGTCGACTGCCTCTGCGACGGCAAGGCGACCTTCGTGTCGGGCATATTGGAGCACATCGAGGAGGCCGGCATCCATTCGGGCGACTCGGCCTGCTCGCTCCCCGTCCACTCGCTGCCTGCGGAGTTGGTCGACGAGCTGGAGCGCCAGACGGCGGCTCTTGCCCGGGCGCTCAATGTCGGCGGCTTGATGAACGTGCAATACGCGATCAAGGACGGCACGGTCTATGTGCTGGAGGTCAACCCGCGCGCGTCGCGCACGGTGCCCTTCGTCGCCAAGACCATCGGCCGTCCCATAGCGAAAATCGCCGCCCGCATCATGGCCGGCGAAAGCCTGGAAGACGCTTTCGCTCATTACGGCGCCATGCCCGACCCCAGGAACCCCGGCCACATCGCGGTCAAGGAAGCCGTCTTCCCCTTCGCCCGCTTCCCCGGCGTCGACATCCTGCTCGGCCCGGAAATGCGCTCGACCGGCGAGGTCATGGGCCTCGACCGCGATTTTGCCCTTGCCTTCGCCAAGAGCCAGTTGGGCGCAGGCGTCGACCTGCCCCGCTCCGGCACGTTGTTCGTGTCGGTGCGCGACGAAGACAAGAAAGGCATCTTGCCGGCGGTCAAGCGCCTTGCCGGCCTCGGCTTCAAGGTGATGGCCACCTCAGGCACCGCCCGCTTCCTCGCCGAAAACGGCGTCGTCGCCGAAAAGATCAACAAGGTCCTGGAAGGCCGCCCCCACATCGAGGACGCCATCCGCAACCGTCAGGTCCAGATCGTCTTCAACACGACGGATGGCCAGAAGGCGGTGTCGGACTCCAAGTCGCTGCGCCGCGCGACACTGATGCAGAAGGTGCCGTATTACACGACGCTGTCGGGCGCGGCCGCGGTGGCGGAAGCGATCGCGGCGCTGAAGGCGGGGAGCCTGGAGGTCAGGCCGCTGCAGGAGTATTTTGCGTAAACCTCGACGGAACCTCCAACACCGACGGTGTGCCGTTCATTCTGCAAGGCGTAACATCAGCTTGGCGTGCAGATCTGTCACGAGATTGAGGTTTGAGCTCACGTTTCAGGGGATATCTCACAAAAAGAACATTGTGTGAACATCCTGTTTGGCTAATAAGGATGACTAAGGGATATGCCGATTCGCGAATTGCGACCACGGAGCCAACATGGACGAAACGTATAATCTGAACGGCGGATTTAAGCCCACCTTGAAGCGCTCAGCCGATCTCGATGGACCAGATTTCTTCCCTACTCCGGCATGGGCGACATTCGCGTTACTCGATAACGAAAACTTCGAAGGAAATATTTGGGAACCAGCTTGCGGCGACGGGTCTATGTCCCGTGTGCTTGAGACGACAGGCAATGAAGTTTTTGCGAGCGATTTATATGACAGAGGCTATGGGACAGCCGGCATTGATTTTTTAAAAGCCGACCGAGTATTTGATAACATAGTGACCAATCCGCCTTACAACTCGGCTGAAGGCTTTGTGCGAGCGGGTCTGCGCAACAGTAAAAAGAAATTCGCACTTCTACTTCGGTTAGCTTTCCTCGAAGGAGCAAACAGAGAGAGAACCATATTCAGCAAAACTCCCCCATCGACAGTATGGGTATTCAGCGAGAGAATCACATTTTACCTTGCGGGAGCGGAGAAAAAAGGGAGCGGGACTACCGCATATGCCTGGTTTGTCTGGAACAAGGACAAAAAAGGATCCTCAGAGTTGAGATGGTTTAAACCTGGCTACAAAAACCGGTTAAACTATGTCGAAGAAAACCCAAGCCTATTTAAATAAGCCAAGCCATCGTCGGTTACAGTCACGTTCGGACCGTCTTTGATTGCATAACCCTTTTGAAAAGGTCCACTTTTAGTCTTCTTGTGTGAAACCACATTTCCTACGATTTGCTGCCAGAGCTGTTCGTTTCGGCGCTTTGGAGAACGAACTTTGTCTCCACTGGACAATGGATAGTATTTTTTTACCGTTTTTTTCACGTAAGATGTTGTGGTTGTGTGGCCAGGACAGATTGAAGCAATCTTCAGCGCTAAAATTCTCGCCTCCGGCTCTCGGAGCCGATCATCCGGATCGCGCGGCAGATGGCCAAACTCAAACTGATCACCTCTTCTCCAAGCAATTGCTGTCTGGGGAAGCTCCAATCCCGCAGTAACCATTTGAATTCCTTCAACAATTTCCTCGCTAGATGCCAGTTCCACAGGAAAATATAATGAGCAAGTGAAGTCTGGGTGACCCTTGTAGTGACGAATATCAAAGCTCAGGTAATTTCCGATGCAAAACGACGCCACTTCGAACTCGTCTAAATCATCCTGTTCCGTTCGTAGCTCGGTGGCAAAATAAATAGCGGGTCTCCAAAAAATAGCATGCGCAACCATGTCGCAGTCTGTACCCATACGTATGAAAGTAACATCAACCATGGTTACGGCTGCAGATTTGTTACTTGAGCAACGATACAAGCATAATCGACGCCGCACTTCGTTCGAGCTTGCACACCTGTAGTTTTTCCAAGGTACCAATGAGCCTCCAACGGCCCACCACCAAATTCAGGAGCGACCGAAGTTAGAAATTGAATCCCTCGAACTCCGTTTAGCTTTCCGGTATATGCCCTGACGGCAGTCAGTCTGCCCTGTCGTCCGGGTCCTCCCCAAACTTCGCCAGTTTTTACCTGCTCGACAGCGTCCGCGACAGTCTGTGTTGGTGACTCTTTCCGATGATACATCTTCCCACCCTTGCCCACTACACCAAACCATCTCACTGCTTGAGCAGTCAAGATGAGTTTTCAACTGCGTTCGCAGCGCAAGAAGCTCCCCTCACCCCACCGCCACACACTCAATCTCAATATCAAACTCCATCGGCCAAGAAGCCACCGGCACAAAGCTCCGCGCCGGCGGGTTGGTCGAGAAATACCTGGCATAGACCCGGTTGATCGCGTTGTAGAAGCCGGAATTGACGGCGTAGATGCGCACCATCACCACGTTTTCCAGCGAGGTGCCGGCCGCTTCCAGGCAGTGTTTCAGCGCCTTCAGGGACGCCTCGGTCTGCGTTTCGATGTCGCCGCGCACCATCTCGCCGGTCACCATGTCCACCGGCGGTGTCGCCGAGATGAACACGAACCCGTTGGCCTTCACCGCCGTCGAACAGGGCAGGCCGAGCGCCCGCACCTTGTCCGACATGACGGGCACTTCGATGATTTCTTTCTTCATGGTGGTGCTCCCTGGGTTTGGGGGAGCTTATAGTGCCGGCCGGGGAACGCCAGCGCCGACGCGTTGTCCAGCCTTCACCCTTGCCCCGGATAAGGCGTGCCGTCCTTGTGCAGGAACCGGCCGTCCGAACTCGGGCTCATCATGTCGATGTCGGAGCAGGTGATGACATCGTCCGGGTTGCGCGAGCCGACCTCGAGGTAGAGCGCCGTCGTGGACGAGCGGTTGATGAGATGGTGGCCGTTGCCGCTGTTCTTGGCGAAGGTGGCGCAGTCGCCGGCGCTCAGCAGCGTCTCACCGCCATCCTCGACCAGCGTTAGCTCGCCTTCCAGCACATAGACGAACTCGTCCTCATGGCTGTGCCAGTGACGCTGGCTTGACCAGCCGCCGGGCGGCAGCGTCATCAGGTTGACGCCGAAATCGGTGAGCCCGCCGGCATCGCCAAGCCGGCGGCGCGTGCGGCCGGCGCAAGGGCCATCGAAGGGCGCGGGATAGCCCGAGCCCTTGCGGAGGGGCAGGGATGCGAGGTCGAGTTTGGGCATGGGTGCTCTCAGGGTGGTGGTGCGGCACTGTAGTCCCACGCAGGCATGGGAAGAACCCTGTTGCGAGATGTGAGCCGTCGCGCCCTACGGCGCCCCCCTCTGTCCTGCCGGACATCTCCCCCACGAGGGGGGAGATTGGCAGCTTCGGCGACGGCGCTCTTTCTTCCAGCGCTGAAGATTAGCGAAAGCATTCGCGACAGCCAATCTCCCCACCTGTGGGGGAGATGTCCGGCAGGACAGAGGGGGCGCCGTAGAGTGCTGTCGTCTGCGGTTCAGCTCCCTCTCGACCGCCCTCACCCCTGATGCGCCGCGCCCAGTTCCTTCACATGCTTCTCGTGCATCTTCAGCGTCGGCAGCGTCTTCTTGGCGAATTCCTTCATCGCCGGATCATCGCCCGATTGGGCGTAGGTGCTGAAGAGCGCGACGGCGTCCTTGTGAGCTGCTGTCTGCATCATGATGTATTTGGTATCGAAGTCCTTGCCGCTGGCGGCCTTGAGCTCGTCGAGCTGGCCCTGTTCTTTCGGCTGAAGCGCCGGGCCGGTCGGTTTGGTCGAGGCGGTGGTCTGGCCCTGCGCGAGCGCCGCCTTGAAGTCCTCGCCGGCCTTGGTGTGGTCCTCGATCATCTGTTTGGCGAAGGCCTTGACGTCGGCCGACGCCGATTTCTGCTCGGCGAGCTTGCTCGACTGGATCTCGAACTCGTTGGCGCCGGGCACCGTCTTGATGAAGGTCTGCGTGTCGACCTTGCTGTCGGCCGCCAACGGCGTCGTTTGGGCGGTGGATTGGGCAAGCGCGGCGGGCGCGGCGGCGAGCAAGGCCGCGGCGGTCATGGTCAGAAGCGTTTTCATCTGCAATCTCCGGTCGGAATGGTTCCCTCGGGATTCCAACGCCGCAGATGAGCGGAAGTTGCGCCGGGCGCCTTGCCGTCAATGGCAGCATGCCTCGCCATATTGCAGCTGCTCGTGCCAGTTCGGCCTTCCTTCCGGGGTGAAATCCATCAGGTTCCACAGGATCTCGCAGGTGCCGATGGCGCGCGGGTCCTGGCCGGGCTCCGGCGGGGCGAAGCCGAGTTCGGACGACCAGAAATGCCTGATTCCGTCAGCGTCGCGATGAAACACCGACAAAAGCGGGATCTGCGCACCGTCGGCATCCTCGGCATTGTAGTCGCGCTTGAAGCTGTTGGAGGCCGACGACACCAGCCGCATCTTTTGCCACCCACGGTCCCGGCCGAGCGTGACGAGGTTTTCGAGCGCCGTTTTCGCCACCACGGCGAAGTTGAACCCGGCCGCCTGGAGATGGCCGACCGCGCCGTCGAACTGGTCGAGCAGCGCCGTGCAGGACGGGCATGGCTGGTCCGGCCGAGCCAGCTTCGCCGTGCCGCCCGTCATTGCCACGTCGCGCGTCTCCTGCGGATGGCGCGGAAACATCATCTGGTAGAGGATCAGCGTGTCCTTGCCGGGTGCGAACAGTTGCGACAGCTTTATCTCGGCCGCCCTGCCCTCGGCATCCAGCCCATCAAACACGTAATCCTGTGGCACCAGCCCGCCCGGCGGCAACGCGCGGCGCGCCACGGCCACATCCTCCATGGCACGGCGCAGCTCGATTTCCTTCTTCAGCAGCTTTTCGCGGGCGGCGCGGTATCTGGCGGATTCGTTGGGGAAGGTGATCATGATCGGCTCCTTGGTCACAGCGCCGGCGTCCCGGCGCGGTTGCTCTAAGACCTAAGGACGCGCCGCTGCGGCCGGTTCCGACATTTTCTCCTCACCCCTTCACGCCGCCGGCGGTGAGGCCGGAGACGATCTTGCGCTGGAAGATCAGCACCAGCAGCACCAGCGGCACGGTGACGATCACCGATGCGGCCATGATGTTGCCCCACGGGATCTCGAACTGCGAATTGCCCGACAGCAGCGCGATCGCCACCGGCACGGTGCGCTGGGCGTTGTTGGAGGTGAATGTCAGCGCAAACAGGAACTCGTTCCACGCGCCGATGAACGCCAAAAGCCCGGTGGTCGCCAGCGCCGGCCACATCAGCGGCAGGAAGATGCGCGTGACGATGATCCACGGCGTCGCGCCGTCAAGGATCGCCGCCTCCTCGACCTCGACCGGCAGGTCCCGCACGAAGGCTGTCAGCACCCAGACGGTGAACGGCAAGGTGAAGATCATGTAGGAGAAGATCAGCGCGACAAGCGAATTGTAGAGGCCGAACATCCGCACCAGCTCGAACAGCCCGGCCAGCACCGCCACCTGCGGAAACATCGACACCGACAGGATGGCGAAGAGCAGCGCCGAGCGGCCACGGAAGCGCACGCGCGCCAGCGCGTAGGCCGCGGTGACGCCAAGGAACAGCGAGAGCGCGACAACCGCGCCCGAAACCACCAGCGAGTTCATGAGGTTGCGCGCGAAGGCGCCTTCGGTGAGCACGTTGCGATAGTTGCCGAGGCTGAACGTCCGCGGCCACAGGTCGGCCTGGAACAGCTCGGTGCCCGATTTCAGGCTGGTGACGATGGCGTAGTAGAACGGGAATACCGCGACCAGCACGATGACCGCGACCGACAGGTAGAAGCCCGCCCGCTTCAAGATCCACATCTCAGCGCCCGCCCTCGAGGCTGACCCCGCCGATCCGGATATAGGCCATGGTGAGAAGCGCAAGAATGAGGAACAGCAGCGTCGAAGCGGCCGAGCCGTAGGCGAACTTGTCGAACTCGAACAGGTTCTCGCGCGCGAACACCGACATCGACTTGGTGTGCACGTTGTTGGGCGTCAGCACATAGATCAGGTCGAAGATGCGCAGCGCATCGAGCGCGCGGAAGATCACCGCCACCATCACCGCAGGGCGGATCAGCGGCAAGGTCACCCGCCAGAAGATCTGCCACGGATTGGCGCCGTCGAGCCTCGCGACCTCGATGATCTCGCGCGGCAGCATCTGCAGCGCGGCAAGGATGAGCAGCGCCATGAACGGCGTCGTCTTCCAGATGTCGACGACCAGCACGGCCGCCATCGCCGTGTCGGCGTTGGCCGTCCAGGCGATCTTGGTGTCAATCAGGCCGAGATTGAGCAGAACCACATTGATGATGCCGAACTGGTCGTTGAGCATCCACTGCCACATCTTGGCCGAGACGATGGTCGGGATCGCCCAGGGGATGAGGATCGCCGCCCTGACGATGCCGCGGCCCGGGAATTCGGCATTGAGCACCAGCGCGACGATCGTGCCGAGGATCGTCTCGCAGGTCACCGAAATCGCCGCGAAACGCCCCGTGTTCCAGACGGCGCTCCACCAGACCGGATCGGCCAGCACGCCATCATAGAGCACCCGGCCGCTCGGCATGCGCAGCACCGAGAAGTAATTGGCGAAGCCTGCCCACTGGCGGGCGTCGAGGTCGGCCAGCGAAGCGTCGGTGAAGCTGAAATAGATGGTGCGGGCGAGCGGCCAGCCGGCAGCGGCGGCGAGCACCAGGAGCATCGGCGCCAAGAACAGCCAGGCCGAGCGCACGCGCTGGCGCATCAGCCGCGAGCGCGGGCGGCGGGTCGCGACGGCTTCAGTCCTCGGCTCCGCTTCTGTCATCCCTTGCGCCGGGTGGGATTGGGATATGGAGGCGCGTTGTGGTGTCACCAGCCACGGCCCTTCAGCCTTGTCAGCATGGCTTCGAGGTCGGCCAGATTGTCGCCCGCGGTGCCATCGCCCGACAGCGTCTTGTGGACGGCGTTCCAGAACTGGCTCGACGCCTCGTTGTACTTGATCTTGGCCGCGGCCGAGGGACGCGGCACCGCATTGAGGAATATCTGCTTCCAGCGCGGGACGATCGGCTGTTGCCTGGCGATGTCGGCATCGTCATAGAGCGCCTGGATGGTCGGCAGGCTGGAGTTCCTCAGCGCGCGGTATTTCTGCATCGCGGGCGAGGCGATGAATTTGACGAGCCCGATCGCCGCGTCCGGGTGCTTGGAATATTTGGACACGGCAAGATTCCAGCCACCCAGCACCGCCGCCGGGCGCGCGCCTTCGCCGGTGCCGGCCGGCAGCGGCGCGACGTCGAACTTGCCCTTGATCGGCGAGCCTTCGGAATTGCCGAGTGCATAGGCGTAGGGCCAGTTGCGCATGAAGACCGCATTGCCGGTCTGCCACACGCCGCGCGATTCCTCTTCCTGATAGGCCAGCACGCCGGGTGGCGCGATGCTTCCGACCCAGCCCTTGGCCATGTCGAGCGCTGCCGCCGCTTTTGGATTGTTGATCGAGATGGTGCCGTCCGGCTCGATGATCTGGCCGCCGCCATTCGACATCACCCATTCGAGCGCGTCGCAGGTCAGCCCCTCATAGGCATTGCCCTGGAAGACGAAGCCCCAGATGTCCTTGTTGCCGGCAGCCCGCTCCTTGTCCATGACCAGCCTGGCGGTGTCGGCCAGCTCCTTCCAGGTGGCAGGCACCTTGGCGCCGTATTTGTCGAGCAGGTCCTTGCGGTAGTAGAGCGCCGGCGCATCGGTGAAGATCGGCAGCGCCACCAGCCTTCCGTTGACGGTCTGCGACTGGATGATCGAGGGGAAATGGGCGCCGACGACGTCCTTGGTCGCCGCGGTCAGGTCGACGAGCTGGCTGGCGAGCTGCGGCGCCCAGATCACATCGGTCTGGTAGACGTCGATATCGCTATTGCCGGCGGCAAGCCACAGCCTGTACTGGCCGAACTGGTCGGTCCCGGATGCCGGCATGACGACGATGCTGACCTTGTTGCCGCTGTCCTTCTCATAGCGGTCGAGGATTTCACGCAGCACCTTGATGCCGATTCCTGTGTCGCCCGATACGATCGACAATTCGACGGCTCGCGCAGGGATGGCCGCAATCATCGCGGCAGCGACCAACGTGGCAAATGCGTGAAAGAGCCTCATGGCGGCGGAGGATCTCCTTTCGGAACGGCGACGCAAGCCTTCGAGGCTCCGGAAGCTCGTCGGACCCCTCCACCACTCTTTGAATGCGGAGCGGCGCTCTGGGTTCCCGAGCGATGCCCGCGAGCGGCGGTGGGCCGGGCCGCGGCTTCAGCCTTCCCAGGCGACAGGGCTCATCCCAAGCCGCTGATAGAGCCTGACAGCGGCGGCGTTTTCCACCGTGTTGGTCTTGAGGTCGACATGGTCTGCGCCGCGTTCGCGAAAGACGGCGAAGGCGTGCCACATCAGCGCCTCGCCGATGCCCCTGCCGCGCGCCTGCGGATGCACGGCGAGATCCCTGACGAAGGCGCTCGTCCAGCACAGCGCCGCCGCCACCAGCAGGCCCTTGGTGTCGATGACGAGGAAACAGAGCGCAGGGTCGAATTCGGGGTCGCCTGAGATGCGTGGCCACCATTCGTCGAACGGGCCGTCGGCGCCATCATCGAACACCTCGCTCAGCAGCGCATGCAAGGCCGGCGCATCGCCGTGCTCGAGGGTGCGCATGACAAAGCCATCCGGCCAGTGCGCGGGAACCAGCGTCTCGTCGAGGATCTTGCGCAGCCGGATGTCGTTCGGAGCCGGCGGGCGCGGTTCGGGCATTTCGCTCAGGCGTCGGGCAGCAGGCGGCGCCGCTTGCGGTCGACGCCGAGGCCGGTCGCCTCGAGCAGGCCCTTGCGCTTGGCGTCGAAATAGTAGCCGGTCTGGTAGAGCCAGTCGGCGCGCTTGGCGTTGCCGTCCGACACCAGCCAGGCGCCACGCAGGTATTTGACGGCGTATTTCAGGTTGGTTTCGGCATCGAACAGGCCCCTGGCCGGTCCGTCATAGCCCATGCCGCGCGCCGTCGCGTGCTTGATCTGCATCAGCCCCCAATGGCCGTTGTTGTAGGCTTTGGGATTGAAGGTGCTTTCGCGGTTGACGACATGGCGCACAAGGTCGACCGGCACCTGATAAAACGCGGCGTATTTTACGATCAGCCGGTCGATATCGCCGCGCACGCCGGTCGCATGCTCTTCCTGCACCGGAGCGGCAGGAAACTGGACGAGGGCAGCCGGATTCTGCGGCACAACATAGGCCGCCTGCTGCACGCCGGGCATGGCTTTCTGATCGTTCCTGGCGATCGCCGGCACGATGAGCCCGGCGGTGGCGTAGGTGGCTGCCGCCTTGATTGGTGCGCCGGCGCCAGCCGGCGGCGGCGCCTGCCAGGCATTGGCGGTCATCACCGCCGGCACGGCCGGTGCGGTTGGGGTCGCTCCGGCAAAGGCCGCGGTTGCCGCGGCCGCCTGTGTGGTCGGGCCGGCGGACAACTCAGCGGTTTGAACGGGCGTAATCCCCGACGATTCCGGCAGCACCGAAACCGTCTCCGGCAACGGTATGGTGAAGCCGGCATCGGTGCCGGCGACGGTCGCTGTTTCGGTCAGGGAAGACGCGGATTTCATCTGCGATGTCGACGTGCAACCGCTGACGCAGGCCATGGCCGCGATCACGCCGAGCGCGATAAGGGTTTGTTTTGCTGGCAAGCCGCGTTCGGGTCCGGTTCGTCGGATGTTAAGAAATCCCTTACACCAGCGATTCCTGGCGAGCAATCGGGGCGCTCAGGTGGTTTTCGGGTGGCGAGACTCGGGCCGAAATGCCATATTGTTCCTGATATGTACCGGCATGAATGCCGGTTTCTGGCCATTTTGCGAAAGGAGCACGCCATGCAAACGCCGTCGCAGATCACAGCCGGCCACGCAGTGTTAGAAACAGTGATCGGCTTCATGGGGATTGCCTGGAGCCAAAAGGGCCTGATCCGGCTCTGCCTGCCCGAACGCAGCCGCGAGGCGGTCGAGCGGCGGCTGATGCGCCACGCCGGCGTTTCGGCCGCTACCGTGCAGCCGCCGTGGGTGGTCGAGCTGATCGCCTCGATCAAGGCCTATGCGGCGGGCGAGGATATCGATTTCTCCGGCGTGCCGGTCGATCTCGACGGTATCGACGATTTCCGCCTCGCCATCTATGGCGCGGCGCGAAAGCTAGCCTATGGCGAAACCACCACCTATGGAGAACTGGCCAAGCGCGCCGGCCATGCCGGCCTGCCGCGCGAAACCGGTGCCGCGCTTGGCGCCAATCCGGTGCCGCTGGTCATTCCCTGCCACCGTATCCTCGCGGCCGGCGGCAAGATCGGCGGCTTTTCGGCGCCCGGCGGTTCGACCACCAAGGAAAAGATGCTGGCCATGGAAGGCGTGCGCGTCGGCCCGCCGCCGCCCGCGCAGGTCTCATTCGGATTTTGAAACGATAGCCGCCGCGCCAGGCTATGGCCTAGTCGTTATGAAAAAACCGCCGGCGGAAATGCCGATCGTTGTCCGGGCGCTTGCAATTATAGACCGGGCAGGATTTCGTATCGGTGCTCGGCACATAGGCGCGTGTCCTCACCTCGCCCGTTGTGCAGAATTGCTGGCTCTGCACGTAGCGGTCGTAGAGTGGCAGTCCCGGTACCCGCCTCGACTGGTAACGCAGGATGACGGCGCCCTGCCGCGCGATCGTCGCCTGCACGCGGCCACACTCCATCCGCGTCGGATCGTAGCGCGAGATCGCCTGCGCCTCGGCGGCAATCAGCGTCAGGCATGCTGCCAGCAGAATGGTCTTCATGGTCCTCTCCCCTGATGCGCGGCTCACGGACAGCGCCATCTGACGCAACGGTTTCACCGGATTGGGGCGGCCATTGGGCGGTCCCTCGATCACGGCTTTCTCACGCAGTCTTGTATTTCGTGCGAAAGCAGCCTATATCAGCCCCATTGATATTTCGGCCGATCGATCCGGGCCTCGCGATCTTCGCGTTTGCTGACGTCTATCTCCAAAATCTCGATGCACACCGGCTGGACCTCGGTTCGGTCAAACCAAAGCAAATGTGAAGGACTATTTTTATGGCAACTGGAACGGTCAAGTGGTTCAACGCCACCAAGGGCTTCGGCTTCATCCAGCCTGACGCGGGCGGCGCGGACGTTTTCGTCCACATCTCCGCTGTCGAGCGCGCTGGGCTGTCGACCCTGGTCGAAGGCCAGAAGATCAACTTCGAGATCGAGCAGGACCGCCGCACTGGCAAGTCGTCCGCTGGATCTCTGAGCAAGGCAGCCTGATTTTGAAAATGGCGCGCCCCGGGCGACAGCCCGGGGCGCGCGGCAAGTCACGGATGTACTGACGGTCGCGCGAGAAGCGCGCCGGAGCGGAAAGACCCGACAAGCCGGATCAGCAGATAGCTGCCAGCCCGGACCGGACGCTCCCGATCAGGCTACCGAAATGGGAAGGCGGGCATTGTCCCGCCTTTTTATTTGCCTGGATTCCAGGCATGTAGAGCCGAGCCTAGAGTCCCACCTGTGGTACCATTAGAGTGGTATTATCCGGCCATGACCAAGCTTGAGCAAATGGAAAAGTCCATCACCGAACTGAGCCCCGAGGAGCTGAAGGCGTTTGCCGCATGGTTCGGGGCGCTCCAGGCGGACCTGTGGGATCGGCAGATCGAGCCGACGTGAGGGCGGGGCGATTGGACAAGCTTGCCGAACAGGCATTGGCTGACCATTGCGCCGGCCGGACTCGGCCTCTGTGAACCACGTCGCCTCTCCATCATTCTGGAAGGCTTATGAAAAACTGTCATCGTCGATCGGAGCAAAGGCGGACAGGCGTTTTGTCATACTGCGTTCCGATCCTTTTCATCCCTCCTTACATTTCAAGCAGGTCGGTTGCTATTGGTCGGCGCGGGTCGACGAAACTACCGGCTGTTGCCATACGCAACAATGAAGATGTGATCTGGTTCTGGATCGGCACCCTATGCCGACTACGACCATCTGTTGAAATAGCTCCCGCGCAGCTTCCCGGACGATGGGCGGCCGGGCCTCGCGCCTGTTGACGCGTGCCCCGCCCCCAAAGAGCCGCGAGGCGGCGACGAGGTTGAGGATAAAGCTACCCTACCCACTCCATCGGCACATGCCCCGGATCCGCTTCCACTCGTTTCAGCCACGCAGCCACCGCCGGGTAGGCGTCGAGCTGGAAGCCGCCCTGCTCCGCCGTATGCGTATAAGCGTAGAGCGCGATGTCGGCGACGCTGTAGGCGCTTCCGGCGAAGAACGCGTTGTTCTCCAGGTATTTATTCATGACGCCGAGCGCCTTGTTGCCGCGCTCCAGTGTCACCGCCAGCCGCTCCGGCGTCGCATCCTTGACCCTTTCGGGAAAGGTCAGCAGCGCCTTGCGCACGGCGATATAGGGCTCGTGGCTGTACTGTTCGAAGAACAGCCATTGATAGGCGAGCCCGCGCTCATATTTGTCCGCGGGCAGGAAGCGCGTGCCCTCCGCGAGGTAGAGCAGGATGGCGTTGGATTCAGCGATCCGCCTTCCGTCGTCGAGCTCCAGCAGCGGCACCATGGCGTTCGGATTCTTGGCGACGAAATCCGCTTTTCGCGTATCGCCCGTGTGCGAACTCACCTCGACAGTGGTGAAAGGGAGGCCGAGCTTGGCCATCAGCAGGCGCGGCTTGTAGCAGTTGCCGCTGTCGATCATGCTGTAAAGTATCATCGCTGGTCCCCCGAGCGCTGCCATGTGCAGACGCGATTATCGTAGCCGCGCCGTCCTCACCAATGATTAGTTTTGGCGCGACGATCAGCGCCGCTGATGTGTAGCACACGGCGCTACCCGAACAGCGGCACCACCTTGCTGTCCCTGCCCAGCAGCGCGTCGATGGCGAGCGGTCGCTCGTCGAAGATCACCCCGGCCAGCGCCGGCCGGGCGAGTAGAAAACCTTGCAGCAGGTCGACGCCGCCATCGAGCGCGACGCGCAGATGGGTGGGCTGTTCGATGCCCTCGACCAGGACCTTGGCGCCGCGGTCGTGCAGGCTGGAGACCAGCGGGCGGAAGAACCGCTCGGCGGCGGCGTGGCGGCAGAATTGCGCGAACCAGCCACCGTCGATCTTGACGATATCGGGCTTGAGCAGGCTGACCCGCTCCTCGGTCGAGTGGCCGGTGCCGAAGTCGTCGATGGCGATGCGGATGCCGTCGCGGCGCATCTCGCGTACCAGCCTGGCCAGCAGCGTGTCGTCGGCCGCCTGTTCGGTGATTTCGCAGACCAGCATGCCGGGGGCCAGGCCGAGCTCGCCGAGATGCCTGCTCATCAGCCGGATTTCGGCCAAGGCCCGGCCCCGACGGGCGTTGACCAATGGATTGTAGTTGAAGAACAGATCGAGCCCATCGACGCCGATGTTGCGGAAATTCCTGAGATGCAGCACCCGGCACATGGTTTCGACGAACAGCCGGTCCTGGGCCGCGACGCCTTCGAAGAACGCCCGTGCGGCGCCCGGCCGGCCGGCGCGATGCGGCTCGATCAAGCCCTCGACGGCGATTGCGTGCAGGAAGCGGCCGCGCGGCGCGAAGATCGGCTGGTAGGCGCTGCGCAGGCGGAAGTCGCCATAAACGCCATATTCGATACCGACCTCGTCCATGAAGATCGCATCGCCAACATCGCGCCGCCGCTCGGGCCTCATCGTGTGCCCCTGCGCCCAAAGGCTTTCGCCGCCCGCGCGGTATGCGGCGCGGCTGCCGGGACGGAAGATGCACTGTCGGCGGCAGGCGATGGCCCGTCCTCGCCGAAGACGCGGAAGCTGGTCGGCGCCAGTTCCGGCCGTGCCAGCACGAAACCCTGGACCATCGAAGCCCCGGATTTCTCGGCCAGCTCCAGCTGCCAGCCTTCCTCGATGCCCTCGAACACGGTGCGGATGCCTTGTGCCTCGAAGCTTTTCACCATGGACGTCAGCAGCGCGAAGCCGGCGCCGGACTCCATCAACTGCGTGATCCAGTGGGCATCGAACTTGACGATGTCGGGTTTCAACTCCTTGATGCGGTTGATGTCGGAATCGTCGGCGCCATAGTCATCGACGGCAATGCGAAAGCCGTTGCCCTTCAACGCCGCGACGAAACCGTGCAGGGTCTCCTGCGAGGCTGGACGCTGCTCGGTCACCTCGCACACGACACGGCCCGGATCGATGCCGGTCTCGTGCAGCACCAGGCGCATTTCGCGCAAGGCATTGTCGGCAACGGCGCGCTCGGTGAACACCGACGGATCGAAATTGACGAAGATCGACGCTTCCTGCGGCAGGCAGGCGCCGGCATTCAGCAGATGCAGCGTCCTGGTCAGCGCCTCGACATGAAGCCGGTCGGCGGCCGGGCAGGTGCTGAAGAAGCTCATTGGCGATTGCGGCTCGCCGTCGCGGAACGGCCGGATCAAGCCCTCGAAGGCGGCAACCGACAGCTTGCCTTCCCTGAAGGCGAAGATCGGCTGGAAGGCGCTTTGCAACGTATAAATGCCCCAGACACCTGACGAGGTGCCGTCATCATGACGGATGATATGGGCAAGCCCGATGCTGCGCGACAAGGTTCCTCGCTCCGCGAACTGGCGCAATTGGGTTACGATCCTGCCACGCAAGCCTCTACCGCCCGTTAATGAACTTTCTGTTGCCGATCACGGCTCATTGACCTCCTTGCGGCACTGGCCCAGCCGACAATGCTTGCACTCACGGGAATGATGCGACATGAGAAGCGCCGCGGCCGCTCCTGGCCGCGCTGATCCTTTCTGGAGAGAAAAAAGGTCATGGCCTTCCTTGCCGACACCCTTTCCCGCGTGAAGCCTTCCGCCACCATCGCGGTGACGCAGAAAGCCCGCGAGCTGAAAAATGCCGGCCGCGACGTCATTGGCTTGGGTGCCGGCGAACCGGATTTCGATACGCCCGACAACATCAAGAATGCGGCGATCGAGGCCATCCGCCGTGGTGAGACCAAATATCCGCCGGTGTCGGGCATCGCGCCGCTGCGCGAAGCGATCGCGAAGAAATTCAAGCGCGAGAACAATCTCGACTACAAGCCGGAGCAGACCATCGTCGGCACTGGCGGCAAGCAGATCCTGTTCAACGCCTTCATGGCGACGCTGAATCCCGGCGACGAGGTCATCATCCCACGCCCCTATTGGGTCAGCTATCCCGAGATGGTGGCGATCTGCGGCGGCACCTCGGTGTTCGCCGACACTTCGATCGACAATGGCTTCAAGCTCACTGCCGCTGTGCTGGAAAAGGCCATCACGCCGCGCACAAAGTGGCTGCTGATGAACTCGCCGTCGAACCCGTCGGGCGCCGCCTACACCGAGGCCGAGCTTCGGTCGCTCGCCGACGTGCTGCTCAGGCATCCGCATGTTTGGACGCTGACCGACGACATGTACGAGCATCTGACCTACGGCGACTTCGTCTTCAAGACCATCGCCGAGGTCGAGCCGAAGCTCTATGAGCGCACGCTGACCATGAACGGCGTGTCGAAAGCCTATGCCATGACCGGCTGGCGCATTGGCTACGCCGCGGGTCCCGTCCAGCTGATCAAGGCGATGGACATGATCCAGGGCCAGCAGACGTCGGGCGCCTGCACCATCGCGCAATGGGCCTCGGTCGAAGCGCTGAACGGCCCGCAGGACTTCATCGCCAAGAACAAGGCGATCTTCCAGGGGCGCCGCGATCTCGTCGTCTCGATGCTCAACCAGGCGCGCGGCATCTCTTGTCCGTCGCCGGAAGGCGCCTTCTACGTCTATCCGTCCTGCGCCCAGCTGATCGGCAAGAAGACCAAGGCCGGCAAGGTGATCGACACTGACGAGGCCTTCTGCTCGGAGCTGCTCGAGGCCGAGGGCGTGGCGGTGGTATTCGGTTCGGCCTTCGGCCTCGGTCCGAACTTCCGCATCTCCTACGCCACGTCGGAGACGCTGCTGGAGGAGGCGTGCACGCGCATCCAGCGCTTTACGGCATCACTGACCTGATCGTGAAAACAAAACCCGGCCAAACGCCGGGTTTTTAGATCGGCTCGACACGGTACTCAGCCGCCATATTGGGCCGGCGTCACCGCTTCCAGCCAGTCGGCATGCACGCCCTCGAGCGCTTCCTGCATGGCTATATGCGTCATGGCCGTTTTCGGCCCGGCGCCATGCCAGTGCTTTTCGCCTGGCGCGAACGAGATGACGTCCCCTGCCCTGATCTCCTGGATGAGACCGCCCCAGGTCTGGGCGAGGCCGGCGCCCGACGTGACGTACAGCGTCTGGCCAAGCGGATGCGTGTGCCAGTGAGTCCGCGCGCCCGGCTCGAAGCTGACCAATGTCGCCCGCAGCCGTGCCGGAGCCTCCTTCTCGATGATCGGCGTCTGCAGCACCCGGCCGGCGAAGTACTTTTCCGGCGCGATGACGGTCGGCGTGCTGCCGCAAGCAATGATCTTCATCGTTCGATCCCTGGAACTGGTGGCGATGCGGGCGGCGGCGACGCCGCTCTTCTTTCGAGACCCTAGTTTCGGCCGATATGGCCGTCGACGCAACCGGTCTGTTCGGCTTGCAAATCAGCGGCAACCGCACCGCGCGCTCGGCCCTTGAGGCTACCTATTTTCCTTGCCCTGCCGGCAAACAAGTGGGACGATACCTTTGGGCCGGTTGAAGACAAGCCCGCCCGCGACGGTCGAACAGGCCGGCCGCCGCTCAGGACCGACTGACCTTGGCCTGAACCATGAATGCCAGTCGGTCTCCAGGGAAACGCCTGAGTGGAGGTCAGTCATGGGTAATCGCGCCGGAGGACGACGCACGGGACCGAAATGCATTGCCATAGTCGGTCCCTTCGCAAGCGGTAAGACGACACTTCTCGAAGCCATATTGGCCCGCACGGGCACCATTCCCCGCCAGAACCCGGTTTCCTCGGGAAACACCGTTTCAGATCATTCGCCCGAGGCGCGCGCGCACGCCATGAGCGTCGAGGCGACCTTCGCCACCACGGAATTCATGGGCGAGCAGTTCACCTTCGTCGACTGTCCCGGATCGATCGAATTCTCCTTCGAGGCCGAACCGGTGCTGGCCGCCTGCGACCTCGCGGTGGTCGTCGCCGAGGCCGACGAGAAGAAGATCCCCGCCCTCCAGCTCATCATGCGCAAGCTCGACGATCTCGGCGTGCCGCGCATCCTGTTTCTCAACAAGGTCGACAAGGCGATTGCCGGCGTGCGCGACACGTTGAAGATGCTGCAGCCGGCAAGTGCGGTGCCGTTGCTTCTGCGCCAGATACCGCTGCGCAAGGACGGCGTCGTCATTGGCTCGATCGACCTGGCGCTGGAACGCGCCTACATCTACCGCGAATATGCCGAGAGCGAGGTGGCCCAGATACCCGGCGACGAAAAGGCGCGTGAGCTGGAAGCCCGTTTTTCGATGCTGGAACGGCTGGCCGACCATGACGACCAGTTGATGGAACAGCTGCTCGAGGAGATCGAGCCGCCCAAGGACGCGGTCTTCGACGATCTTGCCGCGGATCTGCGCGACGGAGCCGTCACGCCGGTGCTGATCGGCACCGCAGAGAAAGGCAATGGCGTGCTGCGTCTCCTGAAGGCGATCCGCCATGATGCGCCCGACATCGACGCGACCCGCAAACGGCTCGGCGCCCCCGAAGGCAACGCGACCGTGGTTCAGGTGATGAAGACCATCCATACACCGCATGGAGGCAAATTGTCGGTGTCGCGCATCCTTTCGGGACAGGTCGCCGATGGCTCCGAGCTCTGGCTGCCCGGCGGCGACATGGCAAAGGTGTCCGGCATCTACAGGATGCTTGGCAAGGACCAGTCGAAGCTCACCGCGGCGAAGACCGGCGACACGGTCGCGCTCGGCAAGCTGGACGCGGTCAAGACCGGCCAGACGCTGACCTCGGCCAAGGGCG
The DNA here is from genome assembly GCF_006441005.1 of Mesorhizobium sp. B2-5-3. Taxonomy (NCBI): domain Bacteria; kingdom Pseudomonadati; phylum Pseudomonadota; class Alphaproteobacteria; order Hyphomicrobiales; family Phyllobacteriaceae; genus Mesorhizobium; species Mesorhizobium sp. B2-5-3. The sequence continues at coordinate 165,010 of NZ_VFUS01000007.1, forward strand.
GCATGAAGCCGCTGCTCCAGTTCGAGCCGCCGCAGCCTGTCTTCGCTTTCGCCTTGCGGCCGAAGGAGCGCAAGGACGAGGTGAAGATGTCGGCCGCCATCCAACGGCTGGCCGAAGAAGATCCCTCGCTCAGCCTGCATCATAACCAGGACTCGGCCGAGACCGTGCTGTCGGGCCATGGAGAAATGCACCTGCGCGTCGTACGCGAACGGCTCGAGGGCAAGAACCAGATTCCGGTCGAAGGCCATCCGCCGGCGGTGCCCTACCGCGAGACTATCCGCAAATCGGCGCAGCAGCGCGGCCGCCACAAGAAGCAGTCCGGCGGCCACGGCCAGTTCGGCGATGTGGTGATCGAGATAAAGCCGCTGCCGCGCGGCGCAGGTTTCCAGTTCACCGATACCATCACCGGCGGCGTGGTGCCCAAGACCTACATCCAGTCGGTCGAAAGCGGCATACGCGATTACCTGAAGTCGGGCCCGCTCGGCTTTCCCGTCGTCGACGTCGCCGTCAACCTGTCGGACGGCTCCTACCACGCGGTCGATTCCTCCGACATGGCCTTCCAGATGGCGGCCAAGCTTGCCATGAAGGAAGGCATGGCGGGCTGTTCGCCCGTGCTCCTGGAGCCAGTGATGAAGGTCGAGATCGTGACGCCCTCCGATGCGACCTCGAAGATCATCGCGCTAATCCCGCAGCGGCGCGGTCAGATCCTCGGCTACGACGCGCGACCCGGCTGGCCAGGATGGGATGTCGTCGAGGCGACCATGCCGCAATCCGAGATCGGCGATCTGATCATCGAGCTGCGCTCGGCCACCTCAGGCGTCGCCAGCTACCGCGCCGTCTTCGACCACATGGCCGAACTCACCGGCCGGCTCGCCGACGAAGCGATGAATGCCAACGGCAAGGCAGCCTGATTCTGATGCATGTCGTCTAAAGTGATCTCGGCTTTGGGACATCGACATCCACAAAGATTTGGGTGAGTGCCCTCTCGAACCTTGTTCGAGGGGGCGCAAACAAAAAACGACGCCCGGGGGGGCCGGACGCCGTTTTGTTTGCGGACCGTTTTCTTGGGAGGAGAAACGGCAGGTCCGCCGCATCTTGAAGTCGCCGCTTCGGCGGAAGAAGGTTCGGACGCGGTAGCCGCCTGAGCCCGGATCGTCCGAGTGATGCCCCCATCTCCCGTCCGACCACACCGCGTCCTATGGTCTGCTTAGCAGGAGCCGAACGCCTTTGACATGTTACCAGAGGTTACATGTCACTGTTACGTGGCTATTTCGGTGGATTTTCCCGCCCTTCCGGCAGCCTCCGGGCAACAAAAAAGCCGGATCAATGAAGATCCGGCTGAGTTTGATTGGAAGTGCCTGTTAAGGCTAACCTCCAGAGGGGAACACTCGAGGGCGCTAATGGGAGGAGAACGCGCCCAGGAGATGAACTATATATGTGCTCATCATGCCCAAGAAACAAGCATCTATTTTGCAACACACGCATGCAAAAAGACGCAGGCTGTGGTCTAAGCCATTTCTGGACCCAATAGGACCAGCAGAATCACCGAAGCGGAACCCGCAATGAGACAATTGTCACGGCGGAATCGCGAATCACGCTCGGTTTTCATCCCGAAATGTCAAAAATGCGCAATGGCGTGGAATGAGGCAGCAGGCGTTTATTTCCGAGGCAACTAATGCATGTCGCGCAAAGTGTGCTCGGTTCGGCAGCGACGTGAACAACAAAGACGTGAGCGCGTCGCGGGAATCGGTTTGGGCGTGACATGCTTCAGGCGGGAGACAAGCAATGCGGACCTTTTCGGCGATCGCCGGCAGTGCTGCGTTCTTCATCGCGGCACCCTGTATCGTCGCCGGCCTCGTGCCGTGGCTGCTGACGGATCGCTGGGACCGGCCATGGTCGAGCCTGCCGGGTCTTGCCCCTCTTGGCTGGATCCTCATCGCGGTCGCCGTGGCGGCGCTGCTGCATGCATTCGCCTGCTTTGCGCTTGAAGGCCTCGGCACGCCTGCTCCGGTCGCTCCGACCGAGAGACTGGTGGTCGGCGGGCTCTACCGCCATGTCCGCAATCCGATGTATGTGGCGGTGCTGTCGATCATCATCGGCCAGGCACTGCTGTTTTCAAGCTGGACGCTTGTCGCCTACGCCGCCATGGCAGCCGCGGCCATGGCCACCTTCGTCAAGCTGTACGAGGAGCCGACGCTCGCACGCCGCTATGGCGATGAATACGAAACCTACCGCCGCAACGTGCCCGCCTGGCTGCCCCGCCTGACGCGCTGGCGGAGGTGAGAGTCTGCGCGATCTCCGGGGTCAATACGACCAGCTCCGCGCCTTGGCGATGATGAAGTCGCGAAACACGTGCAGCTTCGCCTGGTTCTTCATCGCGTCGGGGTAGGCGAAATAGGTGTCGAAGGAAGGCACCTCCGTTTCCGGCAGGAGCTGCACCAGGCCGGAATCCTTGGAGATGACATAGTCGGGCAGCATGGCGATGCCGGCGCCGCCCTGGACCGCGCGCTTGATCGACAATATATCGTTGATCTGCAGCGTCGGCACGCGCTGGCCGCCCTCGAAATCGCCGACCGTCTCCAGCCAGTTCAGCTCCGACAGATGCGCCGGCACCGGCACGCCGAAAGTGACGATGCGATGCGCCTTGAGCTCGGCCACCGAAGCCGGCCTGCCATGCTTGGCGATATAGCCTGGCGAAGCATAGAGGTGGAAATGCACCGTGAACAGGCGGCGCTGGATAAGGTCCGGCTGCTGCGGCTGGCGCAGCCGGATGGCGCAATCGGCCTGGCGCATGGTCAGGTCGAGCTCCTCGTTGGCGAGGATCAGCTGCAGGCTGATTTCAGGATAGAGCTCGATGAACTCCTGCACGCGTTCGGTCAGCCAGCCGGCGCCGAGCCCGACCGTGGTCGTGACCCTGAGCACGCCGGAGGGGCGGTCCTTGGTCTCGGTCAGCCGCGATTTGATGGTCTCGAGCTTCATCAGCACGTCATGCGCCGTGCGGAACAGCATCTCGCCCTGTTCGGTCAGCACCAGGCCGCGGGCGTGGCGGTTGAACAGCGGCACGCCGACATCATGCTCGAGCGCGCTGACCTGGCGCGAAATCGCCGATTGCGACAGGTGCAGCGTCTCGGCCGCATGTGTAAACGACCCTGCTTCCGCCGCAGCGTGAAACACGCGTAGCTTGTCCCAGTCCAACGCCATGATTCCCCTCGTTCCTGTTTGGCGTCTGAATGAAAAATCAGGCTTTTACACGGCGTTTCTAAGCCGTTCTTTCAACAGTTTGCGAACCGCTATTCGGCCGCCTCGCGATGCACCTCGATGCCGGCCAGGTACTTCTCCGCCTCGAGCGCCGCCATGCAGCCCAGCCCCGCCGCAGTCACCGCCTGGCGATAGATATCGTCGGTCACGTCGCCGGCGGCGAACACGCCGGGCACGTCGGTGCGGGTCGAATCCGGCGCCGTCCACAGATAGCCGTTCGGCTTCTGCTTCAGCTTGCCGACGAACAGCTCGACCGCCGGCGCATGGCCGATCGCGACGAACACGCCGTCGACCTCGAGCTGCGTCTCGACACCCGTCACCACGTTGCGCAGCTTCAACCCTTCGACCGAAGGCGGCAGTGGCGTCTTGCCCGGACGGCCGGTGATCTCGTCGACAACCGTGTCCCAGATGACGCGGACATTGTCCTTCTTCAAGAGCCGCTCGCGCAGGATGCGTTCGGCGCGGAAGTCCGAGCGCCTGTGGATGACCGTCACGCTCTTGGCGAGGTTCGACAGATAGAGTGCTTCTTCCACCGCCGAATTGCCGCCGCCGACCACCGCGACATCCTTGCCGCGGTAGAAGAAGCCGTCGCATGTGGCGCAAGCCGATACGCCGAAGCCCATGAACGTCTGTTCGGTCGGAATGCCAAGCCATTTGGCCTGCGCGCCGGTGGCGATGATCAGGGCATCGGCCGTGTAGACGGTGCCGGAATCGCCCGTTGCGCGGAACGGCCGCACGTTGAGATCGACCTCGGTGATGATGTCGGCGATGATGTCGGTGCCGACATGTTCTGCCTGCCTGAGCATCTCGCTCATCAGCCACGGACCCTGGATGGGTTCGCCGAAACCGGGATAGTTCTCGACGTCGGTGGTGATCATCAGCTGGCCCCCCTGCTGCAGGCCGGCGACCAGCATCGGCTTCAGCATGGCGCGGGCGGCATAGATCGCCGCGGTATAACCGGCCGGGCCGGAACCGATGATGAGGACAGGCGCGTGCTTGGTGGTCATGAAAAGCCTCTGCGGAGGGCTGCCGGCGTTTGCGGCATGGAAAACTCGTCGATGTCGCGCGTAATGTAAGTGTTGCCCACGACGCCAGCAAGGCAAGTTGGCGCTCGTCCCCGGAAAGCTTTGTCGCACCGGGCGAACCGCTCTGGTGCTGCGTGGATTTCCGCGTGGGGGATGGCGTGGACAGCAAAGTCGTTTAATTACAAAATCCCGCAAGATTCTTTCGCCACCCGTAACCATCGAAAGCCCCGAAATGCCGCTCAAGGCCGACCTCGACGCAATCGACTGGAAGATCCTTCGCGAATTGCAGGCAGATGGGCGCATGACCAATGTCGAACTGTCGAACCGCGTCGGCATTTCGGCACCGCCTTGCCTGCGCCGCGTCAAGCGACTGGAGGAAGCCGGCATCATTCGCGGCTATCGGGCGCTGCTCAACGCGCCGGCGCTCGGTCTCGACGTGGTCGCCTTCTGCCTAGTCGGCCTGCACCATCAGGCCGATGCCGAGCTTCGCATCTTCGCTGAGCGCACGCGCGGCTGGCCGGTCGTACGCGATGCCTGGATGGTGTCGGGCGAATCCGATTTCCTCCTGCACTGCGTGGCAAGCGACCTCGGCGCCTTCCAGACCTTTGTCATCGAGGAACTGACCTCCACGCCGAACGTCGACACGGTGCGCACAGCCCTCACCATCCGCCGGGTCAAGGATGAAGGGTTGGTCTCGTTCGAGCGGCCGTGACGCCGATCGATTGCGGCGCCCGGCCAAAGCGAATTCCGGAATTTCGCCACATCGCCGCCGCGTTGATAACGGACAGGCGCAGGCAGCCGGATCGTCCTGTGCGATTTGGCGCCTGATTGGTTTCCTTGCCCAAGCAGCGTAAGTTCCAAGGACAATCCGCCGTGGAAGGGACCATGACCAGGTTTGCAAGCCCGATTTCGGCGCTCATCATCTGCATGAACGAGGCCGATATGATCGGCCCGTGCCTCGAAAGCATCGATTTTTGCGCCGAGATCGTCATCGTCGATTCAGGCTCCACCGACGCCACGTTGGACATCGTTCGGCAGTTTGTCGCTGAGGGCTATCCGATAAAGCTGCTGCACAATGGCTGGCCGGGTTTTCCGCATCAGCGGCAATTCGCGCTCGACCACGCCACGCAGCCCTGGTGTCTTTCGATCGACCCGGACGAACGCGTCGACGACCGGCTGCGGCAGTCGATCGTGGCGGCGGTCGAGACGGCGAATGCCGGCATCAGCGGATGGTACATCCGCCGCCGCGACTGGCTGAAGGGCTACGGCTATGCCCATCGCTGGGTGCTGCACAACAGGCTGTTGCGGCTTTTCCGCCGGGAAGGTGCGACCATGGACGTGACCGCGCGGGTCCATGAATCCTTCGGCGTTTCCGGCGAGACCAGCACGATCGAAAGCGGCGTGCTGCTGCATCGCCGCGAAATATCGGTCGAGGAGGATCTGGCCCGGGCAAATGCCTATTCCAGCCTCAAGGCGGCCACCCTGGTCGAGAAAGGCAAGAAGCCGGGCCTGGTGCGGCTGGTGCTTTCGCCGCTCGGCAACTTCCTGAAATTCTATCTGGCCAAGCGCTACTTCCTGTGCGGCCGGCACGGCTTCGTCTATTCGATGTCGGTGATGATCTATTCCTTCGCCACCGAGGCCAAACTGTATGAGGCCTCGCAAGGCAGCGAACCGGCGTGAGCGGTCAGGCCCGGATCAAGACCGCTTATCCCGGCCATCGAGCCGCCCTATGGCGGCGATGAGACCGTCGAGGTCGCTGCTGTCCCGCAAGGGCCTGATGACGAAGCCGGAGCGAAGCTGCGCCTCGCCGCCGACGAGCCAGCCCTGCGGCAGGCCGGCGCTCAGGCCTGCCTCCATGTCGGCCAGCTTGTCGCCGACGATCACGGACCGCCGGAGATCGAGATCGAGGCGTCTCGCCGCCTCGAAGAGCATGCCGGGATTGGGTTTGCGCATCGGGTGATCCGATATGCCCAGCGGCCCCACGCCAGCCTCGTGGTAGGCGCAGGCCAGCACCATGTCCACGACAACGCCCTGATCGCGCAACAGGTCGAGCACGCGGCGGTTCACATCGGCGAAGGCACTCCAACCGAAATAGCCGCGCGCGATGCCGGACTGGTTGGTCACCACCACGACCGGGATGCCGGCATTGTTGGCGGCGGCGATCGCCGGCAACATCTGCGGCCGGAGCTCGATCTCGGCCGGATCGCTGGGGTAGTCGGTATCGACATTGATGGTGCCGTCGCGATCGAGGAACAGCGCCGGCTGGCCGGCGGGAAAAACCCTGCCGCCGATCCGCTCCACCCACAGGCCCGGCTCGGCCAGCGGGTGCGGCGCCTTGTCAGCCATTGCTGAGGCGCGCTTCCACCACCTCGCACAGGTGATGGTAGAGGCACAGATGCCCCTGCTGGATGATCGGCGTCGAGGTCGAGGGCACGTTGAGCAGGATGTCGGTGAGCGGCGCAAGCTTGCCGCCTGTGTCGCCCGTCAGGCTGATCACCGTCATGCTCATGGCCCGCGCCTGTTCGGCGGCCGCCAGGATGCTCGGCGAATTGCCGCTGGTCGAGATCGCCAGAAGCACGCCGCCGGCCGCGCCATGCGCCTCGACCTGGCGCGAAAAAACGGTGTCGAAGCCGTAATCATTGCCCCAGGCGGTCAGCACCGCGGCATTGGCCGGCAGCGCGATGACATTGTAGCCCTTGCGCTCCTTGAGAAAGCGGCCGACCAGTTCGCCGGCGATGTGAATGGCATCGCTGGCCGAACCGCCATTGCCGCAGATCAGCAGCGCCTTGCCCGACGAAAGGGCGGCGACGATCGCGCTCGCCGCACGTTCCATCGCGCCTGTGAGATCGCGCTCGACCAGCGCCGTGATCGCGGCCGCCGAGCGGACCAGGTAATCGTTCAGTTCGGACATGAAACCCTCAATTCTTATTACCGGCCGAGCGCAACCTGCCGATGGTGCCGGTCGTGCTCTTGCCGGCGACGAGATCGACCAGGACCACGCGCCCGCCGGCTTTCTGCACCACGTCCGAGCCGACCACGGTGTCGACAGTGTAGTCGGCGCCCTTGACCAGTATGTCGGGCAGAAGCGCCTCGATCAGCGCCAGCGGCGTGTCCTCGTCGAAGACCACCACCGCGTCGACAGACGCGAGTGCCGCCAACACGCAGGCGCGGTCGTGCTGGTCGTTGACAGGCCGTTCCGGCCCCTTCAGCCGGCGCACCGAAGCGTCGCTGTTGAGGCCGAGCACCAGCCGGTCGCACTGGCTGCGCGCCGCGTGCAGCAGGCTGACATGGCCGGCATGCAGGATGTCGAAACAGCCATTGGTGAAGCCGACGCTGAGGCCCTCCTCCTTCCACGCCGACACCAGCCGTGCGGCCGATTTGGCGTCGAGGATGGCATCCCTGTGGACGCTCGGACCGTGCGATCGAAACAGCGCGCCGTTGAGTTCCTCGACCGTCAGCCGCGCCGTGCCTCGCTTGCCCACCACAACGCCGCCGGCTGCATTGGCGATCGAGGCGGCCGCGGCCGGATCGGCGCCGGCGGCAAGCGCCAGCGCGAAGGTCGCGATCACCGTATCGCCGGCGCCCGACACATCGAACACTTCGCGCGCCTGCGTGGCGATGTGGCGCGCCTCCGTCGGACCGACGACGCTCATGCCCTTTTCGCTGCGCGTGGCGACGACGAAGTCGAAGCCATGCGCCGCAAGCAGCTCGCGCGCCGCGGCCACGATCTCGTCATCGCTGAACACCGGCCGTTCGACCGCTTCGCCGAGTTCCTTGCGGTTGGGCGTGATGGCGGTCGCGCCGGCATAGCGTGCATAATCCCGGCCCTTCGGATCGACCAGCACCGGCTTTCCCGCCTCGCGGCAGATCGCGATCAATTCGCCGGCGACGCCGTCGAGCAGGATGCCCTTGCCGTAATCCGACAGGATGACGATGTCGGCGTGCGCCAGCGCGGCGCGGAAATGCCGGACCAGCGCCGCGCGCTCCGCCGCGCCGAGCGGCTTGATCTCTTCCTCGTCGAAGCGCAGCACCTGCTGGTTGAGCGCGCTGAAGCGGCTCTTGGACGACGTCATGCGGCCGCGCTCCCGCGCCAGGCCTGTCGTGTCGGCGCCAAGCTCGCCGAGCATGCGCACCAGGCTGTCGCCTGCCGTATCAGAGCCGATCACCGAGACCGGAATGGCGGCGGCGCCGAGCGAGATGATGTTGGCCACGACATTGCCGGCGCCGCCCATCGCCAGGCTCTCGCCGCGCCCATGGAGCACCGGGATCGGCGCTTCAGGCGAAATCCGCTCGATGATGCCGTTGACGAACCGGTCAAGGATGAGATCGCCGACCACCAGCACGGTGGCCTGGCCGAAGTGCGCGATGGCGCGGTGCAAGGGCTCGGGGGAAAGTGGGTCGTGCTTGGTCATGTCACTGGCAACGCGCAAAAACCGGTTTTGAAGATGCATGGAGGACAAATTGGCCGGGATCGGTCGTTCATGGCGATGCCGATATACCGCAATTCGAGCCAGCGCAACGCCGGCTGGCCTCGTCAACTCTTCTGCAAGGCGACATGGACGCCAAGCCCGACCAGCACCGCGCCGCCGGCTCGCTGCATCATGCGCTGGGCGCTGCTGGAGCGGCGCAGCCTGCCGATCACGGCACCAGCCAGGAACACGCAGACGATATCGGCCGAGGAGAACATCAGGTTGACTGTCGTGCCCAGCACGACGAATTGCAGCCAGACCGGGAATGCGGCAGAGGCATCGATGAACTGGGGCAGGAAGGCCATGAAGAAGATCGCGGTCTTCGGATTGAGCACCTCGACGGCGATGCTCTCGAAAAAGGCGCGGCAAGCCGATTTCCGCTCGATCGCCGGCAGTGCCATGTCGCCTTCCGCGCGTTTGCGGAACAGCGCCACACCGAGCCAGATTAGGTAGAGCGCGCCGACGAGCTTGACCGCCATGTAGAGCGGCGGCACGGCGTGGAAAAGCACGGACAGGCCGGCGGCAGCGGCAAAGACGTGAACATAGCCGCCCAGATGAATGCCGAGCGCCGCAGTCAGGCCGGACCAGCGGCCGCGCGCCATCGTCTGCGCGGCGGCATAGAGCATGGCCGGGCCTGGAATATAGGCGAAGATCGCCGTGGTGGCGAAAAACGCGACGAGCAGCTCTGTCGACGGCATTCCTGGTCCCTCATGATCGCGCCCGGCGGCGCGAGCCGACTGAAGCGGCAGCTTTGCGGCGCCACTGTGGCGCGCTGCCCCGCGCAGGGCAATCGCGGACGGGTCCACCCCTCGATTGTTCTTGCGGATCCCAGTGCCGCCCGGCAACGCTGCTTTGTCGACAGCTTCGCAAGCCTCCCTTATAAGGACCGGAATCGCGAGCAACCAGAGGCGTTCATGATCATCGTCACGGGCGGCGCCGGCATGATCGGCTCCAACATCGTCGCCGCGCTCAATTCGGAGGGCCACGACGACATTTTGGTCGTCGACGACCTGAGCGATGGCCACAAGATCGCCAACCTTGCTGACTTGCGGATCGCCGACTATCTCGACAAGGACGATTTCCTGGCCCGCCTCGAGGACGGCGGGCTCGGCCGCATCGAGGCCGTCTTCCATCAGGGCGCCTGCTCGACCACCACCGAATGGAACGGCAAGTTCATGATGGAGGTGAACTACGCCTATTCGAAGCGGCTGCTGCATGCCTGCCTGGCGCTGCGCGTGCCCTTCCTCTACGCCTCCTCGGCATCGGTCTATGGCGGCGGCTCCGAGTTCCGCGAGGACGCGGAGCTTGAGCGGCCGCTCAACGTCTACGCCTATTCAAAAAAGCTGTTCGATGACTATGTCAGGCGCAATGTCTTCGATACCGATCATTCGCAGGTCGCGGGCCTGCGCTACTTCAACGTCTATGGGCCGCGCGAGGCGCACAAGGACGCCATGGCCTCGGTCGCCTTTCATCTGTTCAACCAGGTCGGGCGTGGCGAGAATCCAAAGCTGTTCGGCGCCCATGACGGCTTTGGCCCCGGCGAGCAGAGCCGCGACTTCATCCATGTCGGCGACGTCGCCGATGTCAATCTGTGGCTGTGGAAGCGCGGCGCGAGCGGCATCTTCAACTGCGGCACCGGCCGGGCGCAACCCTTCCGCGCCATTGCCGAAACCGTCATCGACGCGCTGGGCAAGGGCGAGATCGAGTACATCCCCTTTCCCGACCACCTCAAGGGCAGCTACCAGAGCTTCACGCAAGCTGATATGTCGCGTCTGCGCGCCGCCGGTTACAATGGGCAATTCCGCAGCGTCGAAACCGGCGTCAGAGACTATGTCGAATGGCTGAAAGCCCAGCGATCCTCGTGATCGGCCCACGCTGGGTGGGCGATATGGTGATGGCGCAGTGCCTGTTCTCGGCGCTGAAGGAGCTTCATCCAAATGCAGCCATCGACGTGCTGGCGCCGGCCTGGGCGGCCCCTTTGGTCAAGCGTATGCCTGAGGTCCGCCAGCAGATCGATTTCCCGCTGAAACCCGGCGCGCTCGAATTCGCACATCGGCGCCGCTTCGGCCGTCTGCTGCGCGGCCGTTACGACAGCGCCTATATCTTGCCGGGCAGTTGGAAGTCGGCGCTGATCCCGTTCTTTGCCCGCATTCCGCGGCGTTTCGGCCATCTCAGGGAAATGCGCTACGGCCTGTTGACCGACATCGTTCCGCTGCCGGAGGCCGTGAAACGGCGCACGGCGCAGGCCTATTTCGGCCTTGCACAGGGTGGCGATTTTCGGGCACCTCATCTGACGGTGGACGCCAATAACCAGGCCACCCTGCTCGACCGTTTCGGCCTGGGGCCGCAGAAATTCGTGGCGCTGATGCCAGGTGCCGAGTTCGGCCCGGCCAAGCGCTGGCCGAGCGAACACTATGCCGGGCTTGCCCGGGAGTTCATGGCCAGAAGGTTCAAGGTCGCGCTGTTCGGGTCGAAGAACGACCGCGACGTGACCGCGGAGATCGCAGCCCTCGCTCCTGGCGTGGTCGACCTGGCCGGCCAGACGCGGCTGGAGGACGCCATCGACCTGATCGCGGCCGCCGGGCTGGCGGTCTCCAACGACAGCGGGCTGATGCATGTTGCGGCGGCGGTCGGCACGCCGGTTGTCGCCGTCTATGGTTCGACCTCGCCACAGAATACGCCGCCGCTGGCCGAACGGCGCGAACTGGTCTGGCTCGGCCTGTCCTGCTCGCCTTGCCACCGCAAGATCTGTCCGCTCGGCCACCTCAATTGCCTGAAGACGCTCGAGGTCGCACGGGTCATGGCGGCGGCGGACCGCCTGCTGGACATCCCGGCCGCCGCATGAAGGTGCTGATCGTCAAGACATCGTCGATGGGCGACGTCATCCACACATTTCCGGCGCTCCAGGATGCGCGCCGCGCACGGCCCGATATTGCTTTCGACTGGTGCGTCGAGGAGGCTTTCGCCGGCATCGTCGCGCTGCACCCCGCAGTCGGAACCATCCACACGGTCGCCATCCGGCGTTGGCGAAAACATCTCTTCGACAAGGCCACCTGGCGCGAGGCGACCGCCTTGCGACACGCCTTGCGTGCGTGCCGCTATGATCTGGTCATCGATGCGCAAGGCCTGTTGAAATCGGCGCTGGTGGCCAGGCAGGCGAAGGCGCCGATCGCCGGCTTCGACCGCTCAAGCGCGCGCGAGCCTTCGGCAACGCTGCTTTACGACGTCGGCCACGCCGTCCCCCGCAACCTGCACGCCATCGAGCGGACGCGACGGCTTTTCGGGCAGGCGTTGGGTTACCGGCCCGATCTTTCGATACTGGATTCGGGCATTGTGCCGCCGCCCGGCAATCTGACCGGCATAGCCGGCAACACGGCCTTCCTGCTGCACGGCACCAGCCGCGAGGACAAGAAGTGGCCTGTTGAAGACTGGATCGAAACCGGCCGCCTGCTGGTTGAGCGCGGCATGACGCCGGTCACGACCTGGTCGGACGAGCGCGAACAGGCGGTGGCTGAAGCGATCGCCCGGGCAGTTCCATCGACGAGCATCGTGCCAAAATCACCATTGGCCGACATCGCGGCGATCCTGGGCAGCTCGAGGCTGGTAATCGGCGCCGATACGGGGCTCACGCATCTCGCCAGCGCCTTCGGCCTGCCGACGGTCGCGGTGTTTTTGGCCACGGAGCCGGGTTTGACCGGTCCGCGCGGCCCCTATGCATCGACGCTGCAGGCCGCGCCCGGTGAGCGAGTGTCGCCCGCGAGGGTGGTGGCTGAGGCTGAGAGGCTGCTGGAGCACCAGACGCATGGTCAGGCCGGCGCTGGCAAGAACTGATCTATTCAATCGGAAAGCTGGCGCTGCCCCTCATCGCCCTGCCGGGGAGAAGGACACCTTCACCGATGACTGCGCCAATTTTAAGCGTTTGCAGAATAGACGCCGACTTCGCGTTCAGCCGTCTTCTCCCCGTCACTATACGGGGAGAAGGTGCCGGCAGGCGGATGAGGGGCGGCGCCAACCTTGGCTAAAAACGCGCAGATCAGCGCCCCTCGAACCCCTTAGATAAACTGCACCTGGACGATCTCGTATCCCCTTGCACCACCCGGCGCGTTGACCTCGATGGCGTCGCCGACTTCCTTGCCGATGAGCGCCCGCGCGATCGGCGAGGAGATCGAGATGCGGCCGGACTTCACGTCCGCCTCCTGATCGCCGACGATCTGGTAGGTCTTCTTCTCCTCGGTGTCCTCGTCGACCAGCACCACGGTGGCGCCGAACTTGACCTTCTCGCCGCTGAGCTTGGTGACATCGATGACTTCGGCCCGGGCGATGAGATCCTCGAGCTCGTTGACACGGCCCTCATTGAGGCTCTGCGCCTCTTTGGCGGCATGGTATTCGGCATTTTCGGATAGGTCGCCGTGCGAGCGCGCTTCGGAGATCGCCTCGATGATGCGCGGCCGCTCCTCCTGCTGGCGCCAGCGCAGTTCTTCCTTCAATGACGCGAACCCCTCGCCTGTCATCGGGACCTTGTTCATGATACCTGACCTTTCCTGCCGCCACCCCCGCATTTCGGGGAAAGCCTTATCGATGGTGCAAAAAGAAAACGGTCCGGCAGCCTCGGGCTAACGGAACCGTTCACCGCAATTTCCCTGAATATAGCAATCTTTGCGGGCTTTTCACGCCCAAAAATCGGTTTCTGAAGAAATCATCACCGTTTTCGCGCGCGCCGTCGCAGGAGCCGGCATGGCAACAAAAAACCGGCCGTGATTGCTCGCGGCCGGTTCGAAAAGGCATTGAGGGGGTCAGCTCCTCATGAAATGGTCGATCTGTTCGGCCAGCATGCCGTATTCGCGTGAACCCTTGCCGGTTCGCTTTTCGATCTCCATCAGCTGTTGCTGGGCGCCGGCCAGGTCGCCGATCTGGAGATGGGCTTCGCCGAGATATTCGCGCACCAGCGTGTAGTTGGGATCGATGCGCAGCGCTTCCTCGTAATAGCCGAGGCCAACGGCGACGCGGCCGGAATGGCGGTGCGAATAGCCGAGATAGTTGAGGATGCGCGGGTCCTGCTTGTTGGCGGCGAGGCTGAGCACGGCGATCGCCTCGTCATAGCGGCCGGCCATCGCCAGGTCATGCCCGGCATCATAGATGCTGTCGTCGTCCAGCATGCCTTCCTGGGGTGCGACGCACTTGTTCTTCTTCTTGTCCCAGACCATGCCTTTCTTGCATTTGGTGGTCGTACTGGTGTCGTCACCGCTGCCTGCGGCAAACACCGGAACGGCAAGGAACTGCAGAGCGAGAAGCGCGCTCGCCGCCTGGATCAGCACTCTTTTATGCATCGGAGCCTCCTGGAGGGGTGAGAATGCAACACTAACGCAGCGTGTCGGCGGTTTCATCCCGGAAAAAAGCAAGGGGCTAACATGAGGTGACGGATGCTCGAAATCCGCTATCATCGGCGGCGATGAAAGCTGAGCCAGCGGAGACCGCCAGTGCAGCGACGGCTTGAAAAGAACTGGGATTTGACGATCGGGCCCGACACCGTGCGGCTGTTCATCCTCAAATGCAAGGCGTTGAGCGCCGCGATCAATGAAGACTATGCCGACGGCGCCGAACACGAAATCGAGTTCGATGGAAACACCCGTGACAATCATCATCATGACGGACTCGCCGAGGAAAGCTCGGAAAACCTGACCGAAGAGGAACTGCGCGAGCTGATCAACGACCTCAATGTCGACGAGGCGGCCGAGCTCGTCGCGCTCGCTTGGGTCGGCCGTGGCGACTACGATGCCTCGGAATGGGCCGACGCCGTCGCCGCCGCGCGCGAGCGCGCCAACAAGCACACGGCCAAATACCTGCTCGGCTTGCCGTTGCTCGCCGATTGGCTGGAGGAAGGGCTGGAAGCGATCGGTGCGTAACGCGCCGGTAATCGATTGTGATCGGGCCTAAGCGCCTTCCAGGCAACTTCGAGCATCCCGGCACCGTTTCGAGGCGATGGCAACACTGAGCTTTTCCCGAAAATACAGGATTGCATTGGTCATGGTCGTGACAGCACTGCTGGTGACGCCGGCCGATGCCAGGCATCGTCACAGGCATCACGAGCCGCTTTCACCACGGGTGGAACAGCCACTGACGCCGCGGGTTGACCGGCCGCTGAAGCCGCGCGGCGAAAGGCATCGCAAGCCGAAGCCGGCACGGCAGAGGACGCAAAATCCGAAGCCGGTACGTGCGGATGTCCCAGTGCCTGAACCGCGCCCCGCTGACGCGCCAGAGGCGACAGAACCGAACACGCAAAATCCAGCCGCAACATCCGACCGGTTTCAGGAGGAAGGATCCCCTCGGAAGCAACAAGCCCGGCCCGAGCCGCCAGCCGATGCGAAAGGCGAACCGGAGCCGCCAGCCGTGGCGCCGACGCCGACACAAAGGCCTGAGACTGCGGAACCGGAGGTTGAGCCGCCGGCCCTCGCCCCGCCACCGCCGCCAAAGCCGGCGGACGCGGACAAAAAGGAGATGCTTCCCGATCCGCGTTCGGCTGACCTGCCAGACGCGAAAATGCCTGCCGAGGAAGTCGCCTGCCGCGAGCGGCTGAGGGGTCTCGGTGTCGAATTCGAGGAGCACAAGGCTGAAAGCGATCGCGATATCGGCTGTTCGATCCCCTATCCCCTGGTGCTGAAGAGCCTTGGCAAGTCGATCGCCATTGCCCCGGGCGCCGAGCTCAATTGCGCAATGGCCGAGGCGGCGGCACGCTTTGCCGGCAACGTCATCCAGCCGGCGGCGAAAGCCGAATTCGGCACCGACCTGAAATCGATCGGCCAGGCATCGGCCTTTGTGTGCCGGCCACGCAACGGCACGCGCAAACTGTCCGAACATGCCTTCGGCAATGCGCTCGATATTGCCAGCTTCACACTTGCGGACGGCAGGACGATCGAGGTCGGCCCGGCGCCACCGGACAAGGACGCCAAATTCCTCGACGCGGTGCGCAAGGCCGCCTGCGGGCCGTTCAAGACCGTGCTGGGCCCGGGCAGCGATGCCGATCATTCGCTGCATTTGCACCTCGACCTCGAGCCGCGCCGCCACGGCGGTACCTTCTGCCAGTAGGGCCGGCTCAGAAGCGATGCCGCAATTCGGCCGCAGGCATGAACGCCGGCGCTGATTTTTCCTTTACCGTTGATCGTTAAAATCCCGCCTATCGGGAAAGGGACTGCCGATGGACGGGATATTTCGTGCCGCGCTGGCGCTTGCGCGGCAATCGAAACGCGCGCGTGCCGCTGCCGGCGGGCTGGCCGCCCTGCTTGCGCTGGCCGCGGTGTCGGCCTGCAACACCGGCAACGTGCTGGCACTGGAGCCAGCCGTCGATGTCGGCGCGCAGACCGCGGCCGTGCCGCAATATTCAGGCATGCAGCGGCTGGTTCCTTCCAATCCCTACATGACGCAGGCCGCCTATCCACGCATGGACGAGCCGATGTCGCCGGTCGAGCAGATGCCGGCCAGCGAGACCGACTGCCGTCAGCAGCTGAGGCGCCTCGGCGTCACCTTCACCGACCTGGCGCCGATCCATGAAGGCCAGTGCGGCATCGACTATCCGGTGAAGGTTTCGGCCATCGGCAGCGTCGAGATGAAGCCCGCCGCGACGCTGACCTGCGACATGGCCGCCAGCTTCGCCGCGTGGACGAAGAACGAGCTCGTTCCTTCCGCCCGCTGGCGCTACTTCTCCGGCGTCAGGACCATCCACCAGGGTTCCAGCTATTCCTGCCGCAACATCGCCGGCGAAGGCGTGCTGTCGGAACACGGCAAGGGCAACGCGCTCGACGTGATGAGCATCGAACTCAACAATGGCGACGACATCGACGTGCGCAAGCCCGGCCTGTTCGCCTTCCGCACCCGCGGCTTCCTCAACAATGTGCGCGCCGACGGCTGCCAGTATTTCACCACCGTGCTCGGCCCCGGCTACAATTACGACCACCGCAACCATTTCCACTTCGACATCAAGAACCGCAAGAGCGGCTATCGCGCCTGCCGCTGATCCCTTTGCCTGGCGGCGGCTTCGCCGCGTACAGTGACGTCGTAGAACTCGAGCGGCATCGATGAGCCAACGAAGCTTCCGACGACGCGCTGCGACCTGGCTGGTGTTGCTCCCGGCGACCTATCTGGTGCTGGCCTATGTCGCCGCGCCGGAATTCTGGACGTTTCGCGATCGCGGCTTTCGCAGCCAAAGCTTCGAGATGGTGACGCACACCCCGCAAGGCATTCCGGGCGACCCGATCAATGTCGGCCTGATCGGCACGCAAAAGGAGGTTGTCCATGCCTTCGCCGTCACTGGCTGGGACACGGCCGACGCCATCACATTGAGGACAGCGATCGACATCGGCGAAAGCGTCTTGTTTTCGCGCCCCTATCCGGACGCGCCGGTGAGCCGGCTGCTGTTCGAAGGTCGCGCCCAGGATCTTGCTTTCGAGAAGCCGGTCGGCGGCAGCGCCGACCGCCGTCATCATGTGCGCTTCTGGCAGACCGATGCCACGGGCGACGATGGCCGTCCGCTATGGCTGGGCTCGGCCAGTTTCGACCGTGGCGTGGGCCTGAGCCACGACACCGGCGCCATCACCCATCATATCGGCCCCGACATCGATGCCGAACGCGACTTTCTTATCCAGGATTTGACTGCCGCCGGAATGCTGATCTCAACCAGCGACCTGGAAGGCATCGGCGCCACCACGCACGGGCGCAATGGCGGCGGCGACCCCTATTTCACCGACGGCAAGGCCGTGCTCGGCGTGTTGAAGCAACTGCCATGATGCCTGAAGTCAGCTCGTGGCGATCACGACCTTGCCGAACGGTCCCTTCTCCAGA
The DNA here is from genome assembly GCF_006441005.1 of Mesorhizobium sp. B2-5-3. Classification (NCBI taxonomy): domain Bacteria; kingdom Pseudomonadati; phylum Pseudomonadota; class Alphaproteobacteria; order Hyphomicrobiales; family Phyllobacteriaceae; genus Mesorhizobium; species Mesorhizobium sp. B2-5-3. The sequence continues at coordinate 182,594 of NZ_VFUS01000007.1, forward strand.
TGCTGGAAGGCCTGCGCCACCTCCTCGAAACCGAAGACCTTGTCGACCACCGGCCGGATGCCGAGCACCTCGATCGCCTGGTTCATCCGCTCGAAGGCGCGGCGATGGCCGATCGATATGCCCTGCACGACGATGCGATTGCGCAGGAACGGCACGATCGGAAAGCTGAGTTCCATCGAGCCCAGCAGGCCGATGACCGACAGGCGGCCGTCGGCGGCCAGGGCATCGAGCGATCGCCGCGCATTGTCGCCGCCGACCATCTCCAGGATATGGTTGACGCCGGTTCCACCCGTCAGGTCACGCGCGGCTTCGTCCCATGCCGGCTGGGTGCGGTAGTTGACCACTTGCCAGACGCCGAGTTTCCTGGCCCGCTCGAGCTTGTCGTCGCTGCTCGAGGTGACGATGGCACGCAGGCCGAAAGCGGCCGCGAATTGCAGTGCAAACAGCGACACGCCGCCGGTACCCTGGATAAGAATGGTCTGGCCGGGCACCGGCTTCGTCGCCTCCGCCAAGGCAAACCACGCCGTCAGCGCCGCGATCGGCAGCGTCGATGCCTCGGCGTCGCTGAGCGAAGGCGGCGCCAGCACGACGGCATCCTCGTGAAGCAGCACGTAGTCGGACAAGGTGCCGGGCAGTGACAATCCCAGCGTGTGCTGGTGAAGCACCGGCGGCGCATCGCCGTCAGGCCAGTCGGCGATCACTTGGCCCAGCACGCGTTGCCCGGCCTGGAAGCGGCTGACGCCACCGCCGACCGCCACGACCTCGCCCACCGCATCCGATGTCGGCACGAAGGGGAAGACGAGGTCCGGGATCAGCACCCCGTCTAGGATCATTCGATCCTTGTAATTCAGCGATATAGTCTTGATCCGCACCAGCAGCTCACGAGGCCCGGGTGCGGGTACCTTTCCCCGCGCCGGTTGCAGCTTGGACAGGCCAAAACCGGTCATTTGCCAGGATCTGTTGATGTCTCTGTTCATCTCGTCTGCTCCGGATTGAGTTGCTGGCGAGATCTTTACGTCATTCCACTATGGAAAAAAGTGCTTCTATGCGGCATAATTGGAAACGAATTGAAGATCATTATTCTACAATAGGGGCACAGCCATGGAATCCGCCGATCTGCAGGGCATTGTCGCCTTCGTTCAAACGATCGAAGCCGGCAGCTTCACCAGTGCGGGAGAACGGCTGCGCGTGACGAAATCGGCGGTCGGCAAATCGATCGCACAGCTGGAGCATCGGCTTGGCGTGCGTCTGCTCAATCGCACCACCCGCAGCCTGAGCCCGACAAGCGAAGGCCTCAGCTATTACGAAGCCTGCGTCAGGGCGCTGTCCGAAATCGAAGCCGCCCAGTCGCTGCTTGCCTCGCACCGGCAAGTGCCCTCGGGCCGGCTTCGGGTCGATTTGCCGTCGGCCTTCGGCCAGCGCTGCGTTGCCCCAGTTTTGTTCGACATTTCCAAGCGCTTCCCCGATCTGGCGATGGAGATCTCCTTCAACGACCGTCGCGTCGATCTCATCGAAGAAAGCATCGACCTGGCAGTTCGCATGGGCGAGCTCGACGACAGCCTGTCGCTCGCGGCGCGGCGGCTCTATGTCCAACGCTCGTGCGTATTGGCCGCCCCCGCCTACCTCGAGGAGCACGGCAGGCCGCGAACGATCGAGGAGCTCGCCGCTCATAAGCTGATCGGCTACACCCGTAACGGCGTCGCCCATCCCTGGACCATAAGGCACGCCGACGGCCAAATCGGAAAGTTCACACCGCGGGCAAGGCTGGTCCTCGACAATGGCGAGCCGATGCTCGACGCCGCCCTTGCCGGCTGCGGCATCACCTTCCTGCCGACATGGTTGGCGGCGGACAGCCTCAGGAGCGGTGCGCTCGAAATGGTGCTGTCGGACCGCCTCGTCGAAAACATTGCCGTCCACGCCGTTTGGCCGGTGACGCGAGCAGTGACGCCGAAGGTCCGCGTCGTAGTCGATGCGCTGGTCGAGCATTTTTCGGCGCCGCCCTGGGATGCCGCCTGACGGGGCCGCATGCGCTGTCATCTTCCTGAAAACGGCTGCTGACTATTTTCCAATCCAGCACGGCAATGCTATTGACCCCTGATGCTATATGTTGAAATCGCCACCGTGGTCGTCCTCATCTGCGTGAACGGCCTTCTGGCAATGTCCGAGCTTGCCATCGTCTCGTCGCGGCCGGCCCGCCTCAAGGCAATGATCGATCGCGAGGTTAAGGGCGCCGGCCGGGCGCTTGCGCTTGGCTCCAACCCCGGCAAGTTCCTGTCCTCGGTACAGATCGGCATCACCCTGGTCGGCGTGCTGTCCGGCGCCTTTTCCGGCGCCACGCTCGGCGAAAGGCTGGCGCAGTTCCTGGCCTCGAACGGCATCCGCGAAAACATCGCCGATCCGCTCGGCGTCGGCATCGTCGTGGCCATCATCACCTATGCCTCGCTGATCATCGGTGAGCTCGTGCCCAAGCAGATCGCGCTGCGCGACCCCGAGCGGGTCGCCGTGCGCGCCGCCCCGGCCATGACCGTCCTCGCCACCGTCTCGGCGCCGCTGGTCTTCCTGCTCGATATTTCGGGCCGCGCCGTGCTTTGGCTGCTCGGCCAGCGCAGCGAGAGCGAGGAGAAGGTTACCGACGAGGAGATCAAGATGCTGGTCGCCGAGGCCGAGCATCACGGCACCATCGAATCCGACGAGCGCCGCATGATCGCCGGCGTCATGCGGCTTGGCGACCGCGCCGTGCGCGCCGTCATGACGCCGCGCACCGAGGTCGACTGGATCAACCTCCAGTCCGACGATGCGACCATCCGCAAGCTCCTGATGGACACGCAGCATTCGCGCCTGCCCGCCGGCGACGGCGGCGTCGACGCCATGATCGGCGTCGTCCAGACGCGCGACGTGCTCGCGGCATTGCTGGGCGGCCGCGCGCTCGACCCGCGTCGGCACGTGCGCACCGCGCCCATCGTGCACGATCAGGCCGACGCGCTCGACGTGCTGCAGACGCTGAAGGAATCCGACGTGCCGATGGCGCTGGTGCATGACGAATACGGCCATTTCGAAGGCATCGTCACACCCGCCGACATTCTGGAGGCCATCACCGGCGTCTTCCGTTCGGACCTCGAAGCCGGCGAGGAAGAGAATGCCGTCAAGCGTGACGACGGCTCATGGCTGCTTGCCGGCTATATGCAGGCCGACGAGATGGCCGAGGTGCTGGGCATCGACTTGCCGGAAAACCGCGACTACGAGACCGTCGCCGGCTATGTGCTGTCGCACATGCACCATCTGCCGGCGACCGGCGAATGCGTCGACGCGCAAGGCTGGCGTTTCGAGGTGGTCGATCTCGACGGCCGCCGCATCGACAAGCTGATCGCCACGCGCCTGCCCAGCGGCCACCGCGAAGTGGTGCGCTGACTGTTCGAACGTTGCCTCGAGTCAAGCGGTCATTGGCCGTCCGTCCGCGCCTACTGCTCCGTGAAGGCGCGGGCGAACGAATCGAGCATCGGCCGCGCGAGATATTCCAGGAAAGTCCGGTCGCCGGTGCTGATGAACGCCTCGACCGGCGTCCCGGGATAGAGCTGCTCGGGCTTCACGCGGGATGGCAGGGCGTCGATCTTCAGCTTCGCCCGGAAATAGGGTTCACGCGTAGCCTCGTCGATCAGCCGATCCGCGGAAACCTGTGTCACGGTGGCTGGAACCTCGGGCGTGAGCCGCGCGTTCAAGGCGGACAATCGCAGTTTCGCCGGCTGGCCGACGCGTACCTGATCGATGTCCTTCGGCCGCAGCTTCGTGTCCACGACCAACCCCGATGCCGTCGGCAGGATTTCCATGATCTTTTCGCCCGGGGCAATTACGCTGCCCTTGGAATTGTAGGTCGACGACACCACGATGCCCGCTGCCGGCGCCTTGATTGTCGTGCGCCGCAGCACCGCCGCGGCCGCCCTGATCTGTTCCTCGACGTCGGCCAGGTTGGAGCGAACCTCGTCCAGCTTCGTCAGCGCCTCCTCCACCCGTTGCGTGGTCAAGCGCTCGGTCTGCTCCTGCGCCTCGACGATCTGGGTGCTGGCCGATGCAAGACTGGCCTCCAGCGCTCCCGCCTGGCCGACGAGGTCGGCTTCGCTGCGCAGAAGCTGGGAGTATTCGGTGCGGTTGGTCAGGCCTTTGTCCAAAAGGCTGGTCTTGATGCCGAGCTCCTTCTTCACCACCTCGACCTGCTGCTGGATGGCTTGTTTCTGGGCGTCCAATCCCACGACGGACTGCCGATGCATGACGACCCGCTGCTGGAGGATCGATCGTTCCGACCGGAACCGGGCGAGCCTGGCGTCGAACTCCTTCTGCTGTTCCCGAACCAGCATTTCGAAATCGTGCTGAAGCGGCGCCGGCGCCGCTGTTGTGATCGGCGCCAGCCTGTCCAGCCCGTCCCGCTCCGCCTCCAGCCGCGCCGCGCTTGCCCTGAGCGCGATCGACTGCCTCGTCAGCCGGTTGAGCTCGGCCTGCGCGGCGGTTGGATCCAGCACTATCAGATCCTGCGCCTGCTGCACGCGATCGCCTTCGTGGACCAGCAACTCTTGGACGATGCCGCCCTCGGGGTGCTGGATGAGGATGTTCCCGCCCATCGCCGAGATCGTGCCTTGCGTGATCACCGCGCCGGACAAGGGGGCATAGGCCGCCCAATAGCCGAAGCAACCTGCAAATATCGCTATCGCCGCATAGCCGCCGAATGCCACGCGCCCTGTGTCGGTGCGTGGATTGCGTTCCCCGGCGAGGCTGTGCACTGCCATCATCTACGATCCAAAGCGGGTTTTTTGCGGGGCGCTGCGGAGGGTCGTGGCGAACGACCCCGTCACCACCGTATTCTGCCGGGAAGAATTGCCGGCGAGCGGCTGCCGCAGCAAATCGCCGCTCGGGCCGAAGGCTTCGATCGCGCCGTCGCGCAGCAGCATCACGCGGTCGCAGGCCGCTGCGATCGAAGGGCGGTGCGTGATCACGATCAAGGTAATCCCCGCCGACCGCGCATCCGAGAGCACCGCTTCGAGCGCCGCTTCGCCGGCGCCGTCGAGATGAGCGTTGGGCTCGTCCAGGACGAGAATTCTGGGGTTGCCGTACAGGGCGCGCGCCAGCCCGATCCTTTGGCGCTCGCCGCCCGACAGCGCCCTGTCAGAGAGACCGATCATCGTCTGGTAGCCGTCGCGCTGCGTCAAAATCAGTTCATGGGCCTGGGCACGCTTTGCCGCCTCGACGATCGAGGCGTCATCCGCGTCGGGGTCGAAGCGGCCGACGTTCTCCGCGATCGATCCCGGGAACAGTTCCACCTCCTGCGCGAGATAGCCGATATGCCTTCCAAGCTGCTTTTCGTCCCAGGTCCTGAGATCGGCACCGTCGATCCTGACCGAGCCGCTGACCGGTTGGAGCGCACCGACAAGCAATCTGGCGAGCGTCGATTTGCCGGCTCCGCTCGGGCCGACGATCGCCACCGCCTCGCCGGCCCCGATGTGGAAATTCAGCCTCTTGACGATGGGCGGACCGCCGGGCCTATTCGGCGCGACGTAGATCAGATCCTGCGCCGAAATCGCGCCTGACGGATCAGGCAAGGCCAGTTTTTGCACCGCGGACGGACGTGCCGAAAGGGTTGCCTCCAGCCGTTTCCACGATCGCCTGGCGTCGACGATCTGCCGCCACGAGCCGATCAGTTGGTCGAGCGGCTGCAGCGCGCGCGACGATACCAGGGAAGACGCGAATATCATCCCGGCCGTCATCTTGCCTTGCAGGACCAGCCACGCACCCACGCCCAGTATCGCCAGCTGCAGCATCATGCGCACGGCCCGCGACGTTCCGCTGAAGATCGCATTAGCCGTCGACGCGCGGTCGTGAACGATCAGCGCTTCGGCGACGTGCTTTCCCCAAGCCCGCGCGGCGTTCTGGACCATGCCCATGGCGCGCAGCGTCTCGGCGTCGCGGGCAAAGGCCTGCTCCGACTGGCTGGCGACCGCCGAACGTCGTGAAAACAAAGCGTCGTTCCTGCCGATGGCAAGCTGGGTTGCCAGGACCAGTGCAAGCAGCATCGCCACGCCAGCCAGGGTGAGCCAGAACAGGACGGGATGGATCAGGTAGAGCAGTCCGAGGAAGAACGGAGCAAACGGCAGGTCGAACAGGACCGCCACGCCGCGCGACCTGATGAAGGCGCATACCGAGGCGAGATCACGCAATGGCGACAGGCCTGCGGAGGCGTGGTCGGCGCCAAGCGAAGCGGCGAACGTCTCCGCCCCGAGCTTGCTGTCGATGCTGGCCGCGACGCGCTGCGTGTAAATGGAGCGCACCGCGTCCAGAAAGCCCAGAAAGACCAGCGCGAGAACCGCGATGACCGACAGGTAGACAAGCGTCTCGACATTGGAGGAAGGCAGGACCCGATCATACACCTGCAACAGATAGAGCGGGATCACCAGCAGCAGGACGTTGATCAGCAACGAGAAAACGCCGACATCGGCGATGGCGCGCCACAAGACCGCCCGCAGACCTGACTGTCCCATCGTTCCCGCGCTCCCTTGGCGGCTCATGTCCCGAGACATCGGCGCTCAGACCGAGTGGTCGCCCGCAACGTCCAGGGGGTGGTGCTGCAGGTCATCCAGCGTATAGGCGCGGATATAGTCGATCTTCATCTCCGCCGGCGTGGCGAGATGGTCGGGAGGCGCGCCGGCAAAACCGCCGACGGCTAGATCGGCCAGCATGTACATGGGCGTGTGCATGTCGGACGGCGTCGCGGCTTCGGCGACCTTTACGCCGTCATAGGTCCAGACGAGCGTATCCGGTGTCCACAGCAGGCCATAGGTATGGAAGCCGTCGGTGTCCGAAACATTCACCGAGGAAGAGACCTTGGTGTGCTGTCCCGTCTCGTTCGTGTGCGCCGTCATGATGAGCGTGTTCGGATCCTGCCCGCGCGCTTCCAGGACGTCCAGTTCCGGCGGCCACGAGCCGTCTTCCGGCAGCAGCCAGAAGGCCGGCCAGGCTCCGGCCGTTTCGGGCAGGTCCGCCCGCATTTCGAAATAGCCGTAGGTCTGCGAGAAGCTTTCGTGGGTCGTCAGGATGCCCGAGGTGTATTCGTAATTGTTGATCAGTGGCTTGATGTCTTCGGGCGCTTGCGCCGCAGTGATGGTAAGCACCCCGTTTTCCACGCTGAACGGGTGGACTGAGCTGGTCGGGCCGTAATTGGCGTCGATGTACCATTGCAGCTCCCCATTGCTGCTCAACGTGCTTCCGTTCGGCGCTCCCCACCAGAAGTTGGAATTCCAGGTGCCATCATGGCCGTTCCAAAGGCTGAGCGTGTTGAAGTCGTCGGAAAAGGACAGCGTCATTCCGGACTTGTCGATCGGCAGTTCGAACTGGCTGGGCGCCAGCTTGTCCACCGTCGTGTTGTTGAAGACCAGCACCTCGTCGGATCCGAGGTTCAGCAGAAGGTTCGATCCTGCCTGGGTCATATGTGCCTTGACGTCGTCGAAAGACATGGAGTCGTAGCCATTGAGGCGGACCGTGTCGTCCGCGCCGAAATCGGTGATCAGGTCGCTTCCATTGCCCTTGGTGATGATGAAAGTGTCGGCGCCGCTGCCGCCGATCAGCACGTCGTTGCCCTGACCGCCATCCAGCGTCTGATGGCCCGAGCCACCCTTGATGATGTTGTCCAACGCATTTCCGAACGCATAGCGATTGTTGCCGGTGACGACGAGATTCTCGAAATTGTCGGGGAGCTTGTAGCTCATCCATGTGTCGATCGTGTCGATGCCAGCCCCGGGATCCTCAACCACCTTGTTGTTGGTGGAATAGAGGTGATAGTAGTCGTCGCCCGCGCCGCCATAGATGGTGACGTTGACGCTGGCGTCCCCCCAGAAGGAGTCGTTGCCGGAGGTGCCGTGCAATTCCGGCCCGGATCCGGTCGCCGAGAACCAATGGGTGGACGTGCCCGTGTAGGGGAGAGGGATGCCTTTGGCATTCACGACGGTGCTCATCAGGAAATCCTTTCCTCGCGCCTGTTCAGGTCATTCGAAACGGCAACCGCTTACGGAGCAACGTTGCCATGCACGATGTCGTTCCAGGAGCTTGCCACACAGTTCAGCATTACATCGACTGTTGGGTGACATTTTTCGAAATGAAAGCACTAGAGGCCAAGAAATGGTCTATAAATCGTAATGAAGTCAGTAAAACTTTTAATAAAATTTTCGCTTATACCGAGAAAACGGCGATATACTTGCTGCCACGCCTGGCGTAGGTCACAAAAAAGCGATTCCGGCTTTCTGGCGGGCCGTAACATTGCCGCTCTGGAGCGAGGGGCGAATTCGAGGGCTGGCGCATCGAGCGAGGGAACAGGCCTCGGGCCGGCGGCGCAGTGCCTGCTATTTGTCGCAGGGGAACACCGTCAAACCGCGGCTTCGATCGGTTCGGAAAACTTCGGGTTCGAGCGCGAGGCGATCAGGCAACTGGCCACGATGAGGCCCGCTCCCGCCAGCGTGGTCCAGGTCACCGCCTCGTCGAAGAAGAACCACCCAAGCGCAATCGCCCAGATGAAGGCGGAGTATTCGGTCGGGATCAGATATTGCGCTTCGGCGCGCGCGTAGGCCCAGCTCATCAGGAATTGGCCGGCGAGCGAAAGCGCCGTCACCCCGGCGAGAGGAAGCCAGAGCTCGCTTGGCAGCGCAATGGCAAGCCAGGGTGCCGCGAGACCGAGGATGACGGCAACGCAAAGGTTCTGGAACAGCATGATTTCGATCGGCTTGGCCAGCAGCGCCTGTTGCCGCGCGAGGATCAGATTGTAGGCGTAGAACACCGTCGATACCAGCACGGCGGCCGTGCCGAGCAGGGCATCCTCGGCATAGGTCGCATGCCCGAACTGTCCGGCTATTATGATTGCGACGCCGGCAATGCCGGCCAGCGATGCCCAGATCGCCTGTCGCTGTATCCGTTCGCCCAGCAACAGTGCGGCCAGCAGGAGCGCAAACAGCGGCGCCACGAAACTGAGGCCGATCGCCTCCGCCAGCGGCAGCCTGGCAAGCCCCCAGAAGAACGACAGCAAGACAATGCCGACAACAACGGCACGCAGCGCATGCAGCCTCAACACGGAAAGGGCGGGAAATGAACGCGACCCTGCCGACCAGCCGGCGCCCGCGACCACGGTCGCCAGCATGCTGCGCCATAGCACCGTGTTGTAGACGCCCACGGCAATGACCAGAACCTTCATCGCCGCATCCATCCCCGACAGAAGGAAGATGCCGAGCGCGCACACCAGCACCGGGATCATGGGGGAAACGACGCCTGCCAGGCTGGATGACTTCACGGGCTTTGCTCATGTGATGGATCGCGGCCGGATATATCAGGGCAGAACGGCCGAGCCAGATGGCAGCTCCGCCCATATGGAGGGCCAACCCGTATCAGTCCGGCATCGCGCGAAAGCAACCTTCACAGCTCCACGCCTCAGCCCGGATACGATGCTGAATCCGCTGTCTTGCTCACTTCCGCTGCCCGAACGCCGATGAAAACAGATGAACTTCCAAGCTTGGCCGGCGTTCCCCGCGCATGATGCGGAAACTCTTCGTGTTTGGTACCTTGAAGAAAGGCTTTCCCCTTCACGGCGAGGGTTTGTCCGAAGCCGCATTTCTGGGCGCCTACAGGACGCGAGAGCGCTTCCCGATGCTGATCGCTGGACCTCGCTTCGCTCCGATGATGTTCAATGAACCAGGCGTCGGCTTCCAGGTCGGCGGCGAACTCTACGCCGTGGACGATCGCGCCTTGGCAAACCTCGACAGGATCGAATCCGTTGGCAAGCCCGGAAATTTGCGCGTGCTGATCGAAGCAGAGCCTGTCGATGGCGGGCCGCCTGTCTCGGCATACGTCTACATGAAATCCCGGCATCTCGCCGCGCCGATCCACTCCCGATATCTCAAAGACTACAATGATCGGCGCTTCGCGCTTTCATGGGGTGGCTAGAACAACTCCAGGAAACGTGTATGGCGTTTCCCGCCCGGTTCGGCTTTTCTGCGACGCCAAGTGGTTTCACCTCGCCACTGATGCTCCAGCACGTTTTAGCGCCAAGGGATTTTGAGCTAAGGTGACGCATCACCGATACGGCATAGAGCATTCTCATGACTGAACGTACCGGCGCCGGAGACAGCAACACGGCAGTCGCAAGCGATCCTGCCGACGACGATCCTCGCCTGGCATTTATCTATCAGGAGGCGGTGCGAGGCCTCAATCATCAGCAGAATCTCGTCGAGAACATGAACACGCGCGCGGGCAGCCTCATCTTCGCCACCGCGTTTGTAAACTCGTTGCTTGGCGCAAGGGCGCTTTCCGACGGGCTCGGGCTTGGGATTGGATCGCAGTGGCCCTGCTGTTCGGCATCGGCGGACTGATCGTCTTCCTGCTTTGGCCCTATCACAAATACACGTTCCGCTTCGATCCGGAAGAGCTGCTCCATCACTATGTCGATGGCGACAGGCCGCTGAAGATATCGGCCATGCAGCGCGCGCTTGCCCTTCGCATCAAGGCGGACATGGCCAGCAACTGGCGCATCATCCAGCGGCTTCGGGTAGCATTGCAGATCGCGCTGGTTCTTTTGTTGTTCGATATCCTCGCCTGGCTGTTCGCGATCGCGGGCGTTTGACACGCACGATTTTGGGCCGAAGGCTATTTCCATCCCCAGCGGATTGCGCGGCAGCCCGACGCTAGGGTATCAGCACGACCTTGCCGATCGAGCGGTGCTCTTCGAGCAGGCGATGCGCCTCGCCGGCTTGGTCGAGCGGAAAGCGCCCGCCAGTCGTGACGACAATGTCGCCGCTGGCAGCCAGATCGAAAAGCTCCGAAAGGCTCGCTCTCAGCACTCCAGGGGACAGCAGCGGGAGCAGCGCGAAGCCCTTCAACGACTGATTCCTGCCGATCATCGCCTCAAGCCGGGCAACGCCAAGCGCATAGCGGCCAAGTGCTGCAAACACGAGCTCGCCACCGGGCGCCAGGATATCGAGGAAGTCCCCGGTCATCGCTCCGCCGACGGTGTCATAGATCGTATCGAGACCACCCTGCGCGGCGTCTCTGGTTTCGGCCACCCAGTCTCCGGAATGACGATCGATGGCGATGTCGGCACCGTGCGACATGGCGACGTCGAGCTTGGCCTTGCCGCCGGCGAGCCCAATGACCCGGCGCGCGCCTTGGCGCTTCGCCAACTGGACGAGCAGCGAACCGACCCCGCCCGCGGCGGCGGGAACCAAAACCGTCCTGTTCGCCGGCGGACTTTGCCGCAACAGATGAAAGGCGGTCAGCCCCTGCACCATCAACGCCGTCGCCTCCTCGAACGAAAGCGGATCCGGCAAGGGAACGGCCAAGCGTGCGTCGATCGTCACATGCTCGACATAGCCGCCAAAAGAGCGTGTCGAGGCAAACAAAGGCGCCGCGATCCGGGTCCCGATCAGCGTATCGTCCGCCCCTTGCCCGACGGCCTCCACGACCCCCGCCGCCTCGACGCCGGGAACCATCGGCAATTGTGGCGTGACCGCATAACGATCCGCGCGCATCAGCACCTCGAAGAAGTTGATGCCGGCGGCATGAACGCGGATCAGCACCTCGCCGGCCTGCGGCTCCGGTGTCGGCAGGTCGACAATCTCCAGCACCTGGGGGCCGCCGAAACGGCTGAATTGTACGGCTTTCATGGCAAACTCCGATCGCTATGGCATCGGCCGCGGTTTGCCACTATCTGCGGGGCCTCGACTACACACTCATTTGTCCCCTGCTGACCAGGTGGTGACCATGGCCGGAATAACCAAGAGACTGCCGTTGCTGCCGGCGGAGCGTGCCCTGAAAGTGATCGCAGGGCGCTGGAAGGCGGTCATCCTCTACCATCTCTTCGACGGCCCAAGGCGGCTGACCGCACTCAAGGCGCTGATGCCGGGCATCACCCAGAAAGTGCTGATCCAGCAGCTCCGCGAAATGGAGGAGCACGGTCTCGTCAGCCGCGAAATCTTCGCCGAAGTGCCGTCGCGCGTCGAATATTCCGCCACGCCGCTCGGCCTCAGCCTCGAGCCCATCCTGCTGGCGCTGTGCCAATGGGGCCAGCACCACGCCGACGAACTGAACGAAAAGCATCGCCTCGCCGACTGCGTCATCCGGCCACGACCAGGGCGGGACGAGCAAGCAGCCTTTCGCAATTAAAAAGGGCGGCGCAAGCGCCGCCCCACATCCTTGGGAGGATGATTTCGAGGCGGTCAGGCCGCCTTGATTTCCTCGTCTATGGCGTCGGCCTGGCGCGCGGTCTTGAGCGCCTTGGCCCACCAGGCGACGTCGTTGACGAGCGCGGTCGCGGCCTGGTTCAGGTGCTCGATCTCCTCGAGCTTCTTCTCGCCCTGGCGCACCGCGAGGAAATCGCCCCAGGCGATATGGACGGCCGACTTGACCGGCGCCATCTGCAATTCGACCGCGTGGAGGCGCAGCTGCTCGACAGCGCGGGCACCGCCGACGCTGCCATAGCCGACGAAGCCGGCCGGCTTCTTGTTCCATTCATTGGCGGCGTAGTCGATGGCGTTCTTCAGCACGGCCGTCGGGCCGTGATTGTACTCGGCGGCGGTGAAGATGAAGCCGTCATATTCGGCGACCTTCTTCTGCCAGCGCTGCGCCACCTCGTTGGTCGATGGCACCCAGGCGGAGGATGCGACCTCATCGAAGAAGGGCATCGGGAAATCGCGCAGGTCAACGACATCGACCTCGATATCGGCATGCGATTTGGCGATCTTGGCGATCCATTGGGTGGGCACGTCGGCGAAGCGCGCGGCGCGTGTCGAACCGACGATGATGGCGATCTTGGGTTTGGACATAGGGGCTCTCCTGGTAAGCAATTCCTGGGCAGGTAAGACTGGTATCGTTTGGATACCGGGGCTATATGAGTTCCTGTCAACTTCATGCGCAAGGAGGCACCTTTTTGTTACTGAGGAACCCGCACAACACCGAAGACTGCCGTGCCGTTTCGGAAATCCTGCAGCGCGTCGGCGACAAGTGGACCGTGCTCGTCGTCGGCAAGCTCGGCGACGGACCGCTGCGCTTCAATGAGCTGCGCGCGGCTGTCGGCGGCATCTCGCAGAAGATGCTGACCACCACCTTGCGAGGGCTGGAACGCGACGGTTTCGTCACCCGCACCGTGTTCCCGACCATTCCGCCGCGCGTCGACTACGAGCTGACCGAACTCGGCCATGAACTGCTGGTCCCCGTCAGCGCGCTCGGCGAATGGGCGCGCAGGAACACCACGCGCGTGCGGGCCGCACGTGCGAAATTCGATGGCCTGCATGGCTGAAATTCTACAGTCGTTCAGCAATCATTGACTGATTGTCTTCGTGTCCGCACCGCCGCCGCAGGGCTGAAAGACAGTTTCACAGCGGTCCCAGGCTTTAGCTTTCGGCCGGAACGGCCTTCGGCTTGCCCTCGCCGTCCAGCGCCACCATGACGAAATCGGCGTGCGTGACCTTTTCCATCAGGTCGGAGAGATAGCGCTGCGCCCAGGCCTCGACCTTGAGCGTCATCGAGGTGCGGCCGACGCGCTCGACATGGGTGTAGATGCACAGCGTATCGCCGATCTTCATCGGCTTGGCGAAGGACATCTCCTTGACCGCCGCCGTCACCACGCGGCCCTTGGCGCGCTCGGCGGCGCGGATGCCGCAGGCCAGGTCCATCTGCGCCATCACCCAGCCGCCGAAAATGTCGCCGGCGGCATTGGCGTCCGAAGGCATGGCCAGCGTGCGCAGCGTCAGATCGCCGATCGGCCGCCCGTCCGCGTAATGCACCATGCGAGTTATCCCCAGAGATTGACTGCCCTGATCCCGTATCGTCAAGGCGCCAACGCGTCAACGCGAGACGATCGCGATCCACGGCTCGGACCTTCATTTCGAGTCCCCCCGCAAGGGCTCGCGGCCTTCTAGAAATAGCGCTCGAGGTTCGCTCGAATGCGATCCAGAACAGTATGCCCGGAAACGTCGGGGACGAACGTCTTGCCGGTGATGGCCTCGTAAGCCTGCGCATAGACTTTGGAGGCCTGTTCGACGATCTCATCCGGGATTTCCGGAATAGGCTCCCTGTAGGGATCGCAGCGCGCCGTCACCCACGATCGGATGAAATCCTTGTCGAAACTTTCCGGCCGAGTGCCGTTCGCCAGGGCCTGTTCGTAACTCCCGGCGATCCAGTACCGGCTGCTGTCGGGCGTGTGGATTTCGTCGGCCAGGATGATCGTCCTGTTTTGGTCGATGCCGAATTCGTATTTCGTGTCGGCGAGGATCAGGCCGCGTTCGGCGGCACGCGCCTGGCCGCGGGCGAACAGGTTCAAGGCGTAATCCGAGACGGTGTCCCACTGCGCCTGGGTGAGCAGGCCCTGTTCGATGATCTCGGTCCTGGACAGCGGCTCGTCATGGCCGCCATGCGCGGCCTTGCTGGTCGGCGTGATGATCGGTTCGGCCAGCTTCTCATTGTCGCGCAGGCCGTCCGGCAGCCGCATGCCATACATGTCCCGTTCGCCGCGACGATAGCGGGTCAGGATCGAGGTGCTGGTGGTGCCCGCCAGATAGCCGCGCACGACGATCTCGACCGGCAGGATGTCGAGCCTGGTGCCGACGACGACATTCGGGTCGGGATATTCGAGAACATGGTTCGGGCAGATATCGGCGGTTTCCTCGAACCAGTAGCGCGCCGTCTGCGTCAGGACCTCGCCCTTGAACGGGATCGAGGTCAGGATGGTGTCGAAGGCGCTGAGGCGGTCTGTGGCGATGATGATGCGCCTCCCGTCCGGGAGGTCGTAATTCTCGCGGACCTTGCCCTTGTAGTGACCCGGCAGTTCGGGAATGAAAGCATCCGACAGGACACGCATGGGATCTCCTGCCTTGCGCAGATTGGCCGATGTCCTCGCATAAGCTGTCGACCCCATGCGTATCAAGCGGGATTGTTAAGGGTTCCCCGCAACTGGATCCGGCATCGCGGTCGCTTTTTTCACAACGCATGCCGGAAGGCCCAGCGACGCGGCAAGCCCGCCCCGTCTAGGCTGCGGCCGGATTTCCGGAGCCGGCCATACCCATCATGCAGACCTACGACTTCATCATCGTCGGCTCCGGCTCGGCCGGTTCGGTGCTCGCCGATAAATTGTCGGCCTCGGGCCGCTTTTCGGTGCTGGTGCTCGAGGCCGGCGGCAGCGACCGCCGCTTCTACGTGCAGATGCCCCTCGGCTACGGCAAGACCTTCTTCGACCCCACGGTCAACTGGAACTACAAGACCGAGCCGGATCCCGGCCTTGGCGGCAATGTCGACCACTGGCCGCGCGGCAAGCTGCTTGGCGGGTCCAGCTCGATCAACGCCATGGTGTGGATCCGCGGCGCGCGCGAGGATTTCGACGACTGGCGCGACGCGGGCAATCCCGGCTGGGGCTATGACGACCTACTGCCGGCCTTCAAGGCGCTGGAGGACAATGAAGCCGGGGCCGATAGATGGCGTGGCAGAGGTGGCCCGCTGCACATCAGCGATACGTCTGATGCCGTCCACCCGCTGACGAAGCGCTACCTCGCCGCCGGCCAGCAGGCCGGACTGCCGTTCAACTCCGATTTCAATGGCGCTGCCCAGGAAGGCGTCGGCGTCTACCAGATCTCGACCCGCAACGGCCGCCGCATGTCGGCCGCGCGCGCCTTCCTGCGCCCGGCGATGAAGCGCGCAAACGTCCGTGTCGAGACGAACGCGCTGGCAAGCCGCATCCTTTTCGAAGGCAAGCGTGCGGTCGGCATCGAATATCTGCAGAAGGGCCAGACGAAGACGGCCCGCGCCGGCCGCGAAATTATCCTGTCGGCCGGCTCGATCAACTCGCCGCAGCTTCTGCATCTCTCCGGCATTGGCCCGGCGGCGCTGCTCAAGGGATTCGGCATCCCGGTCATTCACGCCAACGAGAATGTCGGCGCCAATCTGCAGGACCATGTCGGCATCAACTACACCTTCAAGGGCAAATTGCCGACGCTGAACCAGATCCTGCGTCCCTGGTGGGGCAAGCTCATGGTCGGCATGCAGTACATCCTGACGCGTTCCGGCCCGCTGTCGCTGTCGATGAACCACGGCGGTGGCTTCTTCCGCACCGACCCGGCCTTTTCGCGCCCCAACATGCAGCTCTATTTCCAGGCGTTTTCGACCGTCATCCCGAAGAGTGGCGAGCGCCCGATCCTGACGCCGGACCCTTGGCCTGGCTTCTCCATCGGCTTGTCCAACTGCCGCCCGTCGAGCCGCGGCGAGATCATGATCCGCTCCAGCAATCCGTTGGACCATCCCAAGATCGTCGCCAACGCCTATTCGACCAATGCCGATGTCGAGGAGATGCTGGCGGCGGTGAAATTCGTGCGCAAGATCGCCTCGATGCCGGCTATGGCCGAGATCATCGCGGAGGAGGTTTTGCCAGGCCCATCAATCACTTCGGACGCCGACCTGATCACGGATTTCAGGAAACGCTCCGGCACCGTCTATCATCCGGTTTCGACCTGCCGCATGGGACCCGATCCCGCGCGCGCCGTGGTCGATCCGCGGCTCAAGGTACATGGGCTAGAAGGCTTGCGCGTGATCGACGCCTCGATCTTTCCCGACAACATAACCGGCAACACCAACGCCGCCTCGATCCTGACCGGATGGAAAGGCGCCGAACTGGTTCTGGAGGACCAAGAATGAAGATCACCGACGTCAAGACCTGGGTTGTCGGCAATCCGCCGCCCGGCATCGGCGGCAAGTATTTCATCTTCGTCAAGCTTACCACCGATGGCGGTGTGGTGGGTTACGGCGAGGCCTACAACGCCACCTTCTCCGCCCATGTCACGGCCAGGATGGTCGAGGACATGGCCGAGCGCTATCTCGTCGGCCGCGATCCGCACGACATCGAGAATTTCTTTCGCCGCGCCTATTCCTCCGGCTTCACGCAGCGGCCAGACGTGTCCGGCATGGGCTGCTTCTCGGCGCTGGAAATGGCCTGCTGGGACATTATTGGCAAGGAAGCGGACAAACCCGTCTACAAGCTGCTCGGCGGCCAGGTGCACGAGACGCTGCGCTCCTACACTTACCTCTATCCGCATACCGGCAGCGTCCATTCCGAGGACGCCCCGGACGGCAGGAATGTCTACAACGACCCCGAAATGGCGGCGGCCTGCGCGCTCGAATATGTCGAGCAGGGTTTCAATGCCGTCAAGCTCGACCCGGCCGGTCCCTACACCGCCTTTGACGGCCACCAGCCGCGCCTGCTCGACATCGACGTCTCGACCCGCATGATCAAGGCGATCCGCGAGGCGGTCGGCACGCGTGCCGACATATTGTTCGGCACGCACGGTCAGTTCACCGCCTCCGGCGCCCTGCGCCTGGCGCGCGCCATCGAGCCCTATGACCCCTTGTGGTTCGAGGAGCCGGTGCCACCCGACATGCCCGAAGTGATGGCACAAGTTGCCCGCGCGACCTCGATCCCGATCGCCACCGGCGAGCGCCTGACGACCAAGTTCGAATTCGCCCGCGTCATCGAGAACCGTGCCGCGACCATATTGCAGCCGGATCTTGGCCGCTCCGGCGGGATTCTGGAAACCAAGAAGATTGCCGCCATGGCCGAGGCCTACCACATCCAGATCGCGCCGCATTGCTATTGCGGACCGATCGTCGGCGCCGCCAACATCCAGCTGGCGGTGACGCTGCCCAACTTCCTGATCCTGGAATCGCTGAAGCAGTGGGACGGTTTCCACGCCACGTTGCTCAAGAAGAAGATCGAGTGGCAGGACGGCAACGTCATCCCGTCGAAGGAACCTGGCCTCGGCGTCGAACTCAACGAAGACGTCTGCGACGCCCATCCGTACACCGGCAAGGACCTGCATTTGCAGATGATGCAAACGCCGTTGATGCCGTGAGCGAAGGCTACGCCTTCATCGGCCTTGGTCATCTCGGCGGCAAGCTAGCCGCCAGCCTGGTCCGAAATGGTTTTGCTGTCACCGTGTTCGACCGCGACCCGGCCGCTATCGAGCGCCTCGTGGCGCTCGGCGCTATCGCTGCCGGCAGCCCCGCCGAGGCGGCTGAGCGGGCGGGCAATGCCCTCACCTGCCTGCCATCGCCGAGGGTCAGTGAGGCGGTACTCGCCGGTCCTGATGGACTGCTCAACGGCCTCCCCGCCGGCGGCACCTGGATTGAGATGTCGACCAATGGCCGCGACGAGATCGTGCGCCTCGCGGGCCTTGCCTCGGCCAGGGGAATCGAGACCTTGGAATGCCCGGTCACCGGTGGCGTGCATCTGGCGGCGGCCG
Source organism: Mesorhizobium sp. B2-5-3 (assembly GCF_006441005.1). NCBI lineage: Bacteria > Pseudomonadati > Pseudomonadota > Alphaproteobacteria > Hyphomicrobiales > Phyllobacteriaceae > Mesorhizobium > Mesorhizobium sp. B2-5-3. Next base: position 200,887 of record NZ_VFUS01000007.1, read on the forward strand.
GGAAAATCACCGCGCTGGTCGGTGGCGATGCCGATCTTTACGGGCGTCATCGCCCTGCCATCGATGCGATGTGCGCGAAGTCGTTCCTGATGGGCCCGATCGGCTCGGCGGCGGTGATCAAGGTCATCACCAACATGCTGGCCTTCATCCATCTCGTCGCCGCCGGTGAGGCGCTGATGCTGGCCAGGCAAGGCGGGCTCGACCTCGCCCAAGCCTATCACGCCATCGTTGCCTCCTCCGGCAACAGCTTCGTCCACGAAACCGAAAGCCAACTCATCCTGAACGGCTCCTACGACATCGGCTTCACCATGGACCTGGCGCTGAAGGACCTCGGCTTCGCGCTGGGCATGGGTCGGGATTTCGGTGTGCCGGTGGAACTGGCATCGCGCGTCAATGCGATTTTCGAGCAGGGCAAGGCGGCTTACGGCGGCGGCGCCTGGTCGACCCAGATCGTCAAATTGCTCGAGGACGCTGTCGGCGCCGACCTGCGCGCGCCCGGTTTTCCGTCCAAACTGGAAATCTGAATCCGGGAAACTTGAAGCGGTTTCAAAAGGTTGAGCGCTCATCTGGAATCAGGACCGGAGCGACCTGAATCAAAGCCGCAACGTCTTGATTCAATATCTGAGCGTCAGAGCGCCGGGCAGGATCTCGAAGGTCGCTGGTATGCGCCCGGGCGACTCGCCGTCGATGTCGACCAGCGCGCCGTTCCTTTCCACGTCGCCGAGCGGTTCGACAACCACTTTCTTGCCGCGCAGGATGGTGATGGCCGGATGGTTGCGATGCCTGCCGCCATAGAGCAGGCGGATATCCCAGATCAGCTTCAGCTTGCTGGCAGCCCGCAGGATGACGATGTCGAATTGGCCGTCGGTCAGTTCGGCGTCCGGCGCGATCATCATGCCGCCGCCGAAGAATTTGCCATTGGCCACCGCGACCAGCGCCATGCGCGCCTCGACCGGCGCGCCGTCATCGACTGAAATCGTTACATCCTGGAACCGGTAGCGGGCGAATTCGACCACGGTGCGGCACAGGAACAGCGTCTTGGCCGCAACGTTGCCCTTGCGCTTGTCGGCGTTGACGGCGCGATCGGTAGCGCCCGAGAGCCCCAGGCTCGCAATGTTGACGAAGTGCCGGCTGGCCAGCGCGCCATGGTCGTCGATATAGCAGATGCGCCCTGCATCGACCGCCCTGCCCTTCGCCTCGGCGATCCGCTTCAGCGTCGCGTCCACCTCCTTCGGCAGGCCGAGCCCGCGCGCGAAATCGATACCCGTGCCGCACGGCAGCAGACCGAGTTCGGACGCGCGGCCGTTTTCCTTGGACGCCTGCAACAGGCCGTCGGCCACCTCGCTGGCCGTGCCGTCGCCACCGGCCGCGATCACCAGGTCGAACCCGTTTGCCGCGAGGTCGAGCGCCAGCCTTTCGGCATCGCCTTCGGCCTGCGTTTCGCGCAGTTCGAAATCGCCGAAGTGATTTTTCAACGAGGCGGCGACCTCGGACCAGTGCCGTTTCAGCCAGCCGCCGCCGGCAATCGGATTGAGCACCACCCCGACCTTCAATGCGCATCCCTCCCCGCAAGGCGCCGGGCACGCACTGCCCGATCCTTTGCCGGCATTGAAGCCCGCGCCCGTGGGCGGAGCAATAGGCGCTCTCGGTTCGCGTGCCGAAAAAGCAGGGCAGGCTGTCTAAGGCCTTGGTGCCTGAAATTCCGAGGCTTCTGGCAATGGTCCCCGATAATCCCGCTATCCACAGGCCCGCGGGCATTCCCCAACACCCTTGGCCGGCGTAAGTTCAACCCATCTCAGGCGGCTACCAATCGCCCAGCCGAAAGGCGAAAGTGAAAGGCGGATTTCCTGAGGCCCGTACGGCCCGAAGCGAGAGCAGGCTCGCCTGCTTCGAGGGACGGAAGCCGAGACCTACGGGGCCGCGGAAAGCGTGCCAACGCCGACGGCGGACCGATGCTGCCATGAAGGACGGCAAAAACCTTCGATGGCCGCAGGGCAAAGCCCGCAAGGGTGGAGACCGGCGTGGTCTGGAACGGGCGCGGCCTTCGGGCGGCGACTGGCAGGACCGTCAAAATCAAGGCCGGCTTGGTGCGACGACTTTAGGGGAGTTGCTGCCGTGACCGTGTCCTGGTCTGACAGGGAGGCGCTGGGAGAAATCCCGGCGCCGACTGTCTTTTTCCCTGCCGCTCAAGCGCCTTCCCGGCGAAGTTGCGGGCGCCGCTTCACCGCGCGCCAAAATCGGTTAGTATTGCCCTGTCAGAGTCCGTTTGCGTTTGCTGGCGGATTCGCTGAAGGGGGATACTTCATGACATTGATCCAGAAGCTTGCCGCCGCCACGGCCTGACCGGCCATGGTCCTGTTTCGCTTCATGAAGCGTATCATCAGGACGATCCTCTGGCTGATCGTCATCATTGTCCTGATCCCGATCGCCGGGCTGGCCTACGGTTTCCTGACGACGCCGTCGCTGGACAAGACACCGTTGCCGGGTATCGCCGAAGGTGCACCGCAGCCGGCGCTCGCCGCCAGGGTGCGCGCCGAAATCCCCGGCTACCAGCGACCTGAGGAATCGACCTTCCTCACCTACCCGGAATGGGCCATCGTCTATGCCGCGCGCGAATATGCCGGCTTCGTCGCCAAGGACCAGCCGAGCGGCTTTCCCTATTTCGCCTATGTCGGCCGCTTCTGGCAGGACTACGCCATGGTGATCCGCGCCAGCTCCGCCTACAAGTTCAACTACGCCAACCACCAGATGCCGGTCGTCATCGGCACCAGCCACACGATCGAGCATGCCGTGCAATGGGCTTATGAAAACACGGTCGGCCGCATCACCGAGGCGATTGCGGGCAGGCGCACGGCGACTGACATCTACCAGGGCAAGGTGGCGGCCGAATACGCCGCCTTCCTCGACCAGGGGCCGTGGTACCAGTTTCCCTATGCCGAGAAGCGCGCCGGGCTTTTCGCGGTCCAGCCGGCGCCGGGCGACAGCGCCGTGCGCTCCAGCGAACGAAAGCTTGCCTTCGGCCTCGCCGACACGATCAAGCAGTTCTATGCCAGCCTGATCAGGCAGGCACTCGCGGCAACGTCCGATCCGGCCTTGCTCGACATCCACGTCTGGGCCAAGGGACCGGTCGGCGAAGCGACGCGCAACGAAGCCGACACCTTGCTCGAACGCGACTACGGCCCCGACGGCACCGTTTTCGTCACCAAGCGCTACCAGATGTTCACCGACATGATTCCGCGCCTGATCGACAAGGGCGTCTCATTCGTCGAGATCGGCGGCAACGACGAGATCATGATCACCGTGCTCTCCACGGATTCGATCGCCGTCCCCGAAGGCATGCGCATCCTGTTCAGCTATCCGCTGCCGGCCGATCCATCGACACGCCGCACCGGCATGGTCGTAGCCGTACCCAGGCTGCATCTGGTATTGCCGGCGCTGATCAAGTCAGGCGCCAGGCTGGAGCACGTCTACGACTACTGAGGCCTTTCGGCCACGCTGCGCGGAGAACGGCCGTGTCGAGCGCCACGCCACGCTCATTTCACAATCGCGGCCAAATCCCGCCTTGTTCGCGCGCGATGGACTGTCGCATGTCGCCCAAAGCGTGCCCGCGGGCTCCGCTCAGGGACCGGTTTGGACAGCGACATGCACCTGAATGGGCTGCCGAGGGGCACATCGAGGGGACGAGACCGTGATCAAGACCGCCCTTGTCGCCATGACCATCGTCGGCTGCGACTGCGACGCCAAGCTTTGCGAATATATCGGCGAGACGCCGGCCAAGTGGTCGACCATCGCCGAGTGCGAAGCGGCGATGAAGAGCCAGATGCTGCACGAGCGCAATTTCAACTATCCGCTCGTCTCTGGCATCTGCCGCGCGAAAGGTTCCGCGTCCTCCTCGCAACTGGCCGCGACCGCTTCGCGCCCGGAGCTGAGGCCCGCCAGCCGCGCCGTTGAACCGACGCTGCCGCCCGAGCTGAGCCACAGGCCGACGGTCCCGGTCGGCTCGCCGACGACGGCGATGGAAGCGGCCGCCGCGCGGCCGGTCGCCTATGAACAGGTGGTCGATGGCGGCACCGGCGTGCTCTATCGTACGAAAAACGGCTATGCCGTCGTCAAGACCGATCTTGGCCGCGCTGTATCGGCGACCGCCGACATGGCCAAGCGGTCAGCCAACTGGCTGGCTGGCCTGGTGCCGAGCAAGCTGTAGGGACGAAACTTTCTTCACCGGCGTCACCATCCCGGTCTGTCATCAACGGTCGCCGCCACCTTGGACCTGAAGAGGCAAACTCGCGCAAAGGTTGCAAATCGGATGGGGATGCAGCATTGTGTCGACCGCAACTATGAAGGGGGGCCTTCCATGAAACCAGCGGTTCGAACTGCGGCAGCCTTGATGCTGGCGCTTGCTCCGGGATCGGTCGGCGCGCAAGGCGTGGATCCAGGTGACGACAAGGGGATCATCTTCGCTCCGGGCGATCCCGACATGGCGGCGGCGACCGCGCAGGCGCTCGCCGGCCTCGATGAATTCCTGGCACTGTCCGAAATGCCTCCCTCCGGCACAGGCAGGTTCAAGTTGAAGGTCAGGGTGCGGGATGGGCAAGTCACCGAGCACTTCTGGGTCATACCGTTCCGCCGTGCCGGGACAGGGTTTGTGGGCATATTAGCCAATGAGCCGGAGGCGGTGCACAACGTCGTGCTCGGTCAGAACATAGAATTCACCAGGGACGACATTTCCGACTGGGGATATACGCGGGACGGCCATCAGGTCGGCAGCTTCACGATCTGCGTGATGTTCAAGCGAATGTCGAAAGAAGAGGCGGACAACATGCGCGAAAAGTACGGCTTCGATTGCTGACGGGAACGCCGGCTGATCAAGCCGCTTCGTCCCTGGCGCCGATCTTGCGCACCAGCGCTGCCGTCGCCAGCATCGCGCCCATATCCGATATCATCGGCGCGACATGGGTCTGGTAGTCCAGTGGCACCGAAATGGCGGGCAATTCGAAGAAATTCTTCGCCTGCGGCAGGAGCAGAAAACCGTCGCTGCCGTTGAGGGCCACGCGCGCGGGTTCCTCCGGCCAGGTTTCGCCCAGCCATTTCAGCGCTTGCGCCAACCGGCCGGTCACCAATGGCTGCGCCGCCTCGGCATTGTCGGTGCGGAACTCATAGGCGGCATCCAGTTCCGGCACGCCGGATGACAGTTCCTGCATCTTGCTGGCGAACATGCCACGGAAGAAGCCGACGACGGCATTGGTCCGCCGCGTCGCCACCAATATTCCCGGAAACGGTTCGATGGCTTCGAAGGCGACGATCACGCCTTTGAAGGCCGTCGATGAGCCCTTGCCTGTCCCTTCCCGCAGTTCCGCTTCGTAGAGCTCGAACGGAAACTCTTCGTAGCGGCCGGAAACGACATCGTCGAACGACTGCCGGTTGAACGGCCCGACCGCCTCGCGCGGCAGCCGGTCGAAGGAATTTGGCCGCCCGCCATGCGCGTAGCGCACGTCGCGGATGAAGCCGAAGATGATGGGCAGCAGTGTTTGGCGAAATGATTGCTGCAGCCGCGTCGCCGGCTTCATCGCCTGGAAATAAAGCAGGATCGAAACCGCGAAACCGACGACATAGAGGAACACATGCGGCGTCGAGAACCATTGCTCGTTGGGATCGGCGACCTTGTTGAACAGCCAGGCGATCAGCACCACCGTCGCCAGCACCAAACCGACGAACAGCGGCACCCGCCAGCGTACCTGCCGCACCACGGAGGCCCGCGCCGCTTCATAAGCCTCGATGTTTTTCCGGATGCCGGCAACCACGGCGTCGCCAGGTATGAAATCCGCTGTTTCCACCGCCACCCCCGCTTGCCTGGACCGGTTCATGATAGCCGGTTTTGTCTGAAGTATCGACTGTAGCGCCTCTTCAACAGATGCTTGCGCCGCCTCTTCATTCGCCAATCATCAGCGCTTGGAAAAGCGCCGACATGGCGATCTTGGCCAATGTCCACCACCTGTAGTTACGGAAAGACCGCGCTCAACCGCCTCTCCACCTTGTCACGCATGCGGCCCTCCAATCCTTCCACCGGCGCCAGCCGCTCATGATCCCCGGCGCGCAGCCGCACAAAGGGATGCATCCGGTAGGAAATGACTGACCCCCGCGTTCCCGCATCGGCGCTGACGTCGGCGACAAGAATCCCGCCAATGCGTCCCGGCCAAGGCTGGCGGATAAGGGCGGTTCCGAGGAAATCGCCAAGTCCATAGGCGACAATCGTATCGCCGATCCACTCCACCGGCTGCACGACATGGGCGTGGTGGCCGGCGATCAGCCCGACGCCCTGCCCTGCCAGGCGCCTCGCCAGTCTCCGCGTTTCGGCGCGCGGAAAGTGGCGGAACTCCCAATCCCAATGCGGCACGGCGCAGAGGAGATCGAACCCGTCACCTCGCAGGTGGGCAATATCGCCGGCCATCGAAACGCGGCCGGCGAACAGGTCCTCGCCCGCATTGCGCCACAGCGTGAAGGCGGCGAACCCGACAGTCAGCGGCCCGACTTCGACAGGCTGCACCGGGCTGTTGCCGGCGAGGCCAATAGTGCCGATACCGAGCCGCTTCAGCGCCGCCACGGTCTCATCGAAACCGGCGACGCCCTGGTCGAGCACATGGTTGTTGGCCAGCGACAGCACCAGTCTTTCACGCGAGATGCCGACTGCCGCCAACGCGTCGCCGAGAAAGCGCTCGCTCATCGCGTGATGGGTGCCGAGCCTGGTGCCGAGCACGGCGCTTGGCTTGTCCACGATCGGGCTTTCGCAATTGCCGATCACCAGGTCGGCCGCGCCAAGCAGCGTTTTGATCACCGGATCACAGTCGGGCGCGCTGCGGTTGGCCACCGCCGAAATGTCGCCGACGAAGGCGAGCCGCACCGTCCGTTTCGGCGCCCGATCCACCATCGTTCCGGCCACGGGCGCGAAGCCTTGCACACCACCGGACAGCGACGGTTTCAGGAATCGCGGCAGCCACGACAGTTTGTAGGAGAGCGGATAGTTCGACACGCGACGTCCAATCGTTTGCCCTGTGTAGACCGTCTGCCGGGCGCGTTGAAGCCAGCCAATGGCAATCATGCATCAGCGCCCGGCAGACGCGGCATTGCAAATGCGTGTATGATTGCCGGCACGACGCGCATGGGAGGGGGAAAATGACACCACTGGCAAGTCTGCTGGCATTGGCACTTGCTCTGGTTCTGCCGATGTCTTCGGCGCAGGCCGCCATGCCCGAAACCGCGGCCGCTCTGTTCGAGGCCAAAACCGTGGTCGCGCGCGACACGGCGCTCTCGACGCTGGAGGCAGCCGCATCCACCGACCCGGCATCCGCCTATGCCGCCGGCGCCGGCGAATTCTTCACCGCGCTGGAATTGCTGGCCAGCGGCCTGCACCGCCACGGCTTCGAGAGCCCGCGATCCTTCATGCTGCCGCTGATGCGGCTGCCTGTGCCGGAAAACCCGAACCCCGAACCGCTGACCTACGAACAGTTCCGCGCCATATTGGTCGCCTTCCGCAACCGGCTCGAGAAATCCGCAGCCACGCTGGGCTCGGTGCCTGCCGATGCCGATATCGGCATTGTCATTGACCTCACCCAAGTCGGCATCGACCTTAACGAGGACGGCACGATCGCGCCGGACGAAAGCATTGCCGCCATAATGGCCTCGCTGTCGCGCGGCGTGGCGCCCGACGATGCCGCGCCTGCGCTCACCTTCCGCTTCGACCGCGCCGACGGTTATTGGCTGCAGGGCTATGCCGAGTTCCTGATGGCGCAGGCCGATTTCTGGCTGGCGCATGATTTCAGGAGCACGTTCGACGGTTCCTTCCACATGCTCTTCCCGCGCGCAAAACTGCCGTTGCAGGACATCCTCGTTCCGCCGGCTGGCGACATGGGCAGCAGCATCTTCTCCTCGGAATGGCGCATCGCCGATTTCATCTCGCTGGTGCATCTTGTCAACTGGCCGGTGGTCGAGCCCGAGCGGCGGCAGGCGGCGCGCCGTCACCTGCTGGAGATGATCCGGCTGTCGCGCGAGGACTGGAAGGCGATCCGCGCCGAGACCGACAATGACCGCGAATGGCTGCCGGGACCGCAACAGAAGGGCGAAAACCCGCTCACCGGCCTCGAAGTCGGAGAGCAGCAGGTCGCGGCCTGGCTCGCCACCTTGACCATGGCCGAGGACCTGCTCGAAGGCCGCGTGCTGCTGCCGCATTTCCGCATCACCGGCAAGGGCATCAACATGAAGCGCTTCTTCGACGAGCCGAAACCCTTCGACCTGGTGCTGTCGATCACCGGCCCGGCCATCGCGCCCTATCTCGAAAGCGGCAGGATCCTGACCAGCGACGATTTCGACCAGATCCAGAGCGAGTTCGGCGGCGGTGGCTTCCTGACGTTTGCGCTGTGGTTCAACTGAGGGCCCAAGAGGGCTGCGTTCCTGGGCGGTCAGCGCCAGCCCCCCACCCGGACCTGCGGTCCAACCTCCCCACAAGGGGGAGGTAGAAGCTCCATTGCAAACCCTAGAAAATCGCGCCTTGGTACAGCACCGCTTCCGCCTCCTCCGGCGCGAACCGCCGCGCCAACACGGTGGCCGATCAATGGTCGCCGCGAAACCGCGGTACGGGCCGGTTATCTGCTGCGGGCGGATAGCAGTTTTGGGGCGACGCACTGGGCCTTCTCGGGAGTACGGAATGACACGCGCCACCGTCGCGGCCCCGCTGAAACGGCCATTCGCTTCAATTAGCAAGAGCTGTTTTGCTTGACTCGGCCGTTAAAAGCAGGCAGCAAAATACTCTTGGAAGGGCTGCAATACCGCGTTCATGGTCGTGGACGAGCCTTTTTTGGCACAAAGTCCACGTCTCTCGGTTGGTTTTGAGAGGGATTGGTTAACCAACTTTGTCCATATTTTGAAGCAATCGGCAACCAAAGACAGGCGCGGCAAACGCGTCGGGGACCACCTGGGATCACTCACAGAATGGTCGTCGCGGCTATCACAGCCGCGGACGTGGGAGCCGATTGGAGCAAGATTGGTTGAATGGCGTTCTTGAGTAAGAAAATTGTCGGGGACAGGCGTTGGGACGGCGAAGCTGCCGACAACGCGTCACGTGCCTCATCCTTCAACTCTAAGCGGATCGTCCGCTGGGTCGCGGTGCCCGGCGTCAGCGCTGCCGTTGGCCTGTGGCTGGTCGGGACAATGGCTGGTCTGAGCTCCGTCGGCGCTTCGCTGTCGTCGACGTCGAGCGTCCTGCCGCAGAGGCTGGCCATGCCGGGCTCGCTCGCTCTTGCCGATCCGCTGAAACAGCATTTCCTGATGCCCGCTGCGCCATTCGCACTGGCCAACGCCGATGGCGGCACGCAGGCGCTGCAGAACCACGCCGTGCAATGCGGCTCCGGATGCTTCAGGCTGGCCGCGCTCGCTCCTCGAGCGGAAAAGTCGGCGCGCCTCGTGGCCGCGTCCACGGCACACCCGGTCCCGGTCGCCAAGACGACCTCGCAGGAGCGCTTCGAGCGCATGGAAGCATCTCTCTCGCCAAGCAAGCTCGCCGCCGCCTTCGCCAACGCGGCCAAGCCCGTGGCCACGGCCGGCGCACCCGCCCGTCCTATCATCTCGACCTCCGCTCCACAGGTCGCCGAGGCATCGCTGGTGCCGGGCGCCAAGCTCGTCGCCAGCCTGTCTGAAGACTTGCCGGCACCCGCGGCGGAGCGCTTCGCCCGGATCGACACCGGCTCGGTGGTTGTCCAGACAGCGCCGCAGCCGATGCATTTTGCCCAGCCGGATGCCGGCACGCCGGACAATTCGCAACTGGCCCTCGCGCTTGCCCGCTCGCTGCCTGTCGAGGACGAGGCATTCGCCTCGCCATTGCCGATGACGGACTCTTCGGCCGATGTCGCGGTTTCGCCTGTCGAAACCCAGCAGGAACAGCCGGGCGATGCCGCGGCCTTGCCCGACGCGCTCACCGATGACGTGCCGCTGCCGACCCGTCGGCCGCAATTCGACGCGCCGGAGCCGTTGAAGTCCGTGGAGCAGGAAAAGCCGACTCAACAGCCCAAGGTCGTGCAGCAGAAGCCGGCACCTCAGACAAAGCCGGTCCAGCAAGCCCAGCCGGCAAGGCCGATCCAGCAAGCCCAGCCGGCAAAGCCGGCCCGGCAGGGCCGGCCGGCGGATGGCGGCGACGCGTTGGCCTATGCAAAGCCAGACACGCCTTCGGGCGGCCTCGGCCAGGCGTTCAGGAACCTGTTCAACGCGCCGGGCGGCTCCAGGAGCGGAGCCGGCAGCGGTGTCGCCATCTATGACATCAGCGCCAAGACCGTCTACATGCCCGACGGTTCGAGGCTCGAAGCGCATTCGGGCATCGGCGCCATGGCGGACCAGCCGCGCTATGCCGATCAGAAGAACCGCGGACCGACACCGCCCAACACCTACAATCTGTCCTTGCGCGAGTCGCGCTTTCATGGTGTCGAGGCTTTGCGTCTGACACCCGTCGATGGCCGCAATAAATACAACCGCGACGGGCTGCTGGCCCACACCTACCTGCTTCGGGGCCGCTACGCACAGTCCAGTGGATGCGTCGCCTTCAAGGACTATGCGCGCTTCCTCGCCGCCTTCAAGAAGGGCAAAATCAAGCGCCTCGTCGTGGTGCCGCGCCTGAACGGATCGCCGACACGCGTGGCGGACAACGCACGCGGCGCCTGACCGCAATAGGCAGGCATCACCGGCACTTGCCTCCTCCTGACAGCCTTCTGTCAGGAGCTGCATCTGGTGATGCGCCTCGGCTGATCGCGCTCTTTCCATTTTCGCCAAGACCTCCCATATTCCGGCCATGGCCAAATCCACCGAAAAGAGAACGCCGTCGACGGCGAATGACGACCGCGCCGCGCCCAAGCGGCGCAGCCCGCTGACCGATTTCCTCGACGCCTCGGAGCCGCTGCACGAAGGCGGCTTCGCCGAGATGCCCCAGCCCGAACTGTCCGGCACGCCGCTCACCGGTTCGGTCGCGGACTGGGCCGAGCAGATCGAGCAGGAAGCCGAACGCGAAGGGCGCCAGGCCGGCAAGGACGGCGGCAAGTCGCCGAAGCCATCGAAGAAGATCCCCGAGCGCTCCGCGGCGCCCGGGCGCACGGCGCGTGGCACCTCGATGGGCGGCGCGGCGACAGCCCGCGAGCGCGCTGCGGCCGGCCTCAATCCCGTCGCCGGCCTCGACGTCTCGCTCGAGGAAGCCGAGACGATGACATCGAGCGGCGTCACCGCGACGGTGGCGGCTCTCTCGGCATTGATTGAATCCGGCAATCCGCTGCACAAGGACGGCGTGCTGTGGACGCCGCACCGCCCGGCCCGGCCGGAAAAGTCCGAGGGCGGGATCACCATCAAGATGGTGTCGGATTTCGAGCCGGCCGGCGACCAGCCAACCGCCATCAAGGACTTGGTCGAGGGCGTCCAAAACAACGATCGCACGCAGGTGCTGCTCGGCGTCACCGGCTCGGGCAAGACCTTCACCATGGCCAAGGTGATCGAGGAGACGCAGCGTCCCGCCTTGATCCTGGCGCCGAACAAGACGCTGGCGGCGCAGCTTTATTCCGAGTTCAAGAAATTCTTCCCCGACAATGCGGTGGAGTATTTCGTCTCCTACTACGACTATTACCAGCCGGAAGCCTACGTTCCGCGCACCGACACCTTCATCGAGAAGGAATCCTCCATCAACGAGCAGATCGACCGCATGCGCCACTCGGCGACGCGCTCGCTGCTCGAACGCGACGACGTCATCATCGTCGCTTCGGTCTCCTGCATCTACGGTATCGGCTCGGTCGAAACCTATACGGCTATGACCTTCCAGATGCAGATCGGCGACCGGCTCGACCAGCGCGCTCTGCTCGCCGACCTCGTCGCCCAGCAATACAAGCGCCAGGACATCAATTTCGTGCGCGGCTCGTTCCGCGTGCGCGGCGACACGATCGAAATCTTCCCAGCCCACCTTGAGGATCGCGCCTGGCGCATCTCCATGTTCGGCGACGAGATCGAGGCGATCACCGAATTCGACCCGCTGACCGGCCAGAAGACGGGCGAGCTGAAAAGCGTCAAGATCTACGCCAATTCGCATTATGTGACGCCGCGCCCGACGCTGAACCAGGCCATCAAGTCGATCAAGGAAGAGCTCAAGCACCGTCTGGTCGAGCTCGAGCGCGCCGGCCGCCTGCTGGAGGCGCAGCGTCTGGAACAGCGCACCCGCTTCGACCTGGAAATGCTGGAAGCCACCGGCTCCTGCGCCGGTATCGAGAACTATTCGCGCTATCTCACCGGCCGCCAGCCGGGCGATCCGCCGCCGACCCTGTTCGAATATATTCCCGACAACGCGCTGGTCTTCATCGACGAAAGCCACGTCACCGTGCCGCAGATCGGCGGCATGTATCGCGGCGACTTCAGGCGCAAGGCGACGCTTGCCGAATACGGCTTCCGCCTGCCTTCCTGCATGGACAACCGGCCGCTGCGCTTCGAGGAATGGGACGCCATGCGCCCGCTCTCGGTCGCTGTCTCGGCAACCCCCGGCGGCTGGGAGATGGAGCAGTCCGGCGGCGTGTTCGCCGAGCAGGTCATCCGACCGACCGGCCTGATCGACCCGCCGGTCGAGGTGCGCCCGGCCAAGACCCAGGTCGACGACGTCGTCGGGGAGATCCGCGAGACGACCAAGGCCGGCTACCGCACGCTGGTCACCGTGCTGACCAAGCGCATGGCCGAGGACCTCACCGAATATCTGCACGAGCAAGGCGTGCGCGTGCGCTACATGCACTCCGACATCGACACGCTGGAGCGTATCGAAATCCTGCGCGATTTGCGCCTCGGCGCCTTCGACGTGCTGGTCGGCATCAACCTTTTGCGCGAAGGCCTCGACATCCCCGAATGCGGCTTCGTCGCCATACTCGACGCCGACAAGGAAGGTTTTTTGCGCTCGGAGACGTCGCTGATCCAGACCATCGGCCGCGCCGCCCGCAATGTCGACGGCAAGGTCATCCTCTATGCCGACCAGGTCACCGGCTCGATGGAACGCGCCATGGCCGAGACCAATCGCCGTCGCGAAAAGCAGATGGAGTGGAACGCCGCCAACGGCATCACGCCGGAATCGGTCAAGTCGCGCATCTCGGACATTCTGGATTCGGTCTACGAGAAGGACCATGTCCGCGCCGATATCTCGCAGTTCACCGACAGCGCCGGCGCCATGATGGGCAACAACCTCAAGGCCCATCTGGACGCGCTGGAGAAGCAGATGCGCGACGCCGCCGCCAACCTCGATTTCGAGAAGGCGGCCCGCATTCGCGACGAGATCAAGCGGCTGCGTGAGATGGAGATGTCGATCTCCGATGATCCGCTGGCCAAATACGCCGATATGGAAAGCCCGGTCTCGGGCCGCGAAAAAGGCAAGCACAACAAGGGCGTGGCCAGGCATCGTACATCGGAGGAACAGGAGCGGTTCCGCAAGCTCGACGAAGCACGCGCCGCCGAAGAGGCAGCCAAGGCTGCCCGGCCCAATCTCTTCCGCAAGCCCGATCTCGACGAGATGGGCGCCGATGGCGCGGTGCCGGTGAAGAAGCCCCTGTTCGCCAAACCGTCGATCGACGACATGGGCCCAGGCACCGACATGCCGACGCCGGCCGGTGCCGTGTCGCGCTCGCTGTTCAAGAAACAATCGGCGTCCGAAGCACACGGCTCGGATTTCGGCATTCCCGGCGAGCCGACCAAACCGCTGTTCAAGAAAAACTCTCTCGACGAGATGACCGTGCGCCGCACCGAGAAACCGGTCGAGGGAAAAGTGCCGGCGAAGCCTCAGCCGATCTCTCCCGTTGTTGGGGCCGGCAGGACAGACGGGGGCGCGAAGGAACGCGAGGACAAACCCGTCGTGCGCCAACGCGCCGGCATTGGTTCTTATGAAGACCCCGGCGACGCCCGCCGCGAAAAGCGCCGGCCCGCGAAGACAGGACGGCCCGGAAAGTAGTTCGTTCGAAAGGCCGGCGGGACGGCGCCCCCTCTGTCCTGCCCGTCCTCCACAGCAGCTGCGCTGCAGCTGCGGAGGGTGGACCGGACATCTCCCCCGCGAGTGGGGAGATTGGCAGCTTCAGCGCCCCGCTCGACGCTACCCTCCTCTTGCCCAGCGCATGACCTTTGGTGTACTCAGTCCCCACACCCAAACGTCTTGAAAGGAGGGCTGCGTGTTTATCGATCACCATCGTCAGCGTGGCCCGATTTCCGCCCTGCGAGCTTGCTTGCAGGGCTGACCAGGGACGGTCCGGGTTTTTCCCGCTTCGATTTTTTGGTCTGCCCTTCGTGGTGCGCATTGCCGAGCCTGATGGCCGCTTGCGCACTGACAAAGTGCATTGAGCCGGACTTTCCGGATAGACCAGAGAAATCGACATGGCCCTGATCAGCCTCAAATCCCTCGGCGTCACGATGAGTGCGCCGCTCTTTTCCAATCTCGACCTCACCATCGGCAGCGGCGACCGGCTCGGCATCGTTGCCGCCAATGGTCGCGGCAAGTCGACCTTGCTCAAATGCCTGGCCGGCGAGATGGAGCCGACCTCCGGCGACATTACCCGCACGCGCGGCTTGCGCGTCGGCCATGTCGAGCAGTCCGTTCCTGCTGCCCTGCTTGGCCGCAGCTTTCATCAGGTGGTGGCTGACGCTTTGCCGCCCGAGCAAGCCGAAAGCGAACTATGGCGTGTCAATGTGGTGCTGGATTCGCTCGACGTTCCTGAGGCGATGCGCGAGCGAGAGATGCAGGCGCTGAGCGGCGGCTGGCAGAGGCTGGCACTGATCGCGCGTGTCTGGGTCACCGATCCCGACATGCTGCTGCTCGACGAACCGACTAACCATCTCGACCTTGCCCGCATCAGCCAGCTCGAAACTTGGCTGAACGCGCTACCGCGAGAGGTGCCGGTGGTGATCGCCAGCCACGACCGCGCCTTTCTCGACGCCGCCACCAACCGCACGTTGTTCCTGCGCCCGGACCAGTCGCCGGTGTTTTCCCTTCCCTACTCCCGCGCCCGGCAGGCCCTCGATGAGGTCGATGCCTCGACCGAGCGAAAATTCCAGCGCGACATGAAGGTGGCGCAGCAATTGCGACGCCAGGCTGCCAAGCTCAACAATATCGGCATCAATTCGGGCAGCGACCTTCTCACGGTCAAGACCAAGCAGCTCAAGCAGCGCGCGGAGCGACTTGAGGACGCGGCGGCCCCGGCGCATCACGAGAAATCGGCGGGGGCGATCCGGCTGGCCAATCGCGGCACGCACGCCAAGGTGCTGATCACGCTCGACGACGCGGCGGTGGAAACGCCCGACGGCACGCTCTTGTTCAGGACCGGCAAGCGCCACATCTGCCAGGGCGACCGCATCGTGCTGCTTGGCCGCAACGGCGTTGGCAAGTCGCGCTTCGTCACGCTGATCCGCAACGCCATTATCGAACCCGACACGGTTCAGAACGTGAAGGTGACGCCGTCGACGGTGCTCGGCTACAGCGACCAGGCCCTGTCCGGCATCGGCGGCGACGATACGCCACTGGCGATGGTGTCGCGCCGTTACGATGTCGGCGAACAGCGCGCCCGCTCTCTGCTTGCCGGCGCCGGCGTCGGCATCGAGATGCAGGAGCGCAGGATCAGTGTGCTGTCCGGCGGCCAGAAGGCGCGGCTGATGATGCTGGCGCTGAGGCTCGCCAATCCGAATTTTTATCTGCTCGACGAGCCGACCAACCATCTCGACATCGACGGCCAGGAAGCGCTGGAGGAGGAATTGCTCAAGCACCAGGCAAGCTGCGTGCTCGCCTCGCACGATCGCTCCTTCATCCGTGCCATCGGCAACCGCTTCTGGCTGATCGAGAGGCGGCGGCTGACCGAAGTCGACGATCCCGAGGAGTTCTTCCGCTCAGTGGCTGAAGGGGCGGGATAGATCGGATTGTAAATTATCCGCTTACAGGTCCTTGAATCTTGTAAGCGATCTGTTTACATACCTCATGATCAAGTCTTTCAGGAACAAGGCCCTGTCAGAGCTCTTTCAAACCGGGAAAACCGGCAAGATCGACGCCAAGATGCACAAGCGCGTTCTTGTCCGGCTTGACCGCCTGGAAGCTTCAGAAAAGCCCGAGGAGATGAACCTTCCTGGCTTTGCCTTCCATGCGCTGAGAGGCTTCGATCCCATCCGTTACACGGTCCACGTCAACGGCCCGTGGTGCATCACGTTTGAATTCGACGGCAAGGACGCCCGCGTCGACTTCGAGCAATACCGCTGAGGCGGCCAGATTGGAGAAGTTCGATCTATGAGCGTGCACGAGCCGACGCGTCCTATCGAGCGCTGTCCCTCCCACCCGGGAGCGCTGCTTGAGGACATTATCCCGGCAACTGGAAAGACCAAGGTGGAAATTGCAAAGCTGCTCGGCATCTCCCGGCAGCAGCTCTATGACATCATCCGCGAAAAGAAGCCGGTTTCACCGGCTGTGGCCGCCCGCCTTGGGAAGCTGTTCGGCGATGGAGCCGCGATCTGGCTTCGCATGCAGGCAGCTTTCGATGCCTGGCATGCCGAACGTGAGGTGGATGTTTCGGCTATTCCGACGCTCAAGGTCGCGTAGGCCGTGGCGCTCGAATGAGAAATTAAACGCTGCGAGAAAAAAACGACGACCTGTCGGATCGCCTGAACCTGCCTCGTCCTTGGGATGCCGACACGATGATGCCGGCGCCAACCCAGGGAGAATGCATCATGTCCGTCCTTTCCTCCATCGGCCGCATCGCAACCCGATATGCGGCGGCGCGTGCCCGCCATCGTAGCGAGCGCATCCTGCTTTCGCTCCCCGCCGAACTGCGCAAGGACGTTGGCTTTCCAGAACTCTTCGACGCGCAGAACAGCCGCCGCTCAGCCGCCGTCTCGGCCAAGGTCATATGAGCGGCCGAGCCATGCGTCTATCGCTTGAGTTCTCCGGTCGCCCGGCCAGTCCGGGCCCGGCCCTCGAGAAAAATTTCAAGCCCATGTAGGACCGCCGTCACCTCGCGCGTCCTATGGTCCGCAAGGCCAAATCAAACGTGAAGAGGAACACGCAATGACCGACCAGACCCCTGTGCAGCCCAAGGCGAAAGTGCTCGGCGGATTGACCCCCTATCTGCAGGTGGACGGCGCCTTCAAGGCTGCCGAATTCTACCAGAAGGCGTTCGGCGCCGAACAGGTCTTTGCCTACCCCGCGGACGAAAAAGGCCGCACGATGCATGTCCACCTCCACATCAACGGCTCGACGCTGATGTTGGGCGACGCCTATCCCGAGCACGGCCACCCGCACCAGGCGCCGCAGGGCTATACGCTCCAGCTTCATCTCGGCAGCGACGAGATCGACGGCTGGTGGCAGCGCGCGGTCGACGCCGGCTGCGAGATCGTGACGCCGCTGCAGGTGATGTTCTGGGGCGACCGCTGGGGCCAGGTGAAGGACCCTTTCGGAGTCGCATGGGCGATGAACGCTCCAGTGGAGCAATAACCGTCGCAATTCGATAGCGGGCGTCAGCACTCTCGGCGAGAAGTGCGCGCCCACCTGCCCCGGGTCGCATCCCTGCCGGCCCGGCGCCGGATGCAGCAAACAAGGAGATTGCCATGTCCTATGTCGACGGTTTCGTGCTTGCCGTGCCAAAGGCAAAACTCGACGATTACAAGAAGCTGGCCAACACCGCCGGCGCCGTCTGGAAGGAACACGGCGCGCTCGCCTATGTCGAGTGCGTCGGCGACGATGTGCCTTATGGCGAGGTCACGTCGTTTCCACGCGCCGTGCAGGCCAAGGACGACGAAGTCGTCATCTTTTCCTGGGTCGTCTACAAATCCAGGCAGGACCGCGACGCGGTCATGGCCAAGGTGATGGCCGATCCACGATTGCAGCCGGATATGTCGAAAATGCCGTTCGACGGCAAGCGCATGATCTTCGGCGGGTTCCAGACGTTCATGGAATTGTAGGCAACGCACTTGGGCGGAGCGGGAGCGCTCCGCCGGAAATGCCGCGCCGCATTAAGCCAGTCTGTCCAGCAGGGGCTTCAGCCTGTCGCCGTAGCGCTTCCACAGGTCGACCGAGCCTTGATACATCGGCTGGCGCACCTGCGCGGCGGAAGCCGTGCGCACCGGCCGGTCGGTCTGGTGGAACGACAGCACGGCATCGTCCCATGGCAGCCCGAGATAGTCGATCAGCGCCCGGCTCTGGCCTTCCTGGTCGGCGACGAAATCCTCGTAGCGCACATCGTGCACGACGCCAGGCAGCACCTTGTGCCAATGCGCCATGATGTCCGTGTAGAGATTGTGGAAATCGGCGAGTTCGCCCAGATCATAGCCGTAGCGGTGGCTGTCGCCGCGGAAATGCACCTTGTAGATCGAAAGGCAGGTTGCCGCCGCATCGCGGGCGCAATGGATGATCCTGGCCTTTGGCATCATCATGTGGATGAAGCCGACAAGCAGGAAGTTGCCCGGCATCTTGTCGGTGACGTGGCGCATGTGCGGATAGCGGGCATGCAGCATGTCGAGATAGGCGCGTCCCGCCTCGGCAAAATCCGTATCGGGCGCATCCGAAACGCCCCAGGGGAAGCCGCCGGGCATGGTCGCCGGGAACTGCCTGCCGACCGCCGTCTTCAGGATGCCGAGCTCGCCGGCGCCGTAGACCTGCGGATGGCTGGCGATGATCTGCTCGACCAGGGTCGTGCCCGAACGAGGCATGCCGACGACGAAGATCGGCGTATCGTCGGAGATCGCGCTCGGCCTGTGCTTCTGGAAGAAATCCCTGTCGAACACCGTTTTCATAGCCTCGAATTCGGCGCGTGTCTTTTCCGCGTCGTAGTCGATGCCTTTGCGGCGGATGGCATTGCCTTCGGCGAAATAGTCGAAGGCTCTGTTATAATCCTTCAGATCGTCGTTGACCTTGCCGAGGCCGAAGGCAAGCTGCATGCGCGCCAGGCTGTCCGGCAGCGCCTTGGCGTGCTGGGCCTCCATCCCGGTCAATTCGGCATCGCGCTCCTTCTGGCGCTTGACCTGCGTCAGCATCAGCCAGGCGCGCGCCATGCCGGGATCGGCCGCCAGCGCCTGCCGGAACAGGTCGGCCGCCTCGTCGAGCTCGCCTTTTTCCATCAACCCGACGCCCAGCCCGTGCAGCAGTTCGGCGTCCTTCGGACGGATCGACAGCGCCTCGCGGAAGACGGCCAGCGCCTCGTCCAGGCGCCCCGCTTCCTGCAAGGTTTCGGCAAGCCCGATGCGGGCGCGGAAATGGAAGGGATTGCGCGCGACCGTGCCGCGATAGATCTCCTCGGCGCCCTCGAACTGCCCAAGCTGTTTCAGTGACGAGCCGAGATTGTCGCGCGCCGCGAGTTGGTCCGGCCGCAGCGCCACCGCGCCACGGAAGAAGTCGGCGGCCGCCGCGACACGGCCGAGATCGCGCATCACCGTGCCGAGGTTGTTGAGGAAATCCGGATTCTTCGGCCGCAAGCGCACCGATTGCTCGAGGAGACCGAGCCCCTCGGCGCTGCGCCCGGTCTGGTGCAGCAAAAGACCGAGAAAATGCGCAGCCGCCGCATGGTTGACCTTGTGCGTCAGCACTTGCCGATAGAGCGCCTCGGCCTCTTGCCGCCGCCCCGCCTGATGCAGTTGCAGCGCCCTCTGCACATGCTGGTCGAGACTCGACGGCGGCTGTCCGCCCGAGCCGGAGTTGGCGCCAGCACCCGCCGCTCGTCTCTGATCTCTGTTAATGGGAAACCTGCCGTGTTTGTCCGCCTGCCGCGATCTAGGCCATTGGCGCGGCGGGTTCAAGGCTTTGCTTGGTTTCTTGCGCTTGCCATCGGCGCGGACAAGATCAAATCAGCCGGTTGGTCTCGGCCGTCTGCCTGGCGCGCCGAACCGTTCCGTCAGTATCGGCGATCGTCCGCCTTTCAGCCTCGTCGCTCCTGACGGTCAGCCGCGCCGACTTGACGATCATAGGTTTGCCGGTACGCCCGATGGCGACGGCATATGCGGTGGCCGGCCTGATGGGCGGGTTGATCGCTGTGGTATTACCTCTTGAGCTTCTCGCAGAAACCATGGTTTTTGTCCTTTTTGGAGAAATAAAACGCAAATTTCGGGAGTGGACCCCAAAATGATTTTTTGAGAATTTTTGGAAAATATCATCAAACCATAGCAGAGTTTTTCAAATGAACGCAGCAATCTTTTTCCGTTGGCTTACTTATTTTTCCAAATCTTCTTGAAAACCATGCAAAGTCGAGCTACATATATATGAGCGTTTGGGCCAGAATTGGCATTTCGCGGCGTCAGAGGTTCTCGACCCGCCAATCTCACTCCAAATCATCGATATCGGCAGCGCGGCGCATTTGCTCCGCGACCGTTCTCATTCTTCGAAAGACACCCATGAACACCGGAACCGTGAAATTCTACAATGGCCAGAAGGGTTTTGGCTTCATTCAACCAACCGACGGCGGCAAGGACGTTTTCGTCCATGTCAGCGCATTGGAACGCGCGGGCTTTCCTGGCCTCGCCGAAGGCCAGAAGCTGCAATTCGAGTTGGAGCGTGATGCCAAGGGCCGCGAGTCGGCCGCCAATTTGCAACTGATCTGATCCGGCCGAATTCGATGACCGCTGACCACGGATGTACTGGCAGCTCTCGAAAATGGCTTATTTCCAGCGATTGCCGGAAATAGGAAAGCGGGGCTCGTCCCCGCTTTTTTGCTTTGAGGCTCTCCGCCTCGCATGTCGCCACAGGGCTTAAAACATCAAGGCAGGACAATGCCGGACCGCACGACCCATTCCGTCGCACATTTCATGGCTCCTTTCGTACTCGGCGGGCTGGAAGGGCAACTGCCGGCGGGCGACTACGACATCGATCACGACGAAGAGCTGATCGAGGGCATGTCGCGGCTTGCCTGGCGCCGCGTCGCCACCTTCATCCATTTGCCGGCAAGGGCGGTGAAAAACCCGACCACCAGTCAACTCGTCGCCATCGATTACCTGGACCTCGAAACAGCGCTGAAGCGCGACAGGGAGAATGCAGCATGATCCGTTTCCAGCAGAATGCGCGTCCGCGCACCGACACGCCCTCGCATCTCTTCGCCGTCGGCCAGACCGTGCGCATGAAGAGCCGCACAGGGCTCCTCAACAAGACTGCGGAGCTGTTCGAGATCAAGAGCAGGCTGCCGGTCAAGGACGGCTCCCCGCAGTACCGCATCCGCAGCGAGCAGGAGACCCACGAGCGGGTCACCACGGAAGACAATCTCGAACCAGCCGACAATCCGATTGGTACCGACAATCCGATCGTTGGCAACGATCCGGCGGTCTGAGACCCCGGCGACGCCAGACCACCAGCACGAGGAGCAGACAAGATGGCCAAGGGTCAACAGCGCAGCAACCGCGAAACACGCAAGCCCAAGAAGGATAAGGTGGTGGCCAAGCCCGCCTCCCCGTTCGGCTCGTCGGTCAAGCAGGCCGAGAGCGGCCTGAAGCCGAAATCGAAGAGCTGATCGCGGACGACTTCTTCCGCGCCCATCCCTGCCGCAGAATCTCCTGCCGGAGAATCTCCCTGGCGGAACAACGCACCATGGAGGCGTCCTTGAATTTCGTCATCGAGTTTTACCGATCGCGCGAAGCCGAGGAAGCGACGCTCGACAAGGTGTCGCTGGAAGCCCCTACCCTGCGCGCAGCCTGGCAGGGCGCCACCGCGCTCTTCCATACGCTCGCAATGCCGCAAATCCCCGACCGCGTGCGCATCTGCGATGAGCACGGCAGCGAGCTTTACGCCGGGCCGGCCGACGGCGCCTATCCATCCGCGTTGTGACCGTCACACGTCCCCGAAATTTGTTTTAGACGGCATCCGCGTTTTCCCAAGGTGCGGAAAAGACGAACACCCGGCCTTTCAGCAGCGGCCCCCGCCAACGATGCGGTAGTCGGCGGCGCGTGCCTCGCAGGCGTTGGGGAAGGTTCGCAACTCTCCGCCGCGCCGGGCGCAGACCGGCGCGTATTCGCGGGTGCAGAAAGTCTGCTCGCCGCCACCCTCGCCGCCGTCACGGCAGGGACCGTCGCGCACGATGCCATAACCCGCCCGGTCGGCAAGACAGGCATTGGCGAAGGTCTGGCGGTCGTCACCGCGCCTGGCGCAGACGGGCTCGTACTGCTTGGTGCAGAATTGCGGTCCCGGCCGCGGCGGCCGTGGCCGCGGTCCCGGGCCGTCGTCGACGACCACTGTACAGGCGGCAAGAACAGCCGACAGGAACAGGACGACAAAACCCTGTCGCGAGAAGATTGCCGCAAGAAACCTCATGATCGTCTCTCCCTCGATCCTCGCCTCGCTGCGTGCCGCTCCAAGTACGCAGCTGTTCGGGACAATGATATTCACGAAGCAAAGGCTCAAACCAGTCGCGCTGTTGCGATCCTCCGCATTCCATCGCCGATTGCAACCCTCGTTTGCAGCCGGCTGCTAAAAAGAACGTCGCCTGGATTATCCCGGCGCCTCGCACCGCCAGCCGTCGCCGCCGCTGGCCCATGCGTGACGGGGCTGTGGCCGATGACCCCTCAGGCAACGAGGCCTATTTGCGGCGCGTCGATGCTCGGATTGGTCGATTCATGCGTCGGGACGCGCCCATCGGGGGCGGCCCGCGGCGCTATCTTGCAACCTTCACTTTTCCGTGCGATAAATTCCGTGTTCGGGCATTTGCGACCCGGAGAGCGGAACGTTTTGGACGACCTTTCCCCGATACTGTGAATCTCTGACGGCCCCGTTTTTCGGCGGGGGGTTTGACCATGCGCCAATGCATGACTGCCGAAAGCTACCACCGGGAACTGCCCTCGACGCGAGGTGGCGGGCAGGACCATCAAGACTGAACGGGTGAAGGAGTTTCCCCAATGGCCCAGACCGGCACCGTTAAATTCTTCAACGCGACCAAAGGCTTCGGTTTCATCACGCCCGACGGTGGCGCCAAGGACGTATTCGTCCACATTTCCGCGATCGAGGCCTCGGGCCTGCGCACGCTCGTCGACGGCCAGAAGGTCACCTTCGACGTCGAGCCGGATCGCATGGGCAAAGGCCCCAAGGCCGTCAACCTCCGCGCCGCCTGAGCCATCGGCCAGCAGCACGCCCTTCCTGGCCGTGCGACTGAGGCTCCGAAGCTTGAATGACTTCGGAAGAGGCAAACGAATTTTGAAGGCGCGGCGATTTTCGTCGCGCCTTTTTCATGTCGCAGCGCAGCAAAAATGCTGTCGCCCCAAAGTGGATCCGGTGTCGGGTCAACGACATGCATCATAATGAAAACTTAAAGCGCGACGCGCTTTAAGTGCCCGCAAAACTTTCTCTTGCCGATGACGCTAAAATAAAGGACAAATTTCCATTCGGGCATTTGCCGGCCCGAGACTGGAGTTTATGGGATCAAAGGAGCTTCCCATGCCGCAGACCGGCACCGTCAAATTCTTCAACCATGCCAAAGGGTTCGGCTTCATCACACCGGATGATGGCGCGAAGGATGTCTTCGTTCATATTTCGGCCGTGCAGGCGTCGGGTCTTCCCGGTCTTGAGGATGGGCAGAAAGTGACATTCGACACCGAGCCTGACAAGCGCGGCAAGGGTCCCAAGGCCGTCAACCTGTCGATCGGCTGAGCCTGCTCCGGAACGGCGGCTGTTCTGGCAGGACAGCTTCGCTCCCTGGAGCGTTCGATAGTTGATGCCCGTGCCCTCCGGTCAGGCAAAAATTCGTTCAGCCCCCGTTCAGCCACGGTCTCATATTAATCTTTCGTAAAGCCGGACCGCATCCCCGGAATTCTTACGGGCCGGCACGAAGGAGATTGACATGAACCGAATTTTCAAGACAGCCGTGCTGTCCGCCGCAGTGGTTGCCACCACGTTCGCGGCCTTGCCCGCGGCCAATGCGGGCGATTGGCGTCACCGCCACCATCATGACCATGGCGATGCCATTGCCGCCGGCGTCCTCGGCCTCGCGGCCGGCGCGCTGATCGGCGGTGCGTTGGCCAACCAGCAGCCGCCGCCCCGCGACTACTACGATGACGGTTACTACGATCGCGATGTGCGGATTCGCCCGGCGCCGGTCCGCCGCTACTATGCCGAACCGCAAGTGGTCTACGCCGACCGCTATGCCGAACCGTGGACGCGCGGCTGGTACGACTATTGCTCCGACCGGTACCGCACCTTCAACGCCCGCACCGGCACCTTCACCGGCAATGACGGCGAGCAGCATTTCTGCACCGCTAACTGATCAAGGGCTTCCCTGCCTCAACAAAAAGCGCTGACCGCAAGGCCGGCGCTTTTTTTGTCAAGCCGGCACCGGCTTCGGCGCGACGCGCTTCACGTCAAAAACGGATTGCTCCGCCGCTCCTCGCCGAAACGCCCGCCCGGACCGTGGCCGCAGATGAAGCCGATGTCGTCGCCGAGCGGCAAAAGCTTGTCCTTGATCGAGGCGATGAGTGCCGCATGATCGCCGCCCGGCAGGTCGGTGCGCCCGATCGAGCCGCGAAACAGCACGTCCCCGACATGGGCGAATTTGGCCGCGCGGTTGTAATAGACGACATGGCCGGGCGCGTGGCCGGGGCAATGCAGCACCTCGAAGAGATGCGAGCCGAACGAGACCGTCTCGCCTTCGGTGAGAAACCGGTCGGGCACGCAGTTGCGCACGCCGGCAATGCCATAGCGCTCGCCCTGGTTCTCAAGATTGTCGAGCAACATCCTGTCGGCCTCGTGCGGGCCGATGATCTCGACACCGAGCGCTTCCTTCAACTCCATCGCGCCGCCGGCATGGTCGATATGACCATGCGTGATCCAGATCGCGCCGGCCGATATCGCATTGTCCTTCAGCGCCGCCAGCACCTTGTCGATATCGCCGCCCGGATCGACGACGACACCGTGCTTGTCGTCCATGTCGAACAGGATCGTGCAATTCTGCTGGAAAGGCGTGACCGGCACGATGCCGGCATTGAGCTGACCCATGATCGTCCTTTCGATGTTCACGCCGTGATGTAGAGGCGCGAGCGAAGGGCGTCCACCCTTGGGATCGGTCGTTCCAAAGCGCGTCGCGTCGAAACGCATTCATGCGGCGCGCTCTGGAAACAGAAATGGGCGGCCGAAGCCGCCCATTTGGCCAGCCCGAGATCGCAGGCTTACTTCTTCATGGCGCCCATGACCGCGCCGATAATGCCGGTCAGGATCGCGCCGCCGCCGGCGCCGCCGACGATGTTCTGCAGGTTGAGCGCGCTGCCCAGACCACTCGTCGCTGCCGCAGCCGCTGCCGGATCGACTGTGCCGCCGAGCAGGCTGCCGAGGATCGC
The DNA here is from genome assembly GCF_006441005.1 of Mesorhizobium sp. B2-5-3. Classification (NCBI taxonomy): domain Bacteria; kingdom Pseudomonadati; phylum Pseudomonadota; class Alphaproteobacteria; order Hyphomicrobiales; family Phyllobacteriaceae; genus Mesorhizobium; species Mesorhizobium sp. B2-5-3. The sequence continues at coordinate 226,186 of NZ_VFUS01000007.1, forward strand.
CGCGCCGCCGACGCCGCCAATGGCGCCGCCCAGGATCTTGGGAAGCTGCCCCAGCGCCGCCGTCTTGATCGCCGCGCCGACCGCCTGACCACCGATGATGCCTGTAATGATCTGAACGATGATCGGAAGAAGCGTATTCATGTCCATCTTACCAGTCCCTCCATAGCTGCCAGCCTCCCGGGCCGACACCATCATGGAGACGCTGAATTCAGCGAAAGTCAAATGCAGAAACGCTGAAATAAAAGGGGCGGCCCGAAAACCGCCCCTGCTTGCGTGAAAAGCTGTGACTTTCGTTATTCTGCGGCGATCGCGTGCTTCGGCTGAACGGCCGCAGAATAGTCATTCATCAGAGTCTTGGCGATCTCGCCGACCTCGAATCGGTACGGCCCGATCTCCGAAACCGGGGTCACTTCCGCTGCCGTTCCAGTCAGGAAGCACTGCTCGAAGCCCTCGAGTTCTTCCGGCATGATGGCGCGCTCCACCACCTCCAGGCCGCGGTCCTTGGCGAGGCCGATGACCGTGCGGCGGGTGATGCCGTCGAGGAAGCAGTCCGGCTTTGGCGTGTGGATCCTGCCGTCCTGGACGAAGAAGATGTTGGCGCCGGTGGCTTCCGCGACCTGGCCGCGCCAGTCGAGCATCATGGCGTCGGCATAGCCCTTGGCCTCGGCGGCATGCTTGGACATGGTGCAGATCATATAGAGGCCTGCAGCCTTCGATTTGGACGGCGCCGTGCGCGGGTCGGGCCGGCGCCACTCAGCCATATCGAGACGTATGCCTTTCAGCTTCTGCGCCGGATCGAAGTAGCTAGGCCACTGCCAGATGGCGATGGCGCAATTGATGCGGTTGTTCTGCGCCGAAACGCCCATCTGCTCGCTGCCGCGCCAGGCGATCGGCCTGACATAGGCATCCTTGAAGCCCTGCTTCTTCAGCAGGGTACTGGAGGCGTCGTTGAGCTCGGCCACCGAATAGGGGATCTTGAAGCCGAGCAGCCGCGCCGATTCATGCAGGCGCTCGGTATGCTCGTTGAGCTTGAAGATCTCGCCACCATAGGCGCGCTCGCCCTCGAACACCGCGCTGGCATAGTGCAGGCCGTGGGTCAGCACATGGATCTTGGCCTCGCCCCATTGCACGAACTCGCCATTCATCCAGATGAAGCCGTCCAGTTGATCAAAGGGAACGGATGCCATGGTAACCTCCCGCGGGCGGCAGCCCGCATATCGTTGTTCGTTGCGTGCTCTTGTCGGCCGCGCCATCTGGTTGGGGCGCCTGCCGCTGTCTGGAAAGGTAGGCGGATAATCGTGCTCTGGCAAACTCAGGAAGTTCCGGAAAACCCGGCCTGTCTTGCCTTTTCGTTCGCAATCCGCCCAAAACCTTGTCAAAAATTATCATTGCAGGGAAATTACGTCAATAGTACTGACATAATCTTCCCTGCCCATGGAGAAAAGATGACGGATCGAAGCCGAGCAGCCGGGACACCGATCAGGACCGCGATGTCAATCGAGGATGGCATTGATTTCGCCCTCATCGAGCTGTTTTTCTTCGCCTATCGCGATTTCACCTCGGATCCCGATCAGATCCTGGCCGACTATGGCTTCGGCCGCGCCCACCACAGGGTGCTGCATTTCGTCAACCGCAGGCCGGGCCTGACGGTCGCCGAACTGCTCGATGTCTTGAAGATCACCAAGCAGAGCCTGGCGCGCGTGCTGAAGCAGCTGATCGACACCGACCATGTCGTGCAGTTGCAAGGGCCGCGCGACCGTCGCCAGCGCGAACTGTACCCGACCGCCAAGGGCCGCGCGCTGGCGCTGGCGCTGGCACGGCCACAGTCGCGCCGCATCCATGCTGCATTGGAAGATTCCGGAGCCGCCGAACGGACCCAGGTGGAACGCTTCCTCGAAGCAATGGTCAATCCGGAACTGAGAGCCCAGATCGACGTTGGGTCCGCAAAAATGTCAGGGAAAAGCCATGGAGAGCACTGAACGCGCTGATCACGCGGCCGCACCGGACGACGATGCGCCGCATCTGCTTGTGGTCGATGACGACACCCGCATCCGCAACCTGCTCAAGCAATATCTGACCGAAAACGGTTTTCGCGTCACCGTCGCCGGCAATTCGGGCGAAGCCCGGCGCAAGCTCGCCGGCCTCGACTTCGATCTTCTTGTGCTGGATGTGATGATGCCCGGCGAAAACGGCGTCGACCTGACCAAGGCGCTGCGGGCCGAGAAGAACGTGCCGATCCTGATGCTGACGGCGCTATCGGAAACCGACAGCCGCATCACCGGCCTGGAGGCCGGCGCCGACGATTACCTGCCAAAGCCCTTCGATCCGCGCGAATTGATCCTGCGCATAAACAACATCCTGCGCCGCGGCGGCCCTGCGACCACGCCCAAGGTGGAGCAGCTCGTCTTCGGTCCCTACACATTCCAGATCGCCAGGCGCGAATTGAAGCGTGGCGGCGAGGCGCTGAAGCTGACCGATCGCGAGCAGGAGATCCTGGCGATATTCGCCGCGCGCGCCGGCGAAACCATTCCACGCCACGAACTGGTCGGCGACGAATCGGATGTCGGCGAACGCACCATCGACGTCCAGATCAATCGGCTGCGCCGCAAGATCGAGCGCGATCCCTCCAATCCGGTCTGGCTGCAGACGGTCCGTGGTATTGGGTATCGGCTCAGCGTCGAATAGACTACCGCCTTCGGCCTGCCTGACGGCCACGGAGCGAGCGAAAGGTGAATGGCGACCACGGAACTGGAACAGCCGGAATCTGACGGCTTGAGCACGCGCTCCACACGGCTGCTCAAGAGGGGTCCGCGCGTCTGGAACCGGTTCTGGCGCCTCGTTTCGCTCTACATGCCCAAGCGCCTCTACGCGCGCTCGCTGATCATCGTCATCGCGCCGATGATCCTGCTGCAATCGGTGGTCGCTTTCGTCTTCATGGAGCGGCATTGGGCGACCGTGACGCAGCGCCTGTCGCAGGCGACCGTGCGCGACATCGCCGCCATCATCGACCTGATCGAGACCTATCCGCACGACGCCGACTACGCCAACATCATCCGCATCGCCCAGGACCGTATGCAGTTGAAGGTCGACCTCCTGCCGCCCGACCCGCTGCCGCCGCCCGGGCCAAAGCCGTTCTTCTCCATCCTCGACGACGTTCTCTCCGCCGAGATCACCCGCCAGATCAACCGGCCGTTCTGGATCGATACGGTCGGCAACTCCAACATCATCGAGGTGCGCGTCCAGCTCGAAGGCAAGGTGTTGCGCGTCTTCGTGCGCCGCAGCCAGGCCTATGCTTCGAACACGCACATCTTCCTGATCTGGATGGTCGGTACCTCGCTGGTGCTGCTGATGATCGCCATTCCCTTCCTGCGCAACCAGATCCGGCCGATCCTGACGCTGGCCGAAGCCGCCGAAAGCTTCGGCAAGGGCCGGCCGATGCCGCGTGATTTCCGTCCGCGCGGCGCGGAGGAGGTCCGCCGCGCCGGTTTTGCCTTCATCCAGATGCGCGAGCGCATCGAGCGCCAGATCGAACAGCGCACCGCCATGCTCACCGGCGTCAGCCATGACCTCAGGACCATCCTCACCCGCTTCAAGCTGCAGCTGGCGCTGGCGGGCGGCAAGGCCGAGACCAAGGCCGCGCTCAACCAGGACATCGACGACATGCAGTCGATGCTCGAAGGCTATCTTGCCTTCGCCCGTGGCGAGGCCTCGGAAGACACCGGGCGCTTCGATCTCGAAGCCTATTTCCAGAAGCTGAGCGAGGAAGCTCGGTTGCGCAAATGCAAATTGTCGACGACGCTTTCCGGCGATCCGACCGTGCATGTGCGGCCGAACGCCTTCGCCAGGCTGATGTCGAATGTCATCGGCAACGCCTTCCGCTACGCCAAGACGGTGGAGGTGGCCGCCAATCATGGCCGCGGCTCGCTCGTGGTCACCATCGACGATGACGGTCCGGGCATTCCGGCCGAAAAGCGCGAAGAGGTGTTCAAACCCTTCATGCGGCTCGACGAGGCCCGCAATCTCGATGCCAGCGGCACTGGCCTCGGCCTGTCGATCGCCCGCGACATCGCCCGCAGCCATGGCGGCGACATCACGCTCGATGTCAGCCCGCTCGGCGGCTTGCGCGCCGTGATCAAGGTTCCGGCCTGACAGGGACTTAATCGCGGGAAGCGGAAACCGTTTCCGGACGAGGTCATGTTCGGCCGATTTCATTGGCGCGTCATGAAACCATGCTGAAGAGCGCGCATGAAGCGCGCGACCTCACTTGATTCGAGCCCGCCGCCTCACTTCGATCCCGTGCCCGCCCGGGTGCGCTGGAGCGAAGCGAGGGCCGCAGGCTGGTCGCCGTCCCGGCATCATACCGAGGCAACCGCCGACCTTTCGAGCAAAGGCCCGCCATGCGCATATTGATGGTCACCGACGCCTGGCGCCCGCAGGTCAATGGCGTCGTCCACACGCTGGAGCGGCTCACCGAGACGCTGAAATCGTTCGACGTCGCGGTGGATTTCCTGACACCCAACATCTTTCACACTTTGCCCTTGCCGACCTATCCCGATATCCGCCTGGCGCTGACCACGCCAGGTCATGTCGCGCGCCTGATCGAGGCCTACAAGGCAGACCACATCCACATCGTCACCGAAGGTCCGCTCGGCATCATGGCGCGGCGCTACTGCCGCAATGCCGGCCGGCCGTTTACGACCAGCTACCACACACGCTTTCCTGAATATCTCAGCGCCCGGCTGCCGGTGCCGGAAAGCTGGGCCTATCGCTGGCTGCGCGATTTCCACAATTCCGGCCAAGGCACGCTGGTCGCGACGCAGTCGCTGGCGGATGATCTTGCAGCGCGCGGTTTCAACAAGCTGAGGCCATGGACGCGCGGCGTCGACACCGATCATTTCCGGCCCGACAAGAGGAAGGATCTCGGCTTCCCCGGCCCGTTGTTCCTCTGTGTCGGCCGCGTCGCCATCGAGAAGAACCTCTCCGCCTTCCTCGATCTCGACCTGCCCGGCAGCAAGGTGATTGTCGGCGAGGGCCCGGAACTGGCGAAGCTCAAGGCGCGCTACCCCGCCGCGCATTTCCTTGGCCACCGCCCCAACGATGAACTGGCCGAAATCTACGCCTCGGCCGACGTTTTCGTCTTTCCGAGCCGCACCGACACCTTCGGCAACGTCATCATCGAAGCGCTGGCCAGCGGCACGCCGGTCGCCGCCTTTCCGGTCACGGGACCGATCGACATCGTCGGCGACGGCTTCGGCGGCGCGGTCTCCAACGACCTGCGCGCGGCATCGCTCGCCGCCCTCGATGTCGACCGCGCCCAGGCGCGAGAACGCGCTATGCGCTACAGCTGGAAAGCCTGCGCGGAAATGTTTCTCGATACGGTCCAGGAGGCGCTGGGCACGACGCGGAAACTGGCGGCCTGACGCTACCTCTCGGCTAAAACAGCCGCCCGCCGTCCGGCACCTTGCGCTCGATGGCGCCGAGCACCACGGCGCCCTCTTCGTCGGGAAAGCCGAGCGTCAGCACTTCCGACATGAACGGCCCGATCTGGCGCGGCGGAAAATTGACCACCGCGAACACCTGCCGGCCGATCAGCGTCTCGGGCGTATAATATTTGGTGATCTGCGCCGACGATTTCTTCACCCCGATCTCGGGCCCGAAATCGATCTTGAGCTTGAACGCCGGCTTGCGTGCCTGCGGAAACGGTTCGGCCTCGAGGATCGTGCCGGCGCGGATGTCGACACGATCGAAATCGGCGAAACTGATCTCGGGCTTGCGCTCGCTGCTTGAACTCATGTCGAAAACATCTTGGTCAGGCGTTGCCGAAAGTCTCGAACAGCACCCCCGCCAGCGCGTCCTTGGCCGATGTGCCGGACCAGACGACGAACTGGAACGCCTGGAAGTAGCATTCGCAGGCCTCCAGCGCCGACGACAGCAGCACCTCGACCTGCTGGCTCGATGGCTCGACCCCGCCCGCCAGAAGCAGCGACTGGCGGAACATGATCGCGCCTTCCTGCTCCCACAGGTCGAAATGGCCGAACAGCATCTGTTCGTTGATCAGCGACAACAGCCGCATCACTTCCAGCGCGCGCGCCTCCGGCACCTTGATGTCGAAGGCGCAGGCCAGATGCAGCGCCTCGAAATCCTCCATCCACGAGAAGGAGACGTGATAGTCGGTCCAGCTTCCGGCGACCGAGATCGAGATTTCGTCGTCGCCGGCCCGTTCGAAGGACCAGTCATTGTTGTGGGCCACCTGCTCAATGACATCCACCGGATGGATTTCGCGGGAGAATTCGAGTTCGAGAAGTTCCATGGAATGCTTCCTGTGTTCAGGGGAGCGCCACACGCTCCGCGGGGCACACACGACGAACAATCTGATCTAGAACTCGGACGGCCAGGACTTCTCGACGCAAAGACCCCAGACCGGACCCCACCGCCCGGCGCATGACCCTGCTCCGAATCATGCAACAAATTCAGTCTATTGATCGGGAGTCGCGTGAACAGCCCAATTTTTCGCGCTGCGTCATTCGCATGTGGAAAGGCGCTGTCACACAGAGTCACGCAATGCCGGTAAGCGATTCACGGCAAAGCGCTTTTCAGGCTGGTGCTTTGTGGAAAAGTTTAACGAATTATTTTTTCGGCCTGGGCTTTGCGGAAGCCGCAGGTGTGGCCTGCCCGGTCAGTTCGGCAAGCCTGGCCTCGAGCGCCTCGATGCGGTCGACAAGGCGAGCATTCTCTTCCCTGGCCTTGGCGGCCATTTCGCGCGCGGCCTCGAATTCCTCGCGCTGCACCACGTCCATCGAATTCAGGATGCGTTCGGCCTGTCCCTTGAAGGCGGTCTCCACCTCGCGCCGCACGCCCTGCGCGGCGCCCGCGGCATCGGTCATCAGCTTGGCGAATTCATCGAGAATGCGGTTCGGTCCGGTCGACATGGCAAATCCTCGGTTGCTGGAATTGAGTTAGTAGTACGGCGCGCCGAATGCAAGAACGTTGAGGGTTGCCGCGCTGTCTGCGTTGCTGTGGCGCATGGCCGTAGCATTCCTGTAAGAAGCTCTCAGACGGGCGCCAGAGCTGTACTTGAGGGCGCCAGCTCGCCTATTGTGTTCTCGTCTCGCATTGCCTCAAGCACACTTCAGTCAGGGTCACCAATGGCAACCCCTCCGCGCCGACCGACCAATCCGATGGCAGCCGCCGAAGCTGCCTTCAAACCGGTGAAGAAGCCGGCACCGCCAATTCGCGAAGCTTCGGCCGCGCCGAACGTCCGCGAGCTTGTTTCGATCCGGATCGACCGGGCCGTGCTCGATCATTTCCAGGAAGATGGCCCCGGCTGGCAGGACAGGATCAACGACGCGTTGCGGCAGTTGGTGGCCGCCAAGCCAAGGGATTGAGCTCACCGCCCGCACGGCGCGATGGGCCTGCAAGCGGTGATCCGATCCGATCTTTGAGGCCGACCACCTTGCCTTGACCCCGCCAAAACCCTGCCGCATGGTCCGCGCCAAACGCAACCGAGAGCTCCCCGTTGAACGAATATTTCCTGCTGCCGCTGGCCTCGTTGCCCTTTCCCGACATCGACCCGGTGCTGATTCAGATCGGGCCGCTGGCGGTGCACTGGTACGGCGTCGGCTACATCGTCGGCATCCTGTTCGCCTGGTGGTACGCCAAGCGGCTCGCCGCCAATCCGAAACTCTGGCCCGACGGCATCCTGCCGATGAAGCCGGAGGACCTCGATGATTTCATCATCTGGGCGGCCATCGGCGTCGTGCTGGGCGGGCGCACCGGCTACGTGCTGTTCTATGACCTGCCGCGCTATATCGCGCATCCGCTCGACATCTTCGCCGTCTGGCAGGGCGGCATGTCGTTCCATGGCGGCCTGCTCGGCGTCATCCTCGCCATGACGCTGTTTTCGATCAAGCGCGGCATCCGCACCTGGTCGCTGTTCGACGTCGTGGCCGCTGGCGTGCCGGTCGGTCTTGGCCTCGTGCGCGTCGCCAACTTCATCAACTCCGAGCTCTGGGGCCGGCCAACCGACGTGCCGTGGGCGATCGAGTTTCCCAATGGCGGGCCGTTTACCCGCCATCCGAGCCAGCTTTACGAGGCCCTGCTTGAAGGCCTGGTGCTCTTTCTCGTGCTGCGCTTCCTCACCCATTCGCGCCTCAAGCTGAAGACGCCGCGCTTCGTCGGCGGCGCCTTCATCTGCGGCTATGGCCTGTCGCGCATAGCAGTCGAATTCTTCCGCGAGCCCGACCAGCAGCTCGGCTATCTCCTTGGCACCAACTGGCTGACCATGGGCATGATCCTGTCCTCGCCGATGGTGCTGGCCGGCATTTGGGCGATGACGACAGCCAAGCCGGTGCCGCAGTCACGGCCGCAGGCGACATGACGCGGCTGAAGGCACGCATCGTCGATCTGATCGAGGCGACAGGGCCGATCCCCGTCAACGAATACATGGCATTGTGCCTGTTCGATCCCGAGGCGGGCTACTACACCACGCGCGAACCGTTCGGCGCCGCCGGGGATTTCGTCACCGCGCCGGAGATCAGCCAGATGTTCGGCGAGCTCGTCGCCGTTTGGCTCTACCAGGCCTGGCTGGCGGTCGGCCGGCCGACGCCGGTCACCATCGGCGAGATCGGCCCTGGCCGCGGCACGCTGATGAAGGACATGCTTCGCACCCTGTCGCGGCTCGAACCGGCACTGGCCAACGACGCCGCTTTCGCCATGATCGAGACCAGCCCGCGCCTGACCGAGGTGCAGAAACAGACGCTCGGCGCCACACCGTTCTCGATTCGCTGGCACGAGACCATCGATACGCTGCTGCCACAGCCGCTCTTCATCGTCGGCAACGAATTGTTCGACGCCATCCCCATCCGCCAGTTCGTCCGCGTCGGCACTGGCTGGCGCGAGCGCGTGGTCGGCCTCGACGGCGCTGACAATCTTACCTTCTTCGCCGGCGCCGGCTCGCTCGACCCGACGCTGCTGCCCGCCGATGCCGGCGAGGCACCGCAAGGCGCGATCGTCGAAGTGGCGCCGGCGCGCAGCGCCCTGATGGCGACCATCGCCGAGCGCATAGCCGCTCATGGCGGCTCCGGCTTGTTTGTCGACTATGGCCATCTGCGGCCGGGTGTCGGCGACACGTTGCAGGCCCTGCGCCGTCATGATCACGAAGATGTGCTGGCCAATCCCGGCGAAGCCGACCTCACCTCCCATGTCGATTTCGCCGCCCTTGCCGGGGTGGTGCGCGCGCATGGTCTGGACGCCCATCTATCGACGCAGGGCGATTTCCTGCTCGGCCTGGGCATTCTGGAGCGCGCCGGCCGGCTTGGCGCCGATGCCAGCCAGGCGGCACGCGACAAGATCGCTGGCGATGTCGAACGCCTCGCCGGGCCGCAGGCCATGGGCGACCTGTTCAAGGTGCTTGCCATAGTGCCGCGCGGCGTTGCCGTTCGCCCCTTTGCCCAGGCTCCGAGCTCGGATTGACAAGGCGTGACGACGGCCAGTCCGGTTGTGTCGGTAGCTTTTCATGGCCGGCAACTTCTCATGATAGGAATTTTTTCTTGACAGGGTGAAGGCAACTATGGTAGATACTTGGTTATGGTGCTGAGTTGCGCCAGGGACCCGCCGCACAGGCGGGTTTTTCCGTTCAATGCTCCCTCACCGCGCAGCGGCGAAGGAACCGTTACCCCGGATTCGTTGCGTTGCCCCTTCGCCACGCCGGATTGACTTTTCACCGTCACCCCTCCCAATCTCCCGTCCGGTAAAAGAGCGGCTGAACGCCGGCCGTCTCGCTTCGGACTTTTTCTTGACGAAACCGCCCACACGGACAACAACGCCCACATGCTGAATCAGACCAAACTGGATCCCGTGCGGTCGCCGCTGCTGGACCTGGCGCAGGCACAAGGCATCCGCCACGGTTATTTCACCCGCGTCGGCGGCGTCTCGACCGGCATCTATCAGGGCCTCAACATCGGCACCGGCTCGGATGACGACCAGGCGCTGGTCGCCGAGAACCGCCGCCGTGTCGCCGCCTGGATGGGCGTGCCGGCGGACCATCTCCTGACCGCCTGGCAAATCCATTCGCCTGATGTCGTCGTCGCCAGGGGACCCTTTGCAGGCGAGCGTCCCAAGGCCGACGCCATCGTCACCGACCGGCCGGGCATCGCCATCGGCGCCTCGACCGCCGATTGCGGCCCTGTGCTGTTCGCGGATGCCGCGGCGCGTATCATCGGCGCGGCGCATGCCGGCTGGAAAGGCGCCTTCACGGGGGTGCTCGAGAACACCATTGCCGCCATGGAAAGTCTCGGCGCCAGGCGTGAAAACATCGTCGCCGTGCTCGGCCCCTCGATCGGCCCGGAAAACTACGAGGTCGGGCCTGAATTCGTCGCCCGCTTCGTCGAGGCCGATGGCGAAAATGACAGATATTTCGCGCCTTCGGCGAATCCCGGTCATTCGATGTTCGACCTCAACCGCTACACGGTGGACCGGCTCGACAGGGCGGGTGTGACCGCGCAAGGTCTCGGCCGCTGCACCTATGCCGAGGAAGATCTGTTTTACTCCTACCGGCGCACGACGCACCGCAAGGAACCCGATTACGGCCGGCAGATATCGGCAATCGTTTTGGAGAGTGAATAATGGCGCTGCATTTTGAACGATCCGAATTCGACGCGCGCCGCGACCGGCTGGTGATCGAGATGGCCGAGAAGAAGCTCGACGCCATCCTGCTCTTCGCGCAGGAAAGCATGTATTGGCTGACCGGCTACGACACGTTCGGTTTCTGCTTCTTCCAGTGCCTGGTGGTGAAAGCCGACGGGTCCATGGTGTTGCTGACCCGCTCGGCCGACCTGCGTCAGGCGCGCCACACCTCGATCATCGACAACATCGTGCTGTGGACCGATCGCGATGGCGCCAATCCGGCCGTCGACCTGCGCAATCTGCTGAACGAGCTCGACCTGCTCGGCGCCCGCATCGGGGTCGAATACGACACTCATGGGCTGACCGCCTATAATGGCCGCCGCCTCGACGAGCAGCTGCAGACCTTCGGCCAGATCGCCGATGCATCCGGCATCGTCGGTCGGCTGCGCCTGTTCAAGAGCCCGGCCGAGATCGCCAAGGCCGAGAAGGCGGCGAACCTGGCCGACGACGCGCTGGATGCGGCCTTGCCGCTGATCAAGCAGGGCGGTGACGAGGCGCTGATCCTTGCCGCCATGCAAGGCGCGATCTTTGCCGGTGGCGGCGACTATCCGGCCAACGAATTCATCATCGGCTCCGGCGTCGACGCGCTGCTGTGCCGCTACAAGGCCGGTCGCCGCAAGCTCACCAAGAACGACCAGTTGACGCTCGAATGGGCGGGAGTCTTTCATCACTATCATGCGCCGATGATGCGCACGGTGCTGACCGGCAAGGCCTCGAAGCGTCACCAGGACTTGTTCGACGCGGCCCGTGCCGCGCTGCTGGCGGTCGAGAAGGCGATGACGCCGGGCAACAGTTTCGGCGACGTGTTCGACGCGCATGCCCGTGTCATGGAGGCGCGTGGACTGACCAAGCATCGGCTGAATGCCTGCGGCTACTCGGTCGGCGCCCGCTTCACCCCGTCCTGGATGGACATGCCGATGTTCTACCAGGGCAATCCCGAGCCGATCGCGCCGAACATGACGTTGTTCGCCCACATGATCATCATGGATTCCGAAACCGAGACGGCGATGACGCTTGGCCGCACCTATCTCACGACCGAATCACAGCCGAAGCCGCTTTCCCGCCATGATCTCGACTTGATCGTACAGTGAATCCACGATGGGAGGCGTTCTTCGCCAAGGAGTTAGAAGGCAAATGAGACGATCGCAGCTGACGACCGTGTCATTGCTCGTGGTCCTGGCGCTCGCCGCCTGCACCAACGCAAAAGACGTCCTCGAACCCTCCGCCATCACCCCGCCCACGGCCGCGGCGCCGGCCACGCCGGCAGCCCAGGGCAGCGCCGCCACCCCGGCGCCCGCTGGCCCTGCCACGACCACGGCGGGCGCTCCAGCAACGACCACGACGTCAGCCACGCCCGCACAGACCGCCGCAATCCTTGCCAGGACGCGCCTGCAGATCGCGCCGATCGTCGGCGCTTCGGTGGAAGCGGCGACGCCGCTGACGGCGGAGTTGCAGACGCGCGCTAGGCAGCGCGGCATCACGCTGGCCGGCAGCGCCGACCAGACCGCGACCCATGTGCTCAAAGGCTATTTCTCGGTGATCTCCGAAGGCAAGGACACCACCGTCATCTATGTGTGGGACGTCTACGATCCCTCGGGCAACCGCCTGCATCGCATCAACGGCCAGCAGAAGGCGGCTTCGGCCAATTCCGGCGCCAGCGCGGGCGGCGACAGTTGGAAAGCGGTGGCGCCAGCCACCATGCAGGCGATCGCCGACCAGACCATCGACCAGTTCGCGGCATGGCTCGGCGGCAAGGCGGGCTAGACTATCGGACCCGAATGGAAACGGCCGCGGGGAAAACCGATGCTCGAACAAAGGGAAGGAGCAGCGGCGCCGGACCCGCTGCCCGGTGTTGCCCATACGCGATGGCGCGAACATTTCCCAGGATTAGCCGGCGGATTTCCAATCACGGTGCTTGCAATAGCCGCGCGGGCCGCTAAAAGCCCGGTTAAAGGGCGTAGGCGAGTCTGTTGGGGCTCTCCATCCTCCACCAGGAACGGTGCATGAAACTCTTCGCGGGCAATTCCAACAGGGTGCTGGCCGAGGCGGTCGCCCGCTATCTCAACATCCCGCTGGGCAAGGCCAGCGTCAGGCGCTTCGCCGACCAGGAAATCTTCGTCGAGATCCAGGAAAACGTGCGCGGCGAGGATGTCTTCATCCTGCAGTCGACTTCCTTTCCGACCAACGATCACCTGATGGAACTGCTCATCATGATCGACGCCTTCATGCGCTCGTCGGCCAAGCGCATCACGGCGGTGATCCCCTATTTCGGCTATGCCAGGCAGGACCGCCGCGCCTCCGGCCGCACGCCGATCTCGGCCAAGCTGGTCGCCAACATGATCACCCGCGCCGGGGTCGACCGCGTGCTCACGCTCGACCTCCACGCCGGCCAGATCCAGGGCTTCTTCGATATTCCGACCGACAATCTGTTCTCGGTGCCGGTCATGGCCCGCGATGTGAAAGCGAAATACAAGCAGCTCGGCAACGTCGTCGTGGTGTCGCCCGACATTGGTGGCGTGGTGCGTGCACGCGCGCTGGCCAAGCGCTTCGACGCACAGCTCGCCATCGTCGACAAACGCCGCGAGCGTCCCGGCGAATCGGAAGTCATGAACATCATCGGCGCGGTCGCCGGCAAGGACTGCCTGCTGATCGACGACATCGTCGATTCCGGCGGCACGCTGTGCAACGCCGCCGATGCGCTGCTGGCCAACGGCGCCACCAGCGTCACCGCCTATATCACTCATGGTGTGCTGTCGGGCGGCGCGGTCACCCGCATCAGTGGCTCCAAGCTGCAGGAACTGGTGATCACCGATTCCATCCAGCCGACCCAGGGCGTGCTCGACGCCCCCAATATCCGCGTCATCTCGATCGCCGACCTGATGGGCGAAGCCATCTCGCGCACGGCAACCGAGGAATCGGTGTCGAGCCTGTTCGACTAATTGTCGATCCGGGCGGGCGCGTAGCGCAGCAAAACCGATTACAACGTGCAATCAGTGCTCCTGCAAATGGACCTTAGACCGAAGGTTGGCGCATCAGCTTGATGCCATCGGCATGCCCCAAGCGGCGATCGGACCGCCTATGCGCCGCGGGTTTTCGCCGGCATCTCGCGCACCGCGCATATAGCCGCGCGGCGAGGCGCCCAGCATGCGCTTGAACATGGTGATGAAGGCCGGCACGCTGTCATAGCCGAGATCGAGCGCCACCCGGGTGATCGGCTCCCCATCGGCGAGCCTCGGCAGCGCCGCGAACAGGCATGCTTGCTGGCGCCATGTCGACAGCGACAGTCCGGTCTGGCGATGAAAGGCGCGCGTGAAGGAGCGTCGGCTCATGCCGGCGGCGTCCGCCCACTCGTCGATCGTCGCGCGCGGCGACGGTGCCGCCACGAAACGCCGGCACAGCGCCGCCAGCCTGGGATCGGAGGGGAACGGCAGGCCAAGCGGCCGCTCCGGCAAAGTCGGAATTTCGTGCAGCAGGAGATTCATGATCAGCCCGCCACGCCCTTCCAGCACGCCGCCTTGCGGCAGTTTTTCCGATTCAACGATCAGGCTGTGCATCAGGTCGGTGACGCCGACGACGCGCAAGCCTTCCGGCAGTCCGGGGATCGCTCCCGGCATGACATAGACCGAGCGCATCGAGACATCGCCCAGCATCTCGACGGAATGCTCGGTGCCCGCGGGGATCCACATGGCGTGATCGGGCGGCACCATCCAGCGCCCGTGCCGCGTCGTCACCAGCACGACACCGACCAGCGCATGCAGCAACTGGCTGCGGCTGTGGCGGTGCCGCGGCACATGGTAGCCGTCGGGATATTCGGTCGGCAACGCCACCGCCGGCCCGGCCACTTGCTCCAGCCATAGCCAGCGACGCTCGTGCAACTGCTCGAGGTCGGCATTGCCAGCGTGAAAAATTTCCCTGCCATGCGGCATAAGCTATGGCCCACTTGCGAAACTATTGGACCAAACCACGAAAGAAGTCGTCCCGCAAGCGGCCTATAAGCCATCCGTTCCCAAGGCGGCCGCAGGAGCGTCCGCCAGCTTGCCCGCGGGTATGCCCGCCAAAAAGACTACGGAGCCTGCCTTGACCGATACGACAGCCGTCGCCCCTCCCGCGACCGCCAGCCATGCTTCAGCCCAGGCGACGGCCTTCACCGTCATCCTGGCGGTGAGTTTTTGCCATTGCATCAACGACATCATGCAGTCGCTGCTATCGGCCATCTATCCCCTGTTGAAGGAGAATTACGGCCTCGATTTCTGGCAGATCGGCCTTCTGACCTTCACCTTCCAGGTGACTGCGTCGCTGCTGCAGCCGGTGATCGGCATGATCACCGACAAGCGGCCAATGCCCTATTCCCTGCCCTACGGCATGGCCTCTTCGCTGATCGGCCTGATCGTGCTTGCCTATGCCGGCCACTACACGCTGCTCCTGATCGGCGCTTCGCTGATCGGCATCGGCTCGGCGATCTTCCATCCGGAATCCTCGCGCATCGCCCGCTTCGCCTCAGGCGGCCGCTTCGGCCTGGCGCAGTCGCTGTTCCAGGTCGGTGGCAATTTCGGCCAGTCCATGGGACCGCTGCTGGCGGCATTTATCGTCGTGCCTTTCGGCCAGACCAGCATTTCATGGTTCGCCGTCGGCTCGCTTATCGGCATCGTCGTGTTGTGGCAGGTCGGCGGGTGGTACAGCCGCTTGCGCGCCACGCAGGCGAACCGCAAGACGTCCAGTTTCGTCTCGCCCTTCCCGCGCCGCAAGGTGATGGGCGCGCTGGCCGTGCTGACGCTGCTGGTGCTGACCAAGAACGCCTACATCGCCAGCCTCTCCAGCTACTACACCTTCTACGCCATCCATAAGTTCGGCGTCTCGGTGCAGATGTCGCAGGTCATGCTGTTCCTGTTCCTCGGCGCCTCGGCGCTGGGCATCCTGCTCGGCGGTCCCTTCGGCGACCGCTATGGACAGAAGGCGATGATCTGGTTTTCCATCGTCGGCGTGCTGCCCTTCACGCTGGCGCTGCCCTACGCCAACATGGAATGGACGATGGTGCTGACGGTGCTGATCGGCCTGATCCTGTCGTCGGCCTTCTCCAACATCGTCGTCTTCGCGCAGGAACTGGTGCCGGGCCGCGTCGGCATGATCGCCGGCATCTTCTTCGGCTTCGCCTTCGGCGTCGGCGGCATAGCGGCAGCCGTGCTCGGCATCGTGGCCGACATGAAGGGCATCGACTTCGTCTTCCAGATCTGCTCGTATTTACCGTTCCTGGGCCTGTTGACGGTGTTCCTGCCCAATATGAAGGAAGCACGGAAGGCCTAGCCTGGGAAAGCGCCTCGACACGTGCGAGCGCGTCGAGGCCTCAGTGCAGGCCGAATTCGCGCAGCAACTCTTCACGGTGGCGCACGAAGCGGCTTTCGCTGCGATCACGGGGGCGCGGCAGGTCGACGGTGATCAGACGCGCCGCGCCGCCTTTCTCCTTGGGCAGGATCAGCACTCTGTCGGCGAGATAGATCGCCTCCTCCAGGTCGTGGGTGACCATGACCATGGTGACGTTTTCCTCGCTCCAGATGCGCGCCAGTTCCTCCTGCATGGAGATCTTGGTCATGGCGTCGAGGGCGCCGAGCGGCTCATCGAGCAGCAGGATCTCGGGCTGCACCGTCAGCGCCCGGGCGATGCCGACGCGTTGCGCCATGCCGCCCGAAAGCTGCCGCGGGTAAGCATCGCTGAACTCGGCAAGACCGACCAGCGCTATGTAGAAGCGCGCCCTCTGCTCGGCCTGCGCCTTGGGCACGCCGCGAACTTCGAGGCCGAAGGCGACATTGCCAAGCACGCTCAGCCAGGGCAGCAAGCGCGGTTCCTGAAAGATCACCGCCCGCTCCGCGCCGACGCCTTTTATTTGCTTGCCGTCGATCGCAACGGCGCCTTCGTCGGCGGTTTCCAACCCGGCAAGGATGCGCAGCAATGTCGTCTTGCCCGATCCGCTGGCGCCGACAATGACCAGGCACTCGCCGGAGCTGATGTCGAGATTGAGCGAACGCAGCACGGCGAGCGAGCGCCCGCCGAGCGCAAAGGACTTCGACAGGTCGCGGATCGTGACCTCGCCGCGTGCGGTGGCCATGCTGGGTGCCTCCTTGCTCAATTGGTCTTGCTTTCGCCTGGTCGGTAGAGGATGTCGGCAGCCTTGAGCTTGCCTTTCGGCAGGCGGCCGTCGCGCTCGAGCACAGCCACCCAGAAGTCGATGTCGCGGTCGGTCGCCACCGCCTTCTCACGCAGGCCGAAACCCGTCCAGTAGCGCGCCAGTTCGCCGTTCTCGCCGCGTTTGTCGAGGATTTCGGCCAGCACCTTGCGCGCCTCGTCGGGATTCTGTCGCGACCAGTCGGCCGCACGCGCGGACTGTTCGACGAAGTTCTTGGCGGCGTCGCGATTGGCGACGATGAAATCCCGCCGCAGCACGACGAAGCCGCCAGCGATCTCGCCCAGCACGTCGGCGTCGTTGAACACGCCGCGCACACCGCCATTGGCCACCAGGGCACCGGCGAAAGTCGCCTGCCAGTAGCCGAGCCCGGCGACATCGACCTGATGCGAGCGCAACGTCTGCTCGAGTTGCGGCCCCGGCACCACGACGAGCTTCGCGGCGTCCGGCGGCAGGCCGACGCTGTGCAGCGCCTCACGCACCGCGTAGTCGAGATGGGCGCCGAGCGTGTTGACGGAGATCGTCTTGCCGGCGATGTCCGCGATCGACCTGATCGGGCTGTCCTCCAGCACATAGAAGACGCTTTTGACCTGGCTGTTGATGCCGTTGCTCGGATAGGCGGCGACGAAGTCGTTGCCGCCGGCGATCGAGTTGATCACGGCCGGCGTGGCGGCCGAACCCAGGTCGACGCTGCCGGAGGCGAGCGCAAACAGCGATTCCGGGCCGCCGCCGGCATAGCCGACATTCTCGAGCTCGATGCCGAGGCCCTTGAAGTAGCCGAGTTGGTCGGCAAGCTCATGCGGCGAGATGCTGCCGCGGCTGGCGAGATAGCGTATCTTGACGGAAGCGGCCTGCGAGCGCGCGATCGATGGTAGCCCGACGGCGATGATGCCGGCGGCAAGAGGGGCGCGCAGAAGCAGCGAGCGGCGTGTGATGGTCATGATCCGGCCTTTCACTTTTCAAAAATGACGATGATGGGGGCGGCTGTTCAGCCGGCGGAACTGCTCCAGCGGCAAAGCCGCCGCTGCAGGCTGACCAGCACCTGGTTCGCGATCAGGCCGAGCGCGGCCAGGATGACGATCGACGCGAACATCAGCGGGATCTGGAAATTGTACTGCGCGTTCATCACCTGGAAGCCGATGCCTTTGTTGGCGCCGATCATTTCCGAGGCAATCAGCAGCAGCAGCGCGGTGGTCGCGCCGAGCCTCAACCCGACGAAGATCGAAGGCACGGCGCCCGGCAGCACGACGCGCCGGAATATGGTCAGCCGCCGGGCGCCGTAGACGCGCGCCATTTCGAGCAGCTTCGGATCGACCTCCTTGACGCCGCTGATCGTGTTGAGCAGCAGCGGAAACAGCGTTGCCCAGAAGATGACGAACACTTTGGAGGCTTCGCCTAGCCCCAGAAGCAGGATGAAGACGGGATAGAGCGCCAGGGCCGAGGTCTGCCGGAACAGTTGCAGGATCGGATCGAGCGCCGTCTCGACGCTGCGGGTCTGACCCATGACGAGGCCGAGCGGGATGGCGACCGTAGCCGCCGCGGCGAAGGCGAGGCCGGCGCGCTGCAGGCTGATGGCGATGTCGCCGAGCAGGCTGCCCCCGGCGAGGCCCTTCCAGAGCGCTACGACGATCATGTCGATCGGCGGCAATACCGCGGCATTGACCCAGCCGCCACTCGCCGCCGCCTGCCAGAGCGCCAGGAACCC
The DNA here is from genome assembly GCF_006441005.1 of Mesorhizobium sp. B2-5-3. NCBI lineage: Bacteria > Pseudomonadati > Pseudomonadota > Alphaproteobacteria > Hyphomicrobiales > Phyllobacteriaceae > Mesorhizobium > Mesorhizobium sp. B2-5-3. The sequence goes on from NZ_VFUS01000007.1 coordinate 244,749, forward strand.
CAAAAGCACGCCATAGCGCGACAGCAGACGCGTGAGGGTTCGGCCAGCCAGGCTCAGAATATCGGCGCCGAGCCCGTTGCCGTTTTCATGCGCGCCGATGCCGGTCGGCCGTTCAATGTGCTGCAAAGTCATCGTCATGCCTTTCGCTTCAACGCATCATTCGGCGGCGAGCACGGTCGAACGGGCAACCGTCCAGGGGTTCTGCGGCCGCTTGAGGCCAAGATTCTCGCGCAGCGTCCTGCCCTCGTAAGCGGTACGAAACAGGCCGCGCCGCTGTAATTCGGGGACCACCAGGTCGACGAAATCGTCTAGCGCGCCGGGCAGCCATGGCGGCAGGATGTTGAACCCGTCGGCGGCTTCGTTGCTGAACCATTCCTCCAGCTGGTCGGCGACCTGAATGGCGCTGCCGATCACGGTGTAGTGGCCTCGTGCGGTCGCGACCCATTGATAGAGCTGGCGGATGGAGAAGTTGTGCTCGTCGGCGATCTGGCGGATCAGCGCCTGGCGGCTCTTCATGCCTTCGGTTTCGCGGCTCGGCGGCAGCGGTCCGTCGAGCGGATAGCCCCTGAGATCGAGCGTCTGCCCGGCAAGTCCGTTGAGCAGCGCGACGCCGTCCTCGGGCAGGATCAGGTCGTTCAATTGCTGATACTTGGCTCGCGCCTCTTCTTCGGTGCGGCCGACAAAGGGCGCCACGCCCGGCATGATCAGCACCTGTTCGGGATCGCGGCCGGCCGCCGCCACGCGGGCCTTGATGTCGCGATAGAATTCCTGCGCGGAGGCAAGGTTCTGATGCGCGGTGAAGATGACCTCGGCCGAGGCGGCCGCGAGCTTGCGCCCATCCTCGGACTGGCCCGCCTGCACGACCACGGGGTGGCCCTGCACCGGGCGGGGCACGTTGAGCGGCCCTTTGACACTGAAATGCTCACCCTTGTGGTCGATGTCGTGAAGCTTGTCCTTGTCGTAGAAGCGGCCCGTTTTCTTGTCGCGGATAAAGGCGTCGTCCTCCCAGCTGTCCCACAGCGCCTTGACCGTCTCGACATGCTCATGCGCTCGTGCGTAGCGCTCGGCATGGTTGGGCTGGATGTCGCGGTTGAAGTTGCGCGCCGTGTCGTCGCCCGCCGAGGTGACGACGTTCCAGCCGGCCCGGCCATTCGACAAGAGGTCGAGCGAGGCGAATTTGCGGGCAAGCGTGTAGGGCTCCTCATAGGTGGTCGAGGCCGTGGCGATGAATCCGAGATGCGTCGTCAGCGGCGCCAGCGCCGCAAACAACGTCACCGGTTCGAAACCCGCGATCTTGGCGTTGCCGCCTTCACGGGCGCCAAGCCCGACCGTCAGGTTGTCGGCGAGGAAATAGGCATCGAACAAGCCGCGTTCGGCGGTCAGCGCGAGCTGCTTGTGAAACTCGAAATTGGTCGCGCCGTCGGCCGGAGCGTCGGGATGGCGCCAGGCGGCGACATGCTGGCCGCCACCGGGTAGAAAGGCGCCGAGCTTGATCTGTCTTGATTTGATGGTCATGGCTGGGTCCCTTTGTTCGAAAACCATTTGGAGTTCAGGCGGCGAGGCCGACGCTGCGTGCCGTCCCGACGACGCGGGAAACCTCGGCAACCGCCTGCCGGGCGCGGGCATGGATGGCCTCCGACACCAGGACGCCGTCGGCGAAATCCTTGTCCGATGCGTAGATTGCGGTCGGCACGGTCAGCGCCTCGAAAAAACCGAACAGCGGCCGCAGCTGATGTTCGACGATCAGCGAGTGGCGTTCGCCGCCGCCCGTCGCGGCAAGGATGACCGGTTTCCCGCGCAACGACGACGGATCGAGCAGATCGAACAGATGCTTGAAGAGCCCGGTATAGCTGCCTTTGAAGGTCGGCGACCCCGCGACCAGCACGTCGGCGCCGACCAGTTGTTCGATGATGGCGCGGGCCGCAGGATCGAGATCGCCGAGGCGCCGAGCCGCCGGCAACGACGGACCGAGATTTTCAATGTCGTATATAGCCGAGGTCGCCCCGATGCGGTTCGCCGTCTCGCCGGCGATGTGGCTGATAAAGGCCTTGGTCTTCGATGGGCGGGTCAGGTTGCCGGATATTCCCACCACCAGCTTGTTCGTCATCGGGCTCTCCTCGCGGTCCTTATTCATTAAGACTACCGATTTTGTAGAATTAAATGAGCGAGAAGATTTCAAAACTGGCGGAATAGGGAGATTGAGTTTGCGCCGCAGCGCCCTTCAGTGGTTCGGCAGATGCGCGGTTCCGGCCAAGGGCGTCGCCATTCTCGGACGCCAGGCCGACGAGCGACAGATCCAGGTCGACCCGACCGCCGCCGCAAGCTGCCCGTCCACTGCAACGCTCGAATGAGACCCCGACCGGACGCTGGCCGAACTCGATGCCTGAACCGAGAGATCCAGCCGCTGTGCGCGGCGTTGACGAGCGATCGTTAGCCACACCCGCGCCTGGCAGCCGTCCCGAAGGATGGATTGTGCGGGGCGAGGATCAAATCGACGGCCCGCCGTGCGGGTCGGCGGGACCTGAGCCAAGCCTGATCAGGCGGATTTCAGCACGGTGAATGGGCGCTTGACGGTCCGCTTGGCCTGGAAACTCCCGGCCGGAGCGGGACGGCCGACATGAAAACCCTGGACCTTGTCGATGCCGAATTCGCGCATGAGAGCCATCTGCTCGTCCGTTTCCACCCCTTCGACCAGGATTTTGTGGCCGCGGTTTCGGACCAGGGCGACAATGTCCTGGAGCATTGCCTTGCCGTTCGGGGTGGCGCAGTCGTGAAGGAAGGAGCGGTCGATCTTCACCGTATCGAAATCGATCAGGCGAAGCCACGAGAGGCCAGCGAAGCCGGTGCCGAAATCATCAAGCCAGATCTTGATCCCCAGCAGCTTCAGGTCGCTGATGCAGCGAAGAATGTCCGAATGCATCTCCATCTCCAGCCCCTCGGTGATCTCGAAGGCCAGCCTGTTGCCGGTGACGCCGGTCTCGCCCAGGATGGTCGCGACCGACGCCGCGAAGCCGGGCGTCTTGAGCTGGATCGGAGAGACGTTGACGCTGACCACGCGCACATGATCGTGCGCCAGGAGCTCGGCGCAAACAGTCCTGATGGCCCAGCGCCCGAGTTCCAGGATGGCGCCGGTTCGCTCCGCTACGGGAATGAACAGGCTCGGCGGAACCGATGTGCCGTCCAGCATTTTGAGGCGCATCAGGGCCTCAACCGCTTCCACCCGGTCCGTCGCGACATCCTGGATCGGTTGATAGACGAGTGAAACGAGATCCTGGCCGATCGCGATCTTCAGCAAAGCCGCAATGTTCTCGCTCTCGTCGCTGCTCTGGGGATCGGTTGGGTCGAACAGCCGGGCACAGTTTCGACCGCCTGCCTTTGCGAGATAGAGTGCGCGATCGGCCTCGTGGATGATCTTCTCCAGCTTGGCACCGGTCTGCGTCCTGGTGAATGCAGCGCCAACGCTTACCGTCACAACCGAGATACCGTCGCGCCGCAATTCGTGGGTAAGCGCCAGGTTCTCGACGGTGCGGCAGATGGCTTCCGCGATATCTATGATCTGATCCTTGTTCTCCATGCGGGCCAGGACGATGAATTCTTCACCGCCGTAGCGGCCGATCGAGCCATTGTATTCCCTGATCATATCCCGGAGGGCATTGGCGACATGGATAAGGCAACGGTCGCCTTCCTGGTGGCCGTAGCAGTCATTGAACTTCTTGAAGAAGTCCACGTCGATGAGCATCGCCACGAAACTGGTGCCGACCCTTTGCCACTCCCCCCAGTAGTCCCTGAGCTTTTCGTCGATCGCCCGTCGATTCTCCAGACCCGTAAGCGGATCGGTCCGCGACAGCCGCAGCAGGGCCTTGCCGCGTTCGGTGGCTTCCTTGTGCTGGATTTTGGCTTCCAGCGCGTTCAGGAAGACGTTGTAGCGCTCCTCGTTCAGCTTCCAATTCACATAGGACGTGAATGTGAAGCACGAAACGTAGAAGGCGCCAAATACCATCTTGTATGTTACCGTGGCAGGCACAAAGTAATTCACGGCATACAAGACACACATGATGATGGTTGATGTCACGATCGATAGATTGAAACTGAACGTGAAGAACAGATTTGCACTCATCATGAAAATGGTGCCGAATACCATATAGTAGGCGACGCTTTCCTTGTCCGCGCTCATAAAGGCCGGGAACAACCAGCCGATATAGCCGAAAATGATGGCCCCGGCGCAAGTCACGTCGAGCCATTCCGTGGCCACTCCCCGGCGAAGTTGCGCCTCCAGGATCGACAGCGCGGTCACGCCGACGGCGAAGCGCGCCATGATCGTATAGGCCGCCACGTCCGGGATCAGCAGCAGATCCGTTGCCGAAAACAGGAGATAGATGGCCACGGCGATCCAAAGCCCAGGCCGGGCTTCCAGTCTTCGCTTCGCCTGGGCTTCCCTCCGGTAAAGGACGCGGAGCTCGTCGGACCCCGGCTCGTAGCGGGCTTCGTACGGCTCTACATGCGCCATGTCGGCCAGTCTGGATGACACGCGTTCGCTCTCGACAAATCCTGGTTGAAGGGGATTTTGCGTTCCAAGTTCTTTTTTGGCTTCTGCCCCCACGCGGGCCAACTCCCTGGACGCGACGGCGACTGCGCACCTCACACGACAATGCAACGGCGCGAAACAAATTTCGGTTAATTCGGGCCGGGAATCCAATGCGGCGGGTTTTAACGCGCGAACATGGTTGGCGGGAAATTAAGCATACCGTTAAAATGCGTTCGGGACGACATTGGCAAATCGAGCATTGTACGCAATAAGTTAACTGACTGTTAACTATGGAGTGCTCGAGTGCAAAGTGTCTTTGATGGCAAAAGCCTGATTACTGCCGAGATGATTGCCGGCAGTTTTCCTCGGAGAAAGCCGGAGCATCACGGCGAGGCGTTCGAAACCGCCCGCGCGGAACTCGCGCTCATTCTCCATGCGACACACCAGCAGGTCGAGGAAGAGAAAGACCCTGCCGAGATCGTTCGTCGCCTGCTGTCCTATCTCAACGCCCTGCGGGCCAAGGTTCACCCCGACGTTTGGCAGTCGTTGATCCCGGTGGCGCAGAACCATCCCATCCTTGACTACTTTCTCCAGGACCCGCTCACCCGGTGGTCATTCACCAAGCCCAGGGGCTATTCCGGCGACGCGCAGTTGCTTGACTACATCTATTGTGATCCGCACGTGGCCGAAAGCGTGGCCGGTGCCTCGGACACAGGGAAGGCACTCTACAGCCATACCAAGGACGTACCGTCCTGCGTGGCGGCGCGGGAACGACGCGATCTCTTGACCCGGTATGTCGACGAGACGGCGGACAAGAGCGGACCGCAAGCCGAGGTCCTGGCGATCGCCGCCGGTCATCTGCGCGAGGCCAATCGTTCGACCGCGTTGGCTGAGGGCCGCCTCAAGCGTTGGGTTGCGCTCGATCAGGATCCCCAGAGCGTTGGATTGATCGCGCGAGACTTCCAGGGCACCGCGGTCGAGGCCGTCGACGGCTCGGTGCGGACCGTGCTCACCAGGGGCCACAAGCTGGGCAAGTTCGACCTCATCTACGCCTCCGGCCTTTACGACTACCTCCAGCACAACGTCGCCGTGAAACTCACGAAGACTTGCCTGCAGATGCTGAAGCCGAACGGCAGGTTCCTTTTTGCCAACTACGCCGAGGGCAATCCCGACGCCGGCTATAGGGAAACGTTCATGGACTGGGTGTTGCTGCTGCGCTCCGAGGCCGACATGTGGAACATCATCAATGCCAGCGTCGACCGCAACACCGTCGAGGCGCAGGTGTTCTTTGGCGAAAACCGCAACGTGCTGTATGGCGTCATCGAAAAGCGCGGATAGGGCAATTCCAGGAAAAATGTGCAGCGGTTTTCCCGGAGAAAGTGCGTAGCGCCTTCCCGGGCAATTGCCTAAGACAAAGAACTGGAGCGGGTCGGCGATCCTATCGACGCTGAACCGCTCCAGTGACAACCTTGGACCGGCGCCGGCGTGAAGCCTCGAGCGCTTTCGGCCGGGCGAGGCGTCCCGTCCCGGACCATTGCCTTTGGATGACTGCCTTTGGCTTGCACCTCCGGCCGCCTTCCGCTATAGAGCCGCCACCCGCGTAGACACCCTTGGAGGCAACGCGGCGGAAGGCCGCCTCACCCGGCGGCTTTCGACGTTTACGGTCCAGGCCCATTGCCAACCGCAAACGCTCCAGAACAACGCGAAAGGAAGTGCCATGAGCCACGATACTTACGAGCTCAAGGCCGAAGCGCGCGAACAGGTCGGTAAGGGGTCCGCCCGTGCAGTTCGCCGCAACGGTAAAGTGCCTGCAGTAATTTACGGTGACAAGCAGCCTCCCCTGGCGATCGCTCTCACCTACAAGGACATCTACTACAAGATCCACGGCGGCGGGTTCCTGACCACGATCGCCACGATCGATGTCGACGGCAAGAAGATCCAGGTCCTGCCGAAGGACTTCCAGCTCGACCCGGTCAAGGATTTCCCTGTCCATGTCGACTTCCTGCGCATCGGCAAGGACACCGAGGTCAATGTCGACGTGCCTGTCCACTTCATCAACGAGGACAAGTCGCCCGGCATCAAGCGCGGCGGCGTGCTCAACATCGTGCGTCACGAGGTCGAGTTCCACTGCCCGGCCAATGCGATCCCGGAATTCATTACCGTCGATCTCACCGGCGCCGACATTGGCGATTCGATCCATATCTCGTCGGTCAAGCTGCCGGCCGGCGTCAAGCCCGTCATCTCCGACCGCGACTTCACCATCGCGACCGTCGCCGGTTCGTCGGCGATGAAGCCGGAGACGGAAGAGACGGTCGAGGCTGCACCTGAGGCGGCTCCCGCCGCCGAAGAGAAGTAACTTTTTCACGCCCGGAGCTGACGATGCCGCTTGTCTTTGCAGGCCTCGGCAATCCGGGCGCGAAATATGCCGCCAACCGGCACAATGTCGGCTTCATGGCGGTGGACGCGATCGCCCGCCGCCACTCCTTTTCGCCCTGGTCTAAGAAATTCCAGGGATTGATCGCCGAGGGCACGCTCGGCGGTGAAAAGATCATCCTGATCAAGCCGCAGACCTTCATGAACCTGTCCGGCCAGTCGGTCGGCGAAGCGCTGCGCTTCTACAAGCTCGGCCCCGGGGCGCTGACCGTCTTCTACGACGAGATCGACCTTGCCGAAGGTAAGCTGCGCATCAAGACCGGCGGCGGCACCGGCGGCCACAACGGCATCCGCTCGATCGACGGCCATGTCGGCAACGCGTATCGGCGTGTGCGCATCGGTGTCGGCCATCCCGGCGTCAAGGAGATGGTGCAGCATCATGTACTCGGCGATTTCGGCAAGACCGACCGCGACTGGCTGGACCCGCTGCTCGACGCGGTCGCCGACAACGCGGCGATGATCGTCAAGGGCGACGAATCCGGCTTCATGAACAAGGCCGCCCTCGCCGTTCAGGGCAAGGCCGGCGTGGAACCGGAAAAGCCGGCGCCCAAGCAGCAAAGCCACATCCGTCAGGCACGGCCGCAACAGGCGCCCGCCAAGCTGCCGGAGAGCGGCCCGATGGCCGCCATGCTGAAGAAGCTGTTCGGCAACAAGGACTGAGCTCGGGTCCATACGGCGTTACAGGGCTTGACGTTCATCACCCCTATCGCCCATAGCCCTCACCAAATCTCAAATTCCCGATAGGACCGGACAAAATGGGTTTCAAATGCGGCATCGTTGGCTTGCCCAATGTCGGCAAGTCGACGCTTTTCAACGCGCTGACGAGGACGGCCGCCGCGCAGGCCGCCAACTACCCGTTCTGCACCATCGAACCGAACACCGGCGAGGTGGCGGTGCCCGATCCGCGCCTGCAGAAGATCGCCGCGATCGGCAAGTCGAAGGAGATCATCCCAACCCGCATCTCCTTTGTCGACATCGCCGGCCTGGTGCGCGGCGCCTCGAAGGGCGAAGGCCTGGGCAACCAGTTCCTCGCCAACATCCGCGAGGTCGATGCCATCGTGCATGTGCTGCGCTGCTTCGAGGATGACGACATCACCCATGTCGAGGGCCGCATCGACCCGGTCGCCGACGCCGAGACGGTCGAGACCGAACTGATGCTCGCCGACCTCGAGAGCCTCGAACGCCGCATCGCGCAATTCCGCAAGCGCGCGTCCGGCAAGGACAAGGAAGCCTTGACCGTGCTGCCGATGATGGAGGCAGCGCTTGAGCTTCTGCAGGCCGGCAAGCCGACCCGCATCCTGCTCGACGGCATCTCGCCGGAAGACCTGCGCATCCTGCAGGGCTTGAACCTTCTGACCTCGCATCCCGTGCTCTACGTCTGCAACGTCGCCGAGGCGGATGCTGCCACCGGCAACGAGCACACCAGGGCCGTGGAGCAGATGGCCGCCGCGCAGGGCGCCCGCACCGTCGTTATTTCGGCCGCGATCGAAGCCGAGGTTGCGCAGCTCTCCGATGAGGAAGAGATGGAATTCCTGTCTTCGCTCGGCCTCGACGAGCCCGGCCTGAACAAGGTGATCCGCGCCGGCTACGAATTGTTGCAGCTCATCACCTATTTCACCGTTGGGCCGAAGGAGACGCGCGCCTGGACTGTGCACAAGGGCGCCAAGGCGCCGCAGGCGGCCGGCGTCATCCACACCGATTTCGAGCGCGGTTTCATCCGCGCCCAGACCATCGCCTACAATGATTTCGTCACGCTGGGCGGCGAAGTAGCGGCCAAGGAAGCCGGCAAGGCGCGCGACGAAGGCAAGGAGTATGTCGTCCAGGACGGCGACATCATGCTGTTCAAGTTCAACACGTGATCCTTCGGTCATCTCCGCAGGGACCACAGGCCGGAGTGTGAACAGACCAAGCCGGGTCGCATTCCCGACAGGTAAGGCCGTGCACGGGCTGCCCTCGCTAGGCCTTTCCGCTATTGGCTCAGTGAACGCGGAAGGGGACCATATGAAAAGGACCATCCCGACCCTGATCGGTTTCTCGGCCATTCTGACCTGGTCGTTCCTTGCGCTGCTGTCGACCGCCGCCGGGCCCGTCCCGCCTTTTCAACTGGCCGCAATGACGTTTCTGCTGGGAGGCTCAGTCGGGGCGGCCAGCTGGATTGTCCGCCCGTCGGCGCTCAAGTCGCTGCGGCAGCCATGGCAGGTCTGGGCAATCGGCACGGCAGGGCTGTGCATCTATCACTGCGCGTACTTTTTCGCCATCCAGTCCGCCCCGCCCGTCGAGGTGAGCCTGATTGCTTATCTCTGGCCATTGCTGATCGTCGTCTTCGCCGCTTTCCTGCCGGGAGAGCGGCTGAGGTCTCACCACATAGCCGGTGTGATGCTCGGCCTGGCGGGTGCCATCGTCGTCATCACCAAAGGCGGCAGCGTGGGCCTTGCTGACGGCGTGAAGCCGGGCCACGTCATTGCCCTGTTCTGCGCCTTCGTCTGGTCCGGTTATTCCGTCCTGTCGCGCCGTTTCGGCCAGGTGCCGACCGATGTGGTGGCGGTGTACTGCCTGATCACCGCGGCCGTCGCCTTCACTCTCCATCTCGCGCTCGAGATCACTGTCTGGCCGCAGACAATGACGCAATGGAGCGCTATCGTCATTCTAGGCGTGATACCGCTCGGCGCCGGCTTCTACGCATGGGACTATGGCTGCAAGCATGGAGACATCATGATCCTGGGCGCGCTTTCCTATGCCGCGCCGCTGTTCTCCGTGATCGTGCTGCTGCTGGCCGGATTCGGTATCTTTCACTGGTCTGTTGCGCTCGCTTGCGTCCTGATCACGGTCGGCGCGGTGATCGCCGCCAAGGACGTGTTGCTGAAGGCGCAAAAACAACCTCTTACCGAGGAACCATCGCGCGCATAGGGCCCGATCTGAGACTGCGACGTGGCTACTGCCCCACCACCGCCCGTCCACTCACCCAGACAGCGGCGATGTTGGCGCGTGCCGCGTTGAGCACGATCTTCTGGAAGACATCGTCGAGCGTGTCGTCCGCCATGCTGACATGAATGTTCGAGGCCTTCGCCGTCGTGTCGATCAGCAGCGCATCGAATTCATGGCCGACGCGAAAGCTGCCCGTCGGCAGGTCGAGCGCTTCGGCACCGCCGGCGGTGGCCAGCCAGAACGCCTCCTGATGCGTGATCGGCGCGCCGGGCGCGCCGCGCTGCGCTGCGTCCATGCCGGGATGGACACCGCTCTGCAGCGTCCTCGAGGCTGACAGCGCATGCCGGCAGCCGTCGAAGAGCGACGGGCTGTAGCCGCCGGAAATGTCCGTCCCGAGCCCGACATGCATGTGCCGGTCCAGCGCGTCGCGCAGCGGAAACACCGCATTGGCGAAATAGAAATTGGACAGCGGGCAATGCGCGACGCCAGCCCCCTTCCCCTTGATGAGGTCCATATCCTGCCCGTCGATGAAGTTTGAATGCGCCAGAATGGTGCGGCGCGTCAGCAGGCCGAAATCGTCCAGGCTAGCCGCGTCGGTGCGGCCGAAGCGCGTCTCGACGAATTCTTTCGCCCAATCGCTCTCTGAGCAATGTGTCTGCACGTGGCAGCCGAACTCGGAAGCGAGTTCGCCCAGGCCTTGCAGCGCCGCATCCGTGCAGCTGGGGATGAAGCGCGGCGTGATCACCGGCCGGACCAGCGGTCTTTCGCCGGTATCCAACGATCTGACCGCCTCGATGAAGCGTCTGGTGTCGGAAATGGCGCTTGCCGCGTCGGCATCGCGATAGAAAGACGGGCACTGCTCGGGATCGTCCATCGCCACCTTGCCGACCAAAGCGCGCTGGCCCTTTTCGAGGCATATCTCGGCAAGCGCCAAGCTGGCCTCGACATGGACGGTGGCAAAATAGAGCGCCGTGGTGGTGCCGTTGGCGAGAAGATTGTCGACCAGGTCGGCATAGACCTCGCGGGCGTAGCCGGTGTCGGCATAGCGCGCCTCGAGCGGAAACGTATATTTTTGCAGCCAGACCTCGAGCGGCACGTCCAGTGCCTTGCCCATTTGCGGCCATTGCGGCGCGTGGATGTGCAGGTCGATCAGGCCGGGCAGCAGGAACTGGCCTTTGCCGAGCTCCACTAGGCTGCCCGCCTGGCGGGCATCGCTCTTCCTCGCCGCGTATTCGGGATGGCCGGGTGCGACAATCTCCGCGATCCGTCCCTGTGCATCGATGCTGAACAGATGGTCCTTCAGCACCTCCAGCCGGCCGCGCTCCGGCGTGTGGAAGGCGGTGCCAAGCAGCGTGAAGGCCTCTCTTGTCATGGATCGCTCCGGTTGCGCTGGCGCGTGTGGCCGTTATTGCATGGCGCGCAAGAAAACAGTTGGCAAACCTTTGCGCCGCTGTCCTTTGGCGCCGACTGATCCCATGATCGGCCGGGAAATTCCAGAGGGGACATCATGGAACGCACTGCACCGGAAATCACTTTGATTGCTCAGCCGGACGATCCGCTGCCACTGGGCAAGGCCGCCCTGCTCGGCCTCCAGCACGTGCTGGCGATGGATGTTTACATCGTGCCGTTCATCATCGCATCGGTCCTGGCCTTCAGCGCGGGCGATGCCGGCGCCTTCATCCAGTCGGCTTTCGTCGCGGCGGGCATCGCCACCCTGATCCAGTCGCAGCTTCTGATGCGCCTGCCGGTGGTGCAGGGGCCGTCCTTTGTGCCGATCGGCGCGGTGCTGGCTATCGCCTTCGGCGCCGGCGGCGGCATTGCCGGTCTTTCCGCGGTGATCGGAGCGCTCATTCCCGGCGCCATACTGGTCATGCTGCTCGGTTCGCCCACGGGAATCTTCCATCGCTTGGTGGACCGCTTTGTTCCGCCCATCGTCGGCGGCGCCATCATCATCGTCGTCGGCATCGCGCTGATGCCGGTCGCACTCCGCGAAAGCGTGTTCGCGGTCCACGGCACTGCCACCGTCGGCGGCAATATCATCCTTGCCTTTGTTGCGGCGGCGGTGCTCGTCGGCTGCATGCTGACCGGCATGGCGCTCGGCGCGAAGGGCGCCTGGCTGCGCCTGCTCTCCGTAATCATCGCACTTGTGGCCGGCTGCGTGGCCGCCGCCTCCATGAGCCAACTCAACATGGGAGCGGTCTCCGAGGCGACCTGGTTTTCGATGCCGCGCGTCGCATTCCTCAACCTCGACGTGACGTTCTCGCTCTCGGCGACGCTCACGATGCTCATCGTCTATATCGTGGTCCTCGCCGAAACCACCGGCACCTGGTTCGCGGTCGGCGCCGTCATCGACAAGCCCCTGTCGAACGAACAGCTCGACAGGGGCGCCACCGGCGAAGGCCTCGGCTGCCTGGTCAGCGCACTGCTTTGCAGCACGCCGGTCACCGGCTATTCGTCGAATGCCGGCATCATCGCCATCACCGGTATCGCCAGCCGCGCCGCCTTCGCCGCGGCAGGCATCTTCCTGATCCTGTTCGGACTGATCGGCAAACTGTCGGCGGTGATCGCCTCGATCCCGGGCCCGGTCATCGGCGGCGTGTTCGGCGTGCTCTGCGTCGTCATCGCCATGAACGGGTTCCGCGTCGTGCGCGGCACGCCGCTGACGGAAAGGAACATGCTGGTCGTCGGCCTGCCGATCCTGATGGCCCTGTTTGCTACGCTTGCGCCGCCGGATTTCGTCAAGACGCTTCCCGATATCGTGCAGTACATTCTGGGCTCGTCCATCGCCTTTGGCGCCGTCTGGGCCATCGTGCTGCACCAGATCCTGCCGAGCGCCCGATAGGGGCATTCGCAGGCCGGCCCCCGCGGTTCCGGCCTGCTCTCCACGATAAGCCCGAAGCGCGGTCGATGACCCGACCCGTCGAAGCTTTCATGCTGCCGGCTGCTCGACGAATTTTCTGAGCGCCCCTGGTGTCGGCCCCAAGTCCGGCGTGTCTTGATTTTGTCATGCCGCAAGTCTAAGCGGCGGGCACAGGCTCGGCGCACGAAGGCTAGTGCGATCCGATACGACGCAGCAATCCGAACGCGCTTTCCGGCTGGGAGATCTGGCGATGATCAAGGCTTTCGTCGTGGACAATGATCGCCTGCGTCTCACGGACGATCTCTTGGCCAATGGCGACAAGGTCGTCTGGGCCGATCTCTTCAATCCGACCAAGGACGAAGAGGCAACAATCGAGAATTGGCTTGGCATCGCCATTCCGACCCGCGAGGAGATGGAGGAGATCGAGATTTCCAGCCGCCTCTATATCGAGGACGGCGCCTACTTCATGACCGCCACCTTGCCCGCCCAGACCGACGTCGACGATCCCCTGATCTCGCCGGTCACCTTCGCGCTCGCCGGCAACAGGCTGGTCACCGTGCGCTATCACGAACCGAAAGCGTTCAAGACCTTCCCCTTGCGCGCCGAGAAGGTAGCGACCGGCTGTACCAGCGGCGACACCATCCTGATCGGCCTGTTGGAAGCGATCGTCGACCGGCTCGCCGACATCCTCGAGCGCGCCGGCCGTGACGTCGAAGCGATCTCGCGCGACATTTTCGAGGCGCGATCGACCAAGGTGTCGAAGCGCAACCGTGATTTCCAGGAACTCTTGAAGGGCATCGGCCGCAAGGAGGACATCGCTTCCTCCGTGCGCGACAGCCTGATCTCCTTGCAGCGGCTGGCCGGCTTCCTCGCCCATGTCGCGACCCAGGCCAAGATGAGCAAGGATGTCCGCGCCCGCATCAAGACCTTGTCGCGCGACGTGCTTTCTCTTGCCGACCACGCCACCTTCCTGTCGCAGAAGATCTCCTTCCTGCTCGACGCCACGCTCGGCATGATCTCGATCGAGCAGAACGCCATCATCAAGATCTTCTCGGTCGCCGCCGTCATCTTCCTGCCGCCAACGCTGGTCGCCTCGATCTACGGCATGAATTTCGACGTCATCCCCGAGCTCAAATGGGAGCTCGGCTATCCGTTCGCGATCGCCATGATGGTTCTGTCGGCGATCCTGCCCTTCTGGTATTTCCGCCGCCGCGGCTGGTTATGATCGCAACGGCCGGCCGGGCGCCCGCGGCTGGCTCACCAGAAAGGGCTTGACCAAACGCCGTCCGGCCTGCATCCGGGTTTGCCGATCCATGTGGATCGCACGTTCTGCAACCGGATTCCACGCCATGACTGGAAAGACATGGGCCTATGAGGACTTCGTTGAAGGAGCCTCGTTCGACCTCGGCACCAAACAGGTGAGCGCGGCCGAGATCATCGAGTTCGCCAGCGAATTCGATGCCCAGCCGATGCATCTCGACGAGGAGGCCGGCAAGGCAAGCATCCTGGGCGGCCTCTCGGCCTCGGGCTGGCATACCTGCGCCATGTTCATGCGCATGCTATGCGATGCCTTCCTGCTGGACTCGACCTGCCAGGGCGCACCCGGCGTCGATCAGGTCAAATGGAAGAAGCCGGTGCTGGCCGGCGACACGCTCAAGGGCAGCCTCGTCGTCCTGGCCAAGCGTCCTTCGAAATCGAAGCCGCAGCTCGGCTTCGTGACCATGCGCAGCGAGCTGCTCAACCAACGCGGCGAAAGCGTCTTCGAGCTCGAGAATTCCGTCATGTTCCTCACGCGCAATGCCGCAGGGAGCCTTGCATGATGCTGGACGAATTCTTCCGCGTCGGCACCACCGTCACGCTGGGCTCGCATACGTTCGAAGCCGAGGCGATCAAGGCCTTCGCCCGCAAATACGACCCCCAGGTCTTCCACGTCGATGAGGATGCCGCGAAGAAGAGCGTGCTGGGCGGGCTGTGTGCGTCCGGCTGGCATACCGCCGCCACCTGGATGAAGCTCAACCTCGAAACCCGCATGGACGCCGAGTGGACCGGCCCTGGCCCGACGCCCGAATTCGGCCCCTCGCCTGGCTTCAAGAACCTGAAATGGCTGAAGCCGGTCTATGCCGGGCAGACCGTGACCTTCACCCGCACCGCCCTTTCCCACCGCCCGATCGCCTCACGTCCGGGCTGGCGGGTGCTGACCTTGCGCTCGGAAGCCTTCGATTCGACCGGCGACAAGGTACTGGAGTTCGAGAGCGCCGTGCTGGTCAAGGTGGAGTAGGCGCCTCTTCCTTCTCCCCAGGGGGAGAAGGAAGAACTGTTCTCTCAATGCCCCTCGAACCCGATCAGCGTCCGCACCGGCACGCCGAGCGCTTCCAGCTTGGCGCGGCCGCCGAGATCCGGCAAGTCGATGACGAAGCAGGCGGCAAGGATATCGGCGCCGATCTGGCGCAGGAGATTCACCGCCGCCTCCGCCGTGCCGCCGGTGGCGATCAGATCGTCGACCAGGATCACTTTCTCGCCCGGCGACACGCCGTCCTTGTGCATCTCCATCTCGTCCAGCCCGTATTCCAGGCTGTAGGCGACGCGCACTGTCTCATAAGGCAGCTTGCCTTTCTTGCGGATCGGCACGAAACCGGCGGAGAGCTGATGGGCGACGGCGCCGCCGAGGATGAAGCCGCGCGCTTCGATGCCGGCGATCTTGTCGATCTTCTCGCCGGTATAGGGATGCACCAGCTCATCGATGGCGCGGCGGAAAGCGCGCGCGTTGCCAAGCAGCGTGGTGATGTCGCGGAACAATATGCCGGGCTTGGGATAGTCCGGAATGGTGCGGATGGCCGCCAGCAGCGTGTCTTCGAGCGAAGGTTTCATGAGGCGGCTCCGGGTGGTCCAGTTTCGGCGGAAAGGCGTGAAATGGCGCAGCGCCAAATCCTAACCCGGCGCGACCGACAACGGCTAGCGCGATGTGGCGGCCGAGACAAGCGCATCCGGCGAAAGGAGCATATAGGTCCAAGGGCTTGCCTCTGCCTGCGCTGCGATCTTTCGCATCGAAGCAATGGCCATCTACCGAAAACGCAAATTCCGGCGGGTCAACTGTTCGATCGAGCTGCACCCCATCAGCTTCATGCCGCGTTCGATCTCGATGCGCATCTGTTCGAGCGCCCGTTCGACGCCAGGCTGGCCCGCCGCCGCCAGCGGAAACAGATAGTAGCGTCCGACGCCGACGGCCTTGGCGCCGAGCGACAGCGCCTTGAGCACATGCGTGCCGCGCTGCACGCCGCCATCCATGATGACGTCGATCTGGTCGCCGACCGCATCGACGATCTCGGCGAGCTGGTCGAAAGCCGCGCGCGAACCGTCCAGCTGCCGGCCGCCATGGTTCGACAGCACGATGCCCTTGCAGCCGATCTCGACGGCGCGCCTGGCATCCTCCACCGACATGACGCCCTTGAGGCAGAACGGTCCCGGCCAAAGCCTCACCATCTCGGCGACGTCGTCCCACGTCATCGACGGATCGAGCATTTCGGTGAAGTAGCGGCTGATCGACATCGTGCCGCCGCCCATGTCGATATGCTCGTCCAGCTGCGGCAGCTTGAACGCCTCATGCGTGAAATAGTTGATCGCCCAGGCCGGCTTCATCGCGAACTGCGCCATTCCCGCCAGGTTGAGCTTGAAGGGAATCGCAAAACCGGTGCGCTTGTCGCGCTCGCGGTTTCCCCCGGTGATGCTGTCGACGGTCAGCATCATCACTTCGACGCCGATCTCCCGTGCCCGCTGCATCATCGCCCGGTTGAGGCCGCGATCGCGATGGAAGTAGAACTGATAGACCTGCGGGCCGCTGCTGATTTTTCGGACTTCCTCGAGGCTGACCGTGCCGAGCGAGGAAACTCCGAACATGGTGCCGTATTTTGCAGCGGCCCTGGCGACCGCCCGTTCGCCCTGATGGTGGAACAGCCGCTGGAGAGCGGTCGGCGAACAGTAGAACGGCATCGCCAGCTTCTGGCCCATGACGGTCACCGACATGTCGATCTCGTTCACCCCGCGCAGCACGTTGGGAACGAGATCGCAGGTTTCGAAGCTCTCGGTGTTGCGGCGATAGGTGATCTCGTCGTCCGCCGCGCCGTCGATGTAGTTGAAGATCGGCCCCGGCAGCCGCCGCTGCGCCATGCGGCGGAAATCGGAGAAGTTGTGGCAGTCGCTGAGCCGCATCATGGAACCCCAAACGCCCTATAGGCGGCAAAGCTTTCGCCGCCGTCGGGGCGTCGAATAGCAATCGCCTGCCGCGCTGCCAACCGGCTTGTTCGACAACAAAGCGATCACCTCACGCGCCAGCCTCTTCGGCAAGCAAAAAGGGCGCTTCGCGGGCGCCCTTTCTTCAATCTCCGGCCGCGCGGCTTAGTGCGCGACTGCTTCCCAAACCTTGCGCTTGGTCATGTAGACCAGTGCGCCGAACAGGAGCAGGAACACCAGCACCCGGAAGCCGGTTTTCTTGCGGGCTTCCATATGCGGCTCAGCCGCCCACGCCAGGAAAGCGGCGACGTCGCGGGAGTACTGGTCGACGGTCTGCGGCGCGCCGTCGTCATAAGTCACCTGGCCGTCGGAAAGCGGCTTGGGCATCTTCAGCGACACGCCGGACATGAAGTACGGATTGTAGTGCGTGCCTTCCGGGATGACCATTCCAGCCGGAGGCGTCTGGTCGTAGCCGGTCAGCAGCGAGTGGATGTAGTCAGGGCCGCCGGCATCATACTGGGTGAAGATGTCGAAGACGAACTGCGGAAAGCCGCGCTCCACGCCGCGCGCCTTGGCCAGCAGCGACATGTCGGGCGGGGCTGCGCCGCCATTCGAGGCTGCCGCGGCTTCCTCATTGGCGAACGGCGCCGGGAAATGGTCGGACGGCTTGCCGGGACGGTCGAACATGTCGCCGGCGTCGTTGGGGCCGTCATGGATGGTGTACTCGGCCGCCAGCGTCTTGATCTGTGCGTCGGAATAGCCGAGGTCCGAAAGCGTGCGGAATGCCACCAGGTTCATCGAATGGCAGGCCGAGCAGACTTCCTTGTAGACCTTGAGGCCGCGCTGCAGCTGCGCCTTGTCGTAGGTGCCGAACGGGCCGGTGAAGCTCCAGTCCATTTCCTTCGGTTCGTTGATCGGGAAATGCGTCGGCGCCGCCGCGTTATGCGCCTCTTCGGCCGCGGTCGCCCAGGTGCCCGTAGCCCCAAGGCCGGCGGCCACAAGGCCGATCAGCGCAAGCGAGGTGAGAATCTTTTTCATGCCAAATCCCCTTAGATTCTCTACCGCTCAGCCCTTGGTCTCAGGTGCGGCCGTGGCGCCCGCCGGATGCCCGCTGCCGCCCTTGTTCTTCTCGAGCACCGCCTCGGTGATCGAGTTCGGCAGCCTGCGTGGCGTCTCGATCAGGCCGAGCACCGGCATGATGATCAGGAAGAAGGCGAAGTAGAACAGCGTCGCCATCTGCGCCATGAACACGTAGCTGCCTTCCGCCGGCTGCGAGCCCAGCCAGCCAAGCAGGATGGCATCGGCCACGAACAGCCAGAAGAACAGCTTGTACCAGGGCCGGTAGACCGCCGAGCGCACCTTGGAGGTGTCTAGCCACGGCACCAGGAACAGCATGGCGATGGCGCCGAACATGCACAGCACGCCGCCGAGCTTGGAGTTGATCGGCCCGATGTTGAAGGTAATGGCGCGCAGGATCGCGTAGAACGGCAGGAAGTACCATTCCGGAACGATGTGGGCCGGCGTCTTCAGCGGGTTGGCGACCGTGTAGTTGTCGGGGTGGCCGAGATAGTTCGGCAGGTAGAAGACGAAATAGGCGAAGAAGAACAGGAACACGATCATGCCGAACGCGTCCTTGATGGTCGCGTAAGGGGTGAAGGCGACGGTGTCGGTCTTCGACTTCACCTCGATGCCGGTCGGGTTCGACTGGCCCACGACATGCAGCGCCCAGATGTGCAGCACGACCACGCCGGCGATCATGAACGGCAGCAGGTAATGCAGCGCGAAGAAGCGATTGAGGGTCGGATTGTCGACCGCGAAACCGCCGAGCAGAAGCTGCTG
This sequence comes from Mesorhizobium sp. B2-5-3, assembly GCF_006441005.1. Lineage (NCBI taxonomy): Bacteria > Pseudomonadati > Pseudomonadota > Alphaproteobacteria > Hyphomicrobiales > Phyllobacteriaceae > Mesorhizobium > Mesorhizobium sp. B2-5-3. The sequence continues at coordinate 263,558 of NZ_VFUS01000007.1, forward strand.
GATCCAGTCGCCGACCAGTGGAATGGCGCTGAAGAAGCCGGTGATGACGGTGGCGCCCCAGAAACTCATCTGGCCCCACGGCAGCACGTAGCCCATGAAGCCGGTCGCCATCATCAGGAGGTAGATGATGCAGCCGAGGATCCACAGCAGCTCGCGCGGCGCCTTGTAGGAGCCGTAATAGAGCCCGCGGAAGATATGGATGTAGACCGCGACGAAGAAGAACGAGGCGCCGTTGGCATGCATGTAGCGCAGCAGCCAGCCGGAATTCACGTCGCGCATGATCTTTTCGACCGAATCGAAAGCGAGATTGGTGTCGGATGTGTAGTGCATGGCCAGCACGATGCCGGTCAGTATCTGCGCCACCAGCATGATCGACAGGATGCCGCCGAAGGTCCAGGCATAGTTGAGGTTGCGCGGCACCGGATAGGCGACGAAGCTGTCATAGATCAGCCGCGGCAGAGGCATGCGCGCATCGAACCAGCGCTCGATACCGGTCTTGGGCGTATAGGTCGAGTGTCCCTCGCTCATCGAAATATCCCCTGCCTCAACCGATAAGGATCTTGGTATCGGAAATGAACTTGAATACCGGCACAGCCATGTTCTCGGGCGCCGGGCCTTTGCGGATGCGGCCGGCGGTATCGTATTGCGAACCGTGGCACGGGCAGAACCAGCCGCCGAAATCGCCTTCCTGGCCGAGCGGAATGCAGCCCAGATGCGTGCAGACCTGAACCATCACCATCCAGGCTTCCTTGCCGGGCGTGGTGCGGTTGGCGTCGGTCGCCGGCGCGTCGGCCGGCAGGTTGGCGTTGCGGGCGATCGGATCCTTGAGATCGGCGAGATTGACGGCCTCGCCGTCCTTCATCTCCTTTTCGGTGCGGTTGCGCACCACGACCGGCTTGCCGCGCCACTTGACGATCAGCGACATGCCCGGCGTCAGCGAGGAGACGTCGACCTCGACCGAGGCGAGCGCCAGCGTCGAGGCATCGGGGCGCATCTGGTCGATGAACGGCCACGCGACGGCGCCCGCGCCGACCACGGCGGCCATGCCGGTGGCGACGTAGAGAAAATCTCGACGGTTGGGATCCTGGGTGTCGGTTGCGCTCACGGGTGCCTGATCCTTTCGCCTCTTCCGTGCCGGTGGGCGAGCCTTGTTCCCCGCTCATTCACGCCAACCCGACAGCGCATGGCGAACAGGCTAGCGAATTCCTCCGGCATTTGGACTTCGGTTTATGCGTGAAGCCCGTTTTTGTCCAGACGGGTGAAGGCACAAGGGCAGATTGTCGCGGGGACGAAATCCGGCACCGCGCGACAAGGCGGCGGATGACCGTGAAACACCGCCAAACAGCCGGGAAACAGTAGCGAATCCGGGGGCCAGCTTCGCCTCGACACCTGGCTCCGGGGGGTCTATCCTGCCCCCATGGCGCATGTCTTAGACCGCGAAGAATGGGCTGTTCGCCCCGACCGCTGGAAGGGCGAGTTGCAATGTGCCCCCTACGGTTCCAACTCCTGCCTGATCTTCAACTACCTGCCGGAGACCGGCGGCGGACCGCGCCTGCATTCCCATCCCTACGCCGAGATCTTCATCATCCGCCAGGGCATCGGCCTGTTCACGGTCGGCGGTGAGGAGATCGAGGCCTCTGCCGGCCAGATCGTCATCGTGCCGCCCGGCACGCCGCACAAATTCACCAATCTCGGCCCCGGCCCGCTGGAGACGACCGACATCCACGAGAACGGCACTTTCATTACCCAGTGGCTGGAGTGATCCAGGACCAGGTGATTCCTGGAAAAGCGCAATTCCTGGAAAAGTATGAAACGGTTTCCGTCCGCAAACGGGTCAAACAATCCAGCCCTGTCGGTCTTCCGATCGCCGCCTAGATCTATGGCATAGGCAGCCGGCAGGGTCAGGACATGCAAACCTCGAACATCGAAATCGAAGAGCTTAGCATAGCGATCCGCGAGGCGGGCCCGGCTGAAGCGCCTGCATTCCTGCTGCTGCACGGCTGGCCGCAAAGCTCCTATGCGTTCGAAGGGGTGATCGGCCGGCTGGCTGCCGACTACCGTGTCGTCGCACCTGACCTGCCCTGCATCGGCGGCTCGCAAGGCATGCCTGAGGCCGGCGACAAGAGAACTCTGGCGAGGCTGATGAGAGGCGTTGCCGAGGCCTGCGGGCTGCGGCACCTCTTGGCGGCCGGTCATGATGTCGGCGGCCAGATCGTGTTCGCCCTGCTGCGCGACCATCCCGAGATCCTTTCCGGCGCGGCGATCATGGATGTCGCTGTTCCGGGTGTCGCGCCATGGGAAGAGGTCATTCGCAATCCGCGGATCTGGCACTTTGCCTTCCATGCCGTCCCGGCGCTGCCGGAAACGCTGGTGAGCGGCCACCAAAGCACCTATTTCGACTTCTTCTTCAATGTGCTTTCGAAGGATCGGACATCGATCCCGGCGCAGGCCAGGGAAATCTATGCGAGAGCCTATTCCCGGCCTGAAAGCCTCCAGGCCGGTTTCGATTGGTATCGCGCCTTCCCCGAAGATGCCAAAGCCAATGCCGCGCGGCCCGCGACGCCGACAGCGATTCCGGTGCTGTATCTCAGGGGCTCGGCCGAGTCCGGCGACATCGGCGACTATGTCGAGGGCCTCAGGGCCGCCGGGCTGTCGAATGTCGAGGGCGACATCATTGCCGACAGCGGGCACTTCGTCCCCGATGAGAACCCCGAAGCGCTCGCCAGCCGCCTGGCGAGATTCCACAGGGAGATCGGCGCGGCAAGCGCCAACCCTACATGGCGCCGAGCCTGACCAGCACCGCCTTCGGGATGTTGTATTCGCGGATGACGGCATCGTGCTTTCGAAGGCCGCACAGTTCGCGCTGGATGAAGTAGCCATGCACCGCCACCGCCGCCTCCTTGAGCAGCCGGGGACGCAACTGCTCGTCGCCATTGTTGCGCAGTCGGGCCAGCGTTTCTTCGACGCGTTGTCCGGCGCGGCCGAGTGCCGCCGCCTTCTCGGCAAGGACTTCATGGCCGAGCGCGTCGAAGGCGGCTTCGGCTGCCGAGGCACTGGTCAGACGGGACGGCGGGCGCAGGGACATTTTCAACCTCCTTTCTCGAAGATCATCCGGTGCGTGACGAATTCTTCGCCCGCCACCGGCGCGAAGCCAAGCCGCTCATAGAAGCCGAAGGCTTCCTGCGGCGCACGGGTGTTGAGCACGGCGAAATAGCGGCGTGCCCTGTCGACAACGGTCTCGACCAGCATGCGGCCAAGGCCCGTGCGCCGATGGCGCGCGCCGACGAACAAATGCCGGACCCGGCCATGGTCCCTGCCCTCGAAATAGGGATCGATGTTCAGCCCGCACACGCCGGCGAGTTCGACGCCGTGCCATGCTCCGAACAGTGCCTCCCCCTGTTTCAGGAACTTGTTGCGGCCGCCTGCCCAGCCGTCGCGGAGCCGCACCAGCATCCAGTAGCCTTCCCGCCGGCTCTCTTCCATCAGCGCATCGAAGGCCGGTGTCGTCGGCCGCAGCCGTTTCAGCAGATAGTCGGTCTCATGCGTCGCGCCCATGCCGCTACTCCGCCGGCCGCGTCTCTTCCAGCACGGCTTCCTCATGATAGAGGAAGCCGCCGGACTGACGCTTCCACAGCCGCGCGTAGAGCCCGTCGAGCGCCACCAGTTCGTCATGCGTGCCTTGTTCGACAATGCGGCCGCCGTCGAGCACGACGAGGCGGTCAAGCGCGGCGATCGTCGACAGCCGGTGGGCGATGGCTATGACCGTCTTGCCTTCCATCAGCCGCGTCAGGTTTTCCTGGATCGCCGCCTCGATGTCGGAATCAAGTGCCGAGGTCGCCTCGTCCAATATCAGGATCGGCGCATCCTTGAGGAAGACACGCGCGATCGCCACGCGCTGGCGCTGGCCGCCCGACAGTTTGACGCCGCGCTCGCCGACATAGGCCTCGTAGCCCTGTCGGTCGCGATTGTCGCGCAAGGTCAGGATGAAATCATGCGCCTCGGCTTTCCTGGCCGCCGCGATCACCTGCGCGTCGGTGGCGTCGGGCATGCCGAGTTTGATATTGTCGCGCAGCGAACGGTGGAAAAGTGCCGTGTCCTGACTGACGACGCCGATATTGGCGCGCAGCGAATTTTGCGTCACCTGCGAGACATCCTGGCCGTCGATGGCGATCTTTCCGCCTTCGAGTTCGTACAGCCGCAGGATAAGGTTGGCGAGCGTGGTCTTGCCGGCGCCGGACGGCCCGACCAGCCCGACCTTCTCGCCCGGCCGCACCACGAGATCGATGCCGTTGAGCACGCCGAACCCCTTGCCGTAGTGGAACTCGACATTCTTCACCTCGATGCGCCCGCCGGCCACGACCAGTTCCCGGGCGTCGGGTGCGTCGACCAGACCGAGCGGCTGCGAGATCAGCGCCTTGGAATTCTCCAGCACGCCGAGATTGCGCAGGATGCTGTTGAGCTGCATCATCAGCCGGCCAAGCAGCATGTTGAGCCGCAGCACCAGCGACAGTGTGAAGGCGACCGCCCCGACGGTGATCGAGCCCTCGACCCAGAGATAGACGGCAAAGCAGCCGATCGCCGTGATCATGATGCCCGACAGCGTCGTCAGCGCCATGCGCACGCCGGTCAGCCGGCGCGTGAACGGGCGCAACGCGTCGAGATAGATGTCGAAGCCGCTCCTGATGTAGCGGTCGTCGCCATCGGCGGAGAACAGTTTCAGCGTCTGTACGTTGGAGTAGGAATCGACGATGCGGCCGGTGATCATCGACCCCGCCTCGGCGGTCGCCTCGGCATGTTTGCGGATTGCCGGCAGATAGAGCCTGGCCAGCCAGGCGAAGGCCGCGATCCAGATCACCACCAGCACTGCGAGCCTGATATCGAGCCCCGCGACCAGCGCCAGCGTCGTCACCGTATAGACGATCATGAACCAGACGACCTCGATGAAGCTTTCCATCAGGTCGCCGGTCGCTTGCCCAGCCTGCCAGACTTTTGTCGCGATGCGGCCGGCGAAATCGTTCTGGAAGAAGGAGTAGGACTGGCGCGACACGTGCCGGTGCGCCTGCCAACGCACCAGATTGTAGAAGCCGGGCGTGATTGTCTGCTCGTCGACCAGGGCCGACAGGCCGACGACGATGGTGCGGACGACCAGCACCACGACGATCATGAACACAAGTTCCGGCCCGGCGGCCGTCCACAACGCATGCCAGCTGCGTTCGCCGGGAAGCTGGTCGAGGATGTCGACCAGCCGCCCGACAAAGTAGAACAGCCCGGCCTCGACCAGCGGCGCGATGCCGCCGATGACCAGCATGGCGAAGAAGGCGAACTTGGCCTGGCCGACATAGTGCCAGAGAAAACCGGCGACGCCGGACGGCGGCCGAAGATTCGTGGGCTCCCTGAACGGATAGACCCAGTTCTCGAACCAGCGATAGACGGCTGTCATCATGCGGCGGCGGCCATCATTCAGCGGCTTGTCCCTTTGCGCCAACGTCATTGGCAACAACGTCGCTTGCGGCACCGATCGGGCCGTCATCCAGCAGGAAACCGCCCGACTGGCGCTGCCAGAGCTGCGCGTAGAGCCCGCCCCTGGCCACCAATTCCTCGTGCGAACCTTCCTCGATGACGCGTCCCTGGTCCATCACCACAAGCCTGTCCATCGCCGCGATGGTCGACAGCCGGTGGGCGATGGCGATGACGGTCTTGCCTTGCATGAGCTTGTAGAGGTTCTCCTGGATGGCCGCTTCCGCCTCGGAATCCAGCGCTGACGTCGCCTCGTCAAGGATAAGTATGGGCGCGTCCTTCAACATAACGCGAGCGATGGCGATGCGTTGCCGCTGGCCGCCGGACAGTTTGACGCCGCGGTCGCCGACATAGGCGTCGAATCCCTTGCGGCCGCTATGGTCCGAAAGCCCGGCGATGAAGTCCAGCGCCTCGGCGCGCCGCGCAGCCTCGACAAGCATGTCGTCGCTGGCGTCGGGCCGGCCATAGAGGATGTTTTCGCGCACCGAACGATGCAGCAACGAGGTGTCCTGCGTGACCATGCCGATCTGGGCGCGCAGCGAATCCTGTTTCACCGCTGCGATCTCCTGGCCGTCGATCAGGATACGGCCGGCTTCGAGGTCGTAGAACCGCAGCAGAAGATTGACCAGCGTCGACTTGCCGGCGCCGGAGCGGCCGACAATGCCAACCTTCTCGCCCGGCTTCACCGCCAGCGACAGGTTCTCGATGACGCCCTTCTGCTTGCCATAGTGGAAGCGGATGTCCTCGAAGCGTATCTCGCCTTTGGAGACCGTGATCTCCTTCGCACCGGGCCTGTCCTCGACAAGGCGCGGCAGCGAAATCGAGGCGATGCCGTCCTGCACCGTGCCGATATTCTCGAACAGGCCCGACATTTCCCACATGATCCACTGCGACATGCCCCACATCCGCAGAACCAGGCCGATGACCACGGCGACCGCGCCGATCGTCACCGCCTGGCCCAGCCACAGCCACAACGAGATGGCGGTAACCGAGAACAGGAGAAGCGCATTCAGGATGTAGAGCGAGCCGAACAGCACCGTCACCAGCCGCATCGACCGGTAGACCGTGTCGAGGAAGCCCATCATGCCCTCCTTGGCGAAGGAGGCCTCGCGGCGGGCATGGCTGAACAGCTTGACCGTCTGGATGTTGGAGTAGCTGTCGACAACGCGGCCGGTCATGACCGAGCGCGCATTGGCCTGTTCCTCGCCGACCTTGCCCAGCCGAGGAATGAAATAGCGCAGCAGAAGGATGTAGCCGACCATCCACACGCCGAGCGGTGCGGCCAGCCGCCAGTCGGCCGAGCCGACGATGAGCAGCATGCCGAGGAAATAGACGATGACGTAGTTCAGGACGTCGATCACCTTGATCACGCATTCGCGCACGGCGAGCGCCGTCTGCATCAGCTTGGTGGCGATGCGGCCGGCGAATTCGTCCTGGTAGAAGCTCATCGATTGCTTCAGCAGGTAGCGGTGCACCTGCCAGCGGATGCGCATGGGATAGTTGCCCATCAGCGTCTGCTGGTTGAGCAGCGAATGCAGCCATACCGTGCCAGGCAGCGCGAACAGCACGATGAAGGCCATGCTGGCGAGCTTCCAGCCCTCCGTCTGCAGGAAGGTTTCGCGGTTCTGCGCCGAAAGCCAGTCGACGATGCGGCCGAGGAAGCCGAACATCCACACTTCCGCGATGGCGATTGCCGCCACCAGCACCGCATCGACCAGGATATAGGGCCATGCGCCGCGCGTGTAATGCAGGCAGAAGGCAACCAGCGTCTTGGGCGGCTCGACCGGCTCCGCGCCCGGGAACGGATCGAGCCTTTTTTCAAACCAGCTAAACAACAACATAGGTCATGCTCATGAAATCTGTTTCCGCTCACGCGGCGCGTGAACGTACGAAGTCCTCGGACCGCATGGCGCCGAGGGCCGACGGTCCGGAATCATCCGGACCGTCGGCCTTGCTTCGCGCTATATAGGGGTTCGCGGGCTTTTCGCCGACAGGCTCTTTTGTTGATCCTGACGGTGCGGTGTCGACAAGGCGGATCTTCGCGCCCGGCCGGATCGCCCGGATGATACGGCGCACCAACGAGGGCCGGCTCGGGTCGGGAACCGCGCGCGAGAAATCGACATCGGGCAGCATGCCGCGATGCGGACGCCGGCGAACCTCGGCGTGGACCGCCGACGAATACGTTTCGCCGATCAGCAGCGCCCAGGTCGGCAGCCGGTGGATATGCAGGCTCCTCGAGCCCGGTATTCTGTAGGGATCGAACATCGGTCCGTCCTCCGTGTGAAAATAGAGATAAAAAGGGTGTTCGACGTCCTGCCGCGGGATCGGCGGCTGATCAGTCGAGACGCGTTGGGGCGGGGCCATCGGCCCCTTCGGCAGCTTGAAAAACATCGCAGGATTCCTTCGAAGACCAGGGAATGGTTTCGGCGGAAATCGGTGCGGAAGCGTCTAAGAGATCAGGAGAACCGTCGTACCGAAACCGCCAGCGGGCATGTAAGCCCACGGAGAGGGTGCTGGATGTGCATGGTCATCATGAATTACCCCTCCTTCGGTTCGGGTTGACAATGTACGCTGTATACCCGACTTCGCAGAAAATGGCCACCCGCAGGTCCAGCAATTTCCAAAACCGCGAAGCCGCTGTGGCCGATTTGCCACTTAATAGAAGGATGCGGAAATGAACGACCGTCTCCGCATCGCCCTGTACCAGCCTGACATCGCCGGCAACACCGGCACAATCCTGCGCTTCGCCGCCTGCCTCGGGATCGGCGTCGACATCATCGAACCGACTGGCTTTCCGCTCTCCGATAAAGCGCTCAGGCGCGCCGGCATGGATTACCTCGAAATGGCTGCCCTGACCCGGCATGTCGACTGGCACGCCTTCGAGGAGTGGCGCAAGGCCCGCGCGCGCCGGCTGGTGCTGCTGTCGACCAAGGCCGCGACCCCATACACCAGCTTCAACTTCGCCACTGGCGATATCCTTTTGTTCGGCCGTGAATCCGCAGGCGTGCCGGATCCGGTCCATCAGGCGGCGGACGCGCGGCTGACGATCCCGATGCAGGCCAGCGCGCGCAGCATCAATGTGGCGCTCTCCGCCGCCATGGTGGCCGGCGAAGCCACGCGACAACTGGGCCAGAATGCCATCCGCTGAAGCGGCGGCCACGGTCCCGCCGGCGCCCGCGACACGGCCCTCGCCCGTCATTCTCACCCAGGCGCACATCGCCATCTCCTGTCGTTTGCATGTCGATGGCTTCTTCGCTACAAGCTCAACTTAACTTGAGGTCAAGCGGAAAAGTGCGAGATGGCGCCAGCAGCGGAATTAACGGTTGGCCAAGTGGCCGCGCGCAGCGGTGTCGCGGTGTCGGCGCTGCATTTCTACGAAGCTCGCGGCCTGATCCGCAGCCACCGCACGGCAGGCAACCAGCGCCGCTACGGCCGCGACGTACTAAGGCGCGTGGCCATCATCAAGATCGCGCAGGAGGTCGGCATTTCGCTGGCCGAGATAGCGACGGCGCTTCAATCCCTGCCCGAGGGCCGCACCCCGACGCGCGACGACTGGAGCCTGCTGTCGACCGCCTGGCGCGACGGGCTCGACCGCAAGATCGGTCAATTGAAGAAATTGCGCGACGGGCTGACCGACTGCATCGGCTGCGGCTGCATGTCGATCGACAAATGTCCGCTCCGCAACAAGGATGACCGGCTGGCCAGGGAAGGAACAGGGGCGAGAAGGCTGGTTCTTCCTTCTCTCGGTTCACGGAGAGAAGGTGCCTGAGCGTAGTGAAGGCGGATACAAGGGGCGACGCCTGTATTGGGTTGTCCCCGTAAACAGGGCGAGGAATTCTAATCCGCCGCCGGCAGGCGCCTTATGGTGAATTCGATCAAATCGCCCGGCCGTTCGAACCAGCTTTCGATCTCGGTCCAGTAAGCCTGCTTGGGGAAGCGCTCGAACCATTCCTTTGCCTTGAGGCGAGCGTCCGAACGCGGCAGGACGAAGGTTTCGCGCAAAAATCCGTCGCGCGGCATGCGCGCGCGTTCAGCCCGGCTTTGATCGAGCCTTTTCTTCAGGCCATCCAACGGCGGTCTTGCCGGGGTGCGCACGAAAGTCTCCTTGCTCCGATCAGATCAGACTTGACCCTTTCCCCTAAGAGATTAGGGATCGCGCCGGCAAAAGACGAGTCATTTGTAGGGGCCGGCCGCCCCGAAACCGGAGACAGCACTTGGAACGACCTGAAATACCGGTTGGCCTGCCCGCCGACATCGAAGAAAAGAAGATGAAGGCACGGCTGTGGTTCGAGGCGCTGCGAGAACGCATCTGCGGCGCCTTCGAGCAGATCGAGCAGGATCTCCAGGGCCCGCTCGCTTCATGGTCGCCGGGCCGGTTCGAAAGGACGCCGTGGGAGCGTGACTCCGGCAAGGGCGGTGGCGGAACCATGTCGATGATGCACGGCCGAGTCTTCGAGAAGGTTGGCGTCCACACCTCGACGGTTTACGGCGAATTCTCGCCCGAATTCAGGAAGCAGATGCCCGGCGCCGAGGAGGACCCGCGCTTCTGGGCATCCGGCATTTCGCTGATCGCGCACCCTTGGAACCCCAACGTTCCGGCCGTGCACATGAATACGCGCATGGTCGTCACCTCGCGCCACTGGTTCGGCGGCGGCGCCGACCTCACCCCGGTGCTCGACCGACGCCGCACACAGGACGACCCTGACACAATGGCCTTCCACCGCGCCATGCAGTTCGCCTGCGAGAAGAACGCCGGCATCGCCGACCATGCGAAATTCAAGGCCTGGTGCGACGAGTATTTCTTCCTTCCGCATCGCAACGAGCCGCGCGGCACCGGCGGCATCTTTTTCGACTGGCTGCATTCGGGCGAGGACAAAGGCGGCTGGAATGCCGACTTCAACTTCGTCCAGGATGTCGGGCGCGCTTTTCTCGTGGTCTACGGCCATCTGGTGCGGGGTAATTTTAACGAGAACTGGACCGATGGCGACCGCGACGAACAGCTCATCCGCCGCGGCCGTTATGTCGAGTTCAACCTGCTTCATGATCGCGGCACCATTTTCGGCCTGAAAACCGGCGGCAATGTCGCCTCGATCCTCTCCAGCCTGCCGCCGGAGGCCCGCTGGCCGTAAAAAGATGGTGAGCGCGCCGTGAGCCGCATTGATGTCCCATTCGCTTCGAAATGGGCATCGAATGTGGCGCGGGAGCCGTCGCAAAGTTTCTTTTTCGTCTAATAGGCTTCGGAAAAGACTGGGCTATTTGTCGGGACGGGTCGGGAAGCGCCGGCGGTTCGCCTGCGCAATTCCAGGAGTGCAGAGCGGTGCTCCGTTCGGAATTGCGTCAGAACGAAGCGGATCGCGACTCGACGCAACCGGACGGCCCAGGACGATGCGGGACACCTCTGCCAAAAGGGTGCCCGCGCTTTCCAGGAGTACTTCGCAATGCGCAAGATCATTGTTTCGGCCGCAGCGGCTGCCCTTCTTGCTTCCGGTTCGGTGGCATTCGCCGCCGTCAAGCACACCACCGGCACGATCAAGACCTTTGATACGGCGGCCAAAAGCCTGGTTCTCGACAATGGATCGTCTTTTACGCTTCCCCGGACCTTCAAGGATCCTGGCCTGAAGGTCGGCGAGAAGGTCAGAGTTTCATGGGACATGAGCGGCAAGGATAAGGTTGCCGAGGCAGTCAAGATCATGAAGTGATGACCTGCCCATAGGGCTGGCGTAAGAGGGCGGAGCAGCGCTGCTCCGCCTTTTTTTCCGTTGACGGCAATCAATGCCACCCCATCTGTGTTATGGTTTCACCCGCTTGCGGTCCAACCGGTCTTAGGGTCGGACAACGTGCCAAGAAGATGCGGAGTCCCTGCCGCCTTTTGCAGTACGGTCGACCGGACTCCATGGAGGAAAAGGAGAAATCCCATGAAGGAATTCCACTGCGGCTCGCTCGTTCCAGGTTGTGAATGGCACACGCGCGCCGAGGAGGAAGCCGAGGTCATGCGCCGTGCCGTCGAACATATGCGCGAGACGCATGGCGAGACGATCATCCGCGAAACGATGATCGAAGCGATCCGCTCGCGCATCGAGAAGGTCCGCGACGCGGCCTGATTTGGAGCAAGTTCCGGAAATCGCGGCGATTTCCGCCCGGATTGCGTTGACGAATGCTCTATCCGGCCTTCAGGGCCTGCGCGGCGCGCTTGAGCAGCGCGTCGCGATCGGGCCCAAACCCGGCATCGACCCATTCCACTTCGAGATTCCTGAGGATCGCGCCGAGTTTTGGCCCGGGCATCCCCCCGATCGCCGTCAGATCGGCGCCCTTGAGCGGAAACACGGGCCTTTCCCATCTCAATGCGAAGGCGAGAAGTCGGGAAAAGCCGCCTGCCTCGATGAGCGCATCGGTCTGGTCCACCGCGCGCACCCGTGCCGCTGCGAGTGACAGGCGAAGCCGGTCGACGACCCCCTGCCGGTCGCCGCGGTAGAGCGTCTTGGCCAGTTCGCCTTCGGTCGTTTTCGGCTCGATTCCCGGCGTAAGCGCCCAGTCGCGCAAACGGTTTGCTTCCGCCGTCGACAGTCTCAGCCGCTCGGCCAGCGTCTTCATGCGCGCCGCATCCGGCGGCACGATCGCCTCCAGCCTGAGCAGCGGGTCCGCGGTCCAGCCCAGATCCTTCTCGGCTCTGGCCAGGCCGTGGATCGCGTCGATGCCCCATTTCTCGCTTTCCGGCAGCACGCTGGTCAAAACGCTTGCCTGCCGCATCCACAACAGCGCGCGGGACGGATCGGCCGCCGACAACAGCTTCTTGAGTTCGGACCAGACGCGCTCGGCCGAGAGCTGCACGAGCCCTCCCTTCAGCCGGGCGCAAGCCTTCAGCCCCTCAGCGTCCGGCCGGCCTTCGCCATACCAGGCGAAGAAGCGGAAAAAGCGCAGGATACGCAGATAGTCCTCGCGGATGCGCGCTTCCGGATCGCCGATGAAGCGCAGCCGGCGCCCCTCTATGTCGGCGACGCCGCCGACCAGATCGACGACCGTGCCGTCGGCTTCCGCGTAGAGCGCATTGATGGTGAAGTCGCGCCGTTCGGCATCAAGCTTCCAGTCTCGCCCGAACGACACCTTGGCGCGGCGGCCATCGGTCTCGATATCCGCGCGCAGCGTGGTGATTTCATAAGGCTTGCCGCCGGCAATCACGGTGATCGTGCCGTGCTCGATGCCGGTCGGAACCGTCTTGAACCTCGCCGCCTCGGCGCGGCGGATCGTCTCCTGCGGCAGGCAGGTGGTGGCGATGTCGATGTCGGCGACGGGCTGGCCGATCAGCGTGTTGCGCACCGCGCCGCCGGCGACCCGCGCTGCCTCGCCGCCACTCGCCAGAATGGCAAGCAGGCGCTGCAGATGCTTGTCGCCGAGCCAGTCGGCCCTGTCAGCGATCGAGACCTTCACCCATAGAGCCTTTCATAGAGCGTGCGGATGATGCCGGCGGTGACGCCCCAGATGCGCCGGTCGCCATAGGGCATGTCGTAGAAGAACCATTCGAGATCGTTCCAAATGCGGCTGTCCCTGATGTGGTTGGCCGGATCCATGAGGAAGCGCAGCGGCACTTCGAAGGCCAAGTCGACCTCCTCGGCATTGAGCGTCAGCTGGAAAGGCGGCCGCACGATGCCCAGCACCGGCGCGATCCTGTAACCGCTGCCCGCGACATAATCGGGCATGCGGCCGATGACCTCGATATGGTCCCGGCCAAGGCCGATTTCCTCGAAAGCCTCGCGCAGCGCCGCCGCTTCCGGACTGGCGTCGGTCGGATCGATCGTTCCGCCGGGAAAGGCCACCTGCCCGGAATGGTTGCGCAGTGTCTCGGCCCGCTTGGTCAAAAGAACCGTGGCATCACCCTGGTGATCGACGATCGGGATCAGCACCGCCGCATCGCGCAGCGGTTTCGCCCGGTGGAGGCGCGGATGGCCTGGATTGAAGCGATGATCGCCATAGTCGTCGCCGGCATGCGCCTGCGGCTGCGCGGCAAAGCGCGCGCGCAAATCGGCAATGGAAAAGGGCGTCGGCGTCACCTGGTCCATCATGAACTGTCCGTCACGCGCTCAGCTGCCTCAGCCTGTCGGCCGGCATGATCGGATAGGCCTGGCCTTTCGAACGAACGGCAAACATCAACCTGCCGCCGATCTCGATCTCCTCGCCATGCTCGACCAGTTCGTACATCACCGGCCGCGCCACCAGCGCCTCCAGCCGCCCGCGCACCAGCACATAAGGCTTCAGCCCGCCGGTCTCGTGCTCGTCGACGAAGCGCAGCGGCCGCTCCGGTCCGGCCTCGACGACGTCGCCGACATTGGTGCGGAACGTGATGATCTGGCCCTCGCCGCTGCCCGAGACATCCATCTCGACGGCGATGAAGGGTGCGTCGGCGACGCGGATGCCGACCTTTTCCACCGGCGTCACCAGATAGGTCCTGCCGTCCGCGTCCTTGCGCAGCACCGAGGAAAAAAGCTGTACCAGCGGCATGCGGCCGATCGGCGTGCCGAGATAGAACCAGGTGCCGTCAGCCTTGATTTCCATATCCAAATCGCCGCAGAAGTCGGGATTCCAGCGCTCCACCGGGGCCGGCCCCTTGCCGGCGCGGGCCGCACGCGAGATCAGCGCCTCGAGGCCGCGCGCCTCGGTCGCGGCCGCCAGGCTTTGCTGTCTTTGTTCGGAGCCCTCTGCCATCGTCACGAAATAGTCACTGTTGTTGCGCTTGTCAGCCTAACTCTGTGATTTAAATTTGAAGGCAGGCGCCAGACGGAGCCGAATCGCGGCATTCTGCGTCAAGCTGGTATTTCCAACCACAAGGATCGATGCTGCATGAGCGTGATGGTCAAGGAAAGCCCGATCAGCGAAAAAGACATGATCGCCGAGGCCGAGAAGGCGCTGGCCGACATTTCTAGGGTCCGCGACGGGGTCGGTCGCATCATCTTCGGCCAGGAAAGTGTCGTCGAACGCGCTCTGGTGGCGCTTCTGGCCGGCGGCCACGCGCTGCTGGTCGGCGTGCCGGGCCTCGCCAAGACCAAGCTGGTCGAGACGCTGGGCATCGTGCTCGGCCTCGATTCGCGCCGCATCCAATTCACCCCCGACCTGATGCCCTCGGACATTCTCGGCTCCGAGGTGATGGAGCAGGACGAATTCGGCAAGCGCTCCTTCCGCTTCATTTCCGGGCCGATCTTCGCGCAGTTGCTGATGGCCGACGAGATCAACCGCGCCTCGCCGCGCACCCAGTCGGCGCTGCTGCAGGCCATGCAGGAGTATCACGTCACCATTGCCGGTGCCCGCCACGACCTGCCCTCGCCTTTCCATGTGCTCGCGACGCAAAACCCGCTGGAACAGGAAGGCACCTATCCGCTGCCCGAGGCACAGCTCGACCGTTTTTTGATGCAGGTCGACATCCTCTATCCCGAACTCGAGGCCGAGCGCCGCATCCTTTTGGAAACCACCGGCGTCGAGGACGCGAAGGCACAGAATGTGCTGCAGCCGGCGCGGCTGAGGGATATCCAGACGCTGATCCGCCGCATGCCGGTGCCTGAAAGCGTGGTCGAGGCGATCCTGGCCCTGGTGCGCTCGGCGCGCCCCGGCCAGGGCAATGCCGAAACCGACAGGCATGTCGCCTGGGGCCCGGGTCCCCGCGCCAGCCAGGCACTGATGCTGTGCACGAGGGCGCGCGCGCTCTATGATGGGCGGCTGGCGCCGTCGGTCGACGATGTGCGTGCTCTGGCCGAGCCGGTGCTCCAGCACCGCATGGCGCTGACCTTCGCCGCCCGCGCCGAAGGCACCAGCGTGCGCGACGTGGTGGCCAAGCTCGTGAAAGGGATTTGATGGCGCGCATCGGCGAGCTCCAGGCTCCGGCAGCGACGCGCGATGCGCTCGCCCGCGGCCGGTTGCGGGCTTCGCTCGTGCCCGACTTGCTGGTCGAGGCGCGCCGCATCGTCAACACCGTGATCGCCGGCTGGCATGGCCGTCGCAAGCGCGGCATCGGCGAGAATTTCTGGCAGTTCCGGCCCTATGTCGAAGGCGATTCCTCCCGCATCGACTGGCGCCGCTCGGCCCGCGACGACCACACCTATGTACGCGACCGCGAGTGGGAGGCGGCCCATACGGTGTGGCTGTGGGCCGATCCCTCGCCGTCCATGCTCTACAAATCGACCGGTGCCGCCGTTTCCAAGCAATCGCGCGGCCTGGTGCTGGCGCTGGCCATGGCCGAGCTGCTGTCGCGCAGCGGAGAGCGCATCGCCTGGCCCGGCCTTACCGATCCGTTCACCGCCCGCAACGGCGCCGAGCGCATCGCCGCCCAGCTCATGCATGCCGGCGACTTGCCGGCCAAGCCCGATCTCTCCGGCATCCGCCGCTTCTGCGACATCGTCATCGCCAGTGATTTCCTCGACCCGGTCGAGGAAACCATGGCCTGGCTCGACGTGCTCGCCCGCCATGGCGTGCGCGCGCATTTGATTGAGGTCGCCGACCCGGCCGAGGAGACATTCCCCTATGCCGGCCGCACCGAATTCACCGACCCGGAGAGCGGCGAGAAGCTGACCGCCGGCCGCGCCGAGATGCTGGCCGATGAGTATCGCCTGCTCTATGGCGCCCGACGCCAGGAACTGGCCAGCTGGTGCAAGCGGCTCGGCTGGAGCTTCACCGTCAACCACACCGATCGGCTGGCTTCCGACGCCCTGGTACGCCTGCACATGGCGATGACCGATGGCGGTCAGCCCGGGCTGACCGCTGTTGGCCGCGCCGGCATGATCGCTGGTGGCGATCAGCCCAGGCCGATCGCTGGCGATCGCGGCGGCATGATCGCTGGTGGCGATCAGCCAGGAAAGGCCGTCGCATGAGCTGGCTGCCGCTTTCCTTTGGCGCGCCCATGCTGCTGTGGGGTCTTTTGGCGCTGCCGGTGATCTGGTGGCTGCTCAGGCTGACCCCGCCCAGGCCGCAGACCGAGGTGTTTCCGCCGCTGAAGATCCTGGCGCGCGTGCTGAAGCGCGAGGAAACCCCGCAGCAGAGCCCCTGGTGGCTGACGCTGCTCAGGCTGCTGATGGCGGCGCTCATCGTCGCCGCCCTTGCCGAACCGGTCTTCAATCCGCGCGAGAAACTGCCGGCCGAGGGCGCGGCCCTGGCGCTGGTCGTCGACAATGGCTGGGCAAGCGCCGCCGACTGGAACAAGCGCATCGCAACCGCCGAGCGGCTGATCGCCGACGCCGGTTCGAACGGCGTGCCGATCATCATCGCCTTCACCGCCGAAAAACCCAATGCCGAGATCGGCCCCTTCGATGCGGCCGCGGCGCTCGACCGCCTGCGCGCGGCAAAGCCCCGGCCGATCCCGACCGACCGACCGGCGGTCTACGCGCGCGTCGCAGCCGCCCTGGAGCGCCTGCCGGGCGCCAGCGTCGCCGTGCTGGCCGACGGCCTGGCGGCGAAGGGCGACGAGGCCGCCTTCAACACGCTTCTGTCCAAAAACGCTGCCCGGGTCGTGTGGGCCGTCGCCGACCGGATGCCGCTGACCGGCCTGACGGGCGCCGAGAACGAGGTCGACGGTTTTGCCCTCACCGCCATCCGGCCGCCCGGCGATGCGGCCCCGGCGCAAGTCACCGCCGGCGCCTTCGACGACAAGGGCCGCCGCATCGCCGATGCGACGCTGACTTTCGCACCCGGCCAATCCACCGCCACCGGCACCATGGCGGTGCCGTTCGAGCTGCGCAATGATTTCGCTTCGATCGCGCTCGATGGCGAGCGTCAGGCGGGCGCGGTGCGCGTGCTGGACGAAAGCTCCAAGCGCCGCCGCGTCGGACTCCTGTCGCAGGCCGAGGCCGACCAGGCGCAGCCGCTGCTGTCGCCGCTCTACTACATCAGGCGCGCGCTGCAGCCCTTCGCCGACCTGGTCGAACCTTCCAGCGCCGACCTGGCCGACGCCATTCCGCAGATCCTCGACCAGAAGCCGGCGATGATCGTCATGGCCGATATCGGCACCATTCCCGCACAGATCAGGCCAAGGCTAGTCGACTGGGTTGAAAAGGGCGGCACGCTGGTGCGTTTCGCCGGGTCGCGGCTGGCCGCCGCCGGCAATGACGACGACCTTCTGCCGGTGCGTCTGCGCACCGGCGAACGCTCGCTCGGCGGCGCACTGTCATGGACCACGCCGCAGCCGGTCACCGAATTCCCCAAGGCTGGCCCCTTCGCCGATCTGGCGCCGCCGACCGAGGTGACCGTTTCCAGGCAGGTGCTGGCCGAACCGACGCCCGATATCGTCGAGCGCACCTGGGCAGCGCTTGCCGACGGTACGCCGCTGGTCACCGGGCTGAAGAAGGGCAAGGGCACGCTCGTGCTGTTCCACGTCACGCCCGAAGCGACCTGGTCGAACCTGCCGATCTCCGGCAGCTTCGTCGAGATGCTGCGCCGCATCGTGCAGCTGTCGCGCAACCAGGGGGCCGCCATCGCCAATGCCGAAGCCGCCGCCACCTCGCTGGCGCCCTACCGCATGATAGCGGCCGACGGAATGCTGGTGCCGCCGACGCCGGATGCGCGCCCGCTGGTGCCGGGCGCCGGCGCTCTGCCGGTGACCTTCGAGAACCCGCCCGGCCTCTATGGCTCGGAGGCCGGCGTTTTCGCCCACAATCTGCTCGATGCGACAAGCACGCTTGCGCCGCTGGCGCGCCCGCAAATCACTGTCCCGGTCACCACAATTCAGTATGCCTTTGACGAATCGCGTAATTTGAAGGGCGCGCTGGTGGCCGCTGCGCTGGCGCTGATGGTGCTCGATACGCTGGCGGTGTTCTGGATGGGCGGCCTGTTGACGCGCAGGCCGCGCCGCGCTGCGGCCGTAACCACCATGGCGGCCATTCTGATCGGGCTCGGCGCGCTGTTCGGCCATGTCGGCCCCGCGCGCGCCGACGATGCCAAGCCTGGCGACACCGCCGCGATAGAGGACATCTCCAAGACCCGGATCGCCTATGTGCTGACCGGCGTGCCCGGCGACGATTCGATCAGTCGCGCCGGGCTCGAGGGCCTGACCCGCTTCCTCATCGAGAAGACCGCGCTCGAGCCGGGCGCGCCGGCCGGCGTCGACATCTCCAAGGACGAGCTTTCGTTCTTTCCCCTCATCTATTGGCCGATCGATCCGGCCGCAGCCATGCCCAGCCAGGCCGCGATTGCCCGTATCGATGCCTATATGCAGCAGGGCGGCACCGTGCTGTTCGACACGCGCGACCAGTTCGCCAACGGCATCGGCGCCGACTCGACCAGCCCCGCCACCGAGCGGCTGCGCGACATCCTCGGCAACCTCAACGTGCCGCCGCTGGAGCCGGTGCCGTCGGATCATGTTCTGACCAAATCCTTCTTCATCCTGCCCGAATTCCCTGGCCGCTTCGCCGGCAGCCCGCTCTGGGTCGAGGCATCGCTCGACGCCAGCAATGCCGAAAACCGGCCGGTGCGTACCGGTGACGGCGTCTCGCCGATCATGATCACCGCCAATGATTTTGCTGGCGCCTGGGCCGTCGACGAGAATGGCGACCCGCTGCTGCCGACCGTGCCCAACGACCCGATGCAGCGCATCTATGCGTTGCGCGCCGGGGTCAACATCATGATGTACATGCTGACCGGCAACTACAAATCCGACCAGGTGCACGTGCCCATATTGCTTGAACGGTTGGGCCAGTAAGATGACGCTCCTTCTTGCGCCCGCCCCGCGGATCGGCCCTCCCTGCAAGGGGGAGGGTAAGACGTGAACTGGTCGATCTCCTTCGAACCGCTGATCTCCTGGCCGCTGCTGGCCCTTGTGCTGGTGCCGCTGGCCCTGCTCGCGGCCGTCGGCCTGTGGTTTCGCCAGCGCGGCGCGGTCCTGCGCCTCGTCGCATTGCTGGCGCTCGCCGCCGCTCTCTTCAATCCGGTGTTCCTCAACGAGGAGCGCGAGCCGCAGCAAAGCGTGGTTGCCCTGATCGTCGACCGCAGCCAGAGCCAGGACATCGGTGAACGGACCAAACAGACCGACGAGGCGCTGGCCGGGCTTGAGCAGCGCCTCGGCCGCTTCAAGCAGTTCGACGTCCGCGTCGTCGAGGCCGGCAAGTCGGAAGCCGCCGAGGAACGCACGGAAACGCGGCTGTTCGGCGCGCTCGAAAACGCCTTCCGCGACGTGCCGCCCTCGCGCATCGGCGGCGCCGTCATGATCACCGATGGCGAAGTGCATGACGCACCCGCCGGCGCGCCTGATTTCAATGCCCCGCTGCACGCCTTGATCACCGGCAACGACCACGAGAAGGATCGCCGCATACGTTTCGAGAACGCGCCCCGCTTCGCCCTCGTCGGCAAGCCGCTCGATATGACCTATCGCGTCATTTCAACCAGCAACGAGACCGGGCCGGTCGATGTGCGCGTTTCGGTCAATGGCGAGCAGGTCGCGGTCGAGCATGCCACCGTCGGCCAGGCCATGCCGCTGCACGTGACCATTCCCGGCGCTGGGCGCAACATCATCGAACTCGCCATCGATCGCGAGCCGGGCGAGCTCACCGACACCAACAACCGCGCCATCGCGCTGGTCGACGGCATTCGCGAGAACCTGCGCGTGCTGCTCGTCTCCGGCGAGCCGCATGCGGGCGAGCGCACCTGGCGCAATCTGTTGAAATCCGACGCCTCGGTCGATCTCGTCCATTTCACCATCCTGCGGCCACCGGAGAAGCAGGACGGCACGCCGATCAACGAATTGTCGCTGATCGCCTTCCCGACGCGGGAACTGTTCGTCGAGAAGATCAAGGATTTCGACCTGATCATCTTCGACCGCTACCAGCACCGCGACGTGCTGCCGATCCTCTATTACGACTACATCTCCGAATATGTCGAAAAAGGCGGCGCGCTGCTGATTGCGGCCGGACCCGAATATGCCGGTGAAAGCTCGATCGCGCGCACGCCGCTGATGTCGGCGCTGCCGGCGATGCCGACCGGCGAGGTCGTCGACAAGGCGTTCTACCCACGCCTCACCGACATCGGCCAGCGCCATCCGGTGACGCGCGGTCTCGACGGTTCTGCCAGCGAGCCGCCGCACTGGAGCCGCTGGTTCCGCACCATAGGCGTGCAGAATCCCGAAGGCGAGGTGGTGATGAAGGGGGCCGACAACCGGCCGCTGCTCCTGCTCGACCGCAAGGGAGAAGGCCGCGTCGGCATGCTTCTGTCCGACCAGGGCTGGCTGTGGGCGCGCGGCTTCGAAGGCGGCGGCCCGCATGTCCAGCTCTACCGCCGCATCGCCCACTGGCTGATGAAGGAGCCAGAGCTCGAGGAGGAACGGCTGACCGCCGACGGGCGCGGCATGGTGCTGGAAATTCGCCGCCAGACCATGGCCGACGATCCCGGCCCGGCCCAGATCATTACGCCCTCCGGCAAGACCATCACCGTCAAGCTCGAGAAATCCGAACCCGGTGTCTTCCTGGGCAGCGCCCAGACCTCCGAGATCGGCCTTTACCAGGTCGGCAATGGCGACCTTACCGCGCTCGCCCATGTCGGGCCGGTCAACGCACCCGAATTCGCCGACGTCGTTTCCACGCAGGACCGGCTGAAGGCTCCCGCCGAAGCCACCGGCGGCAGCGTTCGCAGGCTTGCGGGATCGACCCTGGGAGGCGGCGACGTGACCTTGCCCTCGATCGTCCCCGTACGGTCCTCGGGAGAAGCGTCCGGCGCCGACTGGATCGGCCTGCGCACCACCGACGACAGCGTGCTCAAGGCGGTCTCGCGCGTGCCGCTGTTCAGCGGCTTCCTCGGCCTCGGCCTGCTGCTGCTGGCGATGGGTTCGATGTGGTACCGCGAGGGACGATAGGAGCATTTTCCCTCCTCCCCTTGTGGGAGAAGGTAAGAAACCTGCTCTACTCCTCCGGCTCCGTCGTGAACATTAGCGGATAGCCCTTGGCCTTGCCGGCGTCGGTGGCCCGTGTCGCCTTTGTCTCGGCGACGTCCTTGGTGAAGACGGCGACGACGCAGACGCCGCGCCGATGCGCCGTGATCATCACCCGATGCGCCTGGTCTTCGCTGAGCTTGAACTCGCCCTTCAGCACCGTCACCACGAATTCACGCGGCGTGAAATCGTCATTGAGCAGGATGACCTTGTAGAGCTTCGGCCGCTCAGTCTTGGGTAGGGTCTGCGTACGGGGTTTTGTCGTGATTTCAGGCATGGGAACCGGCAATTGCGCGAGCCTCGGCTACGCCCCTATTTTCGCACGGGCGAAAGCGAGCGTCCAATCACAGAGCTATGTGGGAAATGTGGCCCGCGGTTCAACGGCCCTGGCGGCCGAAGCCGCGCCGGGAGGGCAAGTTTCCGGCCGCATCCGACCGGCGTTCCATCCAGGATGCGACCGGCCAGGCGACGACGCAGATCAGCGTCACGCTGAAAAGTGCAATGAGCAGCCAGGTCTGCGCGGGCGTGATGTAATCCCAGTCGGTGGAAATCACAGGCGCGAACAGTGACGGCTCGGTGCGGCCGCTGGCCGGATCCGGCACGGGACTGGCGGTGAGCAGGATCATAAGCCGGGCGGCGCCGGTGGCGACCAGGCCGCCGAACACGATCGAGCGCAGAATGGACGAAAGCCGCCTCTTCATGCGGATTGTCCTACGGCGCCGGCCTTGCAATCGGGTTAAGGCCGATCGAGACAAAACCGCCGGCGCCGGCTTCGGCCACATCGTTCGGACCTGTCCGTTCGCTTCACTGCCGATACACGGCCTTCGGCTTTTTCGGACAGGAAGAAGGCCGCTCCAGCAAAACGCGACTGGAGCGGCCTTGTCATAAGGCAGGCAGTGTGCCCGACCTGGATTAAGCCTTCGGAGCGACCTTCTTGTCGGTCTTCTTGACAGTCTTCTTCGCCTTCTTGTGCTTCTTGGCAACGACCTTCTTCACCGGAGGCTTGGCGGTCGTGGTCGCCGGAGCGGTGGTCGTCGAGGAAGCAGCCGGAGCGGCGGTCGTGGTGGCAGCGGCGTTGCCGAGAGCCGGCATGGCGAAGGCGAGAGCAACGGCGAGACCGGTGGCGGAGAGGATGGACTTTTTCATGGCTTCATTTCCTTTTCATGCGGGTCGGGTTTCGAGTGTCACTGAACCGGGTCGTTCGGTGTCACCCCCAGCAACTTCAAAGCGTTGGCGAGCATCCGGATACCCTGTGCCTGTTTCTTGGCGGCGCAGTACCGGTTGCCCTTTCTCTGAAGTGCCTTTGCCGCGGTGACCTGCGTTGCCGTGGCATGGGTTTCGAGGGCTTCATCGAATTGGTGGCTGAGATTGGCACACCGCTCGGTCCGGGTGGTGGGCGTCACTTTTGCATCCGATTGTCCAGCAGCGGCTGTGACGAGCGAAATGCCCATCAACGCACCCAACAAACTGATCGACAACCTTGGCATCGGTTAATCCGTGAACCCGGAGACTTGCGTCGCGGCCAAATGACCTGACCGCCACGGCACCGTTATGCCGGCCTAGTTTTTCAGGAGTTTTTCCCGATTATAGAATTTTGTTTCTGGATTGTGTCTGTGCGCCCCGGCGGGAGGCCTCCAGCGCATTCGGTGTGGAGATTGCCAGATTTACCTTGCCTTGAAATCCAAGGCACTGGCCAACATATGGCCCGAATTCTATCGTGTGGGTGGCCGCCTGCCGGCTTGGCAGGTCAACGAAGACAGGATCCCCGTGAAATCCGACGCACACATACTGATCGTCGACGACGACAAGGGCATTCGCGACCTGCTGCAGGAGTTCTTCCAGAAGCGCGGCCTGCACACATCGGTTGCCGCCGACGGCACCGAGATGGAAACGATCCTGCGCCGTGCACAGGTCGATCTCATCGTGCTCGACGTCATGCTGCCCGGCAGGAGCGGGCTGGAACTGTGCCGTGACGTCCGGGCCCAGTATTCGACGCCGATCATCATGTTGACCGCCGTCACCGAGACGACAGACCGCGTGGTTGGCCTCGAGATGGGCGCCGACGACTATGTGCCCAAACCTTTCGACCCCCGCGAATTGCTGGCCCGCATACGCGCCGTGCTGCGGCGCAACGGTGCCCCCGAGCCCAAACGCGTCACATCGAAGCAGATCTACCGCTTCGCCGGCTGGACGATGGATTGTTCGCGGCGCCGGCTGACCGCGCCCGACGATGTCAGGGTCGAACTGACCATGGCGGAGTTCAATCTGTTGCAGACCTTCGTCAAGAGCGCACAGCGCGTGCTGACCCGCGACCAGCTCATCGAACTCTCCGGCGGCGATAGCGATTATTCCTTCGACCGCAGCATCGACATCCTGGTCAGCCGGCTGCGGCGCAAGATGGAAGATGACCCCAAGACGCCCAAGCTGATCCTGACGGTGCGCAGCGGCGGCTATCAGTTCCTCCCCGAAACGACTTCCGAATGAGACGTTTCCTGCCGCAGACCCTGCCTGTGTGGGTGCTGCTGATCGTCATTGCCGGCCTGCTGATCAGTCAGGTCGCGACGCTCTACATCGTGTCGCGCGACCGCGCGGCCGCCAATGACGTGGTCGATCTCTACCGCCTCAACGACCGCGCCTATTCGCTGGTGCAGCTGATGCACGCCGCCACGCCCGAGGAGCGCAAGGCGACCGCATCCGGCCTGTTCAACGCCACCTACGCTCTCACGGTTTCAGACACCCCGGCGGTCACCTCGTCGATCGCCGGCGACGATGAACTCGCCGAGCTGGAAGACATTCTCGTTGGACGGCTGTCGAAGTTCGGCGTCACCGACGCGCGCGTCCGGCGCGATCCGGCGACGCAGGAATCCGACAGCCCCGGCGGCGAGGTCATGAACAGGGACGTCGGCCAGGTGGAACGCGACCTCCTGGTGCTGGCGGCGAATTTCGCCCAGAGCGACAAGCTGACCGCCTCGCTGCGCTTCGCCGACGGCCAATGGCTGAACTTCACCGAGCCGATCACGCCGGTCGGCCCGATCCTGAGCTTCGACAGCCTGCCGCTCTATTCGCTGATTGCGGGGCTGGTGGTGATCATGTCGATCTGGTCGCTGCGCCGGCTGACCGCGCCCTACCGAATGATGGAAACCGCCGTGAACCGGATCGGCAATGACCTCAAGAGCCCGCCGATCGCCGAAAGCGGCAGCCGCGAGGTGCGCGCCGCCGCCAAGGCGATCAACGCCATGCAGGCGAGACTGCGTGAATATGTCGAGGACCGTGAGCACCTGGCCGCCGCGCTGGCGCACGACCTGCGCACGCCGATGACCAGGATGCGGCTGCGCCTGGAGCTGTTGCGCAAGTCGGCGGTTCGCGAGGCGCTGGCGCACGATCTCGCCGATGTCGAGAGCATCGCCAGCTCGGTGATCGACTTCGCCACTTTCGAGGTGAACGAGGAAAAGAGCGAGCGCATCGACTTCTGGTCGCTGGTGGAATCGATCGCCGACGGCTACACCGAGGTCTCCTTCGACAATGACGATACGCGCTCGCGCGGCCTGATCTGCATGGCGCGGCCGGTCGCGCTCAAGCGCTGCATCACCAACCTTGTGCAAAATGCAGTTACCTACGGCAAGAAGGCGCATCTCAGCCTGTACCGGTCGGGCGACATGATCACGCTGGCCATACGCGACGAAGGGCCGGGCATTCCGCAAGCCCAGATCGACGCCGTGTTCGGATCTTTCGTACGCCTGGAGCAGTCCCGCAACCGCCAGACCGGCGGCCTCGGCCTCGGCCTCACCATCGCCCGCAACATCGCCCGTGCCGCCGGCGGCGAGATCCGCCTGTCCAACCATCCGGACGGCGGCCTGCTGACGGAATTGAGGCTGCCGCTGGCGACTTAAGCCGCTGAACGATCGTCCAATGAGTGTCATTGTGAAGGAAAATTTGGTCCCTTGACATATCCGGTTTTATTCAGAGGTCGCCCCAACACTCTTTCGATAAGCCCAGCTCCTATCATCTTTTGAAAAATTCTTTTAACAGTGTTCTCAGATCCGATGAAGCAAATTGATCTCGCAACTGCGTTGTTTATTTCATCGTTTCCTCTAAGATAGTCGACAATTATCTGCTCCGGTGTTCCCAATTTCTCATGTCGAAGCGTTACCAAGACACCGTTTTCCTTCTGCTCTATAACGGGGTCTTTTAATTTTAGATTTCTCATCGCTTCAAACGCGGTATTCAACCCTTCTCCGACACCCTTATTGGGCGGGTTCCGGAATTTATTTAGCAACCTGACGACTTTTGGATTTCTAGCCGCGCGTTCATCAAGTATGTTCTTAACAGTAACATGAGCTGGAAGAGTGCCTGGACTTTGCACCTCAATTCTATTGTCAAATATTCTTACGTGAACATCGTCGTTTATGCTATAGTCCCTATGAATAGCTGAGTTTGTCACAACTTCATGAATCGCCTCGGTAGGGTATTCTATCTTTTCCAACCCCTCCAAACCAAGCAGCGGTATCTCTTCCGTTATTCTCTTTATTTGCGCCACAGCCTCATAAATTTGTCTGTAAATATTGCCTTCAATTGAGATTGGATCAAAAGCAAGTGTAGCTCGCGTTCCGGATTCATCAGTAGTCTTGTATCTATAGATCTTTATAGAAGCCTTTGGCAAATCCGTTTGCGGCTCATCGTCGAAAAGCAAGACTCCGGCAACAACCGGCTTGTCCTGGACTATCAATTTCTGCTTACGAAGCCAAGTTTCCGGCTCGGCCGCAGGCACCGTCTCCAGCATAAATTCGATTATCGCCGCAGAATTTGTTATCCCGGACAAATCAGTAGATATCGTTCGATCTTCGAAGCTTGATATCCCTTTATTGAGTCGAAGCCTTTCAATCTTTTCCTCGGTATCTTGACGTAAGTTCTGAGCTCCTCGACGAAGATAGACGGAGCCATCGCTAGACTTTCTGATATCCGGCGTTTTATCGATCTCAACCTGAAGGAGAAGTCCTGGAAGATCATCACATTTCAAAAAAGCGCATCGAGAAACCGCCCCAATAGGGAAACACTCTTCAATTGTTTGGAGGTGGGCATTTGCAGACTCCTCGTTGGCAAAACCGCCCCACGAAAATCCGCTCGACCCCAAATCGTCCACTCCAACAAAGACTTCGCCTCCGTCTGCATTCGCGAATGCCGACAGCGTCTTTGTTAATTTCCCCGGCGAAATTCCAATCGCCTTCATATCACAGAATTGACCTTCTGTGCGATCCAAAATTAGTTTCGCCTGCTCCTGCGAGATATCAATAACCTCTACAGCCAAAATAACTTCCCTCTCCAGAAAAATTCTATTGACCAAAGCAAATTGTCTACATTCAACATAGCAAGCTGGCAACTTGATGCCAACGCTCATCCGTCGTCATCTGCGTGGTCCTCCACGGAAATCGGCCACGAATGACAAAGGGTGGTTCATACAGGCGAGCCCTAAGCGACTGCAGCGTATGTAGCCTGAGTTACCTGGCATAGCGATGTGCTCTGCCCCGGTCGCACATTGAGAAAACAACATACCGGCGATTGATGGGCAGTGATCTCGGCACAACAGACGGCAAGCCAAATATCGGCAAATTACCGCCGCAGCACCGCGCTCAGCACGTCCCTGATGCCGATCGCGCCGACGAAGCGCGACTGATCATCGAACAGCGCCACGGGCGCAGTCTGCGATCGGTGCATGGCCAGCATCACGGTCTTCAGCGACGTTCCGGGATTGGCCCAGAACACCTGAGCCGCTTCCTCGGACTGGCCTTCGACGTCGGCGCAGGACACCCATACCGCCGGCTTGCCGTCACGCTCGGCCGCCGCCACAAGGCCATGATCGTCGATCTTGAAGCGCGTCGTCTTGCGCCGGTCGAGCCACACCCAGCCGTCCTTGCCCTGTTCGAGATCGCGGCGGTCGCGCATCACGTTCCAGGCGGTCAGCACCGACAGCGGATTCACATTGGCGATGAAGTCGCGGACATAATCGTTGGCCGGCTTGAGCACGATGTCCTCCGCCGCGCCGGTCTGCACGATGCGTCCGCCCTCCATGATTGTGATGTGGCTGCCGATCTTCAGCGCTTCCTCGAGGTCGTGGCTGACGAAGATGATGGTCTTCTTCAGTTCGGCCTGCAGCTGCAGCAACTCGTCTTGCAGCTTGGTGCGGATCAGCGGGTCGAGCGCCGAGAACGGCTCGTCCATCAGAAGGATCGGCGCCTCGGTGGCGAAGGCGCGCGCCAACCCGACGCGCTGCTGCATGCCACCCGAAAGCTCATGCGCGTATTTCTTCGACCACTGCTCGAGATTGACCAGCTTGAGCTGCCTGTGCACGCGCTCCTTGCGCTCGGCGTCCGGCACGCCGGCAAGTTCGAGGCCAAGCCCGACATTCTCTTCCACCGTCCGCCACGGCAGCAGGCCGAACTGCTGGAACACCATGGCAACCTGCTTCTGCCGCAGGCGCCGCAAGGTAGCCTCGTCGCAGGTGACGACATCGACGGTGCGGTCGCCATCCTTGACCAGAACCTGGCCGCGCGAGACGACGTTCAGGCGATTGACCGCTCTCAGCAGTGTCGACTTGCCCGAGCCGGACAGACCCATGAGGACGGAAATCTCGCCCTCATGCACGGTGAGGCTGGCGCCGGCGCAGCCGAGCACATTGCCGGTCTGCTCGAGGATCTCGGCGCGCGTCGCACCCTTGTCGATCAGCGCCAGCGAACCCGTCTGGTCGGCGCCGAAGACGATATCGACGTTCCTGAAATCGACGGCGACGGTCATTTCTTGCCTCCAACGCCAATGCGGGTCATGCGGTCGAGCACGATGGCGAGCACGACAATGGCGAGCCCGGCCTCGAGGCCGAGATCGATGCGGCGCGAACCGAGCGCGCGGTTGATCTCGGTGCCGAGCCCGCCGGCGCCGATCAGCGCCGCGAACACCACCATCGACAGCGACAGCATGATCGACTGGGTCAGGCCCGCCATGATGGTGGGCAGCGCCGAGGGCAGCTCGACCTTCCACAGCAGCTGGCTCCTGGTGGCGCCGAAGGCCTCGCCGGCCTCGATGATCGATTTGGGCACCGAGACGACGCCGAGATGCGTGAGCCGGACCGCGGTCGGGATGACGAAGATGATGGTGACGATGAGGCCGGGCGCGTTGCCAAGGCCGAACAGGGTCAGCACCGGGATCAGGTAGACGAAGGTCGGCAGCGTCTGCATCAGGTCGAGCACCGGCAGCATGAAGCGGTAGACCTTCGGCTTGTGCGCCGCCCAGATGCCGAGCGGCACGCCGATGGCCATCGCCATGGCGGCGGCGGCCACGACCAGCACCAGCGTCTGCACCGTCTGCTTCCACAGGTTCTGGTTGATGATGAAGATCAGCCCGAGGAAGACGCCGATGGCGAGCGGGCGCGAACGCTGCAGCAGCCAGGCGATGATGGCGATGATGAGCGCCAGCAGCACCGGCGGCACCACCAGCAGGAGGTCGACCAGGCCGTCGAGGATGAAGTTCAGGCCGTTGGAAAAGGCCCTGAAGACGGTGTCGAAATTGTCGGTGAGGAACCCGAAGAACGCCTTGCCCCATGGGCCGATGGGAATCTTGTAGCTGACCAGGAATTTGGAAATCGGATCCATCTTGCCCCCTCTCCTACCGGCATCGCCCTGCCGCGGTGTCCGCTGTCGTCACGTCATCTTCTCACAGCATATGAAAAAGGGCAGCCTTTTCCAGTGGCTGCCCTTTTGTTCTCACGCGTGCATGCCGAAGTCAGTCGGCTCAGCTCCCCAGTGCGGTCTTGATGGCCGCTGCCGCATCGCCGCCGTCGAAGGTGGTCACGCCGGCGATCCAGGGTGTCACGGCATCCGGATTTTTCTTCAGCCAGTCGGTGGCGACAGTCTGGGCGTCGCCGCCCTTGAGGATGGCGTCCATCAACTGGCCCTCCATGTCCAGGTTGAACTTGAGGTTGGCAATGAGCTTGCCGGCGTTCGGGCACTCGGTGGTGTAGCCCTTGCGCACATTGGTGTGGACGGTGGCGGCACCGAAGCCGCTGTCGCCCATGCCGTCGAGATAGGTGATCTTCATGGCGCCCATCACCGGGTGCGGCGTCCAGCCGAGGAAGGCGATCCACTCATTGTTCTTCATCGACTGCTCGGCCTGCGTCAGCATGCCGGCCTCCGAGGATTCGACCAGTTCGAAGCCTTCGAGATTGTCCTTCGGGTTCTTGATCATGTCGAGGATGATGCGGTTGCCGTCATTGCCGGCCTCGATGCCGTAGATCTTGCCGTCGAACTTGTCCTTGAACTTGCCGAGGTCGGTGAGTGTCTTGACGCCGGCATCCGCCACATAGGTCGGCACGACGATGCCGTAGCCGGCGCCGGTCAGGTTCGTGCTGATGGTCTCCACCGAACCGTCGGCCGTGTAGTCCTTGATGTCGTTGGTCATCGACGGCATCCAGTTGCCCAGGAAGACATCGAGGTCCTTGTTCTTCAGCGACGCCATCGTCACCGGCACCGACAGCTGGATTACCTGCGGCTCGTAGCCGAGCGCCGTGAGCAGCACCGAGGCGATGCCGGTCGTCGCCTGGATATCGGTCCATCCGACATCGGAAAGGCGTACCGCCTTGCAGCTAGCCGGATCCCCGGCGAAGGCAGCGCTCGTCGACAAGAAAGCCGCAAGGCCGAGGCCTGCGACGAAGGAATTCATACGCGACATGAACTTTCTCCCATTTCGATTCTTTGGCGAGGCGAAGTCACGGTTTTTGTGCCCGCCTTGTTTCGTCAGCCAAACACCATTCTCGTGCGGTTTCAAGCATTAAGGCAATCACGATCAACGGCGCTGGCTGGCCGATCAGCGACACGTCAGCCGCTTTTTCCATGCGAGCCGGCTTTTTTGGTGGAAGGCCTGCCAGGGGCCTTCCCCGGGCCCGGCCAAGTGGGCTTAAAAGGGCGCCATGGCCAAACTGTATTTCCACTACGCGACGATGAATGCGGGCAAGACGACGATGCTCCTGCAGGCGTCGTACAATTACCGCGAGCGCGGCATGACGACGATGCTGTTCGTCGCCGGCCACTACCGCAAGGGCGACACCGGCCTGATTTCGTCACGCATCGGACTGGAAACGGAAGCCGAGATGTTTCGTGACGGCGACGACCTGTTCGCCCGCGTCGCCGAACATCATCAGCACGGTGCAGTGCATTGCGTCTTCGTCGACGAGGCGCAGTTCCTCGAGGAGGAGCAGGTCTGGCAGCTCGCCCGGATCGCCGACCGGCTCGACATCCCGGTCATGTGCTATGGCCTGCGCACGGATTTCCAGGGCAAGCTGTTTTCCGGCTCGCGCGCGTTGCTGGCCATAGCCGATGAGCTGCGCGAAGTGCGCACCATCTGCCGCTGCGGCCGCAAGGCGACGATGGTGGTGCGCCTCGGCCCCGACGGCAAGGTCGCTCGGCAGGGCGAACAGGTGGCGATCGGCAAGGACGTCTATGTCTCGCTCTGCCGTCGCCACTGGGAAGAAGAAATGGGTCGCGCCGCCCCCGACGATTTCATCGGCTTTGTCGCGCCTTGACCGGGCTGTGGCATCACGGCCGCCACACTTGCCGCCATCGATCGGCTTTCGCGATCCCGCCACGATGCAGCGTTTGTTAAGGCCCCGGTCCTATTCTGCGTCCTCTCGTTCCAGCCAGAACTCGTCGGGGATAGCCATGTTTCGAGCCGCTTCGTCTGCCGCAGCCTTTCTGCTTGCCGGCGTCCTTGCCGCCCATGCCGGCGGCGATCCGGCACTGGGCAAGAGGGTCTTCAACCGATGCATGGCCTGCCATGAAGCAGCGAGCGACCGCGACAAGGTCGGCCCGCATCTGATGGGTGTCGTCGGCCGCGCCGCCGGCAGTGCCGAGAGCTTCCTCGGCCATTACTCCGAAGCGATGAAGAGTGCAGGCGCCGCCGGTCTCGTCTGGGACGAGGCCAACCTCGCCGAGTATCTGAAGGCGCCGCGGCAAAAAGTGCCCGGTAACAAGATGGCCTTTGCCGGCCTGAACAACGACGAGGACATCGCCAATGTCATCGCTTATCTGAAGGCCGATCCCAAGCCCTGAGCCAGGATTATTCCGTCCCCGCGATGGACGCCGAGCTGCCACCGTCCTCACCGCGCTCAATGCTCCGTCGGATTTCAGGCATTCGTGGCAGCGGGGGACTGAATGCCTGGCCGACATCCGCCGACGTTGAAGTTCAATGACAGTTGAACCACGCGTATTCCAAACGATCCTTTCGCCATGATCGCGGATCGATTGCGTTTCAAGGGCGTGGGCAAGGTTTTTGTTTTCGAAGCGCCCCTGTCTTCACGTCTTTCAATCCCCTGAAGCCCCACATATATTCGCCGCTGTTCGCAATCAGCGACCTGATGCCGGAGCGGGAGGCC
The DNA here is from genome assembly GCF_006441005.1 of Mesorhizobium sp. B2-5-3. NCBI lineage: Bacteria > Pseudomonadati > Pseudomonadota > Alphaproteobacteria > Hyphomicrobiales > Phyllobacteriaceae > Mesorhizobium > Mesorhizobium sp. B2-5-3. The sequence continues at coordinate 295,375 of NZ_VFUS01000007.1, forward strand.
CTTATGGCGACATTGCAGAATTTCGATGCCGAAATTGCCAGGACCAAGCAGGTCGTCCAGGACATGCGCACCAAGATAGATCAGTCCGGCGCCGTGCTCGACAAACTTGCCACCGCCGACAAGAAGATCGGCGACGCCAATTTCGATATCGAGAACGCCCGCATCGAAGACGTGCTGAAGCAACAGAAGGTGATGGAAGGCAATATTGCCGACCTGATCATCGGGCTGGAGGACGCCACCAACGTTTTCGGCGCCGAGTTCGAGAGCATGAAGAACTACACCGGCTGGGAAAACTTCATCGGCATCTTCTCCAGCCAGCGCAAGCAGCGTCTGCGCACCGACCGCGTCCGCAACATGTCACTGGCGGGCAACCTGCAGGAATTGCTGGCCAAGTCCGACACCATCGTCGGCATATTGAAGGCGCAGAAAGAAGTCCTCGACCAGCGCTACAAGACCTCCGAGACCAGCCTGTCGCAGGTTATCGAGCGCCGCAAGGCCACCATGTCCAACCTGGAAACCGTGCAGAAGCGCATCGAGGAGCTCAATCCGATGCTGCTCGACATCGAAAACAAGATCGCGGCCTCCACCAGCCAGAAGGAACGCACGCAGCTCGAAGGCGAACGTTCCAAGCTCGCCACGGAATACAATGAGAAGCAGGCCAAGGAACAGGAGTTGCTGGCCGAGAGCCAGACGCTGGAGCGCTACACCTCGATGTTCCAGACCTTCGTCGATTCGCTCAACAACCAGATCGCCGCACAGTCGACCCTGATCAACAAGCTGACCATCGACACCGAGCAGCGCATCGTTCTCTACAAGGCGCTGGAGGATTCGCTGAAGACCGCGGCTCAGCAGGACGTCGCCCACAAGATCAACACGCTGGGCAGCCAGGTCGACAACACCGCCGAGGAGACCATGGCCGGCATTGGTGCCGCCTCGCAGAAGCACATTGGCGACCTGCTCGAGATGCACGAGAAGAACATGGTGGCCACCGCCGACATCCAGCGCCGCAAGAAGCTGGCCGACGACGCCTTCGCCCGCCGTTTCGACGAAGTGCTGAAGAAGCACAATTCGGCCAATTACGTGCAGTCGTAATTGCCGCCCGCACCGGTGCGACAATGCCATGGCCAATAGCATGACCTCCGAAAACGACGCGGCGGCGCGGTATTTCTCGGCAATCACGGCAGCGCTCAGCGGGCTGGAAGTGTTCATGCGCGACGATCGCTCGCCGCTCTACCGGCACGGCATCGTCGCCAAGATCGTCGCCGAATACATCGCCCGGCTCGACAAGTCGTTCTCCTGCTGGCGCAACCGGCTGGGCTTCATGGACACGTTCCGCATTTCGCGCGCCGAAAGCGGATTCCCGGTGTTCCAGAACCTGCTCGAGCTCGAAAACGACCGCCGCCAGGCTGACACGCGGCTCGCCAACATCCCACTGGCCGACGAATTGCGCGAGGAGATGGCCGACTTCATCCTGCGCCACAAGGAATTCCCCCAAGCGCTGCAGAAGTCGATGGCCGAGAGGCTTTATCTCGAGGACGTCAAGAGCGAGCAGACCTTCGGCCCCTTCACCCTGGCGCAGACGGCCAAGGTTTCCGTCAATCCGAAGACGGCGCGGCCCTACTACCTGGTCCATTGGGCGACCTTCGACGGCAGCGCCAACCTGCCGCTGGTCTACATGGTGACGGTGGAAGATTCCTCCGAAGACATGATCCGCCAGCTCGTCGACCGCAATGGCAAGCTCAACGACCAGATCGACATTCCATTGCCAGTCGATGGCCTGCTCAATCCCGAGCTTGCCCATCGCTTCGACGATTTCACCGAGAAGAACTCGGCCTATACGCTGTCGCCGGCAACGATCGCCGTCAATCTCGACAAGGACTTCGAGCCGCTGCACCCCAAGCAGCTTCGGCGCGTCGTGCTCGGCCCCTTCTATTCGGCCGGGATCACCGACAACAATTCTACGGTGACCGAGGTTCTGGCCAAGGTGCGCAAGCCGGAGAACGCCTGGCTGCTGACCTGGACCATCCAGGAGGTCTACTCCAAGGGCGAAAAACCCGGCCGCAAGGGGCTGTTTTCGAGCGAGAAGACGACGCAGGAGTTCTTCATCAACACCGACGACCTCGAGGCCGCGCGCCAGGGCGTGTCGAGCTACGAAAACCACGCATTGATCCCGCACGAGGCCTACCAGGCGCTCTATGCCGCCGGCGAGGCGCAGAAGATCTTTTCCGGCTACAAGGTCCATATCCTGTCCAACGGACAGGTCATCTCGGACGTCTGACCGTCACACCACGGAGCAACCTTCATGGATACCGGCCTGACCACCATCCCGGAAGCGGCGATCGAGAAGCACCGCGCCATCGCGCAGAGCTTCATCACCCGCATCGTCGTGCTGGAAGACCCGTCCAGCTCCTCCGGCACCGCGCTTGCCGGCACCAAGCGCCGCTTCGTCTCCACCGTCTCTGTCGGTTCGGTGCGCCGCACGCGCGAGGTCGAGCTGGCGAAGACCGTCGGCGCCGTTCACCCCGACGACCAGTTGCTGACCATCCCGCAGCACACACTTTTGTTTCGTGCCCGGCGCGGTACGGCGCTCGCGCTCGCCATATCGGATGTTTTCGCCGAAGGCTCGGATCTCGAAAGCCTGCAGGCCAGGAACACCCGCGCTCCCCTCGAAGGCGACGAGGCCACCACCTTCAAGAAGCTTCTGTCGGCCTCGGCTTACATTTCCGCCTTCAGCCTGTCCTCCTACCTGTTCCAGCTCATCGACAGCGATAGCGAGGCGCCCAACGACATTCCCGAGCCGGATTTCCTCTTCGACACGCCGCAGGACGCGGTGAAGTCGATCCTGGCCGGCCTAGACAAGGCGATTTCGGGTGCATCCGACGATGCCGACCTGATGACCAGGGCGCGCGCCTTCGCCCGTGTCGCCATTGACGGCCTCCTGGCGCGAAAAGGCCGCTTCGACGGCATCGGCCCATTCGAGAACGCGCATATCCGCATCGATGCCGACGATTTCACGCTCGACGGCTTCGACGTCGCGCCGGGCAAGCGTTCCAAGCCGCTGGTGATGTCCTTCAAGAAGCCGGAAGAGGTCGTCGGCAACCACATCGCCAAATATCAGTCGGTCAAGCTCGCAAAGATGCTGATGGCCTATGATTTCGAGCGCGAGCTGAACCCGTTCGTCGAGCTCGGCGGCTTCCTGTTCACCTTCATCGGCGACGGCGCGCCGGGCACCGGCAAGACGACCCTGATCCAGATGATTGCCGGTCTTGTCAATGGTTACTGCCAGGTCGCCGGTTATCCCTTCGCCTACGAGAATTTCGGCGTCGACCAGATCTCGTCATATCAGGGCAAGTCCGGCCAGAACTGCCGCCAGTTCATCAACAATGTATTGAACCCGCGCGTCATCGGCTTCGGCACCATCGACGACATCGACCAGGTGGCGGCGCGCCGTTCCGACGACCGCGCCTCGGCCGGCCAGCAGGAGATCACCGGCGTGCTGATGGACGCCTTCGCCGGTGCCGCCACAGTGGTGCGCGGCAACTGCTCGTTCGGCATGTTCTCCAACTATCCCGAAAATGTCGACGATGCGCTGCGCCAGCGCGCCGGCGCCCGCTGGCTGGTCGACGGGCCGCAGACGCGTGACGATTACATCGACATTTTCGTGCTGCTCGCCGGCAAGAACCACAAGATCCCGCTCGGCGACCACGAACTCTACGCCGCGCAGGAGATCCAGCGCGCCGTGGCCGAAGCCTATGAGGAGCACGAGAAGCCGCAGGAGGACGGGCTGATGCGGGTCCATGAGCGCTACATGAAGGAGAATGGCGCGCCCAAGACCATGGCCGACATCGGCACCTATCTGCACCTGATCAAGCAGGCCGAGCCGCGCTTCACCGGCCGCGCCATCAAGAACGTCACCGACGCCATCAAGATGCGCGCCATGGACATCGAGCTTCCCGACGACTGGTTCGAAAAACCAGAGGTTTTCATGCACAAGAGCTATGACGAGAAGAAAGTGATGATCGAGCAACTGCGCGGCCCGTTCTCGATGGACATGGTCATGCAGGAGATCAACCGCTACGCCGACAGCGAGTTCCGCTACTCCGACAAGTCCGACGACTCCGCCGTGGAAAAGCTGCTGCGTGACGCGCGGCTGCGCGAACGGGCAGCGCGTGAGATGGAGGAGATGAAGAAAAAGGGGCTGTGGAATGCGTGATGCGCTCCGGCCTTTCCTTCTCCCCTTGTGGGAGAAGGAATAATGGCCCGCAAACCCGATCTCCTGCGCGACAACGAGCTCATTTACGGCCGGCTGCTCGTCGTCGACGAGCCGCATCTCATCGAGCGCTACAACAAGGCGCTTGCCGCCTTTGGCCTCGAGCCCACCAAGCTGAAGAGCTTCCAGATCGACCGCACCGGTTTTTCGCCGGAAGTGGCGGAGGAATGCGGCGACCACGGCTACCTCGATCCCAATGAGGTCAACCGCCGCTTCATCATCCTGACGCCGTCGCAGATCGACCTGCCGGTGGTGCACACCGCCTTCTCCAACACCTCGCAGCTGATGTTCGAGTTCATGTCCAGGAATCAGCGCGCCATCGACGCGCTGACCATCAAGGATGTCATCTACGGCGAGATCGAGGATTCCATTCCCAAGGTCAACGATATCGAGGATCTGCTGTCGATCAACCAGGTCGAGTTCAAGGTGCTGTCGGCCGAAGATGTGCTGGGCAAGGCCGCGGAGCTCGGCAAGCTCGTCGACCGCCTGAAACAGGAGCCTGACGCCTGGCGCGACAACGCCATGCTCACCCGCATGGTGGAACTGGCCAAGATCTGCGGCGACATCCGCGAGAACGCGCTGGTGCCCGACCAGGTAATCTTCCGCCACAACGCCTACTGGACCAGTCATTTTGGCGGGCTTTACGTGTTCGTCGACCCCGACATGACGACCGTCATCAGCGATCCGGCGGCCCCCGGTTTCCGCCGCTCGCGGCCGTGGCAGGTAAGCTATCTCTCGATCAAGGACGCCGACAAGGTGTTCAAGTTCCTCGCCGCCACCGGCCGCATCGAACTGCCGCGCGCCTCCTGGATCGAAGCCTCGGGCTATCTCGAGCACCGCGCCGAGATGGTGGTGCGTGCGCTGATCCGCGACGCCGAGCCGAACCGCAATCTGACCGACGTCGACAAGGTCTGGCTGCAGACCTGGATCCAGGGTCATGCCGACCTGATCACCAGGGACGGCAATTTCCCCTTCCTCAACGCCGCCAAGCGCGAGATTGCCCAGCTCGGCCATCTCAAGATCGAGGATGTGTTCCCGCAGCAGCGCTTCCTGGTGGTCCGCGCCAAGCCCGACCATCCCGACGCCTGGCTGACCAACCGGCTGATCTCGGATTTCGTGCCGTCGGACTTCGTCTCGCGCTACGTCTTCAACAAGCAGGGCTTCTACAAGGACTATGAGGACTTCAGCGACGCCTGGCGATCGCATGTTGTGGACATTCTGAAAACCACATATCTGAAGGACAAGGTGGCGTTCCGCACGCGCCTTTACGGCCTGACTGACTAGAACGAAACCGGCCGTCATTTCGTTCTAACTTGTTGTTTTGGCGCATGATGTTATCCAAAAAGTCCGCAACTTTTTGACATTATGCTTTGAGGGGGTGACACAGCCATGCTCGATCCGATCGTGAACTTCTTCGTCAGGATTTTCCAATGGATCGGCCGCGGCATCGGGCTTCTGATCGGCGTCATCTTGTGGCCGTTCATCTGGGCCGGGCGCTGGTATACGCAGCGCGGTTGGATCCTCAAGGCCGTGCTCGGCCTCGCCTTGCTCGTGCTGCTCGGCCTCTATGCCAATTTCTTCTACGCCACACAGTGGTGGAACAATTTCAACCCGAACTATCCCGACACCTACACGTTCGAGAAGCGCAACATCTCGGCGGGCGAACAGGTAGCCGCCGGTGCCGGTGCCGACACTGCCAGGACCTGCGGCAACTCCGGCATCGCCCAGATTGCCGCCGATTTGACCGACTTCAACGTTAACCAGAATGCCTGGATCTCGTCGATGATCCTCTACAAGCTCGGCCTGTTCGGCATCAGCTGGGACAACACGCCGTGGATGGACAACAAGGCCTCGTTCCAGCGCGGCATCAACCAGGCGGTGCGCCGCACCGCGACCGAGCTCGCCGACAATCTCGGCCGTGTGCGCACGACATCGCAGATCGACGCCGACCTGCAGGATGCGCGCGGCAATCTGCAGTTCGACGAGTACACCTGGTATTTCGGTGTAAGCCCGTTCGGCCCGAAGACGCCGACCCCGAGCTATTATCGCGACGCCGTGCGCAAGCTGCGCTCCTTCAACGCCCGCCTCGCCACCTGCCAGGCCACCTTTGATGCCCGTGCCGACAATCTGAAGCAATATATCGACCGTATCGCCAGCGATATCGGCTCGACCTCGGCCATCCTCAAGGAACGTGCCGAAAACCATAACAATGGCTGGTTCGATTTCCGCGCCGACGACCGCTACTGGTTCGCCTATGGCCAGCTCTACGCCTATTACGGACTGATGAAGGGCGCGCAGGCCGACTTCGAGGACGTCATCAAGGAAAAGCACCTGCAGAGCCTGTGGGATACGATGGACGCGCAGTTCGTCTCGGCGCTGCGCATCCAGCCCTTCATCATCGCCAATGGCCGCGAGGACGGCTGGCTCCTGCCCACGCATCTGACGACCATGGGCTTCTATGTGCTCAGGGTGCGTTCCAACATGGTCGAAATCAGCAACGTGCTGACGCAGTAGGGCTGGTCGGCCCAATGCATGTGGCTCAAAAGTGGTCCGGCCTGGGGAGAACGACATGCATGGAGACAAATGCCTGAAGCGCGATGCGCTTTAGGCCGGCGATGGCGGATTTGCGCCGCCTTGTCTGTCGCATTCCGTGCATTGCGCGGCTGTTTTGAGACGGCGGACGCGTCCCCGCTCTGGCTTCTATACGGCGCGGCAAGCGGAGCCAGAAAGAACCGGAGGCAGGTCGGCCCGCCGCAGAGGAATTTTCTTCATAGGAAACATAGTTGCATGAAAGTTGACGCCACGGCAGCGAGAGGGCTAGAACATGCCCTTGCCCGCGCGGCGTATCGAACATGCACCAGTGATCAACCCGTCCCCTCCACCGTCCAATCCAGAGGAAAGCCGTCATGGCAGAAGTGAAGTCCGACATCGAGATCGCCCGCGGTGCGAAGAAAAAACAGATCCAGGAGATCGGCGCCAAGATCGGCATCCCGACCGAACACCTTTTGCCCTATGGCCATGACAAGGCGAAGGTCTCCGCCGAATTCATCAAATCGGTGAAGGGCAACAAGGACGGCAAGCTGATCCTGGTCACCGCCATCAACCCGACCCCGGCCGGCGAAGGCAAGACGACCACCACCGTCGGCCTCGGCGACGGCCTGAACCGCATCGGCAAGAAAGCGATCATCTGCATCCGCGAAGCCTCGCTCGGTCCGAATTTCGGCGTCAAGGGCGGTGCGGCCGGCGGCGGCTACGCGCAGGTCGTGCCGATGGAGGACATGAATCTCCATTTCACCGGCGACTTTCATGCCATCACCACCGCGCACAACCTCCTGTCGGCGTTGATCGACAACCACATTTACTGGGGCAATGAGCTCGGCATCGACACCCGCCGCGTCGCCTGGCGCCGCGTCATGGACATGAACGATCGGGCGCTGCGCGAGATCATCTGCTCGCTCGGCGGCGTCGCCAACGGCTATCCGCGCGAGGCCGGGTTCGACATCACCGTCGCCTCGGAGGTCATGGCCATCCTGTGCCTCGCCACCGACCTGAAGGACCTGGAGAAGCGCCTGGGCGACATCATCGTCGCCTATCGCCGCGACAAGTCGCCGGTCTATGCCCGCGACCTCAAGGCCGACGGCGCCATGGCCGTGCTGCTCAAGGACGCCATGCAGCCGAATCTGGTGCAGACGCTGGAGAACAATCCGGCCTTCGTGCACGGCGGCCCGTTCGCCAACATCGCGCATGGCTGCAACTCGGTGGTCGCCACCACGACGGCGCTCAAGCTTGCCGACTACGTCGTCACGGAAGCCGGCTTCGGCGCCGACCTCGGCGCGGAAAAATTCTTCGACATCAAGTGCCGCAAGGCCGGGCTGAAGCCGGCGGCGGCGGTCATCGTCGCCACCGTACGCGCCATGAAAATGAATGGCGGCGTCAAGAAGGAAGACCTCGGCAAGGAAAACATCGAGGCGGTGAAGAAGGGCTGCGCCAATCTCGGCCGCCACATCGAGAACATCAGGCAGTTCGGCGTGCCGGCGGTAGTTGCCATCAACCACTTCTACTCCGACACGGATGGCGAAATCCAGGCGATGAAGGATTATGTCGCCTCGATGGGCGAAGAGGCGATCCTGTGCAAGCACTGGGCCAACGGCTCGGCCGGCATCGAGGATCTCGCCAAGAAAGTGGTGGCGCTGGCCGAATCCGGTGCCTCGCAGTTCGCGCCGCTCTATCCCGACGCCATGCCGCTGTTCGAGAAGATCAACACCATCGTCCAGCGCATCTATCGCGGCTCGGAAGCGATCGCCGACAAGTCGGTGCGCGACCAGTTGCACGCCTGGGAGCAGGCCGGCTACGGCCACTTGCCGGTGTGCATGGCCAAGACGCAGTATTCCTTCTCGACCGACCCGAACCTGCGCGGTGCGCCAACCGGCCACACCGTCCCGGTGCGCGAGGTCAGGCTTTCGGCGGGTGCCGGCTTCGTCGTCATTGTCTGCGGCGAGGTCATGACCATGCCCGGCCTGCCCAGGGCGCCGTCGTCGGAAAAGATCTTCCTCAACGAAGCCGGCCAGATCGAAGGCCTGTTCTAGAAATCCTCAATTCCAAAAAGTGCAAAGGGCGCCGCAGCGATGCGGCGCCCTTTGTATTTCCGCAGACGACTACGCAGCGTTGCGAGCCAGCGCCCGCTGGTTGGAGCCGAAGATCGTATCGCGTTCCGGCAAGGTGCCGGTCTTCAGGCACTCGATCCATTCGGCGGTCTTGAGCACGGCGGCGAAGCGCGACTGCAGGATGATTGTCACCACGCGGTGGATCTCCTCGGCCGAGGCATAGCCCGCGCTGTTGGCGTAAGGCACCGAGCCGGTCGCGTCGGACAGGAACTCGACGGCAAAGCCCATATGCACGGCGTGGATGATGGTCGACAGGTCGCAATTATGCGTCATGTAGCCGACCACCACGATCGTATCGATGGCGTTGGCGCGCAGCCACTCTTCGAGATCGGTGCCGGTGAAGGCGGAAGGCAGCGTCTTCTCGACATAGTGGTCGCGTGGCCGCCTCGATATCTCGGGATGCAATTCCGCGCCATGGCTGCCCTTGGCGAAGATTGGCGACGTCTCCGGCGCCATCTGCTTGACGACCACCACCTTGATGCCGGCCGCTGCTGCCGCGTCCATTGCGCGCGCCACGTTGACGACGCTGTCGCGGAACGGCGGATGCTGGATGGCGAGATTGCCGCCGTCATAGTCATTCTGGACGTCCACGACGACGAGCGCGCGGCGCGGCGTCTTGCTGGCTGGTTCGGACATGATGCATTCCTTTGAGGCTTGATGTGATGCCCGAGCATAGGTCCGCCACCATCGGACGAAAGTGGCCCGATTGACATCATTCGAAAGAATTGGGACAATCCGCCATAACCCGCGCAGAAATCCCTGGCAAAGACATGACCCACCCGATCGTCGCCGTCCTCGCCTTCGACGGCATCAGCCCGTTCCATCTCTCCGTCCCTTGCCTGGTGTTCGGCGAGGATCGCACATCGTTCGGCCTGCCGCGCTTCGACTTCCGCATCTGCGCGATCGAGGCCGGGCCCGTCCACACCGAGGCCGGGCTGAGCGTCGCCGCGCCGCATGGGCTTGAGGGGCTCGACGGCGCCGACATCGTCATCGTGCCGAGCTGGCGGGATCTCGAAGACCCGCTGCCGGAACTGCTGACGCAGGCACTGCGGCGGGCCCACCGCAATGGTGCCCTGATCGTCGGCCTTTGCCTGGGAACGTTCGCAGTCGCTGCTGCCGGACTGCTTGGCGGTCGGCGTGCGGCCACGCATTGGGCCTACGCCGAGCGGCTTCAGAAGCTTCATCCCGACATCGCGGTGGATGCCGAGGTGCTCTATGTCGACAATGGCGACGTGGTGACGTCGGCCGGCGTCGCGGCCGGGCTCGACTGCTGCCTCCATATCGTTCGCGCCCGCTACGGCGCCGAGGCAGCACTGCGGCTCGCGCGGCAGATCGTGCTCTCCCCGCACCGGCAAGGCGGACAGGCGCAGTTCATCGAGCGCCCGCTGGCGAGGAGCGCCGATACCGACAGGTTCACACAAGCACTCGACGCGGTGCGTGCGACGCTCGGCGATGCGCACAGCCTGGACCGCGTCGCCGAAGCCGCCGGCCTGACCCGGCGCACCTTCACCCGCCGCTTCCAGAAATCGATCGGCACCAGTTTCGGCGATTGGCTGATCGAGCAACGGCTTGAACTGGCGCAGCGTCTGCTCGAGGCGACGGAAAAATCGATGGACGTCGTGGCCTTCGAGGCCGGCTTCGGCAGCGCCGCTTCGCTACGCCAGCATTTTTCGGCGCGTCTCAGGACCTCCCCGGCGCAATACCGGCGTGAATTTTCCAGGCGGGCCGACCAGGGCGACCGGTCGCCGCACGCGCTTTCGCACTGAGCGCCCGCCGGGCACTCAACCGCGTTTGACCGCCCGCGCCGGATTGCCGACCACCGTCATGTTCGCGGGCACGTCGCGCGTCACCACGGCGCCGGCGCCGACGATGGCGCCCTCGCCGATGCTGACGCCGCCGAGGATGACGGCACTGCCGCCGATCCAGGCATCGGCACCGATCTCGACCGGCCTGGCGATTTCCAGCCCGGCTTGTCGCCCCGCGGCCTCCCTGTGATGCTCGGCGCAATAGATCTGCACATTGGGGCCGAGCAGCGTTCCCTTGCCGATGCGCACGCTTGCCGTGTCGAGAATGATGCAGCCGGCATTGAGAAAGACGCCGTCCCCGAGAAAGATGTTGAAGCCATAGGCACAGTGGACCGGCGCCTCGATGCGGGCGCCCTCGCCCGCGCCGCCGAGCAGATCCCGCAAGGCAGGCCCGATGTTGCCGCGCTGACGGGGCGCAAGCGAATTGTGCTCGAATACGGCGCCCGCAGCCACGCCACGCAGCGCCTCCAGTTCGTCATCCATGCACGTATACCACTCGCCCGCCGCCATTTTTGCGCGTTCGCTCTCAGCCATGCGGTGCCTCCGTCATCATTGCCACGCACCGTTGCGGCGTAAGAGAGCGCCTATGCAAGTACTGGCCAAATACCGGACCTATGGTAGCCTGCCTTTTCAGGGCTGTCCCGGCCCGGGATCGAGGGGGATCAACATGCTTTACATTCTTGCACTTCTGATCGGGGTCATTGCCGGCCTGCGCGCCATGACCGCGCCGGCCGCCGTCGCCTGGGGCGCCTGGCTCGGCTGGCTGCCGGTTGCCGGCACCTGGGCAAGCTTCATGAGCCACTGGGCCGCTGTCGGCATTTTCACTATCCTGGCCATCGTCGAGCTGGTCACCGATCAGTTGCCGTCGACGCCGAGCCGCAAGGTGCCGCAGCAATTCGGCGCCCGCATCCTGCTCGGCGCCTTCAGCGGCGCCGTGATCGGCGCCACTGGCGGCGCCACCATCGTCTGCCTGATCGCCGGCGCCATAGGGGCCGTCATCGGCACGCTCGGCGGCGCGGAGGCGCGCGGCCGGCTGGCGGCCGCCTTCGGCAAGGACCAGCCCGCGGCCTTCATTGAGGATGCGGTCGCAATCGTCGGCGGCCTCTTGATCGTGGCGGCGGTGGCATGACGGCGAAAACCTTCGATGCCATCGTCATCGGTGCCGGCCAGGCCGGCCCTTCGCTGGCCGGCCGGCTGACCGCGGCCGGCATGAGCGTGGCGCTGATCGAGCGCAAGCTGGTCGGCGGCACCTGCGTCAACACCGGCTGCATGCCGACCAAGGCCATGGTCGCCAGCGCCTATGCCGCGCATCTGGCGCGGCGCGCCGCGGACTATGGCGTGACCCTCTCCGGCCCGGTCGGCGTCGACTATGCCAGGGTCAAGGCGCGCAAGGACAAGGTGTCGAACGACGCCCGCGGCAATCTGGAAACCTGGATCGCCGACATGGATAAATGCACGCTCTATCGCGGCCATGCGCGTTTCGAATCCGCCAACACGGTGCGCGTCGGCGATGATCTCCTGACCGCCGGCAAGATCTTTCTCAACACCGGCGGCCGCGCATCGGTACCGGATCTGCCCGGCATTCACGACATCGACTTTCTCACCAACTCTTCGATGATGGACCTCGACGTGTTGCCGCGCCACCTCGTGGTGGTCGGCGGCAGCTACATCTCGCTCGAATTCGCGCAGATGTTCCGCCGCTTCGGCGCGGAGGTCACGATTGTCGAAAAGGGCTCGCGGCTGATCGGCCGCGAAGACGAGGATGTGTCCGACGCCATCCTGTTGATCCTCGAAAACGAAGGCATCGCGGTCCATCTCGGCGCCGACGCCATAAGCTTCGCCAGGCAGGGCGAGGATATTGCTGTTGCCTTCTCCGCCGGCAAGCCGCCGGCCGTCGGCTCGCATGTGCTCCTGGCTCTGGGGCGAACGCCCAATACCGACGATCTCGGCCTCGACCAGGCCGGCATCGAGGTCGACAAACGCGGCTTCATCACCGTCGACGACCAGTTGCGCACCAGCGTGCCCGGCATCTGGGCGATGGGCGACTGCAATGGCAAGGGCGCCTTCACCCACACGTCCTACAACGATTACGAGATCGTTGCGGCCAATTTGCTCGACAATGATCCGCGCAAGGTCACCGACCGCATCGAGGCCTACGCTCTGTACATTGACCCGCCGCTCGGCCGCTGCGGCATGACCGAGGCGTCGGTGAAGAAGTCGGGACGCCGCGCGCTGGTCGGCCAGCGGCCGATGACCCGTGTCGGCCGTGCCATCGAGAAAGGCGAGACGCAAGGCTTCATGAAGATCCTCGTCGACGCCGACACAAGGGAAATCCTCGGCTGCTGCGTGCTTGGCCCCGGCGGCGATGAAGCCGTGCATTGCGTGCTTGATCTGATGTATGCCAAGGCACCTGTGGACACGCTGGCGCGCGCCATGCACATCCACCCCAATGTCTCGGAACTGCTGCCTACCATCGCCCAGGAGTTGAAGCCGCTGGTCTGAACTCCGGCTCAGCCGGTCGGTTCGGCCGCTCGGGCGGGTTCGGTCAGGGTCGTCTAGCCCGGCAGGGCACGGCACAAGCACCGCTGCCAGTGCCTCTTTGCTCTCCGCTTTCTGCATTGCTGCATTGCGGCAATGGCGCTTGTGCGCCATGGGGCGCTCGCGCAGTTTCCATTTGAACCGATTCAGTCTGGACCTCCCATGCCTTTGCCGATCCTTGCGCTTGCCATTGCGTCCTTCTGCATCGGCACCACCGAATTCGTCATCATGGGTCTGCTGCCGGAGGTCGCCGCCGACCTTGGCGTGACCATTCCCGCGGCCGGGCTGCTGGTCACGGGCTATGCGCTGGGCGTGGTCTTCGGCGCGCCAATCGTGGCGATGGCCACCGCGCATCTGCCGCGCAAGCCGGTGCTGGTCGGACTGGCCGCACTGTTCGTCGTCGGCAACCTGCTCTGCGCCATCGCGCCCAATTACTGGATGCTGATGGGCGCGCGCGTCTTCACCGCCTTCGGCCACGGCGCCTTCTTCGGCATCGGTTCGGTCGTCGCCGCCAGCCTGGTGCCCCGCAACAAGCGTGCCAGCGCCATCGCGCTGATGTTCGCCGGCCTGACGCTGGCTAACATCCTCGGCGTTCCCGCCGGAACGGCGCTTGGCGAAGCCTTCGGCTGGCGCGCCACCTTCCTGGCGGTGGTCGGCATCGGGCTGATCTCGGTCGCGGCGATCGCTTGGCTAGTGCCGCCGGATGTCACTGAACCAAGCGGCGACGGCTTGCGCGGCGAATTGCGCGTGCTCGGCAAGCTGCAGGTGTGGCTGGCCATGCTGATCGCGGCGCTCGCCTCAGCCAGCCTGTTTGCCGTCTTCACCTACATCAAACCCTATCTCACCGACGTGTCCGGCCTCTCGACTTCAGCGGTCACCTGGGTGCTCTTGCTGTTCGGCGCCGGCATGACCATCGGCAACATCATCGGCGGCCGGCTGGCCGACTGGAAGCTGATGCCGACGGTCATCGGCACGCTGCTGCTGCTGGCGGTCCTGTTTGTCGGCTTCATGCAGTTCGGCGCTATCGCCAGTGTCGCCATAGGCATCGTCTTCCTGTGGGGCATGCTCGTCTTCGTCGTCGTGCCGCCGTTGCAGATCCGTGTCGTGGAAGCCGCTTCCGAGGGACCGAACCTTGCCGCCACGCTGAACCAGGGCGCCTTCAATGTCGGCAACGCCAGCGGCGCCTGGATCGGCGGCGTGGCGCTCTCCTGGGGCGTTTCCTATGCCAACCTGCCGCTGGTGGGCGCGGCACTCGCTCTGCTGGCGGTCGCCGTAGCCGTTGCCTCGCGGGCACTGGACCAGCGCGCTCCGGTCGTCACTCTTCAACCTGCCGCGCAGTAGCTGCTTGCGCCCATAGCGCGACAGCCTGGACCAATCGACAAGCGCACAGTCGAAGAGGAATGTCTTCTCGCCTCTCGACGGAGAAAGACCCCATGCAGAAATCGATCGAACGCATAGCCGGCGACAGCGAGGGCGTTTCCTATGAATTCCCGCTGTTTCGCTTCGCTGGAACCGACGAATCCGCGCCTTCGGCCTATCTGCAGGCAGCACTCCATGCCGGCGAACTGCCCGGAGTAGTCGCCATTGACGCGCTGATGCCGATGCTGGCCAGGGCCGAGGCGGAGGGGCGCATCAAGGGCGACATCACCATCGTGCCCTGGGCCAATCCGATCGGCCGCGCCCAGTATCATTTCGGCGAACATCAGGGCCGTTTTCATCTGGGCACGCGCACCAACTTCAACCGCGGTTTCCCGCTGCTCGCCGCGCCCGACACGGCACTCCTGCCCGACACCGCGCATGGCACGCCCGACCAGCGGCTGAAGACGAGACTGGTGCAGCTTTCGCTCGGCCACGACATCGTGCTCGACCTGCATTGCGACGACGAGGGTCTCTCCTACCTGTATGTCCACACCAGCCTGTGGCCGGCAATGGCCGACTGCGCCGCCGCCATGGGCGTCGAGGCGGTGGTGCTGTGGAGTGAAGACACGGACGGCACTTTCGAGGGCGCCTCGATCATGCCCTATCAGAACGTTCCCGCGGATGTGGCGAAGCTCGACCGGCGCGTCGTCACGACGGTCGAATATCGCGGCATCCTCGATGTCGATGGCGCGTTCGCGGCGTCGGACGCCGCGGGGCTCTACCGGCTGCTGGTGGCGCGCGGCGTGGTCGCCGACCCGGCCCTGCCCTCACCCGGTGCCTTCACCGGGGTTGTCGCGCCGCTCGAAAACATCGACATGATGCCGGCGCCCCGGGCGGGTGCCGTGCTCTATGACGTGGAGCCCGGCGACCGCGTCGCCAAGGACACGCGGCTTGCCGTCATCGTCCACGCACCGGGCGAAGCCGATGGCCGCACCGAGGTGTTCGCGCCGCAGGCCGGCATCGTCCTGACCCGGCGCTCGCGCCGTATCATCCGCGCCGGCGAGGATCTGTTGAAACTGGTGGGCGACAGGAAGAGCGCCGACGCAAGGTCCGGCACACTGGAAGATTGAGCCTCCATCGAATCCAGTTGCGCGGTCGCTCAATCGCCGCTATGGGAATCGCCATGAACATGCGTTCGATCAAGACCGTTTGGTGGTGGGCCTGCTGACAGCGGCCTGTTCGAACGCGTGCGCGTGAAAAGAGAGGGTGGCCGCAGCGGAATGTCCGGGCGGCCATTTGTTTTTTCCAAGCCATTCCCGGGTCCGTTGCCCAAGAAGCTGATGGAGACGGCAATGACGATGAAGGTTCTGGACAACGGCGCAGAGAGTTTTGTGACCGGGGGTGGCATCACCATCACCCGCGAGCGCCACGACCGGCCCTATGAAGGCGCCATCGACGCCTATGTCGACGGGCTGAATGCGCGCCGGGGCGCGGTGTTCTCTTCGAACTATGAATATCCCGGCCGCTATACGCGTTGGGACACCGCCATCATCGACCCGCCTTTGGTGATCTCGGCGCGTGGCCGGTCCATGCGCATCGAGGCGCTGAACCGGCGGGGCGAGGTGCTTCTGCCGGTCATCGTCAAGACGCTCGGCGATATCGCCGAGATCACGATCGCCGAGGCGTCGAAAAAGCTGATCCGCCTCGACGTCGCCAAGCCGGGCCGTGTCTTCACCGAAGAAGAACGCAGCCGCGTTCCTTCCGTCTTCACGGTTCTGCGCGCCATCACCGCCTTGTTCAAGACCGCCGAAGACGCCAATCTCGGCCTTTACGGCGCCTTCGGCTACGACCTCGCCTTCCAGTTCGATCCGGTCGACTACAAGCTCGAACGCAAGCCAAGCCAGCGCGATCTCGTGCTGTTCCTGCCCGACGAGATCCTGGTCGTCGATCATTATTCGGCCAAGGCCTGGACCGATCGATATGACTACGCCGGCAAGGGTTTTTCGACCGAAGGCCTGCCGCGCGACGAGATCGCCGAGCCGTTCAAGACTGCCGACCGTATCCCGCCGCGCGGCGACCATGAACCCGGCGAATACGCCAATCTTGTGCGCCGCGCGATGGACTGCTTCAAGCGCGGTGACCTGTTCGAGGTCGTACCCGGGCAGATGTTCTACGAACGCTGCGAGACCCAACCCTCCGAGATTTCGCGCAAGCTGAAGTCAATCAACCCCTCGCCCTATTCCTTCTTCATCAATCTGGGTGAAGGCGAATACCTGATCGGCGCTTCGCCCGAAATGTTCGTGCGCGTCAACGGCCGCCGTGTCGAGACCTGCCCGATCTCGGGCACGATCAAGCGTGGCGACGACGCCATTTCCGACTCAGAGCAGATCCTGAAGCTGCTCAATTCCAAGAAGGACGAATCCGAGCTCACAATGTGCTCGGATGTCGACCGCAACGACAAGTCGCGCGTCTGCGAGCCGGGTTCGGTGCGCGTCATCGGCCGCCGCCAGATCGAGATGTATTCGCGGCTTATCCACACGGTTGACCATATCGAGGGCAGGCTGCGCGAAGGCATGGACGCCTTCGACGCGTTTCTCTCGCACGCCTGGGCGGTGACCGTCACCGGCGCGCCGAAACTATGGGCCATGCGCTTCATCGAGCAGAACGAGAAGAGCCCGCGCGCCTGGTATGGCGGCGCCATCGGCATGGTCAATTTCAACGGTGATATGAACACCGGCCTGACACTGCGCACCATCCGCATCAAGGACGGCATTGCCGAGGTGCGTGCCGGCGCCACATTACTGTTCGACAGCATTCCCGAGGAAGAAGAAGCCGAAACCGAACTGAAGGCCTCCGCCATGCTCTCCGCCATCCGCGACGCCAAGACGGGCAATGCCGCCAGCACCGAGCGCACCACCGCGCGCGTCGGCGACGGCGTCAACATCCTGCTCGTCGACCATGAAGACAGCTTCGTCCACACGCTGGCCAATTACTTCCGTCAGACCGGCGCCAATGTCTCGACCGTGCGCACCCCCGTGCCGGAAGAAGTTTTCGACCGGCTGAAGCCGGATCTCGTCGTGCTGTCGCCTGGTCCCGGCACGCCCAAGGATTTCGACTGCGCCGCCACCATCGGACGAGCGCGCGCCCGCGAGCTGCCGATCTTCGGCGTCTGCCTCGGCCTGCAGGCGCTGGCCGAGGCCTATGGCGGCGAATTGCGGCAGCTGCATGTGCCGATGCACGGCAAGCCGTCGCGCATTCGCGTCTCCAAGCCCGGCATCATCTTCTCCGGCCTGCCCAAGGAAGTCACCGTCGGCCGTTACCATTCGATCTTCGCCGATCCGGTGCGGCTACCCGACGATTTCGTGGTCACCGCCGAGACCGAAGACGGCGTCATCATGGCCTTCGAGCACCGCAAGGAGCCGATCGCCGCGGTGCAATTCCATCCGGAATCGATCATGACGCTCGGCCACAATGCCGGCATGCGCATCATCGAGAACATCGTCGCCCACCTGCCGCGCAAGGCCAAGGACAAGGCCGCCTAGAGACGATGGTCGAAACGCGGGACACGATGGCGGTCGCGGCGAAGGCCGCGACCAGGCGCAAGGTCGCAAGGCTTGCCTTCTGGTCGATCGTCGTCGCTTGTGTGGTGCTCGCACTCAAGCTTGCCGCCTGGTACATCACCGGTTCCGTCGCACTCTATTCGGACGCGCTGGAATCGATCGTCAACGTCATCGCCTCGGCCGCCGCGTTCTGGGCGATCCAGGTCAGCTACAAGCCTGCCGACCAGGACCATCCGTTCGGCCACCACAAGGCCGAGTATTTCTCGGCCGTCCTGGAAGGCGTGCTGATCGTGGTCGCGGCACTCCTGATCCTGAACGAGGTCTGGCAATCCTGGCTCCACCCCGTCCCGCTCCAGCAGCCTTGGGAAGGGCTTGCCGTCAACGGTGTGGCGACGGTCATAAACGCCTTCTGGGCCTGGGCGCTGATCCGTACAGGGCGCAACGCAAGATCGCCGGCACTGGTCGCCGACGGCCAACACATCATGACCGACGTCGTGACCTCGGTCGGCGTCTTCGCCGGCCTTGTCGGCGCGGTGCTGACCGGATGGCAGATCCTCGATCCGGCGCTGGCCGTGATCGTCGCGCTCAACATTCTTTGGCAGGGCTGGCATGTTATCGGCTCGTCGATGAACGGGCTGATGGACCGCGCAGTCGACACCCAGGAGCATATGCGCATCCGCGACATCATTTCGGCCAATTGCAAAGGCGCGCTCGAAGTGCACGACCTCAAGACACGCATCGCTGGCCGCGCCACCTTCATCGAATTCCATCTCGTCGTCGATGCCGACATGTCGGTCGGCGCCAGCCATGTCATCTGCGACCGCATCGAGGATGCGCTGCAGGCGGAAATCCCTTCCGTGCGCGTCACCATCCATGTCGAGCCCGATGATGAGGCCAAGCTGCCGAAGGGCACGACGGCGGTGCCGTTCGCGTGAGGCAGTTCACCACGTCTCGACTGACAGAGCTTTGATCCGCTCGAAGTCCCGGATATTGCGGGTCATCAGCGTAAGATCGCGCGCGCGCCTGCCCACCAATCAACGCATCGTAGGGACCAATTGGAGTTCCCAATGTGGCAAGCGTTGCCCGAATTTCTCCGGCATGTCTCGCGTCTTCCCGATCGAATTCGAGCACAGGAAACTGCAGAGCCTCGATACGCGCCAAATTTTCGACCCGTCGCTAGCTCTTTTCAGCACCATAGTACAGTTCGTGCACGACGATAGGCGAGACGGCAAAGTCCTGCGGCCTATGCCGTTTCAGCAGGCAAGCAGACCCTCATCGCCCTTCATGACCGCGATGACGGCATTGGTGTCGAGCAGGTAGATCACTTGAAGACGTCGCCCAAGGCAGCTCGATCCTGCCCGTCCTGACGTTCCAGCGCTGCCTCTGCGAAATCATTATCAAGCGGTCCAATCACTTGGTCGAGCCACGCCCAGTCCTGCGCAAGCGGTTCCAAGATGACGGTTTGCCCGTGACGGCGTATCGAGACCTCCTCTGTGTCGAAACGGAACTCCTTCGGCAGGCGCACGGCTTGGGACCTGCCTGACCAGAACACTTTTGCTTTGTCCATCGTGCTATCCTCAAATGAGATATAGCAAAGATATATCCCTTCGCGCTGACCTAAACAGGGCTCCGCTCAAGGCGCGCAAGCCGATTGCGGCATCGGTTCCAGCCGGTAGATCTTATCGTCCGACTTCGTCTTGCCGTCGGCTGCCTGTGAACAGAAATCGACGATCGCCAGGCTGTTGTTGGGATTGGCCAGCATCATCATGCCATTGGCGCCGCGCTTGAGGAAAATCTCCTTCTGCGTGATATCGCAGGAGAAATCGCTCATCTTCGAACTCGCCGCGCAGCGCCACTGGTCGGCCTCGCCCTGGCAGGAATAGACCTGCGTGACCTTGCCCGACTGTTGCCGCGTCGTGACCGAAACGGCGATGTCGGCGCCGTCAGGCCAATTGGCAAGGTCGCCGCCCGCCGCGAATGAAGCCAGTTCGACCGGCCCACGGAACACGCGGATCGACTGCGTCAGTTGGTCGGGATGCGAACCGAAATGCGCGGCATCGTAGTCGCGTCCGTAGCAGAAGGCCTGGTCGGGCTTCAGCCGGTCGCGCAGCGGCGGACCCATCGCTGGGTCGATCGGGTCGATGCGGGCGAACTCCGCCTTGCAGGTCGCTGCCGGCATCGGGTCGAGACGGAAATTGTCGTCCCGCGACCCCAGCGCCTGCCTGTTGTATTCAGTCGTGCCGAGTTCCTCCTCGGAACCGGCATCGAGATAGACATCGGGCTGCAGGTCCGAAAGGATCAGCCGGCCCTTGTGGTCGACTTTCAGCGACGCCAGCGTGCGGTCGCATTCCATGCCGCAATGGATCGGGTTTGATGCGCCATCCTCGGATTGGTGACTACACCAGCCGCCGGCCCATTCCGGAGCCTTGGCGCCACGCACCGTGGTGGTGACGAAGCCATTGTAGGACGTGCCGGCATTCGCGGCCGGTTCCTCGTTCGGCCTGCTGACCGGATCATGGCCGTAGTAGAAGAAGATCCGGGCCACCTTCTGCTCCGGATGCGCCTTGAGGTGGTTGGCATCGTAGATGCGGCCGAAACAGGCGTCCTGACCGTTGGGACTGAGTTCGGTGAGCTTGGCCGCCTCGTCGGCGAAAGCCGTCGCGCCCAGCAGGCTCAACAAGGCCGCTCCGGACAGGACGCTTGCCAGTCTCTGTTCGAACGCCATGTGACCCCTCCGCATCGGCAGGACGCGACGCCGATTTATGCTACACTCGGCGTCGCGGCCACGCAATTCGCGGCCATCTGTCAACCCGGGGGGAACCATCGCCATGCGTCGACGCGACATGTTCCGCGCGATTCTCGTCGGAGCCGGCACGCTGATTGGACTGCGGGTGGCGCAAGCCGCGGCCACCGAGGCCACGAGATTGAAGGTCGCCTATCATCTCAGTGACCTCGACAAGGTCAATTTCGTGCTGGGCAACATCAAGAACCATTACGAAGGCACCGGCGGCAATGTCGATATCGCGCTGGTCGTCCATGGTCCGGCTCTTGCCGGTTTCAAGTCGAAGGGCATATCGGCGGCGATCTCCGGTCGTTTCACCGGTCTCGTCCAGCAAGGGCTCGATCCGCATGCCTGCGCCAACACCATGCACGGCATGGATATTTCGCTCGCCGACCTGCTCGACGGTTTTCATGCGGCCGACAGTGGCGGCGTCGTCAAGCTCGCCGAACTGCAAAGCCAGGGCTATGCCTATCTCAGGCCTTGAAGCTGCATGGACTGAATGCAAGGGTAGCAAGACCAGCTAAGAACCGCGAAATCCCGGAGAAACGGCAGTGCCAGCGACAACCACTCCCCTCGGGCTTGTCATTCCCGATCTCGCCGGCAAGGCGGTGCTGGTCACCGGCGCCTCGACCGGCATCGGCGCGGCACTCGCGTTGGCTTATGCGACGCAGAAATGTCTGGTCGCACTGCACTACAATTCCAGCCGTGACGCCGCCGAAAAACTTGGCAAGGCCATTCGCGACAATGGCGGCGAGGTGCTTCTCGTCCAGGGCGATTTTTCCCTGGCCGCCGACGTCGAACGCGTCGTCGAGGACAGCGCGCAGCATTTCGGCCGCCTCGACGGGCTGGTCAACAATGCCGGCGGGATGCTCGGCCGCGTGCCCTACGCCGAGCAGACAGAGGCGCATTACGACGCGGTGATGGATCTCAACGCGCGTTCGGTGTTGGCCGCCTCGCGCAAGGCGATGCCGTGGTTGAAGAGACAAGGCGGCTTCATCGTCAACACCTCCTCGATCGCCGCCCGCAACGGCGCCGGCGGTGGCGCCGGGCTTTACGGCTCGGCCAAGGCTTTCGTCTCCAACGTCACGCGCGGCATGGCCAAGGAACTGATCGGCTTCGGCATTCGCGTCAACGCGGTGGCACCCGGCACCATTCTCACGCCGTTCCACGAACGCTACTCGACCGAAGAGCAGATCAGGGGCATGGTTGCCACCATTCCGCAGGGGCGCGCCGGCACGGCTGAAGATTGCGTCGGTGCTTATCTGTTCCTCTCCTCCGATCTGTTGAGCGGCTACATCACCGGCCAGGTGATCGAGGTGAATGGTGGCCAGTTGATGCCTTGAGCCGCGACCTGCATACTGACGAACGGTATACTCTTGTCGAAAACGCTGAAGGGAGACGAAGGGATGTACGGTCTGATCGGCAAGATGCGGGCGGCCCGCGGCCAGCGCGACGCTGTCATGGACGTCCTGCGCGCCAGCACCGGCGCCCTGCCCGGCTGCCTGAGCTATATCGTTGCCACCGACCCGGCCGATGCCGATGCCATCTGGGTCACAGAAGTGTGGACTGACCAGGCAAGCCACAAAGCCTCGCTGCAGCTTCCCGAAGTCCAGGCGGCCATCGCCAAGGCGAGGCCCTTCATCGCCGGCTTCGAGTTCCAGGTGGAAACCAACCCCGTCGGCGGCTTTGGATTGGCTGACGACAAGACGGGCTGATCCGGGTGGACGACTCGACGCAGATCGTAAACATTAGCGATGCGAAGGCCAATCTTTCACGTCTCGTTCAGCGAGCCGCCAACGGCGAACCTTTCATTATCGCCAAGGCTGGCAAGTCATTGGTCAAGGTCATTCCTATGGATCAATCGGTGCCGGTACAATCGCGACGGGTTGGCTTTATGGCTGGTCAGTTTTCGGTGTCCGACCGTTTCGATCGCATGAGCGGTGGAGAAATCGAGCAACTGTTCGGCACAGACATCTGAGGCGATCGCTTTTCGATGCAGCGGGGGTTCGCATCCCTTACCGCTCAGTCTAAGACCAGAACATGGATTCCTCGCCCAAGCAGCCGTCTCCTGGCCAGCCGGCCGTCGAGCGCATGGCGCGCATGCGCAAGCCTTGGCAATGGCTGGCCCTCCTCGTCATTTCCGTGCTGTTTGCCGGTGCGCTCGAACTGGCCGCGCTGCCGGCGGCGCTGCTCATCGGGCCGATGCTGGCGGCTATCGTCGCCGGCACCAACGGCGCTACCGTGCGCGTGCCGCGGCTTCTGTTCGGCTCCGCCCAGGCGATCGTCGGCTGCCTCATCGCCGCTTCGATCTCGGCCGACATTTTTCGCGTCTTCTATGCCGAATGGCCGCTGTTCCTCGGCGCAGTGACAGCCACCGTCACGGCGTCCAGCCTGCTCGGCTGGCTGATCAGCCGGTGGCGCATCCTGCCCGGCACGACCGCCGTCTGGGGATCCTCCCCAGGCGCCGCCACCGCAATGGTGCTGATGGCCGGCGCCTTCGGCGCCGACCAGCGCCTCGTCGCCTTCATGCAGTATCTGCGTGTCATCTTCGTCTCGATGACGGCGGCCATTGTCGCCAAGATGTGGGTCGAAACGTCAGGCGTCGAAATCCCGCCGATTATCTGGTTTCCGCCGATCGATGCTCAAGCCTTAGCAGCAACCATTGGCATCGCGCTGGTCGGCGGGCTGGCGGGAAAGCTTTGCCGGCTGCCTTCGCCCTCCTTTCTGGGCACCTTCATCTTCGGCGCGTTGATCCACCTTGGCCTCGGCGTGCCGATGCAATTGCCGCCCTGGCTGCTGGCTGTCAGTTACGCCATGGTCGGATGGTCGATCGGGCTGAACTTCACCAGGCCGATCCTGCGCCATGCGACACGGGCCCTGCCGCAGATCGTCGCTTCGATCGTGGCTCTGATCGCCTTTTGCGGCGGCCTCGCCTTCATGATCAGCCATCTGCTCGGCATCGATCCGCTGACCGCCTATCTCGCGACCAGCCCCGGCGGCATGGACAGCGTCGCCATCATCGCCGCCGCCGCCCAGAACGTCGACATCTCCTTCATCATGGCGCTCCAGTCGGCGCGTTTCCTGATCGTGCTGCTTGTCGGCCCGAGCATCGCGCGGCTGGTAGCGCGCGCGGTGAAGGAATAGGCTGCTCCGCCCCGGCTGCCGGCATACTTATGGATCGATCCTAACCCTCGTCGTCGCCCTCGGCCTGCGCGTCGCGACGCCAATAGGCCGTTACCAGGTGCCGGTCGCGGCCCAGGCCCCACTCCTTGCGCACGATCTTGCGGATCTCGCGGAAGTCCGTGAACTCGCATCCGGCCCAGACGTAGAGGTTATCGGCAAGCGCCATGTGGCTGCGCTCGCGCAGGGCGGCCGCCAGCAGGCCGGCGGTGCCGGCCGCGCGGTCGTGCCGGTAAAGCCAGGTGATTTCGATGTTGTCGCCTTGCGCCAGCGCGATGCGGTCGTCCGGGCCATCGACCTCGATGAGCGCCTCGACGCGGGTTGACGGCCGCAGTTCCCCCAGAATCCGGCCAATTGCCGGCAGCGCTGTGTCGTCGCCGACCAGCAGCAGGGTCGGCGCCGTCGGCGTCTCGCCGCCGCTTGGCCCGATCATGCCGATCACGTCTCCCGCCACCGCGTTCTGCGCGAATGTGGCAGCGGGCGTGTCATGGTCGGGGTGCAGCACGAAATCGACATCGAGCCAACCGCTTATCGGATCCACCGCCCGGATCGTGTAGATGCGGACGGTGAGCGCATCCTCACCGGCAGGCCACACAAGCAGGCCGTCGGCGCCCATCGAGGGCCAAACGGGCGGCCTGCCCCGCGGCGGCAGCAGCAGCCGGATGTGCAGGCCGCCATGAGTAAACCGGCCAAGATCATCGCCTGCAAAGCGCAGGCGCTGCATATGCGGAGAAATCCGCGTTGACGACACAACCGTGATTTCGCGGAAGAAGATTGGGGTGCCGGTGTCGCTGCCGTCGCCTTGCCAGCGCAGTCCGCTCGTCGTTCCAAGGTGCTGCGCGACGTGGCCGGCGACCGTCATCTTCATGTAGGACAGGCAGGTTTCGTCTACGGCCGAGACGCGGATCAGCATGGAGTCGCCCTCGAGTGCCGCGCTCAGCGAACCGTAGTACAGGCGAAGTTCCCATCGATCGGCAACACCGGTCTCGACCTCGAATTCGCTGTGCTCGGTGCGCAGCCGGTCCATCACCGACCTGATCGCCGCATCGCTGATCCGGGTTTGCGCTCGCAGTTGGTCCATCGTTCGCGTCTTTCGAAACGGTTTGAAGCAATCGGCCGCAGGAGGGCCGCGCCGGCAGCGGCATGCCATAGACGTTCCGAAGTTTCCACAGAAACTTGAATACATAGGTCATCTTATATATTGAACCGCTACGTCCCGTTGGCGGCCAGGTCCGGCCTCGGCCTGTTGGAAGGGCACGCACGTCGGCGACGACGTCAGACGGAACGTGGCCCGGCACGCGCCCGACTGTCGGCATGGCTTTCGGTACGGCTTGCCTCCGGCTGGCCGCTCCTGTATGAAAACCGCCATGAACACGCGCGCCACCACCGCTTCCCGTCAGACCGGCTTTGCCGGCGAGACCGTGCGCGCGCTTGCCTCGACGCTGCTTCTTCTCGGCCTTATCGGCGATCGCCGGGTTCGCTGAAGGAGCGCCCGGCGGTCGAGCCGCCGCGCAAGCGCATGCTCCTTGGCAGTCACATCAAGCGAACGAAAAACTGGTAAAGGCGCCACTCGCCACCCATCCGCCTGAAGGCGGATTCGAGGGTCGCCGGGAGAAACGACGATGAACGCACGAGAAGAAATCCGCGTAAGCGAGGCCCCGGCGGGCCAGCAGAACGGCGGCATGCCGGACGCCGCCCGCAAGTACCAACCCTACCCAATCGTGGGCCTCACCGACCGGACCTGGCCCTCGAAAGTGATCGACAAGGCGCCAATCTGGTGCTCGGTCGACCTGCGCGACGGCAACCAGGCGCTGATCGACCCGATGGGCCACGAACGCAAGGCGCGCATGTTCGCGCTGCTGCTCGACATGGGTTTCAAGGAGATCGAGATCGGTTTCCCTTCGGCCTCGCAGACCGATTTCGACTTCGCCCGCTGGTGCATCGAAGAGGGCGTACCGGCCGACGTTTCGCTGCAGGTGCTGGTGCAGTGCCGGCCCGAACTGATCACCCGCACCTTCGAAGCGCTCAGAGGCGCCACCAACCCGATCGTGCATTTCTACAATTCGACCAGCGAGTTGCAGCGCCGCGTCGTCTTCGAGAAGAACGTTGCCGGCATCAAGCGCATCGCCACCGATGCCGCCAAGATGATCACCGACATGGCAGCGGGTGCCGGCGGCGGCTACCGTTTCGAATACTCGCCCGAAAGCTTCACCGGCACCGAGCTCGAGGTGGCGCTGGAGATCTGCAACGCGGTCACCGAGATCGTGAAGCCGACGCCTGACAACAAACTCATCATCAACCTGCCGTCGACCGTCGAGATGTCGACGCCCAATATCTATGCCGACCGCATCGAGTGGATGTGCCGCAATCTCGACAGGCGCGAGAACCTGATCATTTCGCTGCACCCGCATAATGACCGTGGCACCGGCGTCGCCACCACCGAGCTCGGCCTGATGGCCGGCGCCGATCGCGTCGAAGGCACGCTGTTCGGCAATGGCGAGCGCACCGGCAATGTCGACATCGTCACGTTGGCGCTCAACATGTACACGCAAGGCGTCGATCCGAAGCTGGACTGCTCCGACATCAACCGGATGAAGGATGTCTACGAATATTCGAACCAGCTGAAGATTCCCGAGCGCCATCCCTATGTGGGCGAACTCGTCTACACCGCCTTTTCCGGCTCGCACCAGGATGCCATCAACAAGGGTATGAAGGCGCTGAAGAAAGCCAACACGCCAGTGTGGGAGGTTCCCTATCTGCCGATTGACCCGGCCGACGTCGGCCGCAGCTACGAAGCCATCATCCGCATCAACTCGCAGTCCGGCAAGGGCGGCATCGCCTATGTGCTGCAGGCGGATTACGGGCTCAACCTGCCGCGCAACCTGCAGATCGAGTTTAGCCAGGCAATCCAGGCGATCACCGATGCTGAAGGCAAGGAAGTGCCGGCCAGGCGCATCTATGAGCGCTTCCTCGATACCTATGTCGACCAGCCGGGCGCCAGGCTGAAATTCCTCGATCACCACACCTATCCGGACACCGAGGTAAAGGGCCGGCGCGTTGTCGAGGCGGTCATTATCGACGACGGCAAGGAGATGACGATATCAGGCACAGGCACAGGCCCGATCGACGGCTTCGTCGATGCGCTGTCGCGCCATGTCGGCGTCGATATGTCGGTGCTCGACTATTCCGAGCACTCGATGCAGCGCGGTTCGAACGCCTCGGCCATTTCCTATGTCGAGATGGAACATCCTGACGGCAAGCTGTTCGGCGCAGGCATCAACACCAACATCGTCGCTGCCTCGCTGGAGGCCGTGGTGTCCGCCGCCAACCGGATTATCGGCAAAAGAGCCGGTTGATACAGGCCTGGAACGAATTCGGGACCATCGTCGTTTAGCGATTGGTCCCGACTTTTGTGTCATTAACCACCGGGAAATTATCCGGTGTGGTACGCGATCGCATAATACGTGTATGCTTGTACGGTGGTGCGGCAACGATATGATCGCGCCTCAACCTGTGCCGACTTCGAGAGGATCGACACTTGCAGCATGCCACGCCTGCCGCCCCCGCAGTGCGCGAGACACTGGAGCGACTGCTTGCCAGCGAAACGTTCGGGAGATCCGAGCGCGCGCGCAAATTGCTTCGCTATCTCGTCGAGCGCGAGCAGGCCGGGGAAGCCGACAGGCTCAAGGGCTTTTCCATCGCCATGGACGTTTTCGGCAAGGACGGCGATTTCGATCCGTCCACCGATGCCGTCGTGCGGGTGCAGGCGGGCCGCCTGCGCGAACTGCTGCAACATTATTTCGCCAATGAAGGCATTGCCGAGCCGGTCCGCATAGCCATTCCGCGCGGCGGTTACGTCCCGGCCTACGAACTCAATGCCATCCGCCTGCCGCAAGCAGCGGAAGCCGCCAGTCACGCAGAGCCGACAGCCAGCCTGCCCGAACAGTCCGGTGCCGCCGATGATGCCGCACCCATGGCGGCCTTGCTCGGCCAGGTTCCTGCGGCGGGCCTCTCGGTGACGCGCCATCTCAGGTTCTTCTGGATCGCGATCGCCGTGGTTATCGCCATGTTGGGCGTTCTGATCCTGCGCCAGGGCGGCGGTGCCTTGCTGGCGGGAGGCGACATCCCGGCAACGTCCGAGACCGCCGGCGAAACCGGCAGCATCACGCCGTCGCCCATGGTCGAAGCGCTGCCGCTCGTCTACATCGCCCTCAGGGCCAACACTCCCAATGCCAGTCGCGTCGCCGCATCGCTGCGTGCCGGCCTGAGCGGCTTTGATACGATCGACTTCATCGGTCGCAACACCGACAAAGCCGATCCGGTCGCCGATGCGACGAGTTTCATTTTCGATATCCTGCCTGGACCAGACGCGGGCGACGTTACCATCGAACTGCAAAGCTTGGCGTCCGGACGGGTGCTGTTGTCGCGCAACCTGACCGCCGCCGACAGCGCACCAACCGTAGTCGAGGATCGCATATCCGGCATTCTCAGTGCGGCACTTCCCGCTTCTGGCACCATCTACAATTACATCGAGCAGTCCGGCGCGGAGACCGGCCTGACGCAGTGCCTGCTGCTCAACGACAAATACTATCTCGACCAGAACGCCAGGACTCACGAGACCGCCTATCGTTGCCTCGAAGCCCTTGCCAACAGTGGCGCGAAATCGTCACTGGTTTATTCGGAACTCGCCTCATTGCATTTGGAGGCCGTGACCGACCACTACGCCTATCCGCCGGACGCAACGATCGAGAAGGCGATGACGTTTGCCCATCGCGCCGTGCAGATGGGGCCGACCAGCCCGTACGCACATCGCTCCTACGGCTACATCAATTCGCGCCTCGGCAATGCCGACGAGGCCCTGCGATGGATGCGGAAGGCCCATGATCTTAACCCCTACGATCTCGCCATGGCCGCCGCCTATGGCTACGGGCTGGTTTTCGCCGGCCGGTACGCCGAAGGAACACCTCTTCTGGCGCATGCCGTGGATGCCTCGAGCGGCCACCCGACCTGGTGGGACTTTGGGCTTTTCGCCGGAGAATTAATGCTGGGCGATACCAGCAAGGCAGCGATAGCCAGCAGCGCTCTGAGAACCACTGCGGCGAAATCGCACTATCTCGCCGCCCGTCTGATCGGCGCCAAGATCGCCGGTCGGGACAACCAGGCACGCAGGCTGCTTGATGAGCTGATAACCGAATTTCCGAAATTCGCCGCCAATCCGCGCGCAACCTTCATCGACAGAAAATATCCCGCCGATCTGACCGAGCGGCTGGTCGACGCCTTGCGTGCCGCCGGGCTCTTCAACGCGAGCTAGATGTGAGCCATTCCAGGGCAGCTAGTGCCGGGTTCCCTTCCGGAGTTGCGTGAAAATGAGGACTTCAAGCGGACAGCGAGTCCATCGAATAATGAAAGACCCAAAAGCGTTTCGCGTCGAAACGGATTCATGCGACACGCCTTAGGTCTTTTTGCTCGTGCGTGTCGTTCGCCCAAATCGAGGTCGCTTTTGGGAGCGGCATCCACCAGCAGCCGGCTCGCTGTTCGGCCAATCGCCTAATCGCGAAAATTTTACTGGCGAATGCTCTGGACTAGGAGCAATTCAGCCACATTTCCATCGCGCCTTCTCGAATAAAGCCTCAATCTTTCATGACTTCATCACTTTATGCCGACGAACGGGGTGTGGGTTCGAAGACCATCGTCCTGCTGCATGGTTTTGGCGGCAGCCACGATGTCTGGCGCGAGGTGATCTCCTTGCTGCCGCCTTCCGTACGCACATTGGCCTATGATCTGCCGGGACACGGCCTGTCGCTCGACTTTCCGTCGGCCGGACCGGCCAAGGTCGCGGCAAACGCCATCCTTGCCGACCTCTCCGCACGCGCGATCAAGCGCGTCCACCTCGTCGGCCATTCGATGGGCGGCGCGGTTGCAGCGCTGATGGCGTTGGCGGAGCCGGCAAAAGTCGCCTCGCTGACGCTCCTGGCGCCGGGCGGTTTTGGCCCCGAAATCAATGGACCGTTGTTGCGCCGCTTTGCCCGCGCGCAGGACCTGGCCGAAGTCCAGGCCTGCCTCGCCGAAATGTCCGGCCCTCGAGCCGCGCCCTCGCGTCGCATGGCCGAATTGCTGTGCGAAATGCGCGGCCGCCCCGGACAAACCGAAAAGCTCGTCGAGATCGCGGCCGCCATGACCAGGAGCGATCGACAGGGCGTCATCCCGCGCGAGCGGCTCGATGCGCTGAACATGCCGGTGATGGTGGCGTGGGGATCGGATGACGCCGTTCTACCCTTTACCCAAGTGGATGACCCGCCGGAGCGCTTCCATGTGCACCATGTGCTGGAGGCCGGCCATATGCTGGCCGAGGAAGCGCCCGACCTGATCGCCGAGATCATTCGCCGCAACAGCAATCGCCGCGTCGGGCCGCAACGGGTGAAACTGTCCGCCGCGGCCAGCTGACTTCTTCCGTCTGCGCCGCCAACGGCGACCCTTGATGCATTGATCTCGCCAGTGCATTTTGCCGGCGGCTGTGTTAACTCCATGTTAACCAAACCCGCGAGGCCACGCCCATGAAGGATGCAGGCGAAAAGATCATCGACCCGTCGAGAAAATTGTCCGATGCCATCCGCGATGTAAAGAATGCCTTTGCCGATCGCGACGACGTCGTCGTTGACATGCGCGAGGCGCATCGCATGCGGCTCGACCTTCTTGCCACCGAACTCGCGCCCGTTTTTGCCGACGTTCCCGCCGACATGGACAGTTTCGACTTCGTCGTCTCGTCCGGTCTGCAGCCGCGCCTGTGGATCGACGCCGTCAGCCATGTCGCCATGGGGCGCGACCGCCGCACCTACCGTTTCCTGAAGGACACCCGCATCGGCCGTGTGGTGCTGGCCGAATCGAGCGAGATGAAGCCGGTTGCCGATTCCGTGACGCGCTATGTCGCCGAGCGGATCGTCGAACGTCAGAGAATGATGGAGGGTGGCGTCGAGGCTGCCGTTCCCGGGATGAAGCGGCACGTGGTGCCGGAAGCCGAGCCGCCTTTGCGATCGCCGCCGCGCAGCAAGGGCTGGTCGGCCGTCCTGTCCGGCCTTGGCCTGATCGCCGCAGGCGCGCTGGTGGGACTGGCGGTTTCGATCGTGCTGTTCTGGGACCGTATCGTGGCGCTGGGGCTCAGCTTGCGGCCATAGCCGGTTGCGCCCCGAGCTCCAGCGTCTGCAGATCCGAAGGTGGTATCGCCGACCCCGTCAAGCCGCGCCGCGTCAGGCGGATGCGCCAATCGCCTTTTTCACCGTCTATGTCGAACAGATTGTACTGCGCCGCCGGAGGCTTGCCGCCGGGAGCCTGGCCGGCCGCGGCGACGCCAACCACCGGGACCTTGGCGTCGCGCGGGCCGATCTGAAACAGCGACGGCAGATGTGAATGGCCATGCAGGACGAGCTCGGCACCGTGCCGGCGAATGATTTTGTGGAAGCGGGCGATGCCGAACAGCCGCTTGTGCTGCGGGACGGCGCCCCGCACCGGCGGATGATGGATCATGATCGCACGGAACAACCCTTGCTTCGCCGTCGCATCGAGCA
The DNA here is from genome assembly GCF_006441005.1 of Mesorhizobium sp. B2-5-3. Lineage (NCBI taxonomy): Bacteria > Pseudomonadati > Pseudomonadota > Alphaproteobacteria > Hyphomicrobiales > Phyllobacteriaceae > Mesorhizobium > Mesorhizobium sp. B2-5-3. The sequence continues at coordinate 327,095 of NZ_VFUS01000007.1, forward strand.
TTTTGCGCAGCCGCTCGGCCTGGCCTTCCATGAAGAAGCCGTTGGCCATGAAGGGTGCCGTGGCACGCGCCGTGGTGATGCCGATCAACGCGACATTGCCGCGCACGCGCAGATAGGGAAACGAATTGCGATCGACCGGACTGTTGACGCCGTCGCCCGTCATCCATGCCGCCCAGGACCGGCACACCTTGTCGAAGGCGCCAGGCACATAGGCGTCATGATTTCCCGGCACCACCGACACGTCATGCGGCGAGCCGAGCGTCTCCAGCCAGTGCTTGGCCATCTCGATCTCGCCATCGAGCGCCAGGTTGACGAGATCCCCGGTAACCGCGAGGTGATCGGGCGCGCTGGCCTTGATATCGGCCACGATGGTGTCGATCACCGCATCGTGCATGTGCCGGCGGCGGTTGCGCTGCCAGTTGACGTAGCCCAGCACCCGCTTGGAGGCGAGATCGCGATAGGTTACTTCAGGGAGTGGCCCCAAATGGATATCGGAAATATGTGCGAGCCTGAACATTTCTCCTTCATAGGCGACGCGCACGCGGCTTTCCACCCACGGTTTCGCGACTGATGACGACCGATCCCGAGAGCACTTTGCGCCAGACCGGCTGGCCGGGGCTGCGAGCCAGGCTGTTCCATCTCTACTTCGTGCTGCGGCGGCCAATGACGCTTGGCGTGCGCGGGCTCATCCACGAAACGGCATCCAACTCCCTCTTCCTCATCCGCCACACCTATGTGCCGGGCTGGCAGCTTCCCGGTGGCGGGGTCGAGATCGGCGAGACGATGGCCGAAGCGCTGGCGCGCGAACTGGCGGAAGAGGGCAATATCACGCTGACCGCTCCGCCGGTGCTGCGCTCGATGCATTTCAACCGCCGCGCCAGCCGCCGCGACCATGTCGGCCTGTACCTGATCGAAAAATTCAGCCAGACAGCCCCGAAACTGCCGGACCGCGAGATCGCCGAGGCCGGTTTCTTTCCGCTCGACCGTTTGCCCCAGGGCACGACGCCGGCAACGCTGCGGCGCATCGCCGAGGTTTTTGGCGGGAAGCCGCCATCACCCTATTGGTAGTTCAGGCAGCCGCCTTGGCGAACCGTGCCCTGTCATGCCCCGCGCCGTAGTTAATTTCCGGCCCCACAGGCACTATACGCGTCGGGTTGATCATTTCGTGGCTGCCGTAATAGTGCGACTTGATATGATGGAGGTTCACCGTGCCGGCTACGCCGGGCACCTGGTAAAGATCGCGCAGATAGTTCGACAGGTTGGGATAGTCGGCGATGCGGCGCCGATTGCATTTGAAATGGCCGACATAGACCGGGTCGAAGCGCACCAGCGTGGTGAACAGCCGCCAGTCGGCTTCGGTGATCCGCTCGCCGACGAGATAGCGCTGATTCGACAGCCGATGCTCCAGCGTGTCGAGCGCGGCGAACAACTCCCCGAACGCTTGCTCGTAGGCGGCCTGCGTGGTGGCGAAGCCAGCGCGATAGACGCCGTTGTTGATGGCGGGATAGACCAGCGCATTGACCGCGTCGATCTCGCCGCGTAGCGCCTGCGGATAGAAGTCGAGGTTGGCGTCACCCCAAGCGTCGAAAACTGAATTCAGCATCCGGATGATTTCGGAGGATTCGTTGGAGACGATGGTCTCATCCCTTTTATCCCACAGCACCGGCACCGTGACCCGGCCGGAATAGTTAGGGTCGGCCCTGGTGTAGATCTGGTGCAGGAAGTCCAGGCTATAGAGCGTGTCACCTGTGGCTCCGTCCTGCGCCAGGAACGTCCAGCCATCGGCGCCCATGAAATGATGGACGACCGACACGGAGATGATGCCTTCAAGCTTCTTCAGCGCCCGGAAGATCAGCGTTCGGTGCGCCCAGGGACAGGCAAGCGAGACATAGAGGTGATAGCGACCGGGCTCCGCCTTGAAGCCGCGGCCGCGGCCTTCGGCCCCGTCACGAGTGATCCAGTCGCGCCATTGCGACTGCGCCCGCACGAATTTGCCGCCGCTGCCTTTGGTGTCGTACCAGCGGTCCTGCCATTTGCCTTCGACCAGCAATCCCATCGCTTGTCCTTTCCTGTCTGGGACATCATGTAGGGCTCCAAGTCGTTGCATGGAATCGCCGGGCGCTGAACAGATCGTCAAGCACGTCGCGGCGCCCGTTGCTCTCTACCTGCAAAACCGCCGATTGCAGCGGCGGGAAATTGATGCTAGCGGACACTCCGCATGTTCGATTTTGCTTTGATCCGGTTCGACCGACGACGAAAGGGCGCCCACGCTTGATAAAGCGCTGATTGGCGAATGCTGCCGTTTGCAGCAAACCTTTCCTCCTGTACCGGAACGCAAAGACCATGAGCCTTGCCGACGTAGAATACCTGCCGGAAACTCCGGCGCACGACCCTCAGATCGAAGCCATCAATGACGAAGCCTTCGGGCCCGGCCGTTTTGTGCTGGCCGCCTACAAGATCCGCGAGGCCGGCGGGCATGAACGCGCGCTGTCCTTCGTCGCCATGGACGGCGATCTCGTGGTCGCATCAGTTCGCATGACCCGCATCGCCGCAGGCGCCGGACGCGCGCTGATGCTCGGGCCGCTCGCGGTGCGGCCAGCCTTCAAGAATCTCGGCATCGGCCGCCGGCTGGTGGCGATCGCGCTGGAAGCGGCCGCCAAGGCCCGAGCGCCCGCCGTCATGCTGGTCGGCGACGAGCCCTATTATGGACCGCTCGGCTTCAAGCGTATCCCGCGCGGCCAGATATCGATGCCACGCCCCGTCGATCTCGACAGGCTGCTGTCGCACGAGATCATGCCGGGCGCGGTTGCAAGGCTCACCGGCGAGGTCTGCCATGCCGACCAGGCCAGGGTCGCCGAGCACTTTGCCGCGATGGCTTGACCATTCGCGCCGATTGCGCGCCTGATCCACGCCTGACTCTCATGTGAAAGGATGACGCCATGAATCCAAACTGCGAGGTCGCGGTTGTTACCGGCGGCGGCTCCGGCCTTGGCGAGGCGACGGCGCGCGCGCTGGCCGCCAGGGGCGCCCGCGTCGCCATCTTGGATGTCGGCGTCGATCGGGCGGCCAAGGTGGCGGCCGAGATCGGCGGCATCGCCGTCCAATGCGATGTCGGCAGCGCCGACAGCGGTGTTGCCGCGCTTGCCGAGGTCGCGGCCAAGCTGGGCGAACCGCGCATCCTGGTCAATTGCGCCGGCATTGCCATCGGCGTGAAGACGATCGGCAAGGATGGTCCCCATCCGCTCGATCAGTACCGCAAGGTGATCGAAGTCAATCTGATCGGCACTTTCAACATGATCCGCCTCGTCGCCGACGGCGCCGCAAAGCTCGACCCGCTGCAGGGCGGCGAGCGCGGCGTCGTCGTCAACACCGCATCCGTCGCCGCCTATGACGGCCAGATCGGCCAGGCCGCCTATTCGGCATCAAAGGGCGGGGTCGTCGGCATGACGCTGCCGGTGGCGCGCGATCTTGCCCGTTCCGGCATCCGGGTCTGCACCATCGCACCCGGCATATTCAGGACGCCGATGATGGCCGGCATGCCGCAGGAGGTGCAGGATTCGCTGGGCGCCGCGGTGCCCTTCCCCTCGCGCCTCGGCGAGCCGTCGGAATATGCGGCCCTTGCCTTGCACATCATCGAGAACCAGATGCTCAACGGCGAGACCATTCGTCTCGATGGCGCCATTCGCATGGCTCCGAAGTAGCACTTGCCAGCCTGGCGCCATCGTCTGATAAGTGGAATAGCCAAATCAACTTAGCAGGGCGAGCATTTGGCCGATCGAACGAAGGACGTGATCCGCGAGACCGACGCCGAGGCGATCCGGCAGGCCAAGACACTCATGCGCCGCGCCCGCTTCGGCGCCTTGGCGGTGTTGGAGCCGCAAACGGGTTCGCCGCTGGCGAGTCGGGTCGGCGTCGCCACCGACATCGACGGCACGCCGCTGATCCTGGTGTCGCAGCTTTCGGCCCATACGCCCGCCATACTTGCGGACCCGCGCTGTTCGCTGCTGCTCGGCGAGCCGGGCAAGGGCGACCCGCTCGCGCATCCCCGGTTGACGCTGATCTGCCGGGCAGCGCGGATCGAGCGCGGATCGGACGCGCATGCACGCGCCGAACGCCGCTATCTCAACCACAATCCGAAGGCCAGCCTCTATGCCGGCCTCGGCGACTTTTCGATCTTTCGTCTCGAACCGCAGCGCGCCAGCCTGAACGGCGGCTTCGGCAAGGCCTACCTGCTTGATCGCACCGATCTCATCACCGACGGGCCGATCGTCGAGGAACTGGCAGCCAGCGAGCAATCCGCGATCGACCACATGAATGCGGACCATCTCGACGCCGTCGCCCTCTACGCGCATCATTTTGCCCGGGCATCCGGCGACGGCTGGGTCATCGTCGGGTTCGATGCCGACGGCATGGATCTGGCCTCTGGCGACGATGCCGGCAGGGTCTTCTTTCCGCAGCCCTTGGTCACAGCGCATGAGTTGAGGCACGTCTTGGTCGACATGGCCAAGAGCGGCCGGGCGGCAACGTCGCCAAATAACCGCACTTAAATTCGTTTGATCAAAAGCAACGCTTGAGATTTGAATGAAATGTTCTACCCTTTGGCTGTGGCGCTGACTCGTTGGCGACCATTCACAACTGAGTTTATGGATTCAGGCACCATTGCCCCCATGGTGCCTCGATGAGCAAAGAGCATGGGGGATCGATGATCTCGACAAAGCTAATCGCCAACGCCGGATCGGCGGCCGAATTTCTGATGCTGATGGGCAATGAAAAACGGCTTTTGATCATGAGTTATCTGATCGACGGTGAAATGTCGGTCGGAGCCATCGCCGAGAAGGTGATGCTCAGCCAGTCCGCCCTGTCGCAGCATTTGGCAAAGTTGCGGGCGCTGGACCTTGTGGACACCCGCCGCGACCGCCAGATGATCTACTATTCCTGCAAATCCGACGCCGTGCGCGAACTGCTTGCCACGCTCGACGGCATTTTCGGCAGCGGCAAGGATGATCTGTCCCAGATGGCACAAAGGCTGCGCCGCGCCGGAACTTGAACGGCTGGTCGCGTAAACGTTTACGCCACCAGCGGCCTTCGGCAATGTGCGTCCATCCTGGGCGCGCAAATACACTTTGACACTGCATCCGCGCATCATGTTCTTGGCAACCGATTCCGATTGTCAGCCGAGGCTCAGATGACCCTTGTCCACATCGACGATCCGCGGGATCCGCGCGTCGCCGCCTATCTCGACATCCGCGAGCGTGACCTCGCCGGTCGACAGGGCCGCTTCATTGCCGAGGGCAAGGTCGTGCTCGACATGCTACTGTCGGCCGCGCGCTTCCGCGCCGAATCGGTGCTGGTTCTGGAGAACCGCTTGGCCGGCCTCGAAGAAATCCTGCACAAGGCGTCTCCTGACCTGCCGGTCTATGTCACCGCCGGAGCTGTGATGGATGCCATTGCCGGGTTTCACATGCATCGCGGCATCCTTGCCATTGGTCGCAAGGAGACGCCCCAGCCGGCCGAGGCCCTGCTGGACGGCTTGCCTGCCCGAGCATTGATCGTGGTGCTCGTCGGCATCGCCAATCATGACAACATGGGCTCGATTTTCCGCAACGCCGCCGCGTTCGGCGCCAATGCGATCCTTTTGGATGCGACCTGCTGCGATCCGCTCTATCGCAAGGCGATCCGCGTTTCGGTCGGCGCGGCCTTGAAGGTCCCGTTCGCCTCGTTCAGCGACACCGCGCGGTTCGCCGCGACGCTCGACCGGCGTGGCTTTACCCAATTTGCGCTGTCGCCACGCGGGACATCAGACATACGCGATGCAAAGCCGGCCGAACGCTTGGCACTCTACCTCGGGACTGAGGGCCAAGGCCTGCCCGAAAGCTTGCTCGCCCGTCTCAATACTGTTCGGATCAACATGTCGGAAGGCTTCGACAGCCTGAACGTCGCGGCGGCATCCGCCATCGCCCTGCATCATTTCTGCGCCGGCGGTGCCTGAATTCAATCTGCCGCAACCGCCTTCTGTAACGCCCGCACGCGGTCGGCAAGGCTGCGGCCGCCGCTGTTCGGCCGCGCATCCTGCTGCGCCTCCAGCGCCTTGGCGATCGGCGACCCCGGCCCTTCGAGCTTGGCTGTCAAGTTGACGACTTCCGCCGCCAGGTCATTCATCTGTTCGCGCAGCATGGAACTTGCGTGGCGTGTATCGCCCTGCGGGCCGGCGGCCTCGGCGGCGGACAGATCCGCCTTCAGCCGCTTGTTCTCGCGTGCCAGTGCCGTCAGTCTGGCCTCCAGCCGCTCACGGTCGGCGTCGAGCCTGGCGATCGCCTTTTCGACGTCGTCGCGCCTGTCCGCCTGTACCTGCCCGCCGATCAACCGCAAGGCCGAGGCGCCGTCCCCGGCCTTCGCTTTTTCGCGCTGCCGCGCCAGATCTTTCTCGCGGCGTTCGAGCTTCTCCTCTCGGTCGGCAAGCGCGGCGAGCAACCGTTCGACTTTCTTGTCCAGTTCGGCGGTTTTTTTCCTCTCGGCCTTCAGCGCCTCACGCGCGGCCTTGCTTTCGGCCGCGATCTCCTGGTTGCGCCTGTCCGCCTCCTTGCGCTGGCCGCGCAGCAGCGCGATATCGCTGGCGAGCTTCTGCAACTCGGATTCGCGCGCCACAAGTTCGATCTGGCGGCTGCTGGAGGAGAAGCTGGCGTCGTCATACATGCGTTCCAGCTTCTCAAGCTCAAGCGCGCGTTTCTCCAGTTTGCGTTCGGTCTCCTTGAGCCGCTCGGACAACCGGTGCAGTTCATCCTCGCGCTGGTGCAGCGCCGCGTTCTTGGCAGCCAGTTCATCGAGCACCTGGTTCTTGTCCATGCGCTCCATCGCCAGCCCCTTCAGGGCCTCGCGGCCGCGATTGATCTCGATGAGCTGCTCGGTCGACTTCTCGCGCAGCGCCTTGACGTTCATCTCGAGGCGGCGCGTCGCCATGGCGAACTCCGCCCGGATCCGGTCCTTGTCGGCCCCAATTTCGGCTTGCGTCAGCGGGATCGAGGCTTCGATGCGTTTGCGCGTCAGAGCGACCGCCCGCCGCCAGATGGCCGGAGCCACCATCAGCGCCAGAAAGCCGGCGCAGAGAAAGCCGAGAGCAAAGAACAGGACCGACTGAACCAAGTGACTATCCGTTATCGCGCGCCGACATGCAACAATACGAGGATCAAAAGCCGTCGCGACTTTTGACCGTTACTCTGTTGGCATGACGGAAATCAGGCGCTGCGGCAAGGGCTCGCCGCGGCGCATATGGGTCATCGGATCTGGATTCTTATCGAAGCGTATACACATTCCGGTCGTGACCTCGGGTCAGAACGGATTCCACGTCGCCCGTTCGGTAAGCTTCAGGTAGCCGAGATTGACGCCGAGCCGGGCGCCGACGCCGGTGCGGATCGGCACCAGCAGCACATTGTTGTTCTTCAGCACGTTGAATCCGACGCCCGCCACCACATAAGCCGAGCCGGCGACGCCGCCATAACGGTTGTAGAGATTGCCGACGTCATCGAGATTATAGACGAGCATCATCACCCGCGATCCCTCGCCGCCGAAATCCCAGCCGAGCGACGGGCCTTGCCAGAACACTTTATGGTCGCCGGCATTCTTGGTGTAGAGTGTGCCTTCGCCATAGGTCAGGCCGCCGATCAGCGCGCCGGATCCCTCCTCGCCAAGCAGATAGCCATTGGGCAAGCCATAGGAAGCAAAAATCTTCTCCACGACTGTGGCAAGGCCGCCCGATGTCGCGCCGAAGAACTTGTGACCGGAATCGACAATCTCCTGAGCGGTGTACTCCTGGGCCCGCAGGGCCGATGTCGAGAAGACGAGAACGCCCATGAGCGTGATCGCCATTGAGAGGACACGGAGAAAACTCCGGCCGTAGAATCGGGAAAACATGCTTCCAATCTCCGTCAGGGAGCACTTTCGCCGACGCCTCGCACCCGTACGGCTCTTTAGGCGGCCGTTAAGGATGGCTGTTAGGGGCAAACTATGCCGTAATCCTTTTTCAACCATTAAACTCGCACATGAAGATGGCGGTTCGAAGGCTGTTGGGGTCGTTCATACAGGCAAGCAGCCTGCGTGAACGCGCCATAGGCCCCAACGGCGATTTTGGGTTTGTTGCTGCACGCACGGGCGCTGTGTATTCAGAAAGCTCGGGAAGAGAGCGTGATTCGCGTGGGCAGGCGTCGATCGATCGCGCGGCCATGATTTATGGGATTTTTGCAGGGATTTTCGCCGATGTCCGATCTTTTCACCCTTTCCGCACCCGATCTGGCGGCACTTTTGTGCAGCCGGGTCTGCCACGACATCATCTCGCCTGTTGGCGCGATCAACAACGGGCTTGAACTGCTCGATGAAGGCGGCGCCGACGAGGACGCCATGAAGCTGATCCGCCAGAGCGCCCGCAACGCCTCGGCGCGCCTGCAGTTCGCCCGCATCGCCTTCGGCGCGGCTGGTTCCGCCGGCATGCTGATCGACACCGGCGATGCCGAAGCCGTCGCTATCGCCTTCCTCAAGAACGAGAAGCCGGAACTCATCTGGAATGGAACCCGTGCACTGTTGCCCAAGAACAAGGTCAAGCTGCTGCTCAACCTGATCCTGGTCGCCAACGCCGCCATTCCACGCGGCGGCAAGCTTTCGGTGACGCTGGAGAATCTCGAGACCGAGCCTCGCTTCGCGCTTTCGGCGAGCGGCCCCATGTTGCGGGTGCCGCCGAAATTCCTCGAACTGCATTCCGGCCACAAGCCGGAAGAACCGATCGACGCGCATTCGGTGCAGCCTTACTATACGCTGCTTCTGGCGCGGGAGGCCAACATGACGATATCGATCCATGCGACCGCGGAAGAGATCGTGCTTTCGGCGGCCTGAGATCCGCGCAGACCAGCAGCAAAGTATTTCAGCGCTGTAATATTGGTTGAATGGACCTGCGGACGAAAGATGAACTTCGTCTGACAGCGCGGGTCAAAGCATCTGCAAGAAAAACCTTGCAAACTGGCATCTTTGCAAAAATTTTACCTAATGGCTTTTCGGCTTCTTTACCAGATCGGCCTATGCTGTGCCGCAGATACCCCGACGCGACCGGATTGCCACAAGGCAAAGAGGACCCGGAAATGAAACGCTGCATGTTCGTCGACGATTCTAGCGTCATCAGGAAAGTTGCGAAGCGCATCCTGGGCGGTTCCGACATGATGGTCATCGAAGCCGCCAGCGGGCTTGACGCGCTGGAGATGTGCGCCGCCGATATGCCTGATATCATCGTCGTCGACGGTGCACTGCCGGATGTACAGGCGGTCGACCTGATCCGGCGCGTGCGCGCCATGGAAAGCCCGACCAAGCCGCAGATCCTGATCTCGCTGGTCGAACTGGACATCGCCTCGATCATGCGAGCCAAACGCGCCGGCGCCCAAGGCTATCTGTTGAAGCCGTTCAACCGCCCGCAGCTACTCGAGCGCTTTCGCACCCTGAAGATCGCTGCCTGATCCGTCGGATCGCGGTTACCACCGGTCTATGACGCAAAAACCCGGCTGCCGCCGGGTTTTTGTCTGGAATTTCGATCGGCCGTCGCTCAGGCGCTGACGCGGATGTCTTCAGGTTCGCGCAGCACATAGCCGCGGCCCCAGACCGTCTCGATATAATTCTGGCCGCCGGACGCAGCATCGAGCTTCTTGCGCAGCTTGCAGATGAAGACGTCGATGATCTTCAGTTCCGGCTCGTCCATGCCACCATAGAGGTGGTTAAGGAACATTTCCTTGGTGAGCGTGGTGCCCTTGCGCAGCGAGAGCAGCTCCAGCATCTGGTATTCCTTGCCGGTAAGGTGCACGCGCTGACCGCCGACTTCGACGGTCTTGGCGTCGAGATTGACCACCAGGTCGCCGGTGGTGATGACCGATTGGGCATGTCCCTTCGAACGGCGCACGATGGCATGGATGCGCGCCACCAGCTCGTCCTTGTGGAAAGGCTTGGTCATGTAATCGTCTGCGCCGAAGCCGAGGCCGCGCACCTTGTCCTCGATGCCGGCCATGCCGGAAAGGATGAGGATCGGCGTCTTCACCTTGGAGAGACGAAGCGTTCTCAAGACCTCGTAGCCGGACATATCGGGTAGGTTGAGGTCGAGAAGGATGATGTCGTAGTCGTAGAGCTTGCCCAGATCGACACCCTCTTCGCCGAGGTCGGTCGTATAGACGTTGAAGCTTTCCGATTTCAGCATCAGCTCGATGCTTTGTGCGGTTGCACTGTCATCTTCTATCAGCAGAACACGCATTTCATTCCCCTTTTCTGCTGCCGGACCATCTTGCGACCCATCCGGGACCGGAGCAGTGATTGCCTGGTGCAGAGGCTGCCATGGAATGGTTAACAAAACCTAATTCCGCGTCGATGACGGTACCAGATTTTTTAACCACTTTCTACACCCTCTTGAATTTAATAACGAATCACAGGACCAAACCGCTAATGCAACACATTAAAAACCTGGACTAAGTGACTCCAGGGACTCATCGACATCGCTTCCATGTCGCCAGCCGGATTTTTACCCGGCCTTAAGTCCTGACCCGTATGATTAACAATGCCCGTAAACGAATGGTTACCGTCGGCAAAAAACTTTAGGGTTTTGTTTCCCATAGTGCGGGGAAAGCCGGTGGACACGGGCAGCGCTTGGGCCTTTCCAAGTGGTTTGGACGATATGTGCAGGTGTGCGTTTCCGGGAGTACCGAATCATGAAGTCACGTGAAAACCTCGTTCGGCTGAAACAGTTTCAGGTGAATGAGAAGCGGCGGCAGCTGCTGCAGCTCGACATGATGATCGCCGAATTCGAACGCATGGCCGCCGAGCTGGAGCTTCAGATCAGCGCCGAGGAAAAGAAGGCCGGTATCACCGACATCAATCATTTCGCCTATCCGACCTTCGCCAAGGCGGCCCGTTTGCGCCGCGACAACCTCAGAAATTCGCAAGGCGACCTCGCCCAGCAGCGAAGCGCCGCCGAATCATTACTCGGCGAAGCTGAAGCGGAGCTTTCCAAGGCGGAAATGCTCGAATCGCGCGACACCAAGATTCGCGAGGCCGAAACTGGCGGTCGTAGCGCGATGATCGGCTGAACCGCCCGATATCCGCGTCTTTGAGCACGTCCAAGCGGGCGCGCAACGCATTGGGCGAGCGCTAAACGGCCCACTCCCCTTCATTCACGGCCGCAGCCCGCGCCCGGGCCTCCTTGATGTCGGGAACGTGTTGTTCCGACCAGGATCTGATCTGGTTGAGCAATCCCGCCAGATTCTGGCCAAGTTCGGTCAATTCATATTCGACCCGAGGCGGGACGACCGCAAACACCTCGCGCCGCACCAAGCCGTCGCGCTCGAGCACGCGCAACGTCTGCGTCAGCATCTTCGGCGTGACGCCTTCGAGCTTGCGGGCAAGCTCGCCATTGCGCTGCCGGCCTTGGCGCAGCGCACAAACAACCAGGTAAACCCACTTGCTGGCCAGCGTCTCCAGCACCGTGTGCGAGGGACAGGTCCGCCGGAACGCATCATAGCCGTAGGGGGAGTCGAGATCACTATCCATACGGTGCCTATATATCAACAAGGTACATACTAGACAAGAGACCATTACTCTCCAAATGATAGTGGGACCGGTCAATCAGGAGAAATCTTATGCGTGCCATTATCCAGAATTCCGTCGGCGGACCCGATGTCCTTGTCATCGCCGAGCGCCCGGCGCCCTCGCCCAACGCCGGCGAAGTGCTGGTCCGCATCAAGGCGGCCGGGATCAATCCGGTCGATGGCGCCGTGCGCGCCGGCTATTACCCGCTGCTCGGCGAACCACCCTTCATCCTCGGCTGGGACCTTTCGGGAACCGTCGAGGCGCTGGGGCCTGGTGTCAGCGGCCTGAAACCAGGTGACGCGGTGTTCGGCATGCCGCGCTTCCCAAAGCAGGCGGCAGCCTATGCCGAACTGGCCGCGGTGCCCGCCGATGAAATCGCGCGCAAGCCCGCGCACGCCGATTACGTCCAGGCAGGCGCATTGCCGCTGGCCGGCCTCACCGCCTGGCAAGGCCTCGTGCGTCATGGCGCGATGAAAGCCGGCCAGCGCGTGCTGGTCCACGCCGGGGCCGGCGGCGTCGGCCATCTGGCGGTGCAGGTCGCCAAGGCGGGCGGCGCCTGGGTTGCCGCCACCGTCAGCACGGAAAAATTGGATTTCGTCCACAAGCTCGGCGCCGACGAGGTCATCGACTACACCAAGGATGATTTTACCGACAAGGCGAAGGACATCGACCTGGTGCTCGAGACGGTGGGCGGCGAGCACGCCCATCAATCGTTGAAGGTGCTCAGGGACGGCGGCGTGCTGGTGTCACTGCTCGACATCAGCGACAAGACCAGGGCGGATGCCAAGGCGCGAAGCATCCGCGTCGAACGCATGTCCGTTGTTCCCGACCGCGAAGGCCTGCTGGAACTTGGCAGGCTCGTCGATGCGGGAAAGCTTACCGTGCATGTGGCAAAGACCTTCCCGCTAGAACAGGCCGGCGCCGCGCACGCTTTCCTCGCCAGCAAGCCGGTCGGCAAGGTGGTGCTGACGGTCTGAAACGCGCAAATGCTGTCAAGAAACCAAAAGGGCGCGAACTTCGCGCCCTTTTGCAGATTCTTGAGCGTCAGTGCCGGTATTGCTGGATGCGCGTCGTGCGCAGCCCGGCGAGGCCGTATTCGTCGATCGAGGCCTGCCAGGACAGGAACTCCTCGGTGGTCAGCTTGTAGCGCTGGCATGCCTCCTCGAGGCTCAAAAGCCCGCCGCGCACCGCTGCAACCACTTCCGCCTTGCGCCGGATAACCCAGCGACGTGTATTCGTCGGCGGCAGATCGGCAATTGTGAGAGGGCTGCCGTCAGGCCCGATAACATATTTGACTCGCGGTCTAACCAGATCGGTCATCGTACTCTCTACAAAAAACTCAAAGACCCAATCCCCACCACGTTACCGCCACAGCTTTAAAAATTGCCTAAGCAGACCCTAACAGCTAGGTAATGATCATGAACGCCGCGTTAGTCTTTTCGCAAACATTTGAAATATCTGCCGGGAAGTTCCGGATTCGCTCGAAAAATCTGCGCGGTCACCGGGCCGGCAGTTGCCCGCCGATCGGTTCCCGCAAGCTGGCGCAGCCGCCAAGCTTGACCTATATTCGCGTCATTGGCATGCAAGCGCCGCGCAGAACGAAAGAACCATGAACAGCCTCGATCTTCCCGGACGTCCCGAAAACACCCGTATCGTCGTCGCCATGTCGGGCGGCGTCGATTCGTCCGTCGTCGCGGGTCTCTTGAAGCGCGAGGGTTATGATGTCGTCGGCGTCACCTTGCAGCTTTACGATCATGGCGCCGCGACGCACCGGGCCGGGTCCTGCTGTGCCGGGCAGGATATCGATGACGCCCGCCGCGTTTCCGAGACGCTCGGCATTCCGCATTATGTGCTCGACTACGAAGAGCGCTTCCGCAAGGCGGTCATCGATCCCTTCGCTGAGAGCTATGTCGCCGGCGAGACGCCGATCCCTTGCGTTTCCTGCAACCAGACGGTGAAGTTCGCTGATCTGCTGGCCACCGCCAAGGATCTCGGCGCCGACGCGCTGGCCACGGGCCACTACATTCGCTCCGGCGCCAATGGCGCCCATCGCGCGCTCTATAGGCCGGTCGACGCCGATCGCGACCAGAGCTATTTCCTCTTCGCCACCACGCAGGCGCAGATCGATTATCTGCGCTTTCCGCTCGGCGGCCTGCCGAAGCCGCAGGTTCGCGCCATTGCCGAGGAGATGGGCCTGACGGTAGCCGCCAAGCAGGACAGCCAGGACATCTGCTTCGTGCCCCAGGGCAAATATTCCGACATCATTGCCAAGCTGAAGCCGACGGCCGCCAATCCGGGTGACATCGTCCATATCGACGGCCGGGTGCTCGGCCGCCATGAAGGCATTCTGCGCTACACCATCGGCCAGCGCCGCGGCATCGGCGTGGCCTCCGGCGAGCCGCTCTATGTCGTCCATCTCGACGCCGAGCGCGCCCGTGTCGTGGTCGGGCCGCGCGAGGCGCTGGAGACGCACAAGATCTACCTGCGCAACATGAACTGGCTTGGTGACGGCGCGCTGGCCGACATGCCCGCGGGCGGGCTGGAACTGTTCGCCAAGGTCCGCTCGACCAGGCCGCCACGCCCGGCGATGCTGCGTCACGAGGCGGGCGTCACATCGGTCGAATTGGCCGATGGCGAGTCCGGTATCGCGCCTGGACAGGCTTGCGTGCTCTATTCCGACGACGGCAACGAGGCCCGCGTGTTCGGCGGCGGCTTCATCGAACGCTCCGAGCGCGGCGCCGAGGCCGAGGCGATGTTGAGCCGACTTGCCGCGTCACCGGCGCAGGTTCCCGCCGAGTAGGCAACGATCTCTCCGCCGCGACGCGGCCCGATCTTCTTCAGGGATTGGATTTGGTGTGCGTGACCGTACCCGCGGTCAGGATGCGCAGCACCCGGATTGCCTCCTCGCCGCTGGTGCGCGGTTCGGCCCGCGTTTCGATGCAATGGATGAAGTGCTCGAGTTCGCGCGTCAGCGGCATGCCTTGGCCAACCGCGACATAGGAGGGCTCATTGGTGGTGAACGCCCATTGGCCGCTGTCCTGCCAGACCGCGTGGCGATAGACGGCGAGCTTGCGCTCCCATGGTTCGACATCGTCGAAGACAGCCATCGCCTTGGTGCCGACCACGGTCAGCCGCCGTTCGCGGTAAGGGTTCAGCCGCGAGGCGAAGAGATGGCTGCGCAAACCGTTGGGAAAGCGCATGTGCAGATGCGCGAAGTCGCTGAGATTGTCGAGCAGCGCCGCCCCTTCGCCGCGCACCTCGATCGGTTCGGTGCCGGTGATGGCCAGGATCATCGACAGGTCATGCGGCGCCAAGTCCCATAGCGCATCGTTCTCGGTGTGGAATTTGCCGAGGCCGAGCCGGTGCGAATGGATGTAGCGGACCTCGCCGAGCTCGCCCTTGTCGATGAGCGCCTTCAGCGTCTCGAACGCGGGATGGAAGCGCAAGACGTGGCCGACCATGAAGACGCGGCCCTTGTCCTTCGCCGCCTGCACCGAGCGCTCGGCATCGGCAACCGTCAACGCGATCGGCTTCTCCACCAGCACGTCCTTGCCGCTTTCGGTGGCGCGCACCGCCATCTCGGCATGAAATTGCGGCGGCAGCGCCATGACGATGGCGTCGATGTCATTGCGGACGAACAACTGGTCCGGTTCGATCGCGAGGCAGTCCTGTTCGCTGGCAAAGCCTTCGGCGCGGGCACGGTTGGCGTCGGAGACCGCGTGCAGCGTGCCGAGCGCCTTGAGGGTGCGGATGTGGTTGGAGCCCCAGTATCCGCAACCGAGGACTGCAATGCGCGGCTTCATCTGTTCTCAAACTCTAAAAACTCGTGGCCGAGACATAGCGACGTGCCTCTTCGAACTCAACCCCGGCGGCTGCAACCAATTATCGGCGCGGCAAAGCTTTTCGGCAGCGAGAATAAGCGCCCCTGCCGAGCGGTTCGAAGCTTGACAGGCTCACCCTCCCAACCTTATATCCGCGCGACCTTGGCGAACGCCTCGAAATGCCTTGCGATTTAAGGCGGATTTCGGGCCTTTCGCCGCCCTGGCGGGGTAGCTCAGTTGGTTAGAGCACGGGAATCATAATCCTGGGGTCGGGGGTTCAAGTCCCTCTCCCGCTACCACCTCTCACCTGTACGGCCCGGAGACATAGGTAACAGACTGTACCTAAGACATGGGTGACAACCTCGCGCTGAACGGGTTGGACAGGCCCACGCTGATGCGGGTCGCGTGGGGAGGAACGTCTACACCTCTTCCGTTTCGAGCACGAATGTCCCGGTGGGGATGCGGTTGGTGATCATGGCGCGGATGCCGGCATCGATGGCGGGGTCAGTTTCGTCGAATAGGCCGCAGGCCTGCAGCGCCTTGCGCTGGTCGACGGAGCGGCCGAGATATTCCAGAAGCACGACCGAGGCCGCTGGTCTCCGCCCTCGTAAAAGGGGCATGCCCGTCTGGATGCCGACCAGATAGGCGACGCTCGTCTGGTAGCTCGGATAGAGGATCACCTGGGTGATGCTGGTCTTGAGCAGGGTTTCGGATTCGAGCGCGAATATGCGATCGCCGAGCAGCAGCAGGGCGGCCGAATATTTCGAGGTCTTCACGCCATATTTGCCGAAATGGACGAGCCTTTCCATGCATTTCCAGAAATAGCGGCCTTCCTTTTCATAGATCACGACCAGGCATTTGATGATCTTGCCGGCATAGCCGAACGAGTAGAAATAGCGGAAATAGTAGCCGACATAGCGCCCGAGATCGCCGGAACGCTGATAGAGCTGCTCCATATGCACCAGCATGTCCGACGGCGCGTGGACGCCGAGCGGGCGGCGGCGCAGGCCGACGATCTCGGCAAAGCGCTGCTGGTCCATCAAAAGCTCGCCTTCGCTCACGCCGAAGAAATCGCAGATCTTGCGCATGTTGCGGCGGGACGGCCAGGTCTGGCCGCTCAGATATTTGTTGAACTGCTGGCGGTTGATCTGCAGGCGCCGGCACACGGCGGCGATAGACGGATAATAGCTGCACAGGAAGGCGAGGTTCTGGGGAAGCGGTTCGGTCTGCATGACCTAATGCATACTGACGCCAGAACAGTGTCAAGTCGCGAAGGGTCGCGAAATTGTGCGGCACCGCCGATTTGCCCAAAGTGGCGCTCTCCAACAGAGGCCTCGTCATGCGCACAGTGTCCAACTTCCCCCATCCGATCCGCTCGGTCGACCATTTCGAGATTCCGATGCCGGACGGTTGCCGGCTTGCGGCGCGCATGTGGCTCCCCGAGGGTGCCGAACAAAAGCCGGTGCCGGCTATCCTGGAATACATCCCCTATCGCAAGAACGATCTGACCGCCGCGCGTGATGTCGTCATGCACCCCTACGTGGCCGGCCACGGCTACGCAGTGGTGCGCGTCGACCTGCGCGGAACCGGCGATTCCGAAGGGCTGATGCTCGACGAGTACCTTCAGCAGGAGCTGGACGACGGCTGCTCGGTCATCGAATGGCTGGCCTCCCAGCCCTGGTGCGACGGCAACGTCGGCATGATCGGCATCTCCTGGGGCGGCTTCAACGGATTGCAGATCGCGGCCATGCGGCCGCCTGCGCTGAAGGCGGTGATCAGTTGCGCCTCGACCGACGACCGCTACGCCGACGATGTCCACCACATGGGTGGCACGCTGCTCATCGACAATCTCTCCTGGGCGGCGATCATGTTCGGGCGCAACACGCTGCCGCCCGACCCACGCAACAAGCCGCACAATTGGCGCGCTTTGTGGCACAGTCGATTGAAGGAAAGCGGGCTATGGCTGAAGAACTGGCTGGAGCACCAGCACCGCGACAAGTTCTGGAAACACGGTTCGGTCTGCGAGGATTTCGGCGCGATCACCTGCCCGGTCTACGCCGTCAGCGGCTGGGCCGATGGTTATTGCCGCTCGGTCTTCCGCCTGATGGAAAAGCTGCAGGGCCCGCGCAAGGGGCTGGTCGGGCCATGGGCGCACACTTATCCCCATATCGGCAAGCCTGGTCCTGCCATCGGCTTTCTGCAGGAATGCGTCCGCTGGTGGGATCAATGGCTGAAGGGCCGTGACACCGGCATCATGGACGAGCCGATGCTGCGCCTGTTCATGCAGGATAGCGCCCCGCCGCAAACTTCCTACGAGACGCGCGCCGGACGCTGGGTCACGGAGCCGGCATGGCCATCGCCGAATATCGAGCGGCAGTCCTTCTTCCTTTCCGGCAATGGGCGCCTGTCCCTACGCCGGGCAGACGATGCGGCCGGAACGCAGACGGTCCGCTCGCCCTTGTCGGTTGGCCTGCGCGGCGGCAAATGGTGCTCCTATGCCGTGCCCGGCGACCAGCCGGCTGACCAGCGCGGCGACGATGCCGGCAGTCTGGTCTATGAGACGCAAGAGCTGGCGCACGATGTTGAGATCGCCGGCGATGCAATGCTCGATCTTGTCTTCGAAAGCGACAGGCCCGTCGCCATGGTGGCCGTCCGTCTTTCGGATGTCGCCCCCGATGGCGCGACGACGCGCGTCAGCTACGGCCTTTTGAACCTGACGCATCGCGATAGCCATGAGAGGCCCGAACCGCTCGAACCGGCAAGGCGCTACCGCACCTCTGTCCCCTTCAAGCACGTAGCACAGCGCTTCAGCGCGGGGCATCGCATACGCCTTGCCATCTCGACAAATTACTTCCCGATCGCTTGGCCTTCGCCCGAGCCGGTCACGCTCACCGTCCATCCGGCGGATTGCCGCCTTGAACTTCCGGTCCGCGTCGGGGGCGCCGGAGATCCGGCACCGGCGCCTTTTGCCGAACCCGAAGGGGCGCCGCCCTTACGGGTGGAGACGATCTCAAAGCCGCAAAAGGATTGGACGATCACGGAGAATCTGGCAGTCGCTTCGACCGTCGTTGAGATCGGCGAAGGCGCCGGCACCTATCGCATCGTCGACAACGACCTAACCATTACCTCGCTCGGCCGCGAACGCTATTCCTTCCGCGGCGACGATTTCGGGTCGGCCAGGGCCGAGGCGAAATGGGAGTTCGAATTTTCGCGCGCTGATTGGCGCATGCGTTCTGTGACCGAAACGACCATGACCGCGACGCCATCGCACTTCCACGTCGAGGCGCATCTCGAGGCATGGGAAGGCGACGAGCTTGTCCACGAACAGAAATGGACCGAGGCGATAGAGCGTCGCCTGCTGTGACATTCGCGAACTGACGCTAATCTCGCTCACATCTGCGTCGGCAGCGAAATTGACCGGCTTGCCGGCTGAATTGAAGAATGCGCCGTCCGAACTCGCGGCCCCATCAGGCGGCGCGGTACCAAAAAGAGGGATCCCGGCAATCGCCGGGAAACCCGCTCAGTTGAAAGGGGAACGAAACCGTGAATGGAATGAAATTGAATCGCAGGCATTTCCTGCAGGCAGGCGCCGGCCTCGGCGCGGGGATCATCGCCTCCGGTCTGCCCTTGTCGCAGGCCGTATGGGCGGCCGAAGGCAAGGTACTCAAGGCCCGCGCCTATTCCGATATCGACAAGCTCGATCCTGGCTTCTACCAGAACGCGTACAATGTCGACGTCATGAACTGCATCTACACCAAGCTTACGCGCTATAAACCGGGTTCGGAGTGGGGCTGGGAACTCGAGGCCGCCGAATCCGTCGAGCAGATCGATCCGACGCACATCCGCTTCCGCCTGAAGAAGGGCATCAACTTCACTGGCGGATTTGGCGAAATGACCGCCGAGGACGTGAAGTTCTCGTTCGAGCGCGTCATCCAGCACAATTCTCCGGTCAAGGGCGACTGGGGTCCGCTCGACCGCATCGAGATCGAGGACGACCATACGGGCGTGATCGTGCTCAAGACGCCTTTCGTGCCGCTCTGGAACATCACTCTTCCCTATGGTTGCGGCCACATCGTCTCGAAAAAAGCGGTGACGAAGGCAGTTGCCGACGGCGGCGATTTCGGCATGAAGCCGCCCTGCTATTCAGGTCCCTACGTGTTGTCGGACTGGAAGCCGAACCAGCTCGTCCTGTTGACCCGAAATCCCGAATGGAAAGGCCCCAGGCCGGGCTTCGACGAAATTCATATCCTGCCCATGAGCGATATCAAGACCGCCGAGCGCGCCTATCAGGCAGGCGACATCGACTTCACCGATTTCAGCCTCGATTCGCTGGCCACTTTGAAGGACAGCCCGCCCGAAAACACCAAGATCGAAGAAAAGCCTTCGCTCTACTATGTCTATATCGGCATGAACTCGGACCATCCGAAGCTGAAGGACGTCAATGTCCGCAAGGCGATTCAATGGGCCATCAATGTGCCGCAGATCATGGACGCGGCCTATTCAGGCCAGGCCCAGGTCGCCACCGGCCTTATCGCTCCGGGCTTGGTGGGACACCGGGAAAAAGCGCTGATACCGCCGGAGGGCGATCTCGAAAAGGCGAAGCAGTATCTTGAGAAGGCCGGCATCACCGAACTCAGCCTCACCATCGACGCGCTCAACGTGACCACCTTCTCCACGATCGCGGAAATGGTCCAGGCGCAGCTGTCGCAGATCGGCATCACGGTCGAGGTCAATGTTCAGGATTCCGGTTCGTTCTGGACCATCGGCATGGAATCGGAAGGCGAACGTTGGAAGGACATGCAGCTGATCGTGCAGCGTTTCTCGATGGTGCCGGATCCCTATTACGCCACCACCTTTTTCGTGCGCGACCAGGTCGGTGTGTGGAACTGGGAGCGCTTCCGCAGCGAGCGCTTCGACGAGCTCAACGCCAAGGCGGTAACCGTCGAAGACCCGCAGGAACGGGCCAAGATGTATTATGAGATGCAGGACATCATGGAAGATTCCGGCTCCTACCGGTTCCTCACCCATGAAGGCTCGCCGATCATGTACCGAACGACGCAACTCGAGGCCGAGACGCGCCCAGACGGGCGGCCGCTCTATCTCGGCTTTGAGCCGAAATCGGCCTAGGGCATTCTAGGAAAAGTGCGTAGCGGTTTTCCGTCCGGAATTGCGAAAAAACAAAGGGTTAGAGCGGGTCGGCGATTCTATCAAACGCTGAACCGCTCTGACGCGGTCGCTGGGACAGGCTGAGTCAGAACATGTGGTTATATCTTGGCAAGCGTATCGTGCTGGCGGCGGCAATTGTCGTCGTTGCCGTCACGCTGCTGTTCCTGATGATCCAGGCCGTTCCCGGCGATCCCGCCGCGGTCCTGCTCGGACCGCGTGCGACGCCGGAACTGAAGGCGCAATTGCACGAGGAAATGGGCCTCGACAAGCCGCTGCCCGTGCAGATCGTCTCATTCTTCGGGGGGCTGCTGCACGGTAATCTCGGCACCGATGTCTTTACCCAGCGCCCTGTCGCGGCCATCGTTTTCGAGCAATTGCCTTACACGATCGAACTCATCCTGGTTTCGATCGCCTGGGCCGTTATCGTCGGCGTGCCGCTCGGCTGCTATTCGGCGCTGCGCCGCAACTCCGTGATCGACAAGGTCGTGGGTGTATTCGCGGTCGGAACCATCGCCATCCCGTCCTTCGTCATGGCGATCTATGCGCTGTTGATCTTCTCGGTCGGCCTGCGCTGGCTGCCGGCCATCGGCGCCGGCTCAGGCTTCCGCGACGGGTTCGTCCATCTCATCCTTCCAGCCTTCGTCGTCGGTATCGGCTGGGTGGGCTACATCTCGCGCATCGTGCGCGCCTCCATGCTGGAGATTCTTGGCGAGAACCACATTCGCATGGCGCGCTCCTTCGGCCTTTCGGAGCGGCGCATCGTGGCGCGCTACGCGCTGCCGCTCGCGATCCTGCCGACAGTGACGATCATCGGCGTCGGCATGGCGCACCTGCTCTCGGCGGCGGTTTTCGTCGAGGTGGTCTTCGCCCGGCCCGGCATCGGCGCTCTGATCGTCAAGGCGGTGGATTCGCGCAACTATCCGATGGTCATGGGCACGGTCCTCGTCACCACCGTTCTGTTCGTCATCTCCACGACGCTCGCCGACCTCGTAAACGCGGCGCTCGATCCAAGAATCCGCGAGAATTTGTAGCGTGTCCGAAGTTCAACTCATTCGCGAGGCGGTCGATGAACGCAGCGGGCAGGGCGCGGCCGCCATGTTCCTGCGGCAATTGCGCAAGTCTCCGCTCGGCATGATGGGCGCCGTGCTGGTCGTGCTGATGGTGGTGACTGCGGTCTTCGCCACCTGGATCGTGCCTTACGATCCGATCAAGATCATGGTTGGGCCCCGGCTGGCGCCGCCCTCTTTGCATTTTCTTCTCGGCACCGATCAGTTGGGACGCGATGTCTTCTCGCGGGTCGTCATGGGCGGAAGGATCGCGCTGCTCGTCGCCTTCGTCTCGTTGGGCGCCTCGCTCAGCGCAGGGCTTGTGCTCGGCCTCATCGCCGCCTTCGGTCCGCGCTGGCTGGACAATCTGCTGCTGCTGGTCTTCGACACGATCCGCTCCTTTCCGGTCATCATCTTCGCCTTGGCAGTGGTGACGCTGCTCGGGCCGAGCCTTGCCAGCGTCATCTTCGTCGTCGCGATCACGTCCGTGCCGATCTATGCGCGCGTGGTGCGCACGCAGGCCCACGCACTGCGCGAGAGCGAGTTCATCACTGCGGAGCGCGCCATGGGCGCCGGCATCGTGCGCATCCTTGCCGTGCACGTGCTGCCCAATGTGATCGGGCCGCTGCTGATCCTGGTCAGCATGGATGTTCCGCTGGTCATCACGCTGGAGGCCGGCATGAGCTTCCTAGGCATGGGTGTCCGTCCGCCGACGCCGGACTGGGGAACCATCCTCAGTGACGGCTATGGCTATATCCACAAGACGGTGTGGCTGGTGATCGCCGGCGGCATCCCGATCGTCATAACCACGCTGGGCTTCACTTTCCTCGGCGAGGCGCTGCGCGACATTTTCGACCCCAAGCTTCGGAAAGACCTATGAACACCGGCGCTCAGGCAAGACATTCTCCAAACCGCGACCCGCTTCTGGCGATCCGCGGTCTGTCTCTCGATTTCGGCACGCCGCGCGGTCGCGCCCATGCACTGCGCGATATCCATGTCGACGTGTCGGCGGGCGAAGTGGTTGGCATCGTCGGCGAAAGCGGTTCGGGCAAATCGACGCTCGCCTATGCCGTGATGGGGCTGCTGGCGGAAAATGCGGAGATGGTGAACGGCGCCATCCTGTTCGAGGGGCGCGACCTGCTCGGCATGCCTCCGGCGGAGCGGCGCGGCTTGCTCGGCAACCGCATGTCGATGATCTTCCAGGATCCGATGACGGCGTTGAACCCGGTGCGCAGCATCGAAAGCCAGATGATCGATGTCCAGCATCACGAGGGCGGCTCGCACCGGACCAAGCGCCAGCGCGCGCTGGATATGCTCCATCGGGTCGGCATTCCGGACCCGGAGAGCCGCATCGGCGGCTATCCGCACGAGTTTTCCGGCGGCATGCGCCAGCGTATCTGCATCGCGATGGCGCTGCTGGTGAAGCCGGCGCTGCTCATCGCGGACGAACCGACCACAGCGCTCGACGCGACGCTGGAGGTGCAGATCATCCATCTGTTGAAAGAGCTGCAAAAGGAGATCGGCTGCTCGATCCTGTTCGTCTCTCACCACCTCGGCGCTGTCGCCGAGCTCTGCGACCGGGTGGCGGTCATGTATGCGGGCGAGGTGGTCGAATACGGCACCGTGCGCGACATCTTCCGCCGACCGGGGCATCCCTATACGCGCGCGCTGCTCGAATGTGATCCCGGACGCATCCGGCAACGCACCCGCCAGTTGCCGACGATCCCAGGCGAGGTGCCGAGCCTCCTCGGTACCCAGGCGGGTTGCATCTTCCGTCGGCGCTGCCCGCAAGCCTTTACCCGGTGCGTGGATGACAGTCCTGTCCAGTGCGCTATCGGCGCAACGCACACCGCACGCTGCCATCGCCTCGACGACACGTTGGTGGCGCCGGCATGAGCCCCCTGCTTTCTGTCGAGGATCTTCGCGTACGCTTCCGCACCATGGGCCCGCTGAAGGCGCTCGCCAGCGGCGTTAAGAACCCGTTCGTGGACGCCGTCTGCGGCGTTTCCTTCGAGATCCGCAAGGGCGAAACGCTCGGCCTCGTCGGTGAAAGCGGTTCGGGAAAATCCACCATCGCCCGCGCCATCATGGGCCTGCGGCCGCCGACGGGCGGCACGATACGCTTCGATGGTCAGGTGCTGAACGGCCTCGCCCCGACGGAGCGCAAGCCGCATCTTCGGCGCATGGCGATGATGTTCCAGGATCCGGTCGGATCGCTGTCGCCGCGGCTCACTGTACGCTCACTGCTGATGGAGCCTTTCCGCATTCACGGCGTTACCGGCCGCGACCCCGCCGCCGAAGCGGAACGCCTGCTCAACATGGTCGGCCTGCCCGCCGACTTCGGGCGGCGATATCCACACCAGCTTTCCGGAGGCCAGGCGCGCCGCGTCGGCGTGGCGCGGGCCCTTGCATTGCAACCCGATCTTATCATCGCCGACGAGCCGACCGCGGGACTGGACGTGTCCGTTCAGGGTGAAGTCCTCAATCTGCTTGGACGTTTGCAGGGCGAACTCGGCATCGCCATTCTCATCATCACGCATAATCTCAATGTCGTGCGCCACATGACCGATCGCATGGCGATCATGTATCTCGGCCGCTTCATCGAAGTCGGCTCGACCGAGCGGATATTCGCGCAGCCGCGCCACCCCTATACGGAGGCGCTGCTGTCGGCCAATCCGGAACCCGACCCGGACGCCGTGCTCGACAGGGTCGAGCTCAGCGGCGAGGTGCCGAGCCTGATGACGCGCCCAACCGGCTGCGAGTTCCACACCCGCTGCCGCTATGCGCAGGGCATCTGCAAAAGCGTCTTCCCGTCCCGGGCAGCCGACCGGGAAGATCCCCGCCATGTCTTCAATTGCCACTTCCCGCTATCGGAACGTGCGCTCGCCGGAGCCACCAATGTCTCGTGAAATCCTCGATGTTCCTCTTGCCAACGGCACGCCGGGCAGCCAACACAGCGTGCGCATCATCCGGTATGGTGCCGCCGACGCGCGCCCGAAAGCCTATATACATGCCGCGCTGCATGCCGACGAAGCGCCCGGCCTGCTGGTGTTACACCATCTGGTCGAGCAGCTTGACGCCGCCGACGCGCGCGGCGAAATCCGGGGCCAGATCGTCGTCGTTCCCTACGCCAACCCGCTCGGCCTGGCGCAGTTCGTCAATGGCGATCATCTGGGGCGTTACGATCTGGCCAGCGGCCGGAATTTCAACCGCAAATGGCCTGATGTCGCCGGCGAATTGACCATCCGGCTTGCCGATCGGCTCGGAAGCAGCGCCGACGACAACACGGTGCTCATCCGCAACACGATCCGCGAAATTCTCGACGAACGCGGCGCAGGGCAGCCTGTCGATTCCCTTTACACCGCCTTGGCACGCGAGGCTTTCGATTCCGATCTTGTGCTGGATCTGCACTGCGACGACGAAGGACTGATGCATCTGTTCGTGCGGCCCGAGATCTCGGCCGAATTGTCCGACCTTGCGCGGGAACTCGGTTGCCGGGCGGTGTTCTCACAGGGTTCGTCGGGCGGCTCAACCTTCGCCGAAGCAAGCGTCGAGCCCTGGATCAGGCTTGCGGCTGCCCTTCCCGATAAGGTGATCCCGATCGGCTGCCTCGCCGCGACGGTGGAACTGCGCGGCTTCATCGACATCAGTGATGAGATGGCGTCGGCTGACGCTTCCGCCTTGCTCAACGTGCTTCGCCGCCGCGGCTACGTCGCGGGGCAAGCGGGCCTGCCGCCCGCCGCGCTTTGCGAGATCACCGGCTTCGATGCGTGCGATGTGGTTCGCACGCCCGCTTTCGGTGTCATCGTCTACCGCGCCGAACTGGGTGAACGCGTCACTTGTGGACAGCCGATCGCGGACATCATCGTGCCTTCTTCGCTGGGCCGCGAGGCGCGCGTGACGGTACGGGCGCGCACCGACGGGCTCGTGGTGACACGAAGGCTGAAGAAACTCGTCGCCGCCAATCAGGTCATTGCCAAGGTGGTGGGCCAAAAGCCCCTCGCCCACCGGACAGGCTATCTGCTGGAGGATTAGACCAATCAGCAGGCACTTCTTGACCGCAGATCGATGATGCGAAAGGAAGTCCGTTCGATCTGATCCGTCCCGGGCTCTAGGCCAGGGGCCGACCGCCGTCGACCGGAATGATAACGCCGGTCACGAAACGGAGATGGGTCGCAGCCGCCAAAACCGCCTCGGCGACATCGTCGGGCGTGCCCAGCCGCCCCAGCGGCGTTCGGTTTGCCTGTTCGTCCCGCCAGGATTCGTCACGGCCCTTGATGAAGTCGGTGTCGACGACGCCGGGCGAGACCGAAACGACCCTGATTCTCGGGGCTAGGGCACGCGCCAGCGACTTGGTCAGATTATCGACAGCGGCTTTCGACGCACAATAGGCGACGTTGCTGCCCATGGCGGTGACCCCTGCGATCGACGAGATGTTGACAACAACCCCGCTGCCGGTGCGGTCGAGCAGCGGCCGCATGGCCCGCGTCGCAGCAATCACACCGCGCACGTTGACGCTGAAGATGCGGTCGATCAATTCATCGTCCAGGCTGTCGAGGTCCGGATGTGGCACGAAGCGGGTTGTCCCGGCGCAATTGACCAGGACATCCAGCCGGCCAAAGCTTTTCTCGATCTGACCAGCGAGGCGCGCGAGGCAATCGCTGTCCGTCACGGTC
This sequence comes from Mesorhizobium sp. B2-5-3, assembly GCF_006441005.1. NCBI lineage: Bacteria > Pseudomonadati > Pseudomonadota > Alphaproteobacteria > Hyphomicrobiales > Phyllobacteriaceae > Mesorhizobium > Mesorhizobium sp. B2-5-3. Next base: position 353,405 of record NZ_VFUS01000007.1, read on the forward strand.
GCCTCGGCGACGAAGTGATCGCCGTACGCCAATGACGAAACCAGATCGTCGGCCGCCTGCCGCGAACGGTTGTAGCCGATGACAACCGAAGCCCCTTCCGCAGCAAGCCTGGATACGATCCGCGCGCCGATGCCGCCGGTTGCTCCAGTGACCAGGGCAACCTTGCCTGTGAGTGTGGCTGTCATGGCCGTCTCCTGAGTGTCAACCCCCGGTGCTTCGCTTATGGGCGGCCAGCGCCATTAGATTGCGGTCGCGCCAGGCGCTGCGTTCGGCGAGTTGGGATGCTGACAACTTTTCGCGGCGCGCTTCCTCGGCCTTGGCAACCAGCCCTTCCGACCAGGGGGCCGGATCGCGCCTGGCGAGGGCGATCGAATGGTAGAGCGGTCCCAGACGTCTCGCGTAGTCCGCGATCCCGCCGGGCGCATTCAGATCGATCGTCTCGAAAGGCCCCATGAAGGACCACCGGTAGCCGAGCCCATGCGATACCGTAAGGTCGATATCGGCGGTACTTGCCACGCCCTCCTCGAGCAGGGCCCAGGCTTCGTTCAGCAATGCCCCCTGAAGCCGGTTGAGGACGAACCCTTCGACTTCCTTGCGCACGATCACGGCAGCCTGCCCTACGGCCTCCATCTGCACCCGCAGCCACGCAACGGCCTCCGCGTCGGTCCAGGGCGCCGGGACCAGTTCCACCAACGGGATCAAATGCGGTGGATTGACGGGATGAGCGACGAGAAAACGCCGGCGGTTGGCACAGGACCCGGTGAAGGCCGAGGCCGGAATGCCGGAGCTGGAGCTGCCTACGACCGCGTCGGGCCGCATCGCCCGGTCAATCTCCAGACAGACCGCCTCCTTGATGTCGCGCACTTCCAGCACCGACTCCTGGATGTAGTCGGCATCCGCTACCGCACCCTCCAGCGTATCGACAACGTTCAGCCGCCGCATGACTGCATCGACGGCATCTACCAGCCCGGCCTCTTGCATATCGGCAAGGCTGGCCCGGATCTTGTCGAGCACCGCGGCGCGGATGTCGGCGCTGCCGTCATAGATGGTCACATCATGGCCGGCCCGGGCGAAGACGATCGCCCAGCCACGGCCGACCAGTCCGGCACCGACAATGGCGACTTTGCGGATTGCATCCATCATTGCACCCGTGACGTCTCGCCGTCCGCGAGGCAAATTTCGGTGATCCGCAGGCCATCCTGAGTGATGCGGGATGGGAACCGGTCCTTCAACCGCTCTTCGTGGATGGGAATGACCCGCCGTGCCTCGTGGCCCACCTGCTTCATCATCTCCTCGGTGGCGAGAACGAGATTGGTCTGGCTGCCGACCGCAAGCCCCACCGGAACGTAGAGCGTCTCGATATCGACGGCAGCTCCCGAGCCCTCGATGTTATCGAAGACGTAGACCAGATCGCCAGCCAGCACCCAGGTGTCGTCCTTGCCGTTGCGCACGGTGACCCACATCGATCCGTAGGTATGGCTGTCAAAGGCGGCATGGAGATCGATGTCGGGCAGGACGTCCTGTTTCGCTCCGTCGATCGTCACCAACCGCTTCTGACGGGCCAGGTCGACGCCGCGCACGATGTCGCCCGGGTCGACGGCTACGTTCATCCAGCGCATGCGATCCGGCAGCGACATCGCCCAGACCCACTTCGCGATCTCCCTCTCCTGGATGTAGAAGGTCGCATTCGGGAAGTCCTCGACATTGCCGAAATGGTCGAAATGCGCGTGCGTGACGAAAACCGTGTCGACGCTCTTTGGCGAGAGGCCGATTTCGCCAAGAACGGCCTCGGGCGAGTGCCAGTTCTCGACGCCAAATTTGTCGGCGAGATGCTTGCCGTAGTCCTTGTTGTTGTAGCCGACATCGACCATCGCAACGCGACCGTTGCCCTTGATCAGCGCGTAGCAGTAGGGAAGCTTGACGTAACCCTGGTTGTGGGCGCCGTAGAGCACGCCGCTCTTGTGGTAGTTGCTGACATAGCTGTACTCAAGCACCCAGATCGAATATTGGCTCATTGCTTCCTCCCTGTTGTCGCCAACGCTGCGCACAGCTGCAGCAGGCGTGATTGAAATCGACCGGCGTCATACCGGCCCGCGGTTCCGACGCCGCCTGCAGCCCGGCGTAGGCGCGTTTGATCCTCTCCCCGGCCCGGTCGAGCTCCTGCTGCCAGTCGCGCCGCAGTCGGGCCGAACCGAAATCGTCCAGGACCTCGCCCAGCATTGCATGGGCGGCCCCCAGACGCGCGCAATGGCTTTCGAGCCCATGCGGCGCGTGCAAGGCGCCCAGCCGCTGCTCCACCTCCGTCCACCGTTCGCGGGCCACCGGAATGTCAGGCAGATCGAGCACGTCGCGGCGTCCGCCGGCCTGAGCCAGGACCAGCAGGCCAGCGAGTTGGCCGATCAGCCGGCGCAGGCCTTCGTAGACGGGGCGGGTTGCCACGACGTAGCGGACGATGGCTTCGTCGGCCAACGCGGCATCGTTGACGGTGGCGACGGGTTCCTCGCTTCCGGTGACGGAGACATGGGGCGCCGCGACGACCTCGCAGTCATAGCGGTGGACGCTTACCGCCCGCTCGAAGAAGCGCTTTCCCGGGATATCAGCCATGGTGCCTTTTTCGCGTCGTCGCGCGCTCGATCACCGCGCCGGGCGGGATTAGTTGAACGATCGGCTCCCGGCCGGAATTCGTGCTCAATTCCTTCGCCAGGCTGACCGTGGCCTCGAGCATCTGGTCAATGGGCTGCCGGACGGTCGTCAGCCCGTGCGAAGGCCAGTGGGCCATCTCGATATCGTCGAAGCCGACGATCGAAATGTCGTCCGGCACGCCGAGCGCCAGCTCTCGCCGCACGCCGTCGAGAAAGCCAATGGCGAGAATGTCGTTGGCGCAGAAGACACCGTCGGGAACCTCTTTCAGGTCACGCAGCTTGCGCGCCGCTTCGTAGCCGGCGTGATAGCTGAACTGGCCTGCCTCGATAACTATCGGCGCGGCGAGGCCACGCTCGACGGCGCGTTCGCTGAAGCCCCTGTGGCGTGCGACATTGGTGGAGGCATCGGGCAAGGCGGCGATGTAGGCCAGGCGCCGGTGGCCGGTATCGACGAGATAGTCGGCGATGCTGCGGCCGCCGAGTATATTGTCGCAGGAAATGCCGAACGCGTGGTCGTCGGCCGAGAGTCGGTTGAAAAAGATCACCGGAGTGCCGGCCCTACGGCATTCCTGCGCGGCCGCCGAAGACAGGGTGGCCGCCAGGATGATGGCAAGATCTGGCTGGTAGTTGAGCAGCAGGCGTAGCGCCTGGTCGACGTCTCCCGACTGGTCGGCGGCGACGAGCATCACGTTCATGTCGATGGCACGAAGGGCGGTGGTCAGCCGCGTCAGCACTTCCGGATAGAACGGGTTCTTGATGTCCGCGACGACAATACCCACGATACGCGTCTTCTTGGTGATGAGGCTGCGCGCGAAAGGGTTCGGCGAATAGCCGATCTCCCTCGCACGGTTCAGCACCAGGTCCCGCGTATTCTTGGCGATCACGGCATCGGCGTGAAAGGCCCTGGATACGGTCGAAACAGACATGCCGAGATCGCGCGCCAGATCCTTCACGGTCAGGCGGGGCTTGCTGTTCTTGTTGCGGGCGATGATCGACATGAAAACTCCGTTGGCGCGCTGGCTTAGGCCTGGTTGCGACCTCCATAGCGGCGGACCCGGATGTTGGCCTGCTCGGCATGCCCATAGAATCCCTCGAGGACACACAGGCGCGAACAGTACTCGCCTATCATGGCGCTCGCTTCGTCGGTCAGAACGCGCTGATAGGTGCAGGTCTTGATGAACTTGCCAACCCACAAACCGCCTGTGTAACGGGCCGCCTTCTTGGTCGGCAGCGTATGGTTGGTGCCGATGACCTTGTCGCCATAGGCAACATTCGTACGCGCTCCCAGAAACAGAGCGCCGTAATTGCGCATGTTGTCGAGGAAGTAGTCCGGATCGCGCGTCATGACCTGGACGTGCTCGGATGCGATCCGGTCGGCCTCCGCGACCATTTCCTCGTAGGAAGCGCAGACGATCACTTCGCCATAGTCCGCCCATGCCTTGGCGGCGATCTCGGCGGTCGGCAGGATCTTCAGCTGCCGCTCGATCTCGGCCAGGGTGTCGCGCGCGAGCCTCTCCGAATTTGTCAAAAGCACGGCGGGACTGGTCGGACCATGCTCGGCCTGGCCGAGCAGATCGGTCGCGCAGATCTCGCCGTCGACACTGTCGTCGGCAATGACCAGCGTCTCGGTCGGGCCGGCGAACAGGTCGATGCCGATACGGCCGTACAATTGCCGCTTGGCTTCAGCGACGAAGGCATTGCCAGGACCGACGAGCATGTCGACGCGCCCGATGGTTTCGGTTCCGAGCGCCATGGCGCCGACGGCCTGCACACCGCCCAGAACGTAGATCTCGTCCGCGCCGGCCATGTGCATCGCGGCCACGATAGCCGGATGCGGACCGCCCTGGAACGGCGGCGCGCAGGCGATGATCTTCTTCACCCCGGCGACCTTGGCCGTCACCACGCTCATATGCGCGGAGGCGACCATCGGGTATTTCCCGCCCGGCACGTAGCAGCCGACTGTTTCCACGGGAATGTTCTTGTGGCCGAGGACAACGCCGGGAAGCGTTTCCACTTCGAGGTCCTGGAGGCAGGCGCGCTGCTTCTCGGCGAAATTGCGAACCTGGGCCTGGGCGAAGCGAATATCCTCGATGTCGCTTGCCGACACCTTGGACATCGCCTGCTCGATCTCGCTGTCGCTGAGCCGGAAGCTTGGCGGCGACCATTTGTCGAAACGCTCCGACAACTCCCGGACAGCGGTATCGCCTCGCTTTTCTATGTCGGCAAGGATCGTCTCGACGGTCGTCCGGACGGCCGCATCGCTCTGGGCGACAGCTTCGGGATCCCTGCCCCGTTTCAGAAAAGTCGGCATATTCTCATCCTTATGTTGAGTCAGGTGGGCGGCAGGATGCCGTCCACCTGTTGCATTGCTGATCGTCAGGGTTTTACCGTCGGCTCGATCTTGGTGAGCTTGTATTCGTCGGCCGGAGCCTTGCACGATGAGCAGTTGATGCCAGGGGCATCGGGCGCCTGCTTCACGTCCGCGGGCAATGCCTGAATGGTCGCTCCTGGTGTTGGCTTGCCCTCGAGCGCCGACTGCAGCGACAGTTCCGGCAGCAAATCGGGATTGAAGACCTCGGTGACGAAGGAACTCGGGACCTTGTCGGACGGGAAAACATTGCACCCGTCGGCGAAGGTATCGCCTTTGCAGGGTTTTACTTGATCCGCTGGCACCCAAGGCAGCGGGTACTCGATGTTCATCGGCTTCAGGTCGCGCTTCTTGGTCAGGATCTCCATCATCAGCTTGAAGGCATAGCCTGACGTAGCAGGCGGCGAACCGGCGGACACACCCTTGAGACCCATGCCTTGCATCTTCGGGTCTGCCAGTCCGAGACGAAAACCGTCCGAGTTCTCGCCGGTCATCGGAACCAGTTTGTTGCCCTTGTCGAGCAGCGCTTGAACGGCGCCATATTCGCCTGCCTGAGCCCAGATGCCGTCAACATCGGGATGCGCAGCGAGAGCCTTGGCCGTCTCCTGCTGTGTGGTGCGGTCATCCCAGTAGGAGTAGTATTCCGCGACGACCTTGATGCCGGGATACTGGTTGAAAATGTGCATCGCGCCGTCGGTGTGGCGCTTATCCACCGAGTTGCCCGGGACGCCACGGCTCAGGAAGATCTTGCCCTTGCCTCCCAGGATATTGACCAAGGCCTGGGCGGTGTTCTCGCCGAAGCCTGCGGTGATATAGCTGACATTGTAGGCGCAAGGCTCGGTCACCGTGGCGTCGTACATGAAGAAGAGCACGCCCTTCTGGCAGCCGCGATGGACCGTGCGGTTCAGCGCCGTCGACGAGATCGGGAAGCTGATGATGCCGTCGGCGCCAGCCTGTATCATGCTTTCATAGGCCGAGATCTGAGCCTGGGGGTCGGTTCCCGAGATGACTTCCTTCAGCTCCACCGTCTTGTCGTAGGGCGGCGTCTGCGCCAACGCCTTGACGATGTTCGCAGCCTCCGACTGCCACGAATTGCCGCTGTAGCTCAGCGACAGATATATCTTGAACTTCTTGTCCTGCGCTTGGGCATGGTCGACAACCATCCCAACGCCCATGGCGGTGGCAAGCGTCAGCGACGCGGCCAGTCCCAGTCTTTTTAACAGCCTCATTTCGATCAACCTCCCGTTGGAATTTGGCCCTTGCAGGTGCCGGACCAGAGCTTGTGAGAACGTTCTCACAATTGGACAAACGCATTTCACGCACAGGCATGGTCACTTCCTCCGCGTCAGCATTCGATTTCCGAGATCGGCCAGGAATTCACCGCGCAGCACCAGCAGGGCGGCGACAATGATTGCGCCCTCTATGACGGTGCGCCATCCTTCGTTGAGGCCGATGGCGGAGATAACGGTGCCAAGCGTCGTCAGAAGAATTGCGCCGCCGACCGTCCCGATGAAAGTTCCGCTGCCGCCGAGGATCGAGGAGCCGCCGACCACGACGGCAGCGATGGAAGGCAGCATGTAGCTGTCACCCATCCTCAGCGTCGCCCCGTTCGAATAGCCCACCAGCATCATGCCGACGAACCCTGCGCAGGTGGCACTGATCGCATAGGGGGCGAGCTCGAGCCGATTGACAGCGACGCCGGCGATAAGGGCGGCGTTCCTGTTGGTGCCAAGGGCGTAGAGCCGGCGGCCGAGCGCAGTGAAGTTCTGCAAGAACCAGCCGAACAGGATGAAAACGACGGTGAAGTAGATGACCAGCGGCACGCCGAGGAACCATTCCTTCATCAGCCATAGCAAGACGGACGGGGAACCGCCGCGCGGCGTCCCGCTGGTATAGCCCAGCGCCACCGAAGCCACGACGATCGAGGTCGCCATGGTCATGATGAAGGGAGGAACCTTCAGCCAGACAATTCCCAGTCCGCTGATCGTGCCGACCAGCGCGCAAATGACCAGAATGGCCGGCAGCATGTACCAGATGCCGGCGTTGCCGCTACCAATCCAAGTCGTCGTCAACACGCCGCCGAGCGTGATGAGGGCGGGGACCGATAGGTCGAGCCCGCCGATCAGGATGACGAGCCCTTGCCCGAACGACAAAACGATCAGGAAGGACGCGAGGATAAGAACCGTCAGCACCTGATCCCAGGAACCCAGCGCCGGACTGATGAAGCGCGAGCACACCACAAGCACGACACTCAGCCCAAACACCACAAACGTATTCACCACCTCCCGGTCGAGCCTTTGCCTGCCGCGCCGGTCGGAATTGGCCTCGAAACGCGTTGCGACGTCCTTATGCGCGTTCACCGGATCTCTTCCTTCTTGAGCAGGCGCGCCACGGCGCTGCCGAACACGATCGCAAGCACCAGCACGAAACCTTGGAATATGCCGGTGTAGAAGGACGAGACCCCACCCGAGAAAAGCACCTTCTGCAAAAGCATCAGCGTACCGGCGCCGAGGATCGAGCCAACGAGGCTGCCTCGGCCGCCGCTCAACGGCGTGCCGCCGAGCGCCACCGCGGCAAAGGTGAGCATCAGGAATGGCGTGCCGGCTGTCGGATTTCCTGTCGCCGTCTGGGCGCTCAGCATGAAGCCGGCGACGCCGTAGAGGATGCCGGCGCCGACAAAGGCCGTGATGCGTACCCCTGCGACGGGCACGCCGGAGAAGCGAGCCGACTGCTCGTCGGCGCCGATCGCATAGAGGCCGATCCCGGTATTGGTCCGCCGGAAGGCAAGCCAAAGCGCGATGGTGGCAACCAGAAACAGCCCGGCGATCGGGATGATACCGAACAGGGTGTCGGTCAGCGTGTAGGTGACGAAGTCGGCAACCATACCGCCAGGCGCGTCCAGGATAACCAGCGCAAGCCCCTGGCAGACGATCATCGTGCCGAGCGTCGCCGCGATGGTCTGCAGCCCAAGCCTGGCCACGAGAATGCCGTTGATTGCCCCGACGGCACCGCCGATCGCACAGCACATCAGGAGGCTGGCCAGCGCACCGCCCGGACCATCGAACGGATAGACCGCCATCAGCACATTGGTCAGCGAGACGACGCCTGCGACGGACAAGTCGAAGCCGCGGCTGATGACGACCAGCGTCTCGCCCGCTGCCGCGAGCGCCAATGGCGTCGAGTTGTTGACGAGATCGGTGAAGGTGTAGACCGAAAGCGCATCCGGTTGCCAGAACGCGTAGAGCGCATAAAGCAGGACATAGATCATCGCCACGATGCCGGTGCCGCTGATGACAGCCCTCCATAACGCGGAGCGGCGGGGCGCGGGATTTGCCTGGACCGCGGTCATGCGGCCACTCCATTCACCGCGCCCGCAGCGTGGCCGATCAGCGCGCCGACGATAGTCGGCTCATCGATGGCATCGCCCTGATATTCGGCGAAGACGCGGCCGCCATAGAGCACCATGCAGCGATGCGCGAGATGGACGAGTTCCGGCAGTTCGGACGAGTAAAAGAGCACCGAGCCGCCATCGGCAGCGAACTTCCGGATCGCCTCGTAGATCGACTGCTTGGTTCCGACATCGACTCCACGCGTCGGATCGAAAAGCAGTAGAGTGCGCGCACCCGTCATCATGACGCGCGCCAGAAGCGCCTTCTGCTGGTTGCCACCGGAAAGCTCATCGATCTTGAACTGCAGATAGCGCTCCTGCAGTTCGACCGCCTCAGCGGTTTTTTTCGCAATGCGACGCTCGCTGGCCGGCCAGACGACGCCACCCTGCGCGATACGCGAAATGATAGGCAACACCATGTTGCTGGCGGTGCTGAGGCCGGCGAAAATCCCTTCCGACTTGCGGTCCTCCGGCAGGTAGGCAAGGCCGTTGCCGAAATGGAGCGCGGCGCCCGGGCTAGCGATCTGGGCGGGCACGCCGTCGATCTCGATGCCGCCGCTTTTCGCCTTGGAGAGGCCGATCATCGTCCTGAACAGGTCGCGCTGGCCCTGCCCCTCGAGCGCGGCGATGCCGACGATCTCACCTCGCCTGACATCAAACGACACGTCGCGCAAAATGCCGCCGGAGAGGCCCCGAACGCTGAGCGCGACGGGCGCGGTGTCGGCGACCAAAGGCTGCGAGGCGGTCGTCTCACGCGCGCTTCGGCCGACCATCATCTCGAAAATGTTCGCGTCCGAAGCGCCGGACAACTCGACGGTGCCGATGCTGCGGCCATTGCGCAGGATGGTGGCGCGCGAACACAGGGTGCGCACCTCGCCGAGGCGGTGGGAAATGTAGAGGATGGCGGTCTGCAGGTTCTTCTGCCGGCGCACGAGCTCAAACAGCCATTCGACGTCCGCCAGCGCGGCCGTCGGCTCATCGAGGATCAAGAGCTTCGAGGCATGGGTGAAGGCGCGCACGATCTCAAGCCGCTGACGATCCGAAAGCGAAAGCACGCCGACGGGCGTGTCAGGATCAAAGTGGGAGAGAGCGTAGTCGTTAAGAACCTTGCCAGCTGATGCCGTGGCGGTGCGGCGCGAGACGAGACCTAGCTTTCCCTTCGGCATTTTCGGCAGCACGAGATTCTCGGCGATGCTGAGATTCGGCAGCAGGCTGAGTTCCTGAAAGGCCGTCGCCACGCCCTGCGCCCGCGCATCGATGATGCCACGCGGCGCATAAGGCTTGCCGAAGATCGACATGGATCCGCCGTCAGGCGTCACGACGCCGCTGAGGATTTTCACGAGCGTCGATTTGCCGGCGCCGTTCTCGCCCAACAGCGCATGGACTTCCCCTGGCCGCAGATCAATGGAGACGGAATCGAGTGCGACTGTGGGTCCGTAGGATTTTGCAATATTCGCGATGCGAACAGCCAGCCGGATCTCGTCGGTACCCATACCTCCTCCCAAAAGGTAAGTCCGCCGCAGCGGTGAGAACGTTCTCTGAGAACGTTCTCACTAATCCACAAGCACCGCCGGCTTGTCAATTGTGAATCGTTCATTTCTTGTCGAACGCACCAGGCTCCCGGCCTCCGGGCGGCACTTGGCCGTCTTTTGAGTGCTCAGAAGTGGCTGAGCCGGCGCCTTTTCTGGGCGGCTGGTCGGGGGGCGCCCGCCGGGATGGATTCTGCCCCTCGGACTGATGCGTTTTCTCATTCACCTCGCCTGAAGGGCGCGTCAGGCCTTGCCCGGACGCCGGCGGCTTGTTGCCTGCGGCGTCCTGGGAGAATGAATCGGCGGGATCGCCGTCGCTCCTGGCCGGATATTTGGTGGCACCAGTCTCGCGGCGATTTTCGCTTCCAGTCATGGCCGGTCCTCCTTTGGCACAGTCATTAACCTGGGTTCGACCGGCAGGTTCCAGCGGCTAGGCCGGAAGCGCAGATTTGAATCCGCCGCCGCTCCTATGGCCGGAAACCAATTTGGCGGCGCTGCGTTGACCCCGCAGGATCAGATCCCCCAACAGCTTCGGAGAAAATTCATGCTCGACCGCAGCGGAAGCGCCGTCCTGACGACCGACAGTCTCTGACAACGGGCAGCAACATGGCTCGCATCGAGCGCGGACATTGTTTCTGCGGTGCCGTCACGGCGGTGATGGAAGGAGAGCCCTTCTGGACCTGCTTCGACCATGACGACGATTGCCGGCGGGCGATCGGCGGACCTATGACCATCTGGATCGGCTATCGTCCGCACCAGGTCGAGCTGACCGCCGGGAAGCCGAAGACCTTTTCGAAGACGAAGGGGGTCGTCCGCTCCTTCTGCGCCGATTGCGGTACCTCGATCTTCTACGCCGACGAAGGCCTGCGTGACGAACTCTATGTCTCGATCGGCTTCATGGACGCTCCGGAGCGGTTTCCGCCACAGGCACAGGCCTATTGGGATATGCGCCTGCCATTCATCGAAATGGCCGACGGCTTGCCGCGCGTCGACGGCTACACGAGGCGCCGCGATCCAGCCTTGGGCAATCCGCGTGACCGTTGATGACGCGCGCCACACTAGGCCCCGCAGGCTATTGCCCGATCAGGGTCAGGCCAAAGAGAATGGCCAGCCACAGGCCCACCGCCGCGACCGCGAGCCTGGGGAGGATGCCCTCGCCCGCCAGATGCATGAACAGCAGCGCGATCACCACTGTCTTGGCAGCCGCCGCGGCAAGGTTGATCGCGGAATTGAACCCACCGAGGTCGACAAACGAAGAGCCGACGGTAAGCGCCAGCAAGGCGAGCAGCGCGAGATAGGCGAATGTGAGCTTGGCGAGGTCGCTCATCGTCATCAGGCCCGGTTGATCAGATAGAGGACCGGGAACAGGAACACCCAGACGATGTCGACGAAATGCCAGTAGAGTCCGATCGCCTGCACGCGGCGCGCCCGGCTCGCCTGCGCGGTCCTCGGCCAGAGCAACAGCATGCCGGCAATCACCGCGATGCCGCCTATCAGATGCAGCGCGTGCAGCGATGTCATGGCGAAATAGAGCGCGAAGAAGAATTCGGCATGGGCCGGATCTGGGCCTGCGAAGCGGAACGACGCGCCGAGCACCGGCGCCAGGCCCTCGCTGAATTCCTTGCTGTATTCGACGGCCTTGATCACCAGAAAGATGCAGCCAAGCAGGCTCGTGGACATCAAGGCCCAGAAGGCGGGCCGCCAACGCCGGGCAGCCGTGAACATATGGGCAAGCGCCATCGCGAAGCTGCTGGTGATCAGAACCGCCGTATTCAGCGTGCCGAGCGGCAATGACAGATGTTGCGACGCCGCGGCGAATGCCGCGCCATAGCTCAATCGGGCGTAGAGGAACACCAGCACGATCGCGCCGAACAGCATCGCCTCGGAGCCGATGAAAATCCACATGCCGAACGCATCGGCCGCCTTCTCGCGGGCCCGTGTATCGAAGGCAATGCTTTCGGTCGGCCCGCTCATGAGGCTTCGTCCCTGTGCGGGCTGAACGTCTCGTGCCTCAGGCCTTTCATGGCATAATCATAGGCCGGCCGCCTGACCACGGGCATGGTGTCGAAATTATGCGGGGGCGGCGGCGAAGCCGTCTGCCATTCAAGGCCGGTCGCGCCCCACGGGTTGGCCGGCGCCCGCGTCCCGCGAAACAGCGACCAGCCGAGATAGAGCAGCGGCATAAGATAGCCGACGGCCAGAACGACCGCGCCGGCCGAGGACAATACGTGCCAGAACTGAAACTCCGGCGGATAGGTGTGATAGCGCCGCGGCATGCCGAGAAAACCGAGCACGAATTGCGGGAAGAAAGTCAGGTTGAAGCCGAGGAAGGTCACGGTCGCGGCGATACGGCCCCAGGTTTCGGAATAGACGCGGCCGGTGATCTTCGGCCACCAGAAATGCAACCCCGCCATGTAGGCCGTCACCATGCCGCCGACCATGATGTAGTGGAAATGCGCCACGACGAAATAGGTGTCATGAACGTGGACGTCGACGGCGAGAGCGGCCAGGAACAGGCCGGCCAGCCCCCCGAAAGTGAACAGCGCCAGGAAAAACAGCGCATAAAGCATGGGCGTCTCGAAAGTGATTTCGCCCTTGCGCAGCGTCAGCGTCCAGTTGAACACCTTTATCGCCGAGGGGATCGCGACGCAGAACGACAGGAACGAGAACACGATGCCGGCATAGGCCGACTGGCCTGATACGAACATATGGTGACCCCAGACCAGGAAGCCGAACACGGCAATCGCCATCGAAGACATCGCCACCGCCTTGTAGCCGAACAGCGGGCGCTTGCTGAAGCAGGGCAGCACTTCGGAAACCACGCCCATGCCGGGCAGGATCATGATGTAGACCGCGGGATGTGAGTAGAACCAGAACAGATGCTGGAACAGCAGCGGGTCGCCGCCCAGAGCGGGATTGAAGATGCCGATACCGAAGGCACGCTCCAGCACGATCAGGATCAGCGAGGCGGCCAGCACCGGTGTCGCCAGCACCATGACCAGCGCGGTCGCATACATCGTCCAGACGAAGATCGGCAGTCTGAACCAGGTCAGCCCCGGCGCGCGTAACGTGTGGACGGTGACGATGAAGTTGATGCCGGTCATGATCGTCGAGAAGCCGACGATGAAGACACCCAGCGCGGCCATCGAAACGAAGCCGTTGGCATAGAGCGTCGAGAGCGGCGTGTAGAAGGTCCAACCCGTGTCGACACCGCCGGCGAGCACCGCGGCCAGGGCAAAGGCGCTGCCGAAGATGAACACGTACCAGCTGGCGAGATTGAGCCGCGGAAAAGCGAGATCGCGCGCGCCGATCATCAGCGGCAGCAGGAAATTGCCGAGCGTCGCGGGGATCGACGGCACCAGGAAGAACCACACCATGATGATGCCATGCAGGGAAAACAGCCTGTTATAGACATCGTCCGACACCAGATCGCCCGCAGGCGACGCGAGTTCGATCCGGATCATCACGGCAAAAGCACCGCCAAGAAAAAAGAACGCCGTCAGCGACATCAGGTAGAGCCAGGCGACGCGCTTGTGGTCGGTGGTCAAGAGCCAGGCGGCAGGTCCGGCCTCCCCATGCAGATAGCTCGAAGGCGCCAAGGCTTGCCTGCTCATTGGGTCGCCCCGCTTTCCCTGGTTGCTCGCGGCGACAGGGATTTGAGATACGCCAGCAGCATCTGTAGCTCCTGCTCGTCGACAAGGCCGTCAAAGCTCGGCATCACGGGTTCATACCCGGCGGCGATCTCCTTCTTCGGATTGAGGATGGAATCGCGCAAATAGCGGTCGTCGGCAATGACGGTCTGTTGATTGTCCAGGGCCACCGGCCGTCCGAAGACCCCAGCCAGATCCGGCGCCCTCACCTTGGTGGAATTGCCGTGGCAGCCGGAGCAGCCGAGCGCGCGGAAGAGTTTTTCGCCGTCGGCCGCAAGCGTTTCACCCTGGCCCTGCTTGCCCAGCCACGCCGCATATTCTTGCGGCGGCATCACGGTCACCCAGCCGCCCATCTCCGAATGCTGGGTGCCGCAATATTGCGCGCAGAACAAATGATACCGCCCGGGCTCGCTGGCGATGAACCAGACATGCGTGGTGCGCCCCGGCACCGCGTCCTGCTTGACCCGGAAGGCAGGTACGAAGAATGAGTGGATCACGTCCTGCGATGCCAGCGACACGATCACCGCCTCGCCGACCGGCACATGCAGTTCGTTGATTTCACGCTGGCCGCCAGGATGACGGAACTCCCACATCCATTGCTTACCAAGGCCGGCGATCTCGAGTGCGTCAAGGGGCGGGTGTTCGCGGCGCAGGAACAGCACGGCTCCCCATCCGAAGATGGTGAAAGCGATCAGCAGGCTGGCGACTGTCCAGGTCACCTCGAGCGGCGTGCTGCGCGCACGCTCCCCCGTTCGCTCCACCTTGGAGCCGGCGCGATATTTGACGGCGTAGAAAACGACCAGGCTGGTCAGGAAGACGCCCAGCGCGACGGTGAAGGCAAGCAGCACGTAGAACAGGGCGTCGACACTGCCGGCAATCGAGGAGGCCTGCGGCGGCGTAAAAGGGATGCCGAACGTCAAATCGGCCTCCTTCGCGACAGAACGAGGATGGTGGCGCCAAGGCCAAGCAGCGTCGCCATGCCAGTCACCTTCACGACTGCCCAGACCGCTGGCGTGTACTGGCCCTTTGATGCATCGAAGCCGGCACACAGCAGAAAGACGTGATCGGCGATGGATCCAAGCCGCCCGGCCGACGCCTCGACCAGGGCAAGCCTGAGATCGCGCGGCTCGAAACTCAGCGCCGGAAGTACTTGCGCGATGCGGCCTTGCGGCGTCAGCGCGATGACCGCGATCGGGTGGACATATTGCGAGATCCGGTCGCGCCGGTCGAATGTGATGCCGGCCTCCGCGGCAAGGGCGGCGCCAGCGCCATCCTCGCTGGTCAAGAAGCGCCACGCGGACAACCCTGCCTGACCGGCGGACCGCCCGACTTCGGCTTGGATGGACGCCGCATCCGCGACGGTCTCGGAAGCATCTATCGAGACGAAGAGAGCGTGGTAGGTCGCGGGATCGAGGCCGGTCTTGTTCAGATCCGAGGCAACCGCCTGCTGGGTCACGCCGCAGAGGTTGGGGCATTTGTCGTAACCGAAGATGAGCAGCGCCGGCCGCCCGCCGAGAATGCCGGAAAGCGTCTGCCGTCCGCCCGAAGCCTCGCGGAAGACTGTGTCGAGGCTGACCTGCGCGCCGATCTGCGGTTCGAAAACCGGCCGCGCGCGCACGCTGGCGGTCATTGCAGCCAGGAGCACGAGCGGCAGGACCAAACGCCTCATGGCCTCGCCCCCATGGCCGGTGCGGCCTGGCCCTGCTGCGGCGCCCCGGCGTTTGGCTGCGCCGCGTCCGCTCGGGCGCGGCAAATGCCGGCCTGCGGCGCGCGCGGAACCTGGCCTTCGAGCAAGGCGCAGTCCTCACCGGCCGCAGCGGGCGTTACCGCCTCTGGCAGTCCCTGCGCGGCGATCAGCTTCATGGCGTCGTCGATCGGAATGCGCGCGATGCCACCATTGCGGTCTACCCATGCAAGCATGCCGAGTTCACGATCTTCCTGCTGACGGAACGCGGCAAGATCGGCCCCGGGGAAATCCTGCAAGGCGGGACCTGCGGCGCTGCCGTTCATCTGCGTGCCCGCAAGTGGCCAGAACGGGGCCGTATCGAAAATCAGTCTCAGCCCAAGCGCGGCGAGCGCCAGGAAGACAAGCAGGCCGAGGCCAATGAGCACGAGCGCCCTCGGCCAGACATCGCGTGTTTCGGGATGACGCACGACCTTAGCCACGGGCCAGCCTCCCGCGCCAGACGACGATGCGATCAGGCCTGGTCCAGATATAGACGAAGCACCCGAACCAGATGCCGCCCGCGCCGACCATTGCCGCGAGGTCCGGCCACGACACTCCTGCACCGAGGGCGGACAAAGCCGGCCGGACGCGCCAGGCGACATCGGCGAAATGTCCGGCCAGCAGGAACGCGCCGAGCCCTATCAGGCCAACGCGGCTGCGCTTGACGGAGCGGTTCAGGAAACCGGCGAAGGGCAAGGCAAATTGCAGCGCGATCAGCAGCCAAAGCAGATACTGCCAGCCATTTCGACCACGGATGACATACCAATGGATTTCGTCGGGCAGGTCGCCGCCCCAGACGACCAGCCACTGCATGAATGCCAGATAGGCCCAGATGAGCATGAAGCCGAACATCATGTTGGCGAGGTCTTCGCCGAGCGCCACGTCCTCCTCGCCACCCGGCGCCGACTCGATCGCACGGCCGGCCGAGAGCACCGCCAGCGCCAGCCCGCACACGCCGACGACCTCGGCCGCCGCTTCGAGCATCGCATAGATGGTGGAGGAAAAATCCGGCTCTATCGACATCATCCAATCGATGGCAAACACCGTCACGGCAAAGCCGTGCGCGACGAGCCCGATGGCGTAGCCGCCGCCGGTCCTGCTTGCGGCCGAACCGGGCGCCGTCCAGCCAAGTACAAGCCAGGCCAGCGCCAGCCAGACGACAGCATAGACGATGAAACGAACGACGAAGAATGGCACGTTGAGATAGGTCATTTTCTGGCGCACCGCTTCCGTCAGCGCCGGGTCGGCCCCTGCCCAGGGAAAGACCAGATCGAGCCGCGCAAGCACCGGCAGCATCAACAGCAGCGCGACAGGCAAGGTCGCGACGGCCGCGCGCAGCGGCGGCCGCAACGCGTCGCCCCAGCGCCCGCCGGTCAGCCCGTGCACCATGACCAGGGTCATTGCGCCGAGCGGCAATCCGAGCAGGAACACCGCCATCGTCAGCCAGCCGGCCAGTGTCGCGCGCGCGGCGACGAGCAGCCCGGCCGCGCACAGACAGAGCCCCGCGGCGGCCGCTGCGAGCAGCAGGACGAGATGGCCGTCGAGCCGGGCGGCGCGCTTCATCGTGCCGCCTCGGCATCGAGTTTCGCGCGAAGAGATTCGGGCAGCGTGCCGGCCGCAGCATGACGCGAATATTGCAGCGCCCGGATATAGGCCACGATCGCCCAGCGGTCCCGCGGCTCGACACGCGCGGCATAGGGATACATTGCACCGTAACCGTCGGTGATGACGTCGTAGAAATGCCGGTCCGGCGCCTTGCGCAGCGCATCTTGATGGTAGGTCGGAGGCGGCGGGAAACCACGCCTGACCACCATCCCGTGCCCGTCGCCGGTGCGGCCGTGGCAGGGAGAGCAGAATATGTCGAAGCGCTGCTGCCCACGCTGAAGCAGTGCCATGGTGATCGGGTACGGGAATTTGTCCGGCGTCGCCGCCAGGTCGGCGTCACGCGTCACCGTGCCTTCGACCGGTGTCCTTGCCGACATGCCGTCGGCGAACTCTCTGCTGTTTTCGAGCGGATCGTAGCGAGGCTGGTCGGCCATGTCCTGCTTGCAGGCGCCGAGGAGCAGGCAAACCGGCAAAAGCAGCCGCGGGTTCATATCGCCACCTCTTCGACCGTCTCGGCGCCAAGCCGTGTCAGTTGCCCCTTGGTGACGCCCTTGCGGTATTTCGGGTCGGTGGCCTCGATCAGCAGGTAGAACTTGCCGCCGCTCGCGTAGGTGAAGCTCTCGGCGTTGAAGACGGGGTGATAATATTGCGGCAGCCGGTTCTCGGCCAGCATGCCGAAGAAGCCGGCAAACACGCTGGCCAGGATCGCGGCTTCGAAGGCGATGACCGTGAACGGCGGCCAGGAATGCAGCGGCCGGCCGCCGACATTGACCGGATAGTCGACCTCGACGGAATAAAGGATCAATGCATAGACCAGCACGCCGCCGGCGACGCCACCCGCCAGCATGACCCAGGGCAACCGTGTTTTTCGCATGCCCAATATGTCTATCAGGCCATGCACCTCGAACGGCGAGAACGCATCCATATGCCGGTAGCCCTTGTCGCGCATCGCTTGCGCCGCCCTGGTCAGCGCATCCGGATCGGCGAAAGCCGCGATGACGCCATGGACGCTCATGCCGCGCCGCCTTTCTGCTCGGCCAGTTCCTCGACCTCGAAGATGGTTATCGCCGGCAGGATGCGGATAAACAGGAAGACCAGCGCGAAGAAGGTGCCGATCGATCCGAACAGGATGCCGAAATCGAGCCAGGTCAGCGACTGCTCGCCCCAGGACGACGGCAGGTAGTCGCGGCTCGGGCCGGTCACCACGATGATGTAGCGTTCGAGCCACATGCCGATGTTGATGACCAGAGCGATCGAAAACAGCAGCGGCATATTGGATCGCACACGGCGAAACCAAAGCAGTTGCAGCACCGCGCAATTGCAGAAGAGCATGGTCCAGAACAGCGGCGCATAAGGGCCGACGGCGCGCTGGACCATCATCGCGCGCTCGTAAGGCTCACCCGAATACCAGGAGAAGAACGCTTCCGATGCATAGCCGTAAATGACGACCATGCCGGCCGCGATCATCAGTTTGGCGGCGTTGTCCATGTGGCGCGGCGTGATCAGGTCTTCCACAGCGAATGCCCAGCGCAAGGGAATGGCTATGGTCAGCACCATGGCGAAGCCGGAAAGGAGCGCGCCGGCGACGAAATAGGGCGGAAAGATCGTCGAATGGAAGCCCGGCGTGATGGCGAAGGTGAAATCGAGAGCGACGATCGAATGAACCGAAACGACCAGCGGTGTTGCGAGTGCCGCCATCAGGAAATAGACCGTTCGGTATCGCGCCCAATGATAGGCCGAGCCGCGCCAGCCAAGCGCGAGGACGCCGTAGAAAAGTTGCCCGCCACGCGACTTCGCCCGGTCGCGCAGCACGCCGAGATCAGGCAGCAATCCCGTGTACCAGAACAGCAGCGAGACGGTGGCGTAGGTGGAAATTGCGGCGAAGTCCCAGACCAGCGGGCTGCGCCATTGTGGCCAATGCATGTGGGTGTTGGGCAGGGGCAGGAGCCAATAGAAGAACCACGGCCGGCCAAGATGCAGGATAGGGTAGAGGCCGGCCATCGCCACGGCAAACAGCGTCATCGCCTCGGCGAAGCGGTTGATCGAGGCGCGCCAGGGCTGGCGCAGCAGCAGCAGCACCGCCGAGATCAGCGTACCGGCATGGCCAATGCCGATCCACCACACGAAACTCGAGATCATCGTGCCCCAGACCACGGGAATGTTGACCCCATAGGCGCCAACGCCGACCGAGACCAGGTAGGTGATGGAATAGAGGAACAGCAATACGAAGGCGAAGCAGACGAAGAACGCCGACCAGAAGAACCGCGGCAACTTCCCTTGCAGGACCACCGCGCTGATACGGCCGCTGATCTCTGGAAAATCGTGACGCCCGCGCAGCACAGGTGTCACGCCTTTGCTCGTCCTGCGGGCGGCCACGTCAGCCATCGCCGCCCTCCGAGCCGGATGTCGCGGCGAGCCTGTCGTTAGGGTTGCTGACCTTGCCCAGATAGGTGGTGCGCGGTCTTGTGTTCAGTTCTTCGAGCAGCGCGTAATTGTGTGGCGAGGCCTTTTCCTGGACGACCTGCGAATCCTTCCTGTTGAGATCGCCGAAGGTGATAGCTTTTGTCGGGCACGCCTGCTGGCAGGCGGTGACGATCTCACCGTCCTCGATCTCCCGGTTCTCGATCTGGGCGCGGATCCGTTTTTGCGAAATGCGCTGTACGCAGTAGCTGCATTTTTCCATAACGCCGCGCGAACGCACGGTGACATCGGGATTGTGGACGGCCTGCTCCGGTCCCGCGCTGTCATTGTCGAACTCCTGGTACTCCAGGAAATTGAACCGCCGCACCTTGTAGGGACAGTTCTGCGAACAGTAGCGCGTGCCGATGCAGCGGTTGTAGACCTGCGCGTTCAGACCGTCATGCGTATGGATGGTCGCATTGACCGGACAGACGACCTCGCAGGGGGCCTTCTCGCAATGCATGCACGGCACTGGCTGGAAGAACATGTCCGGATCGTCGAGCCCGCCCGCATAGTAGCGGTCGACGCGCAGCCAGTGCATTTCGTGTCCGAGTGCCGCCTCGTCCGGCCCCACCGTTGCGATGTTGTTCTCAGCCTGACAGGCCGACACGCAGGCCATGCAGCCGATGCAGGCCGACAGGTCTATCGACATGCCCCAGGCTTCCTGGTCGTAGCTCCAGTCGGGGTAGAGCGATTCCATGGGCGCTGGGGGCGCGTGGTCGCGCACGAAATGGGGATTTGCCCTGAACGCATCGAGCGAAGCATGGCGGATGATCGCCCTGCCCTCCATCGCTTGATGATGCTGGGTCGTGACTACACGCGCCGAACCGCCGCGCGGGCTCAGGACGACATCGTCGGCAAACCATGGCGCATCGCTGGTCCGGATCGCGAAGGCATCGTAGCCGCCTGCGAGTGCCGCTACCGAGCCGGCCTTGCGTCCAAAACCGAGCGACAGCGTCACTGTGTCGTCAGGCTGTCCCGGCGTGATCCAGACGGGTGCGTCCAGCGTCCTGCCGTCCCGCGCCAGGTTGACCACCTGCCCGTTTTCGAGCCTCAGGCGCTGCGCGGTGGCTGGCGAGACCAGCGCCGCATTGCCCCAGACGAGCTTGCTTAACGGCCGGGGCAATTCCTGAAGCCAGGATGAATTGGCGTGGCGGCCGTCGCGAAGCCAGGGATCGGCGACGAACCGAACCTCCAACCCTTTGGTGGCGGCATTGGGTGCCGAGCCATCGCTATCCGGCGGTGCCGAAACGGCAGCGGGACCAGCAGCAGTGTTCGGCACGATGCCGTCGCGCAGCGCCTTGCGCCAGGCCACCTCGTCCATGGCGGCCCACGTCCGGCGCACCGGTGCTTGCGCATTGGCGCCGAATTCACCGCCCAGCGCGGCAAGCAACTGATGCAGGCTCTTGCCACCGAACAGAGGCTCTATGAGCGGCTGCACGATCGAAACCGTACCGTCATAGGCCCGGATATCGCTCCAGCTCTCCAACTCGTGCGCGGCTGGGATATGCCAGCGAGCCAGAAACGCCGTCTCATCGCGGTAGAGTCCCCAGTGGACAAGAAGCTTCAGGCTCGAAAAAGCCTTCCGTGCATCGATGTCCGATGGCGCCGTGTGCAAGGGATTGGCGCCGAGCACGACGGTCTTGTCGATCGAACCATCCGTGATGGCCCCGCAGAGCGTTGCAAGATCGCCATCCACCGGCATGGCATCAGGCGGCTCGATCAATTGCAGCGTGTTGCCAAGGGCACCAAGCCTGGCATTCATCGCTAGGGCCAAGGCATGCACGGACGGTGCCTGGTGCGCTCCGGCCACCACAAGCGCATTGCGGCCGGCGCCGCGCAGATCGTCGGCAAGCGCGTTTGTCCATTCCGGACCGAGCGGCGACAAGCCGGCCGCGGCATTGTCGCCATCGAGGGCGGCCTTGATCGCCGCCGCAACGCTTGCGACGGCGCTTGGCCTGATAGCTCGGCGATGGTCGGCGGCAGCACCCGTGATGGTGGGAGTCGTCTCGACGACATAGAGGCGGCTCATCGTGTCCGTAGATTTGCGCACCCGCCGCCGCTGCGCGAAATCACGAGCATAGGCCAGGCGCCCCGGACCATCGCCCAGGAAATCGGCATCCAGGCTGACGATCACATCGGCGCGGTCGAAACGGTAGATCGCCGTCAACGGCCTGCCGAACAATGTACCCGTTGCCTGTTCACCGGAATTGGCCGCAAGCGGATCGTGGCGGAAGACGCGAAGTCTGGGATAGCGCACCCTCAGCGCCGCGATCTGCGCCTTCGTCGTCGGCGATGTCGTCGCCTCGAGCAGCAATGCCAGCCCTTGCCCGCCTGAAGCGAGGAATCCACCAGCCAGTTCGGCGATATCTTTCAGGAACTCATCGTAACTTGCGGGCTCGCCCAGCTTGAGCGGCGTGCGAGATCGCTCGGGATCGAACAGCGACAACACCGCCGCCTGCATGACGGCATCGGTGGCGCCGCGCGATGCCGGATGATCCGGGTTGCCCTCGACCTTTGTCGGCCGGCCCTCATGGCTCTCGATCACGGCTCCGATGCCGTAGCCGTCGCTGGAGAGGGCTGTCGCGTAGTAGAGCGGCCGGCCGGGAATGATGTTCTCCGGCTGGCGGACATAAGGCACGATGCTCTCGGCCTCGCTGCAGGCGGCCAGCCCGGCCAGCGACAGCGATGCACCCATCAGTTTCAGGACGGTGCGCCGGTCGAAGCCAGGCTGAAGGCGATCGGCCATCGCGGGGAATTCCGCCTCCACAAAGCGCTGGAACTCCGCCGTGTCAGCCAGTTCGCCCATGCTTCGCCATGGCTCGCGCCCCGCCGCGGCGAGCCGCAATGCCGCAAGATCGAAAGCCGGATTTCGGTCAACGGTGGCAGACATAGCAATCCGTCATGGTCTCGGGATGAATGTCGAGCACGCTGATCAGGGAACGCCGGATCTGCTCGATGTCGTTAGGCGGCTTCCAGTGCATCAGGAAAACGGCTTGCGGCGGGCGAAGGTTGGGACCGGGGTCGCGGTGGCAGCCAAGGCACCATTCCATCGACAATGAATGCGCCCGTCGCGTCAGCGGCATCTCGTCGACCGCGCCATGGCAGGTCTCGCAGGCGATGCCCTTGGCGATATGGATGGAGTGGTTGAAGTAAACGAAATCCGGCACCGAATTGACCCGCTGCCATTGCAGCGGCTGTCCCGAGGCGAGACTTGCGCGCACCGGCGCCAACATCTCGGCATTGGTGAAGAGCTGCGAATGACAGGTCATGCACACTTCTGTCGCCGGCAGCCCCGCCGAGGCTGATGTCTCGACCCCGTTGTGGCAATAACGACAGTCCAGTCCGATATCGCCGACATGATGCTTGTGGCTGAACGGAACGGCCTGGGCCACCGGTTGCCCCACGCCGGTAACGAACCCTGAACGCAAAAACGCCGTGCCGCCGACGGCCGCCAGAAGCGCGAAACAGCAAACACCCCACAGAAAGAAGCGGGCAATCCCATTGGCGTTGCTGGAAAAGACCTGCGGCATCCTCGCCGATTTTTCGCTTGGAACAAGCTTTTGGATCGAGCGCCTAACGGCGGCAAAGCGACAAAGGTTCCGTCGGCGCGGAATGCTCACAAAATGGTGAGTTGGGAGCACCCTCGAAAACCGCGGCCGATCGCAACCATGCGGGACGGCCAGCGTTCGAAACAATCATGAGCCTGTCGTAATGGAAATGCTGTCATGACTTCTGCCAATCCGAATCTCGCGGACAGGCGTCGCTCCGGCGTCGCCTTCTGGTGGACTATGTTCGTGGGTGTGCTGCTGGCAATACTTGGTCTGCTGATCGGCGCAGGCGGCGCCTGGCTCGTCGCGCTGGGCGGCTCCTGGTACTATTTGCCCACCGGAGTGGCTCTCCTGGCGGCGGGTGTTTTGCTTTTGAGCGGCAATGCCGCCGGAGTCTGGCTCTACGTCCTGACCTGGATCGCGACGCTCGCCTGGGCTTATTGGGAAGTTGGCATGGACGGCTGGGGGTTGATGCCCCGGGTGCTCGCGCCGACGGTCATCCTGATCTTCGTTCTGTTGACCTTGCCTGCCTTTCGCGCCGGGCACGCGAAACGGGTTCGCGACCGCGGCTGCGCGGCCGCATCCGCTGCCCTTTTCATTGTCGGCTGCGCGATCGGGCTTCAGCATTTCACGCCCTCGGCACAATCCCAGGAGGCATCCCCGGTTGCCCCGGTCACGCCACCCGCCGCAGGAAGCGCATCTGGTCAGTCTCCGGTCAGCCCTCAGCCCAATGTCGCGATACACCAGGCTGGACCGAATTGGCCCGTCTATGGCGGCTCGGAACTTGCCACCCGCTATTCTCCCCTCAAACAGATCACCGCCGACAACGTCGCGAAGCTGACCAAAGTTTGGGATTTCCACACGGGCGATATGCCAAGCAAGGCGGCGACCGACAAATACTCCCCGGAAAACACCCCCCTCGAAGTGGACGGGCACCTGTTTGCATGTTCGGCCAAGGGCATCGTCATCTCGGCCAACGCGGCAACCGGCAAGGAGGAGTGGCGCTATGATCCGAAGGTATCCGACGCCGCCATCCCATACGGCGCCAGTTGCCGGGGCGTCGCCTACTACGCCGTTCCAGGCGCAAGCGCCGATCGACCATGCGCAACACGCATCCTGTGGGGCACGCTCGATGCAAGGCTGATTGCCATCGACGCCAGGACCGGGAAGGCATGTGGCGATTTCGGCCAGCAGGGCGTTGTCGATCTCACCCAGGGGCTCGGCAAGACCGTGCCCGGCTGGTATTCGGTGACGGCGCCTCCGACCGTCGTGCGCGGCATTGCCGTGCTTGGCGCCCAGGTGCAGGACGGCCAGGCCGAGGATGCGCCGTCAGGCGTCGTGCGCGGCTATGACGTGATGTCGGGGAGACTGGTCTGGGCTTGGGACATGGGCCATCCGGACCGCACGGGCGCACCGCCCCAGGGCGATACCTACACGCGCGGCACGCCGAACATGTGGACCGTGGCCGCCGCCGATCCGCAGCTCGGCTATGTCTTCCTGCCGCTCGGCAACGCCGCCGTCGACTATTACGGCGTCGATCGCAAGGACTTCGAAAACCAATACAATTCCTCAATCGTCGCCATCGATGTCACGACGGGCAAGCCGGTCTGGCATTTTCAGACCGTTCATCATGACCTTTGGGACTATGACCTCGGTTCGCAGCCGACGCTCGTCGATTTTCCGTCAGTTAATGGAAAGGTTCCCGCAATTATCGTGCCCAGCAAGCAGGGCCAGATCTACGTGCTCGACCGCAAGACCGGAAAATCGCTGTTCCCGGTCGAAGAACGGCCGGTGCCGTCGGGCGGCGTCGAACCAGAGAAATTGTCCAGGACGCAGCCTTATTCCGGCTATGCCCATCTCGACCAGCCTGTGCTGACCGAGAAGGATATGTGGGGCATGAGTCCGCTCGACCAGCTCTACTGCCGCATCCAGTTCCGGCAGGCTTCCTACCAGGGCGAATATACGCCCCCCACGGTGGACAAGCCTTTCATCGAATATCCCGGCTACAATGGCGGCTCCGACTGGGGAAGCGTTGCCGTCGACACCGACGCCGGCATCCTGGTCGCCAATTACAACGACATGCCCAACTATGATCAGTTGATACCGCGCCAAAAGGCGGACCAGATAGGCTTCAGGTCGATCGAACAGGGCGGCGCTTCGAAAAGGGCCAAGGACATGGGTGACCCGCAGATGGGTTCGCCGTACGCCATTGCCGTCAACGCGGGCTGGCGCCTCTCGACGGGGCTGCTTTGTTCCGAGCCGCCTTACGGCCATATCCGTGCCATCGAGTTGAAGACAGGCAAGACGCTCTGGGACAAGCCGCTCGGCGAGGCGGTCGAGAATGGCCCCTGGCGCATCCCGTCCATGCTGCCGCTGGATATCGGCACGCCAAACAATGGCGGGCCGCTCGTGACCGCCGGCGGCCTGATCTTCATCGCAGCGGCGACGGACGACAAGCTGCGCGCCATCGACATCAAGACCGGCAAGGTGGTCTGGCAGACGGATCTGCCCGCTGGCGGCCAGACCACCCCGATGACCTATGAGGTCGGCGGCCGGCAATATGTCGTCATCGCGCCCGGCGGTCATCATTTCATGGAGACGAAGGTCGGCGACGACGTGATCGCCTATGCGTTGCCGGCCGACTGATGGCGCGCCCGGCGTGGCCCGGACTGGCTTGCGCTTGTCGGCTGGCAAAGCGTGACCCCGGCCGTCAGCCCCCGTGATTTCTGGGGAACCTTGCCGGGATGAGCAGGTTTAGCTGCCTGAGACACTCCAAATTCGTCGGAAGGAGCAGCTCATGAGCAACGATCCCGACAAGGAGGGGCCTGTTTTTTCCGCAGAGGATGCGCGGCAAGGCGAGATTATCCTGCGAACGCGAACGCGCCGTATCATCTTCATTGCGGGACTTGTCGGCATCGTGCTGGTGATGATGCTGCTGCACTTCGCCTAGCGCGGCCGGCCACAAACCCTCAATCTGACAGGAACTTTTTCGGACGCGGGTCCGTTGATTTACGTCCTTCCAGTACGCGGCTTTTGCCGCACCAACCCTACCGCGGACCGCTAACGTGGACACGAACTCTCCAGACGTCGCACCGGTCGACGAAAGACCTCAAACAAAACGTCGCCCCGATGCACGACCGAAGCGCGCCTCGTCGCGCCCACAACCGAAACAGGACCTCGATGCTTCCGCCGGGAACAAAGAGGGCCTGTTCGGCTCGCTCAGGCGGCACCCCTACGTCACCGCGGCGGTCATCCTTGTTCTGCTGCTGGCATCGGCCGCAGCGATAATCTGGTGGCTCCAGGCGCGACAGTATGAATGGACCGACGATGCCTTCATCGACGCCCGTACCGTAACCATAGGTGCCGAAATCGCCGGCCGCATCACCGATGTGGCGGTGACCGACAATCAGAGCGTAAAGGCCGGCGATGTCCTGCTGCGCATCGATGACAGGGATTATCAGGCATCCCTCAAGCAGGTTCAGGCGCAGGTGGCGCAGGCCGACGCCGAAACCGCTGACATCGCAGCCCAGATCGAAGCGCAGCAGGCCAAGGTGGACCAAGCCCAGAAGCAGGTGTCGCAAGGCCGGGCAGCGCTTGATTTCGCGAAAGCCGAAAATCAGCGCAACAGCGAATTGCTTGCCAAGGGAACCGGAACGCTGCAGCAGGCGCAACAGGCTGCCTCGACGCTTCGCCAGGCCCAGGCGACGCTCGACAGCTCGCAGGCGAACGTCGTGGCGGCCCAGAGACAAGTCGCCGTCCTCGAGGCCCAGCGCAAAAGCGTGGCGGCAAAACTCGACCAGGCCCATGCCAGCGAAGAGCAGGCCCGCACCGCGCTTTCCCGCACCTCGATCACCGCTCCGGTGGCCGGACGGGCGACGAACATATCCGCCGCCGTGGGCGCATATGCCCAACCGGGGCAAGTGCTGATGATGTTCGTGCCCGAGGACGTGTGGGTGAAGGCCAACTTCAAGGAAACACAACTCGACCTTATGCGGCCTGGCCAGCCCGTCGAGATCGATATCGACGCCTACCCGGAGCAGACCTTCAGGGGCCACGTCGACAGCATCCAGGCCGGCAGCGGAACCGCTTTCAGCCTGCTGCCCGCGGAGAACGCGACCGGCAATTTCGTCAAGGTGGTGCAGCGCGTGCCCGTGAAGATCGTCTTCGACAAGAAGACCGGCCTGCTGCTCGGGCCCGGCATGTCCGTCGTGCCGACGGTCAAGGTGCGATGACCGGCCAGGCGACCGCGCAAGCCGGCGAAAGCCGGTCCGCCGCGGGCGGGCGCAATCCCTGGCTTATCGCCATCGTCGTCTCCATCGCCACCTTCATGCTGGTGCTCGATACGTCCATTGCCAATGTGGCGCTGCGCAACATAGCCGGCAGCCTCGCGGCCGGAATGGACGAAAGCACCTGGATCATCACCACCTATCTGGTCGCCAATTCCGTCATCATCCCGATCAGCGGCTGGCTCGCCGGCGTGATCGGCCGCAAACGCTACTACATGATCTGCGTGGCTACCTTCACGCTCGCGTCGCTGCTCTGCGGCCTCGCGCCGAACCTGGAAATGCTGATCCTGTTTCGCATCCTTCAGGGACTGGGCGGCGGTGGGATGGCACCCAGCGAGCAGTCGATCCTCGCCGATACTTTCCCGCCCGAAAAACGCTCGCAGGCCTTCGCGCTCTACGGCATCGCCGTCATCGTTGCACCGACGGTCGGGCCGACCATCGGCGGCTGGCTGACCGACCATTTCTCCTGGCACTGGATCTTCTTCATCAACGTGCCCTTCGGCATCATGTCGTTGGCCCTTGTGCAATGGCTGCTGGTCGAACCAGACGTGCTGGAGCGCGAGCGCCAAGAGAGGCTGAAGGATGGCCTCAAGATCGACTGGGTCGGCTTCATCTTCGTCGTGCTGGCGCTCGGATCCCTTGAGATCTTCCTTGACGAGGGCCAGCGCAACGACTGGTTTGCGTCGGGCTTCATCACGACGTTCGCCGTGATCTCGGCCGTCTCGTTCCTTTTCCTGATCCCCTGGGAGTTTCGCCATCGCGATCCGATCGTCGACATGCGGCTGGTTTTCACCCGCCAGTTCGGCACATCTTTCCTGGTGATGATGGCGGTCGGCGCGGTGCTGTTCAGCACCACGCAGATATTGCCGCAGCTCCAGCAGACCACCTTCGACTACAC